>DATKRO010000073.1:0-2469 GCA_035532115.1 Caulobacteraceae bacterium | reverse complement strand
CGAACGTGCGACGCCACTCGGTACTGCGGCGTGATCTTTGCCACCGGGAAGGGGAAGGATGCTCTGGCGTAGAAATCGGCCGTTCCGGTCGCGGAGGCTTCGCGCGATCCTGGCGCAATGTCCCGACCACGAAGATCAAGGGTCGCAAGCGACATATTCTCACCGACACCTCGGGCCTGTTGGTGGGCGCCATCGTCCATACCGCCGACATCCAGGACCGTGACGGCGCCCCAGACCTCCTGGCCTCGGTTCGCCGCAGCTTCCCCTGGCTGCGCCACGTCTTCGCCGATGGCGCCTACGGCGGCGAAAAGCTCGAGACCGCACTCATCGGCAAAGGAGATTGGACGCTCGAGATCATCAAGCGATCCGACACGGCGCAGGGATTTGAGCTGCTCCCGCGCCGATGGGTCGTCGAGCGCAGCATTGCCTGGCTCAATCGCAACCGACGGCTGGCGAAAGACTTCGAGGCAAGCCTCGAAAGCTCCGTCGCGTGGCTCCAACTGGCCTCGGTTCAACTCATGACCCGGCGTCTGGCAAACGTTTGAACTTCCTCAGAAACATTATGAGTCAGACTCTAAGGCGCTGAAACCCGCCAGCGAGATCGTCACCGTCGAGGTGCCGCCGCTGATCGATCAGGCGACGTTCGACGCGGTGCAGGCGCATCTGCGCGCCCGCAATCCCAAGGTCACGCCGGCGCGCGTGGTGAGCGGTCCGACCCTCCTTACCGGCATCTGCTTCTGCGCCGACTGCGGCGGCGCCATGACGCTCAGGACCGGAAAGGGAGGGCGGTATCGCTACAACACCTGTTCGATCAAGGCACGGCAGGGCGAGACCGGCTGCAACGGCCGGTCGATCCCGATGGACAAGCTCGACAGCCTCGTCGCAGACCACATCGCCGGCCGGCTGTTGCAGCCGGATCGGCTCAAGGAGATTCTGGCGTCTGTCCTCGACCGCCGGCAGGAGCGTGCCGAGCGCCGCCGCGAACACATCGCGGAGCTGAACAAGCGCGCCGCCGAGACCGACCTACGCCTGAAGCGACTCTACGATGCCATCGAGGCCGGCGTCGCCGATCTCGAAGACCCGGCGCTTAGGGAGCGCGTCGTGAGCCTCAAGGCGATCCGCGCCCAGGCGCTGGCCGACGCCGCGCGTGCCGCCGCGATGCTGGAGACGTCAGGTCAGCAGGCGATCACGCCCCAGATGGTCCAGCGGTTCGCGAGGACGGCACGCGAGCGGATCAGGATCGACGGCGGGGGCTACCGCCGCGACCATCTCCGCGCGCTCGCGCAGCGCGTCGAGGTCGCAGACCAGGAGGTCCGCATCATCGGCTCGAAAAACAACCTGCTTCAGACGCTGACCGCCGCGGCCGGCGCAAAGCCGGCTACGCCCGGCGTTCGCAGTTCTGTTCTGAGTTGGCGGAGAGGGAGGGATTCGAACCCTCGGTACCCTTGCGAGTACGCCGCATTTCGAGTGCGGTGCTTTCAACCGCTCAGCCACCTCTCCATCGGGACGCGTGGGGTCGAGCGCGGGGGCGATACCTAGCGACGCGGTGGCCCCGGGGCAAGCCGGGGCGGCGGTGCGGCGCCGCCGCCCGGCGGGGCGATTTGCGCCTTGCAACGCTGCGGCGCCTGCCCTTTAAGTGCCGCCGAACCTTCCTTTTTGCGGGGCGCGGGGCGGGCGTGGCCATGAGCGCGAGTATCTTCATCAGCTTCGCCGCCCAGGACCTGAAGGTCGCCGACACCCTGTGCAAGGCGCTGGAGAACCGCGGCTTCAGGTGCTGGATCTCCAGCCGCGACATCCTGCCGGGCGAGAACTTCCAGGTGGCGATCGTGCGGGCGATCCGCACCGCCAGGATGATGCTGCTCGTGTTCACCGCCAACTCCAACAATTCCGAGGAGATCACCAAGGAGCTGGCGCTGGCCAGTCAGGCCAAGCTCATCGTCGTGCCGCTGCGCATCGAGGACGTGGCGCCCAACGACGCCTTCGCCTACGAGTTCGCCACCCGCCAGTGGATCAACTTCTTCTCGGACTGGGAGGTGGCGATCAACCAGCTCTCCGAACGGATCAGCCTCGCCCTCGGACCCGAGCTCGCCGAAGCCGAGGCGGCGAGCGACGCCGCCAGCATGACGAACGCCGCGGCGCCGGCGCTGACCGCAGCTGGGCTGGAGAGCGCCGCAGATTTCGGCGTCGCGGCCGCGCCAGCCGCCAAGGCCGCCACCCTCGCGCCGGCTCGCGCTGCGCCGGCGGCGCCGGCGAGCGCTGCAGCCGAGAAGATCGAGACCACCCTCTCGAGGCCCGCCACGGCGATGGCGCCGCGCGCGCCGGCCCCGCCGAGGGCTTCGGAGAGCGCCGCCGCGAGCGAGGCCGTGAGGCCGGCCCGCATCGGGCTCTACGTGGCGATCGGCGTGGCGCTGCTGGCGCTGGTGGGAGCGGGCCTGTTCGCGCCGGCGCTGTTTGGTCCCAAGCCGCCGA
>DATKRO010000072.1:0-34955 GCA_035532115.1 Caulobacteraceae bacterium | reverse complement strand
AACGTCGCGAGGAACCCGACCACCAGCGCCGCGGCGCAGACGATCAGACGCCGGCGCAGCTCGACCAGGTGATCGAACAACGGCGCGCGCGAGGCCTCGATTTCGGCTTCGTCGTCTATGACGCTCAAGGCGTCGCCGCCTTTGACCTCGACAGGCGCTTGGGCGCGACCACCGCCTCATCGGCCGGCGCGAGCGTCGGCGGCTCCGACAGCGCCGGCGCGACGACGGCAGGGCCGGTCAGCTCGTGATTGGCGTCGGCCAGTCCCTGATGGATGTCCGAAAACACCTCGCCGGCGCCGATCTGGCTGGCGGCGAAATCCAGCGGCCGCGCCGCGCGCAGCGAGTCCACTTCACGGCGCAGTTCGTCCAGCTCGGACTGGCGAGCGAGTTCGTCGAAACTGGCCCGGAATTCGGCCGCCATGGCGCGGGCGCGGGCCATGAACTGGCCGGCCTTGCGCATCAGGACGGGCAAATCCTTCGGTCCGACCACGATGAGCGCGATCGCGCCGACGATGAGGAAGTCGAAGAGCCGGCCTTCTGGGAACATGCTGCGAGGGCGAGGCTAGATCAGCGGACGATCGGGTCCTTCTCGGGACTGGGCGGGGGAAGCGGCTGCGGCTCCGCGGCCGGCGGCTTGTCGTGCTCGTCGGCCTTCAGGCCGTCGCGAAAGGCGCGTATGCCCTTGGCCGCGTCGCCCATGAAGCCGGAGAGCTTGCCTGGCCGGGCGAAGATCAGCAGCAGCACGGCGACGATGATCAGCCAGTGGATCGGGCTGAGTGAGCCCATGTGGAAATCTCCAAACCGTCACCGGCCCTGCGATCGTCAAATCGCCGGGCCGCAGGATGTTCCGTCGGCGGCTATATAAGGCCGAGCGGACGGTGGCGCCAACGAAACGGCGAGAGCAAGGCGCCTCAGACCACGTCGTCGCCCAGATAGTCGGTGTGGAACTGCGGCGACGTCGGTTCGTCGTCCGCCGCGGTCTCGTCCGGGCGGGAGGCGCCGGGGTCGGGGATGCTGAAGTCGGCCGACAGGTCGAGGTCGAGCAGTCCGGCGGCCTTCATCTCGGCCACGCCCGGCAGATCCGAGAGGCTGGCCAATCCGAAGTGCTCCAGGAAGGCGTCGCTGGTGGCGTAGGCGACCGGGCGTCCGGGGGTGCGCCGCCGTCCTCGCGGTCGGATCAGACCGATCTCCAGCAGCACGTCGAGCGTGCCGCGGCTCGCCTGCACGCCGCGGATTTGGTCGATCTCGGCGCGCGTCACCGGCTGATGATAGGCGACGATGGCCAGAGTCTCCTGCGCGGCCCGGGACAGCCGACGCGGCGCCTCGCGCTCGCGCGTCATCAGGAAGGCGAGATCCGGCGCGGTCTGGAAACGCCAGCGGCCGGCGACCTCGGCCAGGGTGACGCCTCGGCCGGCATAAAGCGAGCGCAGCGCCTCGAGCCCGGCGTCCACGTCGGCGCCCTCGGGAAGGCGCTGCGCCAGGTCGGCAGCCCCCAGCGGTTCGGCGGCGGCGAAGAGCAGCGCCTCGATCATGCGCTCGATCTCGGCGGTCCCGCTCACGCCGCCCGCCTGGTGCGAAGGTAGACCTCGGCGAAGGCTTCGAGCTGACGAGCCTCCAGATCGCCCTCGCGGATGAGTTCGAGGCTGGCCGAGAGCGTCGAGGCGACGAAGGAGGCCCGGCTCGGGCCGGTGGCGACGGTGGCCAGCGGCGCGAGCCCGGTGAGCGGGGTCCAGCGCGCCAGCTCCGGCAGCAGGCTGCGCAGCCGCTCGCGCGCGTCGTCCAGCGGGTACGCGCGAGGCCGCGCCGGCGCATAGCGGCGGCCGTTCTGCCGCCGCCTCTGGCTCACATAGACCGCCATCAGTTCGTAGAGATCGCCGGCGACGCGCGTGGAGGAGACGATCCTCGCCGCGTCCGGATCGCCGCGGACGAAGACGTCGCGCCGCAGCAACGGACGCTGCAGCAGCGCCTCGGCGGCCTTGCGCATGGCGTCGAGCTTGGCCAAGCGGAAGGCGAGGCGCTCCGCCACGGCCTCGACGGGTTCTTCCGGAGCGTTCTTGCCGGATCTCGGAAGCATGAGGCGGGACTTCAGGTAGACCAGCCAGCAGGCCATGACGAGGTAGTCGGCCGCCAGCGAGAAGCGCCGCCGCCTCGCTTCCCTAAGAAAGGCGAGGTACTGGTCGGCAAGCTTGGCCACCGAGAGCTTGAGCAGATCGACCTTCTGGTTTCGCGCCAGGGCCAGCAGGACATGCAACGGCCCCTCGTAGCCGTCCAGGTCGAGGATCAGGGCCTCACCGTCCCGCGCTGCCTCCTCGGCGGCCTCGAGATCCAGATCCGGCTGAAGGGCCTGGCTCATCGGGTCTGGTCGGCCGCCAAACCGCCGCGGCTCATTTGACCAGGCACGGCCTCGAGGCCGCCCTCAGGCGCTCGCAGAAGCGCTGGGCGGCCGCTCCTGACTCGAAACCGGTGATGTACGTCCGGTAGAACGTCGCCCCGCCCTTCTTCACCGGCTCGACCTTCTCGCCCCTGCCAGCCATGGCGGCGGGCGCGAAGCGGGCGATGGCGGTCCAGCCTTTCCTGGCCAGCGCCGGCGAGGAGAAGGCGCCGATCTGCGCCCACCCGGCGCCCTCAGACGCCGGTCGGTTGGCGACGGCGTCGGCGAGCGCGCCGAGCGCGGAGGGCTGCGAGGCTGCATGCACCGCCACGGCTGGAGGCGGCGGCGGAGGCGGCGGCGCGCCGGCAGCCTCCACCGGTCGCGGCTGCGGTTGCTCGGGGGGCGGCGCGAAGACGGGGCTCGCGGCGTTGCTGGCCTGGGGCGGTGGAGCGCCCGTCCTATAGATGACGAGACCCGCGGTAGCGTCGTTGGCCGCCGCGCCGGGAGGGGCGGGGGATTTGAAGTCGCCGAGGGGCGCCCCCACCTCGACGGGCGGCGCCTTCGCACGGCCGATGCCGCCCCGGTAGATATAGGCCGCCGCCCCGATCAGCCCGAGCAGCACCACCGCGCTGACGATGAGGGTCAGCGGCACGGGCCCGGCGCCCCGCACCGGCCGGCGCGGGTCGAAGGCCAGCGGCCGCTCGGGTCGTTCCGGGCCGCGGTCGTAGTCGCTCATTCAGGACTCCGGGGCGAATCGCACGCCGATGCGCAAGTCTAGTGGGATTTTGCCCGATCGCCTCAGCCCGGCGCCGGGTTCGGATTCAGCAAGGGAACCCCGCCGCGCCCCTCCGCAGCGGAACACTAGCCGATCACGTCGAGCTGGAAGAGCTTGCGATGCTCCTCGATGGCGAACCGGTCGGTCATGCCGGCGATGTAGTCGCAGACGATGCGGGCGCGTCCCGCCTCGCTCTCGCCGTGGATGCGCGCCGCCCAATCGGCCGGCAGGACCTCAGGCTCGGCCATGAACAGCCCAAACATGTCGGCAAGAATGCGGCGCGCCTGGCTGCGCGTCCGATTGACGCGCCAGTGCCGATACATGCGCTCGAAGAGGAAGGCGCGCAGGCGGGCAAGTTCCTGGTTCATCGGCTCGCAGAAGGCGACCAGCGCCGCGCCAAGGGAGCGAACATCGTCAGGGCTCGCGACCTTGGCGGCGCGGGCGCGGCGGTCGGTCTCGGCGAGCACCCCGTCGATCATCGACCCGATCATCCGCCGCACCGCCTCGAGCCGCGTCAGCCGCTCGTCCAACTCCGGAAAGTCGCGGCGCACTCCGCCAAGGATCGGGCCGATCAGCGGTACGTCCTCAAGTTCCGCGAGGCGGAACAGCCCCGCTTCGAGGCCGTCGTCGACGTCGTGGTTGTTGTAGGCGATGTCGTCCGACAGCGCCGCCACCTGCGCTTCGGCCGAAGGCCAGCCGCCCAGCTCCAGGTCGTAGCCTGCATTGAACTCGACGATGGCGCGCCAGGATGGCCGCTCCAGCAAGGCGCCGACCGGCCCGTTGTGCTTGACCACGCCCTCCAGGGTCTCCCAGGTGAGATTGAGGCCGATGAACCGGGGGTAGCGGCGCTCGAGTTCGGTCACCACCCGGAACGTCTGCACATTGTGGTCGAAGCCACCGTGGTCGGCCATCTGGCGTTCCAGTTCCTCCTCGCCGGCGTGGCCAAAGGGCGGATGCCCGAGGTCGTGCGCCAGCGCGATCGTCTCGGCCAGATCCGAGTCGAGCCCCATGGCCGTCGCGATCGAGCGGGCGATCTGCGCCACCTCGAGGGAGTGGGTGAGTCGGGTGCGGAACTGGTCGCCCTCATGGGCGACGAAGACCTGGCTCTTCTCCTTCAGGCGCCGGAACGCCGAGGTGTGGATGATGCGGTCACGGTCGCGCGCGAAGGGCGTACGGGTGCGGCTCTCGGGCTCGGCATGGCGCCTGCCCTTCGAAGCCAGCGGGTTCTCGGCGAATGCAGCCCTGGGACGGACCGGCGCCTCGCTGACCATGGAAGCTTCCCGCCTTTGCCGAACCGCCCCTGCTTCTCATATAAGGGGCCAAAGCGAATCCAAAGCCATGAGCGAACCCGCCGTCACCCTCACCCCCGCCGCCGCCCGGCGCCTCAAGGCCATCGCCGCCGAAGAGGGCCGGCCGCTGATGCTGCGCGTCGCGGTGGAGGGCGGCGGCTGCTCGGGATTCCAATACCGGTTCGACCTAGTGGACGCCGCCGAGGACGACGACCTGAGGGTCGAACGCGATGGCGCCACGGCGTTGGTGGACGTGGTCTCGCTGGCCCTGATCAAAGGCTCGCAGATCGACTTCGCCGACGAACTCGCCGCCGCCGAATTCCGGGTGAGGAATCCCAACGCCAAATCCAGCTGCGGCTGCGGCGTCAGCTTCTCGATCTGAGGGGCGGCGCGTGCGGATCGCCACCTGGAACGTCAATTCGATCAACGCCCGGCTCGAAACCGTGCTCGGCTGGTTCCGCGAGGCCGCGCCCGACGTCGCCTGCCTGCAGGAGATCAAGTGCATCGACGAGAAGTTTCCCGCCGCTGAGTTCGAGCGCCTGGGCTACAACGTCGCCGTGCACGGCCAGAAAGCCTACAATGGCGTCGCCCTCCTTTCCAAGACGGCGCTCGAGGACGTGCGCCGAGGCCTGCCCGGCGACGACGGCGACGATCATGCGCGCTACCTGGAGGCGGTGATTGCTGGTCCTCGGCCGGTGCGCGTCGCCTCCATCTACCTGCCCAACGGCAATCCGGTCGGAACGGACAAGTTCGCCTACAAGCTGCGGTGGCTGCAGCGCCTGGCCGCGCATGCGCGCGAGCTGCTGGCGCTGGAGGAGCCGCTGGCGCTCGCCGGCGACTACAACGTCATCCCCGAGCCGGAAGACGCCGACGACCCGCCTGCCTGGGCGGGCGACGCCCTGTTCCGGCCAGAGACTCGCGCCGCCTTCCGGGCGCTGAAATGGCTGGGGCTGACCGATTGCTACGTCGAGGCCGGCGGCGCGCCCGGCGGCTACACCTTCTGGGATTATCAGGCCGGGGCCTGGCAGAGGAACCACGGCATCCGCATCGATCACCTGCTGCTCTCGCCCCAGGCCGCCGACCGGCTGGGGGGCGTCGTGATCCATCGTGACGCCCGCGCAAGCGACAGGCCCTCCGACCACGTGCCGGTCGTGGCGGAACTGGATCTCTGAATTCGCCACCCGGGGCACGCCTGAAAGGCGCCGCCCAGTCCTCGCGGCCGGCGCAGACTCCCGCTAGGCTCTTCCTGTATGGGCGAGATTCTGCGCTGGCTGCTCCTCGTCGCGATCGCGGGCGTCGCAGCGACCCTCGTCGTCGGCGCCTGCGCCTGGTTCATGGCCGAGCCGCGGCGGCTCGACCGTGCCTTTCGCAACGTCCTGGGCGCCCCGGCGGACGCTTCCCTGCTGGCCCACGGCCGCGGCCGCGCCGCGGCCTTCAGCTTCGGCGCTGGACGCATCGCGGTCGCCTGGAACAGCGGCGGATGGTGCCTGCTCTACGGCCTGGACGAATTGATGGGCGCCGAGCTGGCGCTCGATGGCGAGGTGGCGGCCCGGGTCTTGCGCGGCGAACCGAGGCGCGCCCTCGACCGCATCGGCGGCGCCATCGGCGAAGTGTCGCTGCGGCTGCTGTTCGACGACCCGCAGCATCCCGATTTCGAACTCCAGCTCTGGCCGGCGCCCGCTGGACGCCCCGGCGCGCCAACGCGGGCCGCGGCGGCGATCGCCGAGGCCAATCGCTGGCTGTCGCGCATCGAGGCGGTGCTGAGGCGCTCCGGAACGGCGGCCGTTCGCCCGGCGCCTGCGGCGGCGAGGCCGCCACCGCCGCGCCAGCGCGCCGACGTGCCGGATCTCTTCGAGAAGGACTTCGAGCAGGAAGATGACGATCTGCCGATTTGACGTCGTGCGCCCGCCGGAACCATGTCGCTTTGCGTCTGCACCCGCTGGAGAGTCTCGATGACGATGCTGATCGCCGCGGCGGCGGCGTTCCTGGCGATCCATCTGCTGATTTCGGGCACGCGCCTGCGCGACGCGCTGGCCGGCGCCATCGGTCAGGGCCCTTACATGGGCCTCTTCTCTCTCGCCAGCATCGCCACCCTGGCCTGGATGGGCGTGGCCTATGCGGCGGCGCACCGCGGCGCCGATCCGCTCTATTGGGCGGCGACGCCCGCAACGAGATGGATTCAGCTCGTCGTCAGCCTCGCCGCCTTCCTGCTGGTGGTGCCGGGACTGACGACGCCGAACCCGACCAGCGTGCGCCAGGAAGCGGCGCTCGAGCGCCGGGACGCCGTGCGCGGCGTGCTGCGCATCACGCGCCATCCGTTCCTTTGCGGCGTCGCCCTTTGGGCCGCCGGCCACCTGATGGTCAATGGCGATCTCGCGAGCCTGGTGCTGTTCGGCTCGCTGCTGCTCCTCGCCATCCTCGGGACCGCCAGCATCGACGCCAAGCGCCGCCGCGCCCTGGGCGAGAAGTGGGACGCCTTCGCCAGGGCCACCTCGGCCGTTCCGTTCGCCGCGATCCTCCAGCGCCGCCAGACGCTGAAGCTGCGCGAGATCGGCGCAACCAGGATCATCGCGGCGCTGGCGGTCTGGGGGGCGCTGCTCGCCGCCCATCCCTATCTCTTCGGCGTCTCGCCCCTGCCCGGGCCGTGAGCGCCGCCGCTCAGGCGGAGATATAGGCTTTCAGGCCCTCGGCCTCGGCGACGGTCTCGGCGATCTTGCTCTTCACTAGGTCGCCGATGGAGACGATGCCCACGAGACGGCCCGCGCTGCACACCGGCAGATGCCGGATGCGCCGGTCGGTCATCCGGCCGAGCAGCGAATCGACGCTCTCCTGCGGCTCGGCGAAGATGACGTCGCAGGTCATGCAATCGGCCACCGGAGACTCGAGGCCACGAGCGCCCCATTCGGCCACCACCCGCACGATGTCCCGTTCCGAGACGATGCCGACGACTTCCTGGTCCTGATCCAGGACGACCATCGCGCCCACCCGTCGCGCCTGGAGCAGGGCGGCGGCCGCGGCCACGCTGTCGGTGGGCGCGGCGGTGAACACCGCATCGCCCTTCTGCTTCAATATCTGGGATACAAGCATGGCTGCATTTCCTCCCTCGTTCCCATTGGACGGGAGAATCGCGCCGATTGGCCGGCAGATCAACGCGCTAATGCGTGAACGCCGCCTGCGTCGCGCCGGCGAGGCGCGCGAAGACGCCAATGAGGAGCACCCCCGCCGCATAGCCGACCACGTGCGCCTGCCAGGCCACCTTCATGTCCCCTGCCCCCGGCGTCAGCCCGGAGACGCCGAGGACGACATTGATGATGGTCCAGGCGATCGCCATGCCGATCACGGTCGAGCCGAACATTGGGCCGATCCGTCCGCGCCCTTCGAGCAGCCGCGACGCCGCGCCCAGCAACCCGGAGATCGCGCCCGAGGCCCCCACCAGCGGCGTCGGATCGTGCGGGTTCAGCGCGACGTAGCCGAGGCCGCCGGCCACGCCGCAGACGAGATAGAAGGCCGAAAACACCAGGGCGCCGCGCACATCGGTCCCCAGCAGTCGCGCCACCGGCGGACCATAGGCGAGCGCCGCGACGGCGTTTATCAGCACGTGCGGCCAGCTCCCGTGCAGGAATAGCGAGGTGATCAGCGGCAGCCACCGACCGGCTTCCAGGCCGGTGGCCGAGAGCGCCAGTGGGCTGCGAGCCACATCCAGGTGCGTCAGGCTCTGCACGGCGTAGAGCGCCACCAGGCCGATGCACAGCACGACGATGGTCCAGGGTGCGCGGATGATGGGCTCGCGCGCCTCCCCTGGCCGCCAGGGTCCGTCGATCTGTCGTTCGTCCACGCCTGATCCCCAAGCCTTCGACGCAGGTTGCGCTGAAGCGGCGCAAAGCGCGCAGCCCTTAACCAATTGGGGAGAGCTTCCCCCTTAAGTAAGCGCCGCCCCTTGGTTGGCACGGCGGTTGCTGGGGCCGCGCCGTGTCGTCTCGTCGCGGAGCGGATTAGCGCATGGCCGTCCCCATCCTGATTGGCAAGCGTCGTTTCGCGGCGCTCGTCGCGCTTGCCGGGCTGATCGTCGCCAGCGGCGCCTCCGCCCAGACCATGAACGCCAATTCCGCCGGCTACAACGCCGGCTTCGGCCGCGCCGCCGGTCAGGAGAACCAGCCGGTGAACCCGACCTTGAGGGACGCCAACGGCAATCTGGTCGTCGTCGACGGGGTGATCCAGGCGGGGGCGGACCACAGCGTCTTTGCCAGCGCCGGCGCATCGGGGGTCTTCGACCAGGTCGCCGGGGTCGGCGCCGGCGGCGGCTCGACCGCCATCGGCAACAATCTCGTGGTGGTCACCCAGGGCAGCAACAACACAGTGATCGTCAACTCCAAGCAAACCAACAGCGGCGCCGTCAGCGCGAGCTCGTCGCTGAGCGGGGGCGTCAACAATGCTCAATAGCACCATCAGGGCCGGCAAGCGCGTGGCCGCCTTCTCCACGGCGGCGACGCTGGCGCTCACGGCGTGCGCCAGCCCGGTGGCTGGACCGTCGGGCCAATACGCCATCCCCACCGGCAATGCGCCGGTCACGGCCAATCCGACCCCCTATTCGGCGGCGCTGGTGTGCGAGGCTGAATGGGCGCGGGCGCACAACATCAACGCGCCGCGCATCGCCATCGGCCGCATCGGCGACTACACCGGCAAGTGGGAGTCGGACGGCTCCGGGCGCAAGCTCACCCAGGGCGCCTCTCTGATGGCCATGACCGCCTTCGCCAAGGCGGGCATGCCGCTCGTCGAGCGCTACGACACCTCGGTTTCCGAGCTGGAACTCAAGTATGCCAACAACAAGCTGATCTCCGATCATCCCGTGCCCGGAGGAGAACGGCCCGCCGACTATCGCCGCATCCTCGCCGGCCAGGTGCCGGGCTCGGACTTCTATGTCGCCGGCGGCATCACCGAGCTGAATTTCAACATCCGCTCGAACGGCGCGAACTTCGATGGCGGCGGTCTCAACACCAACGATCTGAAGGGTCAGGTCGGCGGGTCCACCTTCGTCATGAACATCGGGCTCGACCTGAGACTCATCAACACCCGCACCCTGGAGGTGGTCGACGTGATCTCCTACCAGAAGCAGATCGTCGCCCATCAGGTCGGGATCGGCCTCTTCAAGATCTGGAACAACAACGCCTTCGACATCTCCGGCGGCGAAGGCGCGCTCGAGCCGTTGCAGCTTGGCGTGCGCGCCCTCATCGAGCGCGCCACGGTGGAGATGGTGGCCAACCTCTACGGCATGCCGGGGCCGCAGGCCTGCATGCACACGGACCCGCTCGGCGACGGCGTCACCACGGGCCTCACCGGGGCCTACGTGCCCGCCTACAACAATGTGAGAACCAACAATGCCGCGACACGCGAGGACCCGAATCGTTGGAACGATCGCCGCGATCCCGATATCCGTGCTATGGTTCGCGACCGCTACTAGCCAGAGCACGGTCACCAACAATCAGACCCAGGGCGTCGATGTCGATGCCTCCCAGACGCTGAACGTCGTCACCGCGACGAGCGACGTGACCGCCACGACCACCGCGACCGGCAACAGCTTCCTTGGCTCGGTGGTCAATGGCGGTCTCGACGTGCAGTCGAACCAGAGCGACGCGGGTTCGGTCCAGGCGGTCACCGGCGACAGCTCGACGGGCCAGACCGGCGTCACCATCGCCGACGGCGGATCGGTCGCTACGCTGGGCCTGACCGTGGACGCCACCGGCAACTCGGTGGATTCCACCATCTCGGGCGGCGGAGCGCTCACCGGCAATTTCGTCCAGTCCGACACTTCGCCGAGCGTGGACGCCGAAGCTCAGGTCAACGGCGCCAACGCCGAGACCACCGACACCCAGGAAGCGGTGCAGGCGATCGCCAATGGCCAGGATCTCGGCTCGACCGACTCGAGCATCGACGCCTCGGTCACTCAGACGAACTCGGCGAGCGTCACCGCCAATGGCGGAGCGGTGCTGGGGAACGTCTCCGACCAGGGCTCGTTCTCGGCGGTGGGCGCCGGCAACTCCCTGAACAGCACCTCGGCCGGTCAATCGAGCCAGACCCTCGCCGCCAGCCAGACCAACACCGGCCAGGTCACCCAGGGCGCGATGTTCGTCAACCTGGGCAACAGCGAGGTGACCACCACCGGCGCGACGGCCACAGGCAACAATCTCAGCGCCTCCAACACCCAAGGTCCGCTCGACGTCAGCGCCACGCAGAACAACCAGTCGTTCGTCAACGCCCAGGCGCTGGAAACCTCGTTCCTGTTCGGCGGCGCCACCGTCAGCGCCTATGGCGTCGGCAACTCGATGATGGCCGCCAACGCCGGCCCGAGCACCACGCTGACCAACGTCCAGCTGAACGGGACCGGCGGGGTCGAGTCCAGCGCCAGCTTCTCGTCCGCCGGCAACGTCGGCTTCGACGCGTCGGTCTCCTCGACGGCCACCGGCAACGCGGCCACCGGCTTCGCCTGCTCGGCCTGCGGCGGCGTGATGTCGGTTCAGAACAGCCAGACCAATCTCGGCGGCGTCAGCGCCACGGCCCAGCTCAACCTCGCCAGCGGCGCCCGCTCGGTGCGCTCCACCGCCACCGCCGTCGGCAACACCGGCAGCTTCTACGTCTCGACGCCGAGCAACTGAGTTCCGGGCGCCGCGGCCGGACGGCAAAAAGGGCGACCCCGTCCGGGACCGCCCTCGCCGGCGCTCTTATGAAGGCGTTCCGCGACGGAGGCTCATCACCTCCGCGAGGCCGTGCGCGGGCCTTCCCCTCTCCCCAACGGCCAGGTCGCGCGGCCGCCAAGCACTGGTTCGCGGCTTTTTTCGTTCAAGCCGGCGCCAAGAGCAAGAGCCCCAGGTGGCGAGGATGACGATCTGGCCGGCCCTGTAGCGCCGGGAGCACAGCGGCTCGGCGCCAAAGCGCCCAAGTCCGGTCCTTTCCACGCCGCAAGCGCCTGCGAGAAGGCCAGCGTCGGTCGGGCGATCAACGCTGGTCCCGGAACCTGAACAGCCCCCCCAGCCCCCCGGGCTCGGCGCGGCCCGGCCGACACCTTCCTCCTGGTCAGAGATGAAACGCCGCGGCCAAGCGCATCGGTGCAGGTGCGCGGCGTCTCCCTGCCGCAGCCGAAGACCCAGTGTCGGTTCATGGAGCGCGACGACCTTGCAGAGCTCGAGCCGGGGCCGCCTTGATGCGGGCGCCGCCGCCGTGCATGTTCCGTCGCCATACGGGGCGGCGAAGCCTTCGAGAGGCTGAATGACCAGACTTGCGTGCGCGGCCCTGGCCGCGCTGACGATCGCCGCGCTTGCGACCCCTGCGCTGGCTTTCGGACTGCCGAAGCTGACGCCGCGGCCGTCCGACCAGGCGCGCGGCCACTCGGCGCCGGCGCCGAAACTCGCCCTCGGCGCGTGGCCGCAGGCCCAGTCCGATCTGAAGGCCGATCCAGACATCCTCTTCGGCGCGCTGCCCAACGGCATGCGCTACGCCATCATGAGGAACGCCACGCCGCCGGGGCAGGCCTCGCTGCGCCTCTACATCGGCGCCGGCTCGCTGATGGAGCGAGACGACCAGCAGGGTCTGGCTCACTTCCTGGAGCACATGGCGTTCAATGGTTCGAAAGCCGTGCCGAACCGCGGCGAAATGGTGGAAATCCTGCAGCGGCACGGACTTGCCTTCGGCCCCGACACCAACGCCCAGACCGATTTCGACAACACGATCTACAAGCTCGACCTGCCCAAGACCGACGAGGACACCCTCGATACCGGCCTGATGCTGCTGCGCGAGACCGCCGGCAACCTCACCCTGGCCCAGAAGGCGATGGACGAGGAGCGCGGCGTGATCCTCTCCGAACAACGCATGCGCGACACCCCCTCCTATCGCGTGACCAAGGCCCGCATCGGCTTCCTGATGGCCGGCCAGCTGCCGCCGAAACGCTTTCCCATCGGTCTCACCTCGGTGATCCAGAACGCCAACCGAGACAAGATCGCCGAGTTCTACGCCAGCTACTATCGGCCCGAGCGCGCGACCCTGATCGCGGTCGGCGACTTCGACCCCAAGGCGATGGAGGCGAAGATCAAGGCGCGATTCTCCGACTGGCGCGGCGTCGGGCCGGCGGGATCCGATCCGGACCTCGGCCGGGTGGAGCGGCGCGGCGCCGCCTACGACGTGGATGTCGAGCCGGGCGCGCCCACCAGCGTCGAACTCGCCTGGGTGACGGCGCCCGACCTTTCCGCCGACACCTTCGCCAAACGCAAGCGCGAGTGGATCGAGCGGCTGGGACTGGCGGTGCTGAACCGGCGCCTGGCGACCCTGGCGCGGGCGGACAACCCGCCCTTCATCGCGGCCGCGGCCTTCCGCGGCGACGAGTTGCGCACCGAGGAGGTCACCGGCCTTCTGGCGGACGCGCAGCCGGACCACTGGAAGGCGGCGCTCGCGGCGGCCGAGACCGAGGTGCGCCGGGCCGTCAAGTACGGAGTGCGGCCCGACGAGCTGGCGCGCGAGATCACCGAGCAGGAGGCGGCGCTGAAGCTCGCCGCGGCCGGCGCAGCGACCCGCCCGACCACCCAGCTCGCCGACGCCATCGCCGGGACCTTGGGCGAGGAGACCGTCCAGACCAGTCCCGCCGACGATCTGGCCCTCTTCGAAACCGTGACGAAGAATCTCGCGCCGGAGACCGTATCGGCGGCGCTGAAGCGCGTCTTCCAGGGCTCGGGCCCGCTGATCTTCCTCTCGTCCGGACAGGCGGTGGACGGAGGCGAGAAGGCGCTGCGCATCGCCTTCGACGAGGCCAAGGCCCAGCCGGTCACGCCGCCGGCGAAGCCGCGCCAGGTGGACTGGCCCTACACCGACTTCGGCACGCCCGGGAAGATCGCCGAGCGCAAGGACATCCTCGATCTGGATACCGTGTTCATCCGCTTCCAGAACGGCGTGCGTCTGACCATCAAGCCCACCAAGTTCCGCCAGGACCAGGTGCTCGTGAAGGTGCGCTTCGGCGACGGCCTCGAGGGCCTCTCGCCGGACCATCAGGCCCTGACCTGGGCCGGCGGCGCGTTCGCCGAGGGCGGCTTTGCGAAAATCAGCGCCAACGACGCCGAGCGGGCGCTGGCCGGCAAGGAATACGCCGTGGGGTTCGGCGCGGAGGACGACGCCTTCGCGCTCACCGGCGACACCCGCTCCAGCGACATCGGCGCGCAGATGCAGGTGCTGGCGGCCTATGTGGCCCATCCGGGCTGGCGACCCGCCGCCTTCGATCGGATGAAAACCTATGGCGAGACGCTGGAATCACAATTCCAGGCGACCGACTCCGGCGTGCTCAACCGCGACCTCGCGGGACTGATGCACGCCGGCGACCGCCGCTGGACGTTTCCCACCGCCGCGGACATCAGCGCGGAGACTCCCGCAGATCTGGAATCGGAGCTGGCGCCGGCCCTGGCGTCTGGGCCCATCGAGGTGATCGTCGTCGGCGACATCACCGTCGACAAGGCCATCGAAGCGGTGGCCGAAACCTTCGGCGCGCTGCCGATGCGGCCAGCCCCGGCTGCTCCTCGGCCGCCGGCGCACCCGCCCGCGTTCCCGGCGCCGACGCCGACGCCGCTCGTCGAGACCGACGACGGCCGTCCCGACCAGGCGATCGGCTACATCGCCTGGCCGACCACCGGTTACTTCGCCGATCCACAGGGGGCGCGGATCGACGCCATCCTGGGCGAGGTGCTCGAGCTGCGCATGATCGACAAGCTGCGGCTGGCGGAGGGCGTCACCTACTCGCCCAGGGCGCTCTACAGCGCCAGCACCGTCTGGCCGCACTGGGGCTTCATCAGCGCGCAGGTGGAGGAACCGCCTGGCGAGCTGGGCGGGTTCTTCAGCGACATCGACGACATCGCCGCCAGTCTGAAGGCGGCGCCGGTCAGCAGGGACGAACTCGAACGCGCGAAGAAACCCAAGATCGATGAACTCGAAAAGGCCACGGCGACCAACGCGTACTGGCTCGCAGGTCTCTCGGGCGCCCAGGCCGATCCGCGCCGGCTGGACATCCTGCGCTCGGCCGAGGCGGGCCTGGAGCGCGTCTCCGCCGCCGACGTTCAGAAGGCCGCGCGGACATGGCTGCGCGGCGACAAGGCCTGGAAGCTGATCATCGAGCCAAAGCCGAAGGCGGCCCCGCGGCAGGGCCGCAACGCCCCGACTTCCGACCCTCCTGCGTAAACTATCTCAGCCTTGCAGACGGGGCCGGTGCGCCAGCGCCGGGCGCCGGAAGCGGAGCGCCAAGGCAGCGCCCGAGCCAGCTGAAGCGACGCTCATGCGCCTCGGCTCGCCCTGGGCGAAGCCGTAGCCGAGGACGATGAAGATCAGCAGGGTGCCGAGGTCTACCGGGCTCGGCGTCAGGCTCTCGAAGGGCATTCTCGATATCTGGAAGACGGCGAAGGCAATGTAGGCGCCGCTGACCAGCGACGGCTCGCGGATACACCGCCGCAGCAACGCCGCGCAGGCGACGAGGAACACCGCGGTGATGAAGCACGTCCCCACCCAACCGAAGGTCACCATGAGTTCGATGAGGGTGTTGTGGAAATTGAAGCCGCCACGGTTCGTGATGCCGGCGTACTGCCACAGGCCCTCGGCGTCCATGTTGCCGTGGACCCAGAAGGCTTCGAAGCCGCGTCCGAGCCAGGGATGCTGGGCGATGATGTCGCGCGAACGATACCAGAGGTAGGCCCTGCCGGTGAGGGTGGGATCCTTGTGGAAGATCTGCAGCGCGTCCGAGGTAATGGCGTGCGCGAAGGCCTCGGCGACGAGCCCGGCGGCCGCCAGGCAGGCGACGAGGAGCGCGGTGACGAAGGCGCGGGCGCGCGGTCCCAGCGCTCCCAGCGCGGACATCACGGCGAAGGCGGCCACGGCCAGGACGACGGCAATGCTCGCCCCGGCGGAGCGGGCGGCGACGACCAGATAGGCCTCCATCGCCAAAGCGGCGCCAGAGACGGCCGCACTTATGAGCCACAGCCGGCGCACCGAGCGGCAAAACACGAAGAGTGCGCTCAGCAGGCCCATCGCGGCCGTCATGGCGAGCAGGTTCTTGCCCGCGTTGAGGCCGGAGAAGGCGCGCAGCTCCTGGTCGGACAGGCCCATGGTCCCAACCCCTACCGAGTGGCCGTAGGCGAACGAGACGCCCAGGAACAGGGCGAAGGCGGCCGCGGCGCCCGTCAGCACCGACGCCGGATGGCGGCTAGCCGACAGCATGAGGCCGCCCAGGATGGTCAGCATCAGCTCGAACGAATGCTTTGCCGTGATGCCCGGATAGCCCGACCAGATTACCGAGACCAGGGCATAGGCGGGAATCAGCAACAGCAGCCAGTTTTGCCTGAGGACGCCGGCCAACTCGCGCCGGCGAATCCAGACGTAGATCAGCGTGAATCCAAAGGAGAGCGCCGGCGCGGCCGAGGTTATCTGGCCGACGAACATCAAGGGCAGGAATATTGCGAACGCCGCCGCAGCCTCGACCCCGCGGGATGTCCGGATGGCGACCGGAACCCCTGGATCGGCCAGGCGCCCGCGCGGGAGTGATGCGGTGGACAAAGCTCGACCTCGACGCAAATCTCGAACCGACCCGCGCACGTAACTTCGCCGGAGCAGCCCGGTTCCTCCTGCCCCCCCAGGCCTGGAGCGGAACACCGGCGGCCCGGCCGAGTTTGACGAAGCGTGCGCACGGCGGATCGGCTCAGTCTCGCCGGAACCGCATCGGATGGTCAGACTCGCGGGAGGCGAACGTGACACCAGCATCAGATCGGACGCGGCTCTTCCTCGCCGCCGTCGCCATCTGCGCCTTGACCGCATCGGCGGCGGCCAAGCCCGTGGCCCCCGCCGCCCGCGGCGAGGCGTCCGACAGCGCCGCCGCCGTTCCCGCGCCCGAGTACCGGATCGGCCCCGGCGACACCCTGGACGTCAACGTCTTCGACGTGTCCGACCTGACGCGGACGGTCCAGGTGGACTCCGACGGCAAGATACTGCTGCCGCTCATCGGCCAGGTGATGGCGGGCGGACTCACCCCCGCTCAGCTTTCCGGCAGGCTCGCCCGGCGACTGGAAGCGACCTATCTGAAGGACCCGCAGGTCACGGTGACGGTGAAGGACGCCGTCAGCCAGAAGGTGACGGTCGACGGGGCCGTCATCGATCCGGGCGTCTACCCCCTGGCCGGCCCTACAACCCTGCTGCAGGCGGTCGCCCTGGCGAAGGGGGCCGATCCCAAGTCGGCCAAGAACCAGGTGTTCCTGATCCGGCGCTCCAACGGCGTGCTGAGCAGGACCACCTACAATCTCGCCGCCATCCGCGAGGGCCGCGCGGCCGATCCACCGATCCAGGCCAGCGACATCATCGTCGTGCCGAGTTCGAGCGGCAAGGCGTTCATGCGCACCCTCGAGGGCCTTTCCCCCATGATCGGCGCCCTCGGCTGGCTGAGGCCCTAGGTCGAGGCCGTTGGCGAACTTCGGGAACCAAGGAGCGCAGACGCTGTTCTCGGGCGGGCGAGTGGGCCTCCAGCCGAGAGCAATAGAGTTGCGCGCGACGTCTCACTCTCGGGTCTGCCCACCCTGCCCTGACTTCCGCATCATCGACCAATCATCCGTCGACGCCACCGGCCGCGTTCGCGGCGCCCCAGCAGCTTCGAGATTCGCATGAGCAGTCTTATCGCGACCACGCCGCAATTGCCGTCGGGGATGGGGCCGCTTCAGCGCACCCCCATGGCCGAGCGATCCCGTCCCAGGGAGATTCTCGGCGTGGTGATGCAGAGGCTGTGGCCGGCGCTGGCGGTGGGCGCGGCCGTCGTCGCCGTGATCATGGTCATTCTCTTGACCATGCCGCGCACCTACGTCGCCACCGGCAGCCTGGTCATAGAGCCATCCCGGGTCAATCTGGCCAGCTCCTCGGAACCGCCGCAGTCCGGGCTGCCGCCGGACACCAGCGCGATCGACACCCAGGTCGAGGTGCTGAAGTCGCCGGCGCTGGCCCAGCGGGTGGTGGAGCGCCTGAAACTCTACGACGACCCAGAATTCAGCTCGGGGCTGGCCGCGACGCCAGCCGGGGCGACCCCGTCGCGCCGCGTGCTCGCGGCGGTCACGCAGAACGTCCTGCGGGATCTGCGCGTCAAGCGCGACGGCCTGACCTACGTCGTCGAGGTCGGCTTTGCATCGCGCTCGCCCGCCAAGGCCGAGCTGCTGGCCAACACCTACATGGACAGCTACCTGCGCCAGCAGCTCGATCAGAAGATCGCCGAGGTGTCCAAGGCCAACCGGGAGCTCAATTCCCAGGTGGCGCCCCTGCGCGAGGCCGCGGAATCGACCGCGGCTCAGGTCGCCCAATACAAGCTCGACCATGGCCTGTTCAGCGCCGAGGGCGCCACCATGGCCGAACAGGAGGTCACCACCCTCAACCAGCAGATCGCCCAGGCCAAGGCCGACGCGGCCGGACAGCAGGCGCGGCTGGATGCGGCCATGCAGCAGGTGCGCCAAGGCAGCGGCGGCGCCGACGTCAGCGCCGCGGTCAACTCCGAGACGATCATGCGTCTGCGCCAGAACGAGGCGGACGCCAGCGAAAAGCTGGCCCAGCTCACCACCCAGTTCAAGCCGGCCTATCCGCAGGTGCAGCGCGCCCAGGCGCAGCTGAACGACATCCGCGCCGCCATCCAGGCCGAACTGAACCGCATCCTCTCGAGCGTCCGCGCCGAGTCCCAGGCCGCCACGCAGAGGGAAAACTCGCTCCTCGCCAGCCTCGGCGCCGCCCAGGGCGGCCTCGTCGCCAACGGTCAGGCCGAGGTCGGCCTGGTGGCGCTGCAGCAGCGCGCCGACGCCGCCAAGCAGGTCTATCAGGCCTATCTGGACCGCGCCAAGGACGTCGCCGCCGAGGGCTCGCTGCAGCAGCCCGACGCGCTGATCGACTCTCAGGCCGGACTGCCGCTGAAGCCGGCCTCGCCGAACATGCGCCTGGGGGCCGCTCTGGCGGTGCTGCTCGGCCTGATGGCGAGCGCCTGCACGATCTTCATCACCGAACTTTGGGATCGGCGGCTGCGCAGCCGCACCGACGTGGAGGAGTGGCTGGGCGTCCCCTTCGCAGGCGTCGTCCCCCTGGTCCAGGTGAAGCCGGGCCCGGGCCGCCGCCGCGATCAGCTGGTGGCCGACGAACTCCTGACCAACCGGTATTCGGGGTTCGCCGAGAGCTTCCGCAATCTGCAGGCGTTCCTCACCTTCCGCAGCCCCCGCCCCGAGGCCAAGCTCCTCGGCATCACCTCCTCGCTGCCGCGCGAAGGCAAGACCATCACCGCCCTGTCGCTGGCGCGCTCGCTCGCCCTCGCCGGCTCGAGAGTGCTGATCATCGACTGCGATCTGCGCCGGCGGGGGCTTTCGAAGATCATCGGGCACGGATCGGCCGGACTGGTGGAAGTGATCTGCGGCAAGGCGAAATTGGAAGAGGCGCTGGTGCGCGACAACCCCTCCGGCGCCTGGGTTCTGCCCACCACCAGCGCCGATCAGGCCCCGCACGACCTGTTTTCCGACCGCCGCGTCGACCGGCTGTTCCACGACCTGGGGCCGCATTTCGATCACATCATTCTGGAGCTGCCGCCGGTGCTTGGCCTGGCGGACGCGCGGGTTCTGGCGGCCAAGGCGGACCGCGTCCTCTACGTCATCCAGTGGAACCGCACGCCGACGCGGGCGGCCCAATCGGGGCTCGACGTGCTGCACGAACTGGGCGCCGATGTCGCGGGGGTCATCCTGACCCAGGTGAACGCGAAACAGCAGGCGCGATACGGCTATTGCGACAGCAGCGATTATTTCAGCTACTTCAAGGAATACTACCTGCCCGCCGGCGGCCGGTAGGGCTGGCCCGCGTCCATGCCAGCCCAGCGCCTCGCCGCCGGCCGCCTCGCAGCGCTCGTCTGGCTGGCGGGGCTGCTGGCGCTCGCTGCGCCCACGCTCGCGGGCCCCTCGGCCCACCCGCTCCGCGCCGCCTCTGCTCCGCTCGCCAGGGCGCCGGACGGCCGGCCGATCGCGCTCACCTTCAGCACGGATTTCCGCCGCTTCAGCGCCGACCCGCGCCTCGACCATGTCTGGCGCACGGCATTCGGCGACACCCCCGATCCGGGGCTCGACAAGAGAACCCTGGCCGGCAACGGCGAACTCGAGGTCTACGTCGACCCCCGATATGGCGCCAAGCTCGGCGCACCGGACCTCGACCCATTCTCCGTCGCCGGCGGCGTGCTCGACATCACCGCGCGCCCGGCGCCGCCGGCGCTGCTCCCCAAGCTCGAGGGCCGGCGCTACCTGTCGGGCCTGATCTCCAGCCAGCCCTCGTTCGCGCAGACCTATGGATACTTCGAGGCCAGGGCCAGGCTGCCCCGCGGCAAGGGCCTCTGGCCGGCGATCTGGCTGCTGCCGGCCGACATGTCCTGGCCTCCGGAGATCGACATCATGGAGAGCATCGGCGATCCCCTCACCATCTACTGCTCCACCCACAGCAAGACCGAGCCGTCGCATACCACCAAGGCGAGGCTCTCCGGCGACGGCTTCCACACCTTCGCGCTGAGCTGGGGCCGGCGATGGATGGTCTGGTACGTCGATGGGGTGGAGGTCGCGCGCCACCCGACCCCGGCGGACATGCACGAGCCGATGTACCTGATCGCCAATCTGGCGGTCGGCGGGAAGTGGCCCGGCCCCCCTGACCAGTCGACCGTCTTCCCCGCCAAATTCTCCATAGCTTACATTCGCGCCTACAGGTTCACGTGAACGAGACGCCAAGACGAGTGCGGCGTAGAAACGGGTAGCCGGCAAGTGTTCAGGGACCTGTTCAGGGGGCAGGGCGTCTGCGAGGCGCCCTCCGATCCGCGCGCGCTCGGCCGGCGCGCCTTCTTCGGCACTATCGCCCTCAGCGCCGTGAGCTCCGGACGCTTGGCGCTACAGATGCTCGTGCTACCCGTTATCGCCCGACTCCTCGGGCCAGAAGATTATGGCCTGGTGTCGTTGGCGATGCCGTTCATCCTTTTCGCCAACCTGCTCTCCGACGCCGGCATGGGAGCGGCGCTGGTGCGCCGCGCCGATCCCAGCCCTGCGCTGGAATCGACGGTGTTCTGGCTCTGCGTCATGATCGGCCTGGGTATCGCCGTCTGCGTCTCGTTGCTCGCTGCGCCAGCGTCTTGGCTGTTCCACGAGCCTCGCGTAGCGCCACTCATGCTGGCGCTCTGCCCGATCCTGGTGCTCAGCAGTTGTCTGTCGGTCGCGAACGCCCGCATCTCCCGGGCGCGCCACTTCGCGCTGTTCGCGATCGGCGACCTGATCTCGGTCAGTCTTTCGTCGGGCGCGGCGATCCTGGCGGCGCTGCATGGCTGGGGTCCTTGGAGCCTGGTGGTCCAGCAACTGACGCTTTGGCTCGCGAAAGCGACCTGGGTGCTCGGCGCATCGCGATTCAGGCCGCGGCTGACCTGCGATCTGGCGTTGGCCAAGGGACTGCTTTCGTTCGGCCTCAATAACGTCGGCGCCAACGTAGCCGACTTCACGGGCAAGAGTGCGCCCGCCCTGGTGATCGGCGCCCTCCTTGGCGTCATGGCCGTGGGCCGCTTTTCGATGGCGACGCAGCTCATCAGGATTCCCGATCTCGTCTTTTCGGGCCCGTTCTATTTGGCGACCTTCGCCGCGGTCTCGCGCCTTAGCGGCGCCGAGGCCGGCAAGACCTCGGCGCGTGCACTGCGCATGGTTGTCTCAGTTCTTGCACCGATATTCTGCGGTCTCGGTGTAGTCGCTGATCTCGTAGTCCGCCTGTTTCTGGGGCCGCGGTGGCAGGGCGCAGCCGAAACCCTCGCAATCCTGGCCCCAGGAGGAATCTTCGTCGGCTTTTACAGCGTTGCGAGCGCAGTTCTGATGGGACTGGGACGGGCCGATCGGCAGTTCCGCCTTTCGCTCGCGTGCGGAGTGTCGATCTTCGCCGGGGCGCTCGCCGGAGCGCACTCAAGCCTCGAAGGCGCTGCCGCGGGTGTCACAATCGGTGCGGCGATCATCTCGCCCTTCTACATCGCCGTGCTCGCCTCGGAACTCCGCATCTCGGCAGCGAGATTGGTCGCCGACGTAGCCCGGCCGCTCGCGGCAAGCGCGATCATGGTGTGCGCCGTGCTGCTCACGCGCTCCCTCTTGGTGGGCGGCGAGGCCTGGTTGCAGCTCCTCGCCTCGCTCGGCGCGGGAGCCGCCACATTCGTCGCGGTGCTCTGTGTCACGTCCGGCCGGCAACTCGTCGACGACGTCCGCCAGACCCTGCCGACCCGGGCGCGCGAGCGGCCGAGCCTGACCTGACCGACGCGCCCCGTCAGAAGGACGCGTGAATGTCGTACCAGTCCAGGGCGAGAGGGAAATACCGTGCTCGCATGCGGTCGGCGAGCGGCCGCAGCGACTTCAGCGCCTCCAGACGCCGCAGGATGCCGGACCATCTGTACTCGCCGATGATCGATCGGCACTGCGTGCGAACACCGCGCCAGGACGACCACTCCGCCGGCAGTTCTCGGCCGAAGAGACCACTGGCGTGGTGCGCAAAGGTGTAATCCACATCGGCCCCCTCGCGCGCCGGGCGGGGCGGTTTCTGCCGAGGGGCCGACGTTTGGCCGACCAGCGCATACTTCCGATAGCCGAGTTCCACGAGGCAGGCGAGTTGCTCATCCAGTTTGTAGAAGTCCACTTCCGTCGAGAGGAAAGTCGGCTTGACGGGCGCCGGCAGAAGCCCCTTCAGGCAGATCAGATCGAATCCTTCTATGTCGATCTTGGCGAAGTGAGGCGTACCGTACCGCTCAATGAGATCACCGCTGCGCACCGATGGGACTTCGATCTCCTCGAACACCGCGCCGAGCTTGACCTTATCATCTCGCAGGACCGGGGAAGCAGTGCTCCATGCACTCAGCGTCTTGCACACATAGAAAACTAGCGGCTGCGTCCCTTCGGAAATGGCCGCGTTGACGACCACGAGCCGTCGGCTCGCGATCTCGCTGGCATAACGGGTGGAGGCCGCCTCGCAAACCGCGGGATTCGCATCGACCGCGATCACGCGAAAGCCCTTCTTCAGGTAGAAATCTGTGTCCTGGCATAGATCCATCCCGAAGTCGTAGATGAGGCCCTCGTCGCGAACCGGGAGCGACCCGACGATCATTCTCGCCTGGGATTCCGTCATCGCGAGCCTCCACTGGTGCTGATCGAGCGCTGTCCGAGAGTGACTCACGAAGCTGCGCTGGGTTCCAGCGCCCTGTCGGTAGAGCTGTCAGACGACAGGGATGCGTTCGCGATGGCGCACCATTTTCATGGCATTCGATCGGGCGTTCCGAGGCGCAGCGGCCGTTCCATGCCGTGGCCGCGTCCGACGAGGAGCGATGCGCGCCCCGATCACGCGTGATCGGGGCGGAGAACTCGGGACCAACGCGGCTCGCTCGGGCAGTCGCGCTGGTTCAGGTGAACAGCAGGTCGTGGCTGGCCGCGAGCACCGACGGCGCAACGTGGAGGACGTCGGTGATCAGGTAGGGAAAGCCGTGGTTCGTGCCATTGTGGGGGTTGAAGTAGATGTCCGTGCCGCCGTGGTGGTCCGTGCGCAAGCTCACGTACCTGTCCGCGATCGGATTGGTCCCATTGTACCCGGCCGCCCTCAGCAACGTGGAGAGGTCGAGGTGGTCCGTGGCGGGCAGGAAGTTCTCCACCTTGCCGGCGCTCCAGGGGATCACCGGGAAGTCGAAGGTGTCCGGACCTGAACCGCCCACCAGGGTGTCGGCGCCATGGCTGGCGACGAGGGTGTAGGCGCCCGAACCGGCCGTCAGCGTCGTGCCGCTGTCGTTGGGGGCGGCGAGCACCGTGGGCGCCGTCGAGGTGACGGGCGGAGGCGCCGAGGTGACGGGCGGAGGCGTCGAAACGACCGTCGGGGTCGAGACGACGGTCGCCGGTGGAGGTGTCGAGCCGCCCGCCCCGGCCGAGGTGGTCGATGCCGAATAGACGATGTCGCTCAGTCCCAGGCTGGTCGGGGCGATGCCCGCCACGTCGGTGATCAGATAGGCGTAGCCGTTGTTCGTGCCGTCGTGGGGGTTGAAGTAGACGTCCGTGCCGCCGTGATTGTCGGTCTGCAGGCTCAGATAGCCGTCGAGGATCGGGTTGGTCCCGGTATAGCCGGCCGCCGTGAAGAGCGCCGAGAGGTCGAGGTGGTCCGTGCCCGGCAGGAAGTTCTCCACCGTGCTCGGGCTCCAGGGAAGCACCGTGAACTCGAAGGTGTCCGGACCTGACCCGCCCACCAGGGTGTCGGCGCCATGGCTGGCCACCAGGGTGTAGGCGCCCGAGCCGGCCGTCAGCGTCGTGCCGCTGTCGTTGGGCGCGGTCAGCACTGTCGGACTCGTCGCGCCACCGGTGGTCGGCGGGGTCGTGGTCGGGGGGGTGGTGGTCGGCGGCGTCGTGCCCCCGGTTCCGGACGGGGCGGACTGATAGGTCCGCACCCAGTCGACCTGCATGCTCGCCGGCAGGGGCGTCGTCGCGTTCACGCTGCCAGGCCAGCTGCCGCCGGCGGCGAGGTTGAGGATCATGTACATCGGCTGGTGCATGTCCGCCGGCGTCGGAATCTGGTAGACTTGCTTGCCGTCGAAATACCAGGTGATGTAGTTCGCCTCCCAGTCCACGGCATAGGTGTGGAACGCCGTCGAGGTATCCGCGACGGTGGTGGTCTGCCCTTCGGCGGTGTTGTTGGTTCCGGTGTGGGCCGTCGTGTAGAGGGTGGTCGGGCTGTTGCCGAGCACCTCCATGATGTCGATCTCGGGCGGCCACGAGTTGTTTTCCGGCAGCAGCCAGAACGCCGGCCAAAGTCCCTGGCCGGCCGGCAGCTTGGCGCTCATTTCAAAGTAGCCGTATTCCTGGCTGAACGTCTGCGACGTGTTTATGTCGCCCGACGTATACTGGTAATTGTTGATGAGCGGCTGGATCGACGGGCTCGCCGACGCCACGGTCAGGTTCAGTATGCCATTGCTGACGGTCCAGGGCGTCACCCCGGACGTCGGCCCGTAGTTGGAGTTTATGTACCATTCCTGTTCGCCGTTGCCGGACAGGGTCGAACCATTGATTGTCGGCGACACGTACGGCGGCGTCGTGTCCCATGTCCCTGTTTTGCCGTTCCATAGGCTGAGGGAATTGAATTCATCATCAAACGTCAGCGTCGCCGTACCGGCGAGGTTGTTTGGATCGAGAGTCATGATTTTCTCCCCGACTCATGCGGTAGCGACCTGCAACACCTTGGCTGCAGTGTCATTGCCCATCGCCGATAAAGAGACGGTTGCTGCGCCTCACCTTCTAAGTCGAAGGATTCGGCGGCAAAAGTTCTCCACACCCCGAGACGATGACCAACGTATAGCCGGCTCATCTGCGCCTACAGCCATGTCATAAGGTCGCACAGGCCAAGCTGGGGGCGGCGGGCGCGGCCGGCCGGGGGCGCGGCGCGGCGGCTTTCCAGGCGTAGACGGGCATCGGGAGCGCCGCCCTTGCGCGCAATCGTCGCGGACTGCGGCGCCGCCGGCCCCGGCTGTCAGCCCCGGCTTGACGGGCGCGCGACTCGCGGGTGCAATCCCCCAGGCTGTCGATGCAGGGCGGCGTCTTGCCGGAGGTGATCAGCGATGGCCGCGATATCCACGGCCCGGGAAGCGGGCGTGACGGCGCGCGCGGCCGAATGGGCCGACGCCGAACCGATCGCCCGGACGCTGGGGCGCGCCTTCACCGACGACCCGCTGATCTCGTTCCTGCTGAAGGACGAAGCCAGCCGCCCGGCCAAGGCGGCGCGCCTCTTCAGGCTGCTGTTCAAGCTGGGGCGGCCCTACGGCGGCTGCGACGTGACCACCGGCTGCGAGGCCGTGGCGCTGTGGCGACCGCCCGGCCAATGGAACATCCCGCCCTGGCAGTACCTCGCCAACGGTTTCGAGTTCGTCGGCATCTTCGGTCTTGCCGGCGCGCGCCAGGTCACCGCCGTCATGGACGAGATCGAGAAACGCCACCCGCACGAGCCGCACTGGTACCTGCAGGCGATCGGGACGGATCCCGAGCGGCAGGGCAAGGGCTATGGCGGCGTGGCGATCCGCCGCCATCTTGCCGTCGCCGACGCCGCCAGCATGCCGGCCTATCTGGAATCCAGCAAGGAAACCAACATCCCGATCTACGCCAGCTTCGGCTTCGAGGTCACCGGCGAGATCAAGCTCCCCAACGGCCCAACCCTGTGGCCGATGTGGCGCAAGGCGCGCACGGGCGACTGAACGGGGGCGGCCGCCTCAGCCCTGCGCCTTCGCCGTCGACTCGTTGGCGGCGTGGCCGAAGATGCCCTTGGCCATCAGCGAGGTCTCGCCGTCGCGGCGCTTCTGGAAGATCTCGGCGCGGACGGCGTGGACGCGGGCGTCGGCGGGCTCGGCCAGCGCGGCGAACTCGGCGAGGTGGCAGGCGAGGCGGATGTCGCTGCCCGCGAGCGCCTGGGCGCGCCGGGCGAGCTTCAGCGCGCCGCCGGCGAGCGCGGCCAGTTCCTGGGCGAGCGCAACCTCGCGCGCCGGCTTCAGGTGCGCGGGGTTGCCGTCGTACCAGCCGCCGTAGAGGCGCCAGATGTTGCGCACCACGAACTCCGGCTCGTCGTACATCGGCTTCAGGTAGGGCTTTTCCAGCACCGCCGGATCGACCGAGACCGAATGGATGATGTCGTTGAGCCGCGCGCCCTGGTTCATCATCGCCAGGGTGTCGGCCACCAGCTTTTCCAGCGTCGTCGCCACGTCCGTGAGCACGGCGCGGATGCGCGCCGCCCCGGCGATCGGCAGTCCGTGCGCGGGCAGGAAGAGCTCGGCGCCCTCCTCGGCCATGACGCGCATGGCCCGCGCCCACTCCACCGGATAGCGCTGCACCTTCTGCGGGTTGCCGGCGTTGGGGAAGTTCCAGATGAAGAAGTCGCCGGCGCAGATCGCCTTGTGGCGCCCGATCCAGGCCCAGGTATGGTCGTCGGTCTCGCCCTTGGCGTGGCGCAGCTCGACGGCGAGGCCGCCGACGTCGAGGGCCAGCGCGTCGCGATAGACGGTATCCGGCCTGGGCGAATCCTTGGGCAGAAAGCTCTGCGCGCCGCCGATGTCGTAGCCGCCGCGGCGGAATTGGCCGAACTGGCGCTCGTTGATGATGCGGTTGTAGCCGTCGGTCAGGGTGTAGCGATCGAAGCGGCGCGGCACGTTCTCGTGACCGGCCACCCGCGGCCTGGGATCGCCGCGCCCCTGCGCATCGGCGATGAAAGCGCCGCAGCCGCCGACGTGGTCGACGTGACCGTGGGTATAGACGATGGTGTTGAACCGGTCGGCGCTCCAGCGGCGCACCGCCTCCACCACCCGCGGTCCGCCGGCGGGACCCGAGGTGTCGAAGGCGACGAGGCCGTCGTCGGTCGCAAACAGCACGCAGTGGGAGAAGGCCTCGACCATGGCGATGCCCGGGCCGATCTCCGAGAGCTGGTGGTTGATGCGGTTGATCGGCCCGACATCCGCCGGGGTCCTGCCCTCGTCGATGATCGAACGCGACAGCTCCAGAAGGTCGGCCATGCAATCTGTCTCCCGTTTTTCTCGTCAGACGAGCCCCAGCCCCGCCATGTAGCCGCTGAGCCGGGTTTTGGCGCGCTCCGCGCCGGCCGGATAGCCGGTGAGCGCGTACCAGCGCAGCGCCCAGAGCGCGTTGGCGAGGCGCAGGGCCGCAAACACCTCGCCATAGCCCTCGGCGAAGAGGCTCTTTCCGGCATAGCCCTCCTCCAGCCAGCGCGTCGGCAGGGCCTCGCCCTCCCAGAAATCCCACTTGGCGAATTCGTTGATCGGCGAATCGATCGAGGCCTCGCCGAAGTCGATCAGGCCGGAGAGCTCGCCGTCGTGGACGAGGACATGGCAGGCGCGCAGGTCGTTGTGGGTGAGGCTGCGCGGCAAGGCCGCGTGGCCGGCCATCGTCGCCTCGAAGAACCGAAAGGCGCGGCCGAGGCCAGCCGGGTCCAGCCCCGCGGCAACGCCCAGCTCGACGAACTCCGCCTCGATGGCGAGGAAGTCGTCGGTGTCGTTCGCGAAAAACCGGGCGCCCTCGCCAAGGTCGTCGGCCCTGATCGAATGCAGCCGCGAGAGCTGCTCGCCGAGCTGGCGCACCACCTTCTCCAGCGTCTGTCGTGGCAGGGCGAGGCTATCCGACAGCCGCTCGCCCGCGAGCTTCTCGAGGACGCAGACGTCGAGGCTCTCCCCGGCCACGTCGTACCGCCCGGTCGAGAACACCTGCGGGACCCGCATGCCGAGGGCGCGGCAGCGGTCGATCGCCCAGCGCTCCTTTTCGAAGAGGCCGTCGGCGCGGCGGGCGATGCGCAGGATCACCTCCAGGCCGCTCTCCAGCGCCAGCGCATAGACCTCGTTGGCCTCGCCATGGACGATGCGCCGCTTGCCCGCGATCGGGCTGGCGCTCACCGCGCGCGCGGCTGCTGCGATCAGCTCGTCCGGCGCCTCGAAGCCGGCGTGCAGCCTCGCAAGGTGATGCGCATAGTCGCCCTGCATCAGATCACGCCCTCCGCCTCGAGCGCGGCGACCTCGGCGGGCGCAAGACCCAGCAGCTCGCCGAAGACCGCCGCGTTGTCCGCGCCCAGCGCCGGACTGGGGACGGCCGGCGTCTGCGGCGTGCCGTGGTAGCGCAAGGGGCTGCCCGGAACGCTGATGCGGCCGAGGCGCGGATGCTCGATCTCCTCGATCATGCCGCGCCCCTTCATGTGCGGGCTGGCCAGCACCTCGAAGAGGTCGCGCACCGGAGCTGAAGGCACCTTGTGGGCGCCGGTGGCGGCGAAGATCTCGGCGCGCGTCAGGGGCGCCGCCCAGGCCTCCACCACCTGGTCGGTCTCGGCCATGTGCGCCACCCGCGCCGCATTGGTGGAAAAGCGCCCATCGCCATCGAGGTCGGCGCGGCCCATGGCGGCGAGCAGGCTGCGCCAGTGGCCGTCGTTGTTGCAGATGATGGCGAACCAGCCGTCCTTGCAGGCATAGACATTGTAGGGCGAGACGGCGAGGCCGCCGTGCCGGTTGCCGGTGCGCCCCAGCGGCCGATCCGGATTGTTGTGCACCATGCCGAGGTTGGAGGCTAGGGTCGGGAACATGGTCTCGATCATCGCCACCTCGACCAGGCGCCCCAGGCCGGTGCGCTCGCGCTCGTAGAGGGCGGTGACGATGGCGCCGTAGAGGTGCGTGCCGGAAAGGAAGTCGGCGATGGCGGGGCCGGCCTTCACCGGCGGGCCGTCGGGAAAGCCGGTGACGCTGATCGCGCCCGAGGCGGCCTGGATGGTGATGTCCATGGCGAGGTTGTCGCGCTCGGGGCCGGAGAGGCCGTAGCCGGTCGCCGAGGCGTAGATGAGCCGCGGGTTCGCGGCCATCAGCACATCCGCCCCGACGCCGAGCCTTTCCATCACCCCCGGCGCGAAATTCTCCAGCAGCACGTCGGCGCGGCTCACGAGGGCCTTCAGCAGCGCCACGCCACGCGCGCACTTGAGGTCGAGGGTGATGGCGCGCTTGTTGGAATTGAGCATGGCCAGCGGCAGCGAGGCGCCGCCGCCGACCGCCTCGCGGGCGCGCAGCGGCTCGCCATGCCGCGGCTCGACCTTGATCACGTCGGCGCCGGCCTTGGCCAGCAGCAGACCGGCATAGGGGCCCTGATAGACCTGGCCCATGTCGAGGACGGTGACGCCCGCGAGCGGCGGGGGGCGAGCCTGCATGGTCAATAAAGCGCCTGGTCGAAGAGGTCGCGGGCGATGACGAGGCGCTGGACTTCGCTGGGGCCTTCGCCGATGCGGCGGATGCGCAGCTCGCGGTACCAGCGTTCCAGCGGCAGATCCTTGCTGACGCCATAGCCGCCGTGGATCTGGATGGCGCGGTCGACCACCCGGCCCGCGCCTTCGCTGGCCAGGAGCTTGGCCATCGCCGCCTCGGTGCGGAAGGGCTGGCCGCGCGCCGCCTTGCAGGCGGCGGCCAGCACCGCCCAGCGGGCGGTGCGGATATCGATCTCGCTGTCGACCACCATCCACTGGATCGCCTGGCGGGTGGAGAGCGCCGCGCCGAAGGTCTCGCGCCCCTTGGCGTAGTCGATCGACATCTCCTGGGCGCGGATGGCGACGCCGAGGCAGCCGGCGGCGTAGGGGATGCGCTGGCGCGTCAGCCGGTCGTTGGCGATGGAAAAGCCGCGGTTCACCTCGCCCAGCACGTTGGCGTGCGGCACGCGCGCGTCCTCGAACTGAAGCTCCGTGCCGTAGTGCCCCGAGCGCAGGGTGTGGACCACGCGGCGCACGTGGAAGCCGGGGGTTTCGGCGTCGACGATGAAGCAGGTGATGCCGCCCCGGCCCATCGCCGCATCGGTGCGGGCGAAGACGAGGCCGAAGTCGGCGCCATCGGCCCCGGAGATGAAGATCTTGGCGCCGTTGATCACCCAGTCGTCGCCGTCGCGCCGGGCGCGGGTGCGGATGGCGCGCGCCGGATCGGACCCGCCGGAGGGTTCGGTGAGGGCGAAGAAGCCGCGCTTCTCGCCGCGCAGCATCGGGAACAGATAGCGCTGCTTCTGGTCGTCGTTGGCCTCGTAGAGCTGGGCGAGGCCGGCGCCGCCGAAGGTCCCGAAGCAGGGCGAATAGAGCCCGGCCCGGTGCTGGGCGGTCTCGATGGCGATCAGCGTCTGGGTGACGATGTCGACGTCGGGTCCGCCGAACTCAGGGGGGATGCCGAGGCCGTAGAGCCCCATGGCGCGGGTGATCGAGACGAGCCGGGCGTGGTCCTCGGGCTCGATCCGCGAGGCGTCCGGATCGAGCCCGGCCTCCAGCGGCCAGATCTCCTGGCGCACGAAGCGGCGCACCTGATCGACGATCTGCGCCTGCTCCGGGGTGATGTCGAAGTCCATGCCGGCCCTCCTACCCCGGACTGAGCCGCCCGATGCGCCGGCCGGCGTCGGCGGCGTTGCCGGCGGGGAGCGCGCCGAAGTCGGCCTGGTGGATCATCAGCAGCTCCTCGTGGCGGGAGAGGTACTGGGCGGTGACCTCGGTGCGGAAGGCGGTCGCCTCGGCCTTCTCCAGCGCCGCCTGCAGCTCGCCGTGCAGGCCAAAGAGCGTGCGGCCGCCGGCATAGCCGATGCGCACCACGGCGCCTGTCGCGTCGCCGAGCTGATAGACGCCGAGTTCGCCGGCGAGCCTGGCGACGTTCGCCGCGGTCAGAGCCAGCCAGGGCTTTTGCAGCCGCACGCCCATCAGCGGCCCTCGAAGCGCGGCGCACGCCGCTCCAGCATGGCCGCGACGCCCTCGCGGGCATCGGCGCTGGCGGAGGCGACGGCGACCAGGGCGTCGACGTCGGCGTGCGGGATCGAGTCGCGGAAGGTCATGGCCCGGACCAGCAGCGCCTTCATCGCCTTCAGCGACAGGGGCGCGTTGGCGGCGAGCCGCTCGATCACGGCGGCGGCGGCGGCTTCCAGCCCGGCCGCCGGGACGGCGCGATGGATGAGGCCGAGGTCGGCCATGCGGCGCGCCGGGAGCGGGTCGCCCAGGAGCAGCATCTCGCGCGCGCCCACCGGCCCGGCGACCTCCAGGAGCCGCTTGGCGAGGAACCAGCTCGGCGCGAGGCCGATCCTCGCCAGCGACATGCCGAACCTCGCCGCCTCGCTCGCCACCACGAAGTCGCAGTGCAGCGCCAGCTCGGCGCCGCCGGCGATGGCGTCGCCCTGGACCACGGCGACGACCGGCAGCGGATACTGCTCGATGGCGTGCAGCATGGCCTCGATGGCGGAAGCCCCGACCTGGCCCCCCGCGCCGCGGGCGCGCAGGTCCAGCCCGGCGCAGAACACCGGCCCTTCGGCGCGGATGATGCTCAGCCGTTCCTCGTTCGCCGGCGTCGCGGTGAACGCCTCGGTGAGCGCGATCAGCATATCGGCGTCGAGCGCGTTGCGCTTGTCGGGGCGCGCCAGCACCACCAGGCGCACCGCCCCTTCGCGCGAGACCCTGACCTTGTCCATCAGACGTCCTGGGCGAGGAGATCGGCGACGGCGCGCCTGGCCATCACCCGCACGAGGTGGCCGCGATACTCGGCCGAGGCATGCAGGTCGCTGTTGAAGCGGGCGTGGTCGATCTGCGCCTCGTCCACGGCGGCCGGATCGAGCCTGCGCGCCAGCGCCTGCTCGATGGCGCTGGCGCGGAAGGCGCAAGGCCCCGCGCCGGTGACGCCGACCCGCAGGCCCTGCGCGCCGAAGTCGGCGACGAAGACGCCCACCACCGCATAGCGCGAGGCCGGATTGGGGAACTTGGCGTAGGCGGCGCGGCGCGGGACCGGGAAGGCGACGGCGCGGATCAGCTCGCCCGGCTCGAGCGCGGTCTCGAACAGGTCCTTGAAGTAGGCGTCGGCGGCGATGGCGCGCCGGTCGGTCTCGATGCTTGCCCCCAGGGCGAGCACCGCGGCCGGATAGTCGGCGGCCGGGTCGCTGTTGGCGAGCGAGCCGCCGAGCGTGCCGCGGTTGCGCACCTGGCGGTCGCCGATCTGCGACGCGAGCCAGGCCAGAGCCGGGATCGCCCGCTTCACCTCGGCCGACGCCGCCACGCTGGCATGGCGGGTCATCGCCCCGATGGTCACGCGCGCGCCGCTCGCCTCGATCGCGTCGAGTTCGGCAAGGCCGCCCAGATCGACGAGGTCGGACGGCTGGGCGAGGCGCTGCTTCAGCGTCGGGATCAGGGTCATGCCGCCGGCGAGATAGGCGCCGTCGGCGGCGCGGCGGCGCAAGGCGACGGCCTCGTCGAGGCTGGCGGGCCGGTGATGGTCGAAGGCGTGCATGCGGCAGCTCCTCAGCCTCGCGCGGCGGCGGGCGACCCCTGCGCCGCCTGCGCCCCCTCCACCGTCCCGCTGCGCGGGCCGGTCCCCCTCCCCCGCTCCGCGGTGGAGGATTGCAGCGCGCGCCAGACGCGCTCGGGCGAGGCGGGCATGGCCAGATCCTTCAGGCCGAGGGCGTCGGTGACCGCATTCATCACCGCCGCCGGCGAGCCGATGGCGCCGGCCTCGCCGCAGCCCTTCACGCCCAGGGGATTGTGGGTGCAGGCGGTCACCGTGGTCTCCACGATGAAGCTCGGCAGATCGGCGGCCCTGGGCATGCGGTAGTCCATGTAGGAGCCGGTGACGAGCTGGCCCGCCTCGTCGTAGACGCCGTGCTCCATCAGCGCCTGGCCAACGCCCTGGGCGATGCCGCCGTGCACCTGGCCCTCGACGATCATCGGATTGATCACCTCGCCGAAGTCGTCGACGGCGACGAAGGCGACCAGCTCGACGACGCCGGTCTCGGGATCGATCTCCACCTCGGCGACGTGGGCGCCGGCGGGAAAGGTGAAGTTCTTCGGATCGTAGAAGCTCTTCTCCGACAGGCCCGGCTCCAGGCCTTCCGGGAAGTTCGCCGGCACATAGGCCGCGAACGCCACCTCGCCGAAGCCGAGCTTGCGGTTCGAGGCGCGCACGGAAAAGACGCCATCCTCGAAATCGACGTCCTCGGGCTGCGCCTCCAGCATATGGGCGGCGATCTTCCTGCCCTTGGCGATGATCTTCTCCGTCGCCGTGACGACCGCCGAGCCGCCCACCGCCGCCGAGCGCGAGCCGTAGGTGCCGAGGCCGAACTCCACCCGGCCGGTGTCGCCGTGGACGACCTCCACCTGATCGAAGGCGACGCCCAGCTTGTCGCTGACGATCTGGGCCAGGGTGGTCTCGTGGCCCTGGCCGTGGCTGTGCGAGCCGGTGAAGACGGTGACCGAGCCGGTGGGGTTCACCCTCACCTCGCCGCTCTCGTAGAGGCCGACGCCGGCGCCGAGCTGGATGGCGAGCTGCGAGGGCGCGAGGCCGCAGGCCTCGATATAGCAGGAAAGCCCGATGCCGCGCCGCATCCCGCGCGCCTGCGAAGCGCTTCGCCGCGCCGCAAAGCCGGCATAGTCGGCCCGCTGCAGCGCCCGCTCCAGGCTCGCCTGGTAATCGCCGGTGTCGTAAACCAGCGCCACCGGGGTCTGGTAGGGGAACTGATCCGGCTGGATGAAATTGCGTCGCCGGATCTCCGCCGGATCGAGGCCAAGCTCGCGCGCCGCGGTCTCGACCAGGCGCTCGACGACATAGGTGGCCTCGGGGCGCCCGGCGCCGCGATAGGCGTCCACCGGCGCGGTGTTGGTGAAGACGGCCTCGACCTCGACGTGGATCGCCGGGGTGCGGTACTGGCCGGCGAGCAGGGTGCCGTAGAGATAGGTCGGCACCGACGAGGCGAAGGTGGAAAGATAGGCGCCCAGATTGGCGCGGGTGCGCACCCGCAAGGCCAGGAAGACGCCGGCCGCATCCAGCGCCAGCTCGGCGCGGGTGAGATGGTCGCGGCCATGGTGGTCGGACAGGAAGGCCTCGGAGCGGTCCGCCGTCCACTTCACCGGCCGCCCGATCCGCCGCGCCGCCCAGCAGGCGGTGGTTTCCTCCGGATAGACGAAGATCTTCGAGCCGAAGCCGCCGCCGACGTCGGGCGAGATCACCCGCAGCTTGTGCTCGGGCGCGAGGCCCACGAACGCGGCCAGGATCAGCCGCTCCAGGTGCGGGTTCTGCGAGGTGGTGTAGAGGGTGAACTCCTCGGTGGCCCGGTCATAGAGCGCCAGGGCGGCGCGCGGCTCGATGGCGTTGGGGATGAGGCGGTTGTTGACCAGCTCGAGGCGGGTGACGTGCGCCGCGGCGGCGAAGGCGGCCTCGGTGGCGGCCGCATCGCCCAGCTCCCAGACGTAGCAGGTGTTGGCCTCGATGCCGGGATGGATCTGCGCGCCCGTCGTCGCCCCGGCGAGGCTCGCCGCCGGTTCGAGCTCCTCGAAGTCGGTGACCACGGCGTCGGCGCCGGCCTGGGCGGCGGCGAGACTGTCGCCAAGCACGATCCCATAGGGCTCGCCGACGAAATTGACCCGCTCGACCGCCAGGGGCGGGCGCGAGGGGACCTTCATGTCGCTGCCGTCCCTGGACTTCACCAGCCAGCCGCAGGGAAGGTCGCCGATCTTGTCCGCGGCGAGGTCCTTGCCGGTGAAGACCCCGACGACGCCCGGCAGCTTCAGCGCCTCGCCGGCGTCGACGCCGACGATGCGCGCGCGCGGGTGCGGCGAGCGCAGGAAGACCGCGAAGGTCTGGCCGGGATGGCCGATGTCGTCGGTGTAGCGGCCGCGCCCGGTGATGAAGCGGACGTCCTCGCGGCGCTTGACGCGCTTGCCGATGCCCTGGTCGCCCATGGACCTCGCTCCCCTTCAGGCTTGCGCCGCGGCGGCGAGCACCGCCTGGACGATGTTGTGATAGCCGGTACAGCGGCAGTAGTTGCCCTCCAGGCCGGCGCGCACGGCGGGCTCGTCGAGGCGCTCGCTGGTGCGCACCAGATCAATGGCGCTCATGATCATGCCGGGGGTGCAGAAGCCGCACTGCAGCGCATGCAGATCCTGGAACGCCGCCTGCATCGGATGCAGGTTTCCCGGC
>DATKRO010000071.1:0-8482 GCA_035532115.1 Caulobacteraceae bacterium | reverse complement strand
AGTCGGTAGGGAAACCACGGCGGGGCGTCTTGCCCTTGCCGAACATCGCACCCTACGCCTGCGCGGGGGGGGGTTAGGCAGAGCGCTCGAGGTCGTTCCTGAATCAGACGATCGGCCGTCCGCGCAATCTATCGGCCTCATGTCGCCACGCCTGCCAGTCGACCACGGCTGACTCTTCCACGGCCAGGTCCGCTGGCGACAGCTGATCGGTGAAGACGACGAGGTTCATGCAATCCCACCTCGCGCTCGGAACCATCAGTCCATCAAAGCCAAGGAAGTAGGCCGCGTCCCCGATCGCTTGCGTGCGCGCGTAGGAAAGCTCTGCGTATCGCTCCCGGGCGACGCCCAACGCCTCGACCTGGGACAGATCGGCGAGTTTCAGGGTCCGCCGGGTGCGGACGCCAAGCCTGTGAAGTACGGAAACGAGTTTGGACGGAAACACCGGCTGGCGGCTGAGGTGGAAATGGATTTCCGCCAGGGCGCCCTCGCGTTCGATCGACGTGTAGATGACATCGAACGCGCCCGGATCCCACCTGGCCCCCGCTGGATAGCCTTGCAGAGGATCACGCCCTTCGCGCACGATCCGCCATGCCGGCCCCTCGAACGCCACGCGCTTCAGCCCATCGAGCGCGTCCAGCAGTTGCAAGTCGCGCGCTCGACGGTCGGCAATCCGGTCGCTCAGATGTAGGCGCCGGAGTCGAGGCGCTCGATCACGGCAAGCACGTCCTCGGTACGGCCGCCATTGATCAGGTCGATGGCGCGCTCACCGTTCAAGAGCGGATTGCGAGCGTGCAGCCAGAGCCGCGTCTCGTCCGGCGCATAGAAGTCGGAGAGGCGGTCCACTACGTATCGCAGCTCGGCAATGACCGTCTGCGTGCGCAGGTTGGGCGTGCCGTTTCCTCGCGACCACCGCGAGACCGTCGCCGTGGAAACGTCGACGATGTTGGCGATGTCCTTGCCTTGCAGGCCGCCGCGACCGCGCAGGTCATCGAGAATTCGCGCTACTGCCGTCGCCATGGGATCACCGCCGTCTCGCCGCTGGTGCACCGCCGCCGCGCGTCCGCCGGCGCGGCGAAGACGATCCGGCGCACCGGCATGCGGCCCGATCAATCGGGCCGGGCCGCGGGTGAAGGAAGTCTAGATTCTCGGGCATTTCGGACTCTCGGCCACGTGGGGCGTTTCCGCTTTGATTTCACTGAAGTCAACAGGCGAAGCCAAAGCGGGATTCCGATTTCGCGTCGCATCGCTCCCGCAGCGCGTCGGGCCGGCCGAGCTGGCCGCCAAGCGCACCGACGAGCCTCGTGATCTCGTCGAGACGCCACGCGCACCTGCGCGCCGCTATTCTCCAGCGGGCGCGCGCTCTCCAGCCGGCGCGCGGCCGGCGGGGGCGAACAGGCTTAGGGTGAACCAGGAGCGGAATGCGGCGACGTCGCCGGGCGAACCCTCGAGGTGCAGCCGGTGTTCGCCGAGGGCCCGATCGATGGCGACGTGGCCGAGCCAGATCCGGGTGAGCACCGGCAGGCTCGCCTTCACCACCAAGTCTACGTCGAAGCCCGGATACCTGTAGCAGAGATCGACCTGGCCCGGCGCGAACACCAGCCAGTAGCACCGCCGGCTGGCGGGCACGCCGGAAAGCTGGAATTCCACCACGTATCGGCGCCGATCGAAATTCGCCGAGCCGGCGACGTTGCGGCGGATGTCCCACATCAGGAGGTCGGGATCGAGATTCGCCGCGTCGACCAGCTTGTGGCGCAGCCAGCGCTGCGCCCACAGCCCCATGGCTTCGAGGACCGGAAACAGTTCCTGCCCGGCGGACGTCAAGGCGTATTCGCGACCGCCGCGCGCGCCGGCTCGAACCTCGACGACGCCGGCGAACTCGAGTTCCTTCAGGCGCCGGGCGAGCAGCGACGACGACATGCGCGGCACGCCGCGCTGCAGGTCATTGAAGCGGACGCTGCCCGACAGCAGCTCGCGGATCAGCAGCGGCGTCCAGCGCTCGGCCAACACCTCCGAGGCGATGGCGATGGGGCAGAACTGACCGTAGGCCTTCTTCTCGGCCATGGCGAAACCTAGCACCGCCCCCAGCCCGGACAACTTCACATTTCGAAGTTGCCGCCGCGGGCAGGCGAGCGGAAGCTCGGGTCTCCGCTCATGCCAGGAGACATGCGATGACCGGGCGTCTCGACCTGCTCGCCCTCGCCCAGAGAATCGGCCCGCGATTTGGAGCCGACGCCTGCGCGCACGACGCCGGCGACATCTTCGTCGCCGAGCACTACGAGGCCTTGAAGGAGCACAAGGTCTTCTCCGCCATGGTTCCACCGGAGCTTGGCGGCGGCGGCGTCGGCCATGGCGCCATGTGCGCCTTCCTGCGCCGGCTGGCGCACCACTGTCCGTCGACGGCGCTCGCGCTTTCGATGCATCAGCACCTGGTGGCGGCCGCGCTGTACAATCACCGCAACGCCAGGCCGGGGCGGCGACTGCTGGAGCGCGTGGCGGCGAGCGAGACCGTGCTCGTCTCCACCGGCGCCAACGACTGGATGGAATCGAACGGGGGGGCGCGGCGCGCCGACGGCGGCTTCGAGGTCAGCGCCCGCAAGCCGTTCGGCAGCGGCTCGCCCAAGGGCGGCGTGCTCGTCACCTCCGCGCCGTTCGAGGATCCGGAGGAGGGCTGGCAGGTGCTGCACTTCGCGGTTCCGTTCGCGTCCCGCGGGGTGTCGCTCGCCGACGACTGGCGCGCCCTGGGCATGCGCGCCACCGGCTCGCACACCATCGTCCTCGACAAGGTCTTCGTGCCGGACGACGCGGTGACGCTGCGCCGGCCGCGCGGCCAGTTCCATCCCGCCTGGAACATCATACTGACGGTGGCGATGCCGCTGATCATGTCGGTCTATGCCGGGGTGGCGGAAGCCGCCGCGTCGATCGGGGAGGAACAGGCGGCCAAGCGGCCGCGCGACGCCGCCGTTCCCTTTCTGATCGGCGAACTCGCCAATCATCTGACGCGCGTCCAGCTCGCCGTGGACGACATGGTCCGCCAGGCCAACGACCTCGACTTCATCGCCAGTCTCGAGCTGACCAACGCCATCCTGGTGCGCAAGACCATCGCCGCCGAGAGCGTGCTCGCCACCGTGGAGAAGGCCCTGGAAGCGGCGGGCGGCGCCGGCTTCTATCGCAGCACCGGCCTCGAACGGCTGTTGCGCGACGCGCACGCCGCGCAGTTCCATCCGCTCGGCGCCAAGCGCCAGCACGGCTTCACCGGCCGCGTCGCGCTCGGGCTCGATCCGATCGCCGAGGCCGCATAGGCGCGCCGACGCGCTTGCCTCGACGACTTCAGGTTTGCGGCGAACTTCCGCAGATACATTGCGCGCGCGCATCGGCGGCGCGTGCCCGGCGCGCCGGACCGCGCTAGCGTGCCGCCATGCCGGGCGCCGCGAGCTGGCGGCGCGGCCTCGCCGCAAACCGGACGCACGGAAGGGAAAGGTCGCCGCCCATGTGCAACCGCCACGGCCATGACCACCCGCTTCAGCGGCCGATCGCCCCCCAGCCCGCCGACATCAACGAGTTCTGGCGCGCCGCCGGACCGAAGCGCTGGTTCGCCAAGGACGACCAGTTCGACGCCGCCATCCGGTTGAAGTTCGAGGCGGTCCACCATGGCGCCGCCCGCGGCGAGCACGCGGCCTGGTGCGAAACGGCGCAGGGCGCCCTGGCGCTGCTGATCCTGCTGGATCAGTTTCCGCGCAACCTCTACCGCGGCTCGGCCCATGCCTTCGCCACCGATCCTCTGGCCCGCAAGACGGCGGCGGACGCCCTCGGCCGCGGCCATGACCTCGCCACGGAGCCGTCGCTGCGCGGCTTCTTCTACCTGCCCTTCATGCATTCGGAGACTCTTGCGGACCAGGACCTCGGCGTCGAGCTGCATCAGGCGCTCGCACGCGCGACGAACGATCCGCAGGCTGCCAGATGGGCGCTGCAGCACCGCGACATCATCGCGCGCTTCGGCCGCTTCCCGCACCGCAACCGCGCCCTCGGCCGCGAAACCACGGCCGAGGAACAGGCCTTTCTCGACGCGGGCGGGTTCGCGGGGTGAGCGGAACCGGTGGACCGGCGCGCCCGCAATCTCCATGTCATCGGCGAATCAGCGGAGGCTCGCACCCATGATCGCGCTGGTGCGCCCGAAGACCCCCGAGCCTGCCGAAGCTCCGCACCCGGAGCTTCAGTACCTCGGCCTGCTCTCCGACATCATCACCTCCGGCGCCGAACGCGGCGATCGCACCGGAACCGGCACCCTGAGCGTGTTCGGGCGGCAGATGCGGTTCGACCTCGCGGGCGGCTTTCCGCTGGTCACCACCAAGCGGGTGCATTTCCGTTCGATCCTGCTCGAGCTGCTCTGGTTCCTGCGCGGCGACACCAACGTGCGCTGGCTGCGCGAGCGCGGTTGCACCATCTGGGACGAATGGGCGGACGAGACCGGTGAACTCGGGCCGGTCTATGGCAGGCAGTGGCGTTCGTGGGCCGCGCCGGACGGGCGGGCCATCGACCAGATCGCCCAGGTGCAGCGGTCGATCCGCGAAAGCCCCGAGAGCCGGCGCCACCTCGTCAGCGCCTGGAACCCGGCCGACCTGGACGACATGGCGCTGCCGCCGTGCCATTGCCTGTTCCAGTACTACGTCGCGGCGGGGCGGCTCTCGTGCCAGATCTACCAGCGTTCGGCCGACGTGTTCCTGGGCCTGCCGTTCAACATCGCCAGCTATGCGCTGCTGACGCTGATGATGGCCAGGGCGACCGGACTCGAGCCGGGCGAACTCGTGCATACGCTGGGCGACGCCCACCTCTATCTCAACCATCTCGACCAGGCGCGCCGCCAGCTCGCCCGCGCGCCCTACCCGTTGCCCACCGTGCATCTGGCCGAGCGCCAGAGCGTCTTCGACTTCGGCGAAGACGACGTGGTGCTCGACGGCTATAAGGCCCACAAGCCGATCAAGGCGCCGGTCGCGGTCTGACCATCGTCGCCGCAGCGGAAACTGACCGGGAAAACGGGGGCCGCGGCGCGGCGGCGGAGGGACCATGGCGTCGGCCCGGCGGACCCGTCGCACGCTCACGGTGATGGTCTCGCCGCGCGAGGGACACGGCCTCGCCGAGGCCTCGCTGGCGAGCGTGCTCGCCGACGACGCGCTCGACTTCGATCTCGTCTATGTCGATGTCCTCGCCCCGGCGACGACGGCGGCGGCGCTCGCCGCAGCCTGCGCGGCGCACGGCGGCGTGCTCGTCCGCCATGACGCCTGGGTCGCGCCATCGGTGGCGCGCAAGGCGGCCCTGGCCCGGGTCGAGACGCCCTATGTGCTCTTCATCGACAACGACGTCCTGGTCGAACCCGGCTGCTTCGCGCGCCTGGTGGCCTGTGCGCAGGAAACCGGCGCCGGTCTCGTCGCGCCGCTCTACCTGGAGGGCGACGAGCGGGCCGCGTCATCGATCCACATGGCCGGCGGCGTGCTGGTGCGCGACGCGGCGGGGCGGCTCGAGCGCGAAGAGCACGAACTCGCGCATGCGCCGCTCGAGCGTGCGGAGCGCCTCGCGCGCCGCCAGATCGACCACGCCGAGTATCACTGCGTTCTCGCGCGCACGGACTTCGCCCGCCGGCCCGGCGTGATCAGCGAGGACGTGCTGCTCGTGCATGAGCACATCGACCTGGCCCTGAAGGCCCGGGAACTGGGGTTCGGCGTCTGGCTGGAACCGGCGGCGCGGGTGAACTATGCGGCGGCCGCCGGCCGCCGTCTCGGCGATCTCGATTTCTTTCGCCGTCGCTGGGACGAGGCCGGCTGCGACGCCAGCCTCGCGGCGTTTGCGCGCCGCTGGCCGATCGCCGATCCCGACGCCTTCTTCGCCGGCATCCGCGTCTTCGTGCGCGAGCGTATGGCGCGGACCTCGCCATTGCATCCGGGCGCCGCAGGCGCGGACCGCGATCTGCCCATGGCGCCGGCCGAGCTGGCGCAGACCCGCACCGCCCTGCGCGAACAGGCGCTGGGCCGCGGCTACGGCGCGGTGGCGGCGCGGGCGCTGGAGTCGGCCTGCGACTTCGCCACGCTGAGCTTCGACGGTCTCTACCGCGCCGACGGCCGGCCGTTCCTCAACCACGCCATCGGTACGGCAAGCGCGCTGGTCCGCTACGATCTGCGCCTGGACGTGGTGCTGGCCGGCCTGCTGCACGCGGCCTACACCCACCGGCCGCCATGGATCGACCCTGGCGAGGTGACGCGCGTTCTCGCCTCGGGAGGCGCCGACCGGATCGTCCTGGCCCTGCCCGCCGCCAAGGCGCAGATCGCCGATGGCGCGAGCGCGGCGCAGCTCACTCTCACCCAGGCCTGGGCGCTGGCCATCGAAGCGGCCAACGAGGCCGACATGCTGCTCTCGGGAGAATATCGAGCCAGCGGCCGCCCCCGCGAGATCGCACCGAGGGGCCTGGCGCTCCTCGGCGACGTGCTGGACCGCGTGGGAACGCCTGGCCTCGCGACCACCGCGGCGGCGCCCGCCGGCGAGGGCGCGCAAGGTCCCCTCCTCGGCTTCAGCCCGCTGCATGGCAGCTTCCGGCTGGACGCGCGCAACCGCCGCCTCGAGGCGGTGCGGGTGAACCGGTGAGCGTGCGGCTGACGCTGGGTCCGCTGGCCAGGGCGAGGAACGGCGTCATCGGCCGCGACCGCGCCCTGCCCTGGCGGCTGCGCACCGACCTGCGGCGATTCCGGACGCTGACGCTCGGCAAGCCGGTGATCATGGGACGCAAGACCTGGGAGAGCCTGCCGCGCCCGCCCCTGCCCGGCCGCACCAAGCTGGTGCTCAGCCGCGACCCGCGCTTCGAGGCGGAGGGCGCGGTGGTCTGCCAGGGCTTCTCCGAGGCCGTGCAGATCGCCCGCGAGCAGGCGGCCGAAGACGGCGCCGAGGAGCTCTGCGTCATCGGCGGCGCGGCGCTGTTCGCCCTCGCCCTGCCGCGCGCGGCGCGGATCTATCTGACCGAGGTCGAGGCCGAGCCGGAGGGCGATGTCCGCATGCCGGCTCTGGACGAGGCCGGCTGGACCGAGACGGTGCGCCAGAGCCATCCGGCCGGGCCGCAGGACGACTATCCGACGGTGTTCCGGATCCTGGAGCGACGACGCTGAGGCCGGGCCGCGGCCGGGCGCGGCGATTCACTTTGCCTCGGCCCCCCGATTGGCTATGCACCGGATGCCTGAACGGGGCACGGAGGGACGCCATGGACATCGAGCTGGTCACCGACGGCCTCAGGTTCCCCGAGGGGCCGATCGCCATGAACGACGGCTCGGTGATCCTCACCGAGATCGAGGGCCAGACGCTGACCCGCGTCACTCCCGACGGCAGGAAGGAAACCGTCGCCGAGACCGGCGGCGGTCCCAACGGCGCGGCCATCGGGCCGGACGGGAAGGTGTACGTCGCCAACAACGGCGGCTCGTTCCACTTCATCAAGACCAACGGCCTCAACATCCCCGGCCCGACGCCGCCGGCGCACGCCGGCGGCTCGATCCAGCGCGTCGATATCGCCACCGGCAAGGTCGAGACCCTGTATGGCCCCGACGCCTGCGAGGGCGCGCGGCTGAACGGGCCCAACGACCTCGTGTTCGACAGGGCCGGCGGCCTCTGGTTCACCGACCACGGCTGCGGGACGCCGGACGGGCGCCGCTGGGGGGCGCTCTATTACGCGAGGCCCGACGGGTCGCTGATCAGCCGGGCGCGCGAGCACATGATCTCGCCCAACGGCGTCGGCCTCTCGCCGGACGAGAAGGTGGTCTACGTCGCCGACACCAACCTGGGCCGCCTCTGGGCCTTCGATGTCGAAGCGCCCGGCGTACTCGCGGCGGCGGCCGGCTTCGCGCCAGGCCGGGTGATCTGCAACCTCCCCGGATACCAGCTCCTCGACAGCCTCGCCGTCGAGGCCGGCGGCAAGGTTTGCGTGGCCACCATCATCAACGGCGGCGTCACCGCCTTCGACCCGGACGGCTCGACCGAGCATTTCGCCTTTCCCGATCTCGTCACCACCAACATCTGTTTCGGCGGCGCGGACATGAGGGACGCCTGGGTGACCTGCTCTTCCACCGGCAAACTCTTCAAGTGTCGCTGGCCACGGCCCGGATTGAAGCTGAACTTCAACGCCTGATCGCGGTCTCGCGAGGCTCTACCGCAAAGATCGCGGAGGTCGCAGAGCGGTGCGCCAAGGTCGCGCGCTTCATGCGCCCCTTCGCATCCGTCGTGGTTCACTCCTTCCGCCTTTGGCGGCGCCGAACAATTGCTTGCCAATTCACCCGATCGCCCTGGTGGGCGCAGCACGGCAAAGAGTTCGGGTTGACGAGACGCTCATCATCGCCGTCACCCCGGCCAAGCGAAGCGCGAGCCGGGGCCGGACGGGCCGCGGCCAAGCTGGAATTCGTCTTGGAAGCGGCGGGTCCGGCCCCGGATCGCCCTTTCAGGGCGCACTTCCCATCGC
>DATKRO010000070.1:0-139672 GCA_035532115.1 Caulobacteraceae bacterium | reverse complement strand
TTCAGCTGGGGCGCTTCGAACGTCTGCGGCGCCGCCTGCCCGGGAACTAACACCGGCTACGCCGGCAAGTTCGTCACCATCAGCGCCACCAAGACCTATACGCCGCTGTTCTCCGGCTACGGCATCGTGCAGAACGGCGCCGTCACCGCCTCGGCCGTGGTGCAGGTGCAATGATCGGCGCCGTCAGGCGGCTGTGGCGCTCCAGCGGCGGAGCGGCGGCGGTGGAGTTCGCCTTCGTCATCGGTCCGCTGCTGCTGCTGATGTTCGGCGTCTTCGAATTCGCCCGCCTGCTTTGGACCCGCGAGGCCATGCAGGAGACCGCCTCGGCCGGCGCCCGCTGCATGGGCATGAGTTCCTCGGCGTGCCAGGGCGGGGGCGCCTACAGCGCCGCCAACACCCAGGCCTACATCGAGGGCGTCGCCACGAGCTGGGGCGTGCCCCTCACCAACGCCGATCTGACGCTGGCGAGCGACACGACCTGCGCCGGCGTCACCGCGCCCAACGGTTTCTCCACCGTGATCATCAGCTACACGTTCGAGAGCGTGGTCCCGAACCTGATCGGGGCGCTCGGCGGTGGTACGGCGCTCTCGACCACGGCCTGCTTTCCGAATAACTGACGCCCGAGCCGAGCCCTTTGCGGGCGCGGAGGGCGACCTTCATGGACAGGATCCGAATCGGCCTCCTGGGCGCGGGCGCCATGGGCGCCGAGCACGCCTATTGCCTTGGCCAGATCGGGGGCGTGGCGGTCGCGGGCGTCCATAGCCGCAGCCTGGAGCGGGCGGCGTCGCTGGCCGGCCCCCTTGGCGCGACGCCCACCCGCGAGGCGCGCACGCTGATCGAGGATCCGGGCGTCGACGCCATCGACGTCTGCCTGCCGACGCCGGTGCACGGCGCCTACGTCATGGCCGCCCTGGAGGCGGGCAAGCACGTGCGAGACGCCGCTGACCCTCGATCCGGCGGAGGGCCGGCGCCTGCGCGACGCGGCGCGAGCCGCGGGCAAGCTGCTGCAGGTGGGGCTCTTGATGCGTTCGATCGCCGCCTGCCGCGCCGTGAAGGGCTTCGTCGAGACGGGCGAGCACGGACGGCTGCTGGGCGTGACGGCGCACCGGCTTGGATCGCACCTGCGCGCCGGCTCACCCGATCACAAGCATCACTATTCCGATCCCACCACCGAGCTCATGACCTTCGACCTCGACTTCATCGGCTGGGTCATGGGCCCTCCCGCGCGAGTCGTCGCCAGCGCTGTCGACCGGCAGGGCGCGCCTGGCGAGGTTTCCGCGCTGCTGTCGTTTGCGGACGGCGCCGGCGCCACGGTCCTCGCCAGCGGCCTGATGCCGGCGTCCTATCCCTTCACCACCGGCTTTCGCGCCCTGTTCGAACGGGCGGCGTTCGAGACCCGGACCGTCATCGCCGGCGGCGAGGCGACGAGTTCGGCGCGGCTCTATCTCGAAGGCGGCGAAGCGCCGCCCGGCCTGCCGCAGGACAATCCCTATCAGACCGAACTCGAGCACTTCGTCGCTTGCGTGCGTGGCTCGGCCGACCCGGCGCTGCTCGACGTCGAGCGGGCGCTGGAGGCGCTTGCCCTGTCGCGCGCCGTCCAGACATCGCTGCGCGAGCGAAGAGAGGTGACAATGCCGGGCGGCGCGCGTGGCGCGAAGGCGTTGGATGGATAGGCCGTCACGCCAGCTCCTCGACCAGTGGCGCCGGGACGAGGCGACGGAATTCCGGGGCTGGGACTTCTCCCATCTGCGCCAGCGCGTCAGCTATTCGCCGCTGCCGTGGGACTATCTGGCTCTGGCGCGCGAACAGGTGCGGCGCTGCGGCTCGCTGCTCGACCTTGCGACCGGCGACGGCGCCGTGCTCGCCTCGTTCCCAGGGCTGGCCGCCGCCACAGAGGGCCATGCGCCGAACGTCGCCATCGCCGCCGAGCGACTGGCGCCCCTCGGCGTGCGCGTGGTGGCGGCTCGCGAGAGCGCGCCCCTGCCGTTCGCCGCCGCCGCCTTCGACCTGATCCTCAACCGCCACGGCGGGCTGCACGCTGGCGCGATCGCCCAGGCGCTTCGCCGCGGCGGGCGGTTCCTCACCCAGCAGGTTGGCGGCCGCAGTCTCGCGGACCTGATCGCGCACTTCGGCGCCCGGCCCAGGTGGCCAGGCAATGTTCTCGGCGCGGTCGCGGCGCAGTTCGCGGTTGCGGGATTCGACGTGGAACTTGCCGAGGAGTCGTCGGGCGTGGCGAGCTTTGCCGACGTGGGGGCTGTGGTCTATTACCTGAAGGCGGTTCCCTGGCTGGTCGATGGCTTCGGCGTCGAGGCGCATCTGCCTCGATTGCAAGCGCTGCAGCAAAGGCTCGAGGCGCGCGGCCGGCTCGAGTTCGCGACCAACTCGTTCCTGCTCCTCGCCACGCGGCGCTGAGGCGAGCCCGGCGCGTCAGCCTGGACTCTTGATCGCGCCAGCGATTCAGCGGCGGATGCTGTGGGCGTTGCTCGACGATCGGGGCGCGGGACGAGGGAGCCTTCGGGGTGGCCAGAGCCAGGGGCGGCGGCTCGCAACCTGGGTCCGCGGTGGGCGCGGGCCCGGCGCCGGGCTCGGGCGCGCCGCAGGCGCACCGCGCCACGCGGCTGGCGATCCTCGCGGCGCTGATCCTCCTGGCGATCTATACCGGACTGGCGGCGGGGCGGCTGCGCGATGCGACCGCGCCCTCGGCGGGGGCGCTGTTCGCGCCGCTCGCCATCGCCGCCATCCTCGCCGTGCTGCTGATCGTGCAGGGCCGCCAGGCCGAGGCCGCCTCCCGGGCGCTGGCGCAGTCCGAGGAGCGCTTCCGGCTGGCCGTCGAGGCGGCGCGTTGCGGCATCTGGGAGCTGGATCTGGGCGCCGGCGAACTCTTCATGTCGCAGATCACCGGGGTCATGCTGGGCTGGGGCGGCGGCGGCACGGCGACGATCGAGGCGGTGCTGGAGCGGATCGCGCCGGAACACCGCGAGCGCGTGCGCCAGGCGCTCGGCGCGGCCGCCAGCCAGGGCGTGCTCGACGTCTCCTTCCGCGTCGCCCGACCCGAGGGCGGCTCGGTGTGGATCGACGCGCGCGGCCAGGCGCCGGCGGACGCCGCGCCGCAGGGGCCGGCGCGGATCGTCGGCGTCGCTCTCGACGTCACCGTGGAGCGCATCGCCCAGGTTCGCGCCCAGGCCGCCGAGGCGCGTCTGCAAGGCGCCATCGACAACGCCGCCGAAGCCTTCGTGCTCTGGGACCGCCACGGCCGGCTGGTGCTGTGCAATCAGAACTTCCGCGCCTTCTTCGACCTCGCGCCGCGCATGCTCAAGCCGGGCGCCTCGCGCGGCGCCGTCGAGCGGCTGATCCGGCTCGCCTTCCGACAGGCCCCGGCGGCCGATGACGAGGGCGCGCGCGAAGCCCAGCTGAACGACGGGCGCTGGATCACCCTGGCCGAGCGCCGCACCGCCGACGGCGGCTGTGTCGTCACCTGCGCCGACGTCACCGCACTGAAAGCGCAGGAAGCGGCGCTGCAGTCGGCTATCGTGCGTCTGGAGCGGAGCCACGAGGAGGCCGAGGAGCTCGCCCGGAAATACGAGGCGGAAAAGATCCGCGCCGAGTCGGCCAACCGCGCCAAGAGCGAGTTCCTCGCCAACATGAGCCATGAGCTGCGCACGCCGCTCAACGCCATCAACGGCTTCTCCGAGATAATGGTGGGCGAGATGTACGGGCCCCTCGGCGATCCGCGCTATCGCAGCTACGCCGAGGACATCCTGGGCTCGGGCCAGCACCTGCTGGCGCTGATCAACGACGTGCTCGACATGTCGAAGATCGAGGCCGGGAAGATGAGCCTGCGCTTCGAGCCGCTGCGGCTCGACGAACTGGCCGCCGACGCCCTGCGGCTGATCCGCAACCGCGCCGAGAGCGCCGGCCTGACGCTCGCCATCGAGGTCCCGCCGCTGCCGGACGTCGATGGCGACTATCGCGCCCTGAAGCAGGTGCTTCTCAACCTGCTCTCCAATGCGGTGAAGTTCACGCCGCGCGGCGGCCGCATCGTCATCGCCGCGGAACGGCGTCACGACGCCAGCGGCGAGCGTGTCGACGTCAGCGTGCGCGACACCGGCATCGGCATCGCCCCCGACGACCTCGCCCGCCTCGCCCGGCCCTTCGAGCAGATCGAGAGCCAGCACGCCAAGACCCAGCAGGGGACGGGCCTCGGCCTGGCGCTCTGCAAGTCGCTGATCGAGATGCACGACGGCGTGCTGCGGATGGAGAGCCGCCCCGGCGTCGGCACGCGGGTGAGCTTCCTGCTCCCGGTGCGCCGCCTCGCCTTGCAAAGGAGCGCGGCGGCGGCGTGAGGCGGCCGCGGGGACGGCGCCCCGGGGCTCGGCGCGTGGCTACCCGCCCTTGGCCGGCGCGCCCGGCCGGTTCGCCTTGCTTCCCGGCGGCGAGAACGCGCGGTCCAGCCCGGCGACGAAGGCGGCGCGGTCGTGCGGCGGCAGCGCCATGACGTAGTCCACGAGCTTCTCCTCTACGGCGGCCCGGGTCGAGGCGTCGAGCTGGCGGCTTTGCGCCAGCCTCGCCTTGATCGCCGCCGCATCGGGTTTTGGATCGGCCAGGGCGTCCCATCCCGCCAGGCGCAGTTGCCGGCTGCGGGTCGCGACGGGCCGGATCTGGATCCAGGCGGCGCGGAGCATCAGGCGCAGATCGCGCCGCTCCGGCTCCGGCAGGGCGCGGGCGGCGCGCGCGAAGGCGCCGGGCCGGGCGCCGATGTTCTGCCGCGCCATCCGCGCGCCGAGCGCGATCACCCCGGCCGCCGCGCCGATCAGGAACAGGTTCAGCGCCAGCGACGCCACCAGGCCGACCGCAAGCCAGCGCCCGCGCATCAGGCGTCGTCCGGGCGGCGCGCCGGCGCCAGCAGGGCGCTGACCTCGTCGGTCGGGCCGCCGCCCTGAACGCCCCAGATCGCCCGCACCACGCCAGGCGGGGTCTCGGTCAGGCCGACAATCACTCCGGCCGCGCCGGCGCTGGCCAGCGCCACTCCGACGCCGACGCCGGTCAGCCAGCGCCAGGCCCGGCCGCCGGCCCGCCCGGCCCTGGCCGCCGCGGGTGCCCCGGCGACGATGCGCCGGCGCAGCGCGGCGCCGGGCGCCGGCGTCGGCGAAGCGTCCAGCGCCTCGTCGAGCCCGCGCTGCGAGGCGAGCAGCCTCTCGGCGACTCGGGGAAAGGCCTCGGCGAAAGCCGCCGCCTGCGCCTTTGCCGACTTCGGCCAGCGCCGCATCTGGCCGCCATGGGCCTGGGCCAGCGCCGCAAAGCGTTCCTCGGTCATCATCGCGTCCATCACGAACTCAGTCCGGGCCGGCCAGATCGGCGAGCGCGACGCGCAACGCCCGCCGGGCGCGCGCCAGCAGGCTCTCCAGCGCATCCACGCTGACCTCCATCAGCGCCGCCGCGTCGATATTGCTCAGTTCCTGGTAATGGCAAAGCACGATCGCTTCGCGCTGGCGCTGGGGCAGCGCCTGCAGCGCCCGGTCGACGCGGCGGCCGACATCCTGCGCCTCCAGGCCCCGATCGGGCGCCGGACCGCCGTCGGGCAGGTCCGGCGGTTCGGCCACCGGGCGTTCGCGCCGGCGCCGCAGGCGATCGTAGCAGAGGTTGAGAGCCACCCGATGAAGCCAGGTATCGAAGCGCGCCGCGCCGGGACGCCAGCGCGGCGCCATGCGCCAGACCCGCACGAACGTCTCCTGGGCCACGTCCTCGGCTTCGCCGGCGTCGCCCAGCATCCGCTGCGCCAGCGCCAGCACGCGCGCCAGCTTGCGCGCCACCAGAGTGCGGACCGCCGCCGCATCGCCGGCGCCGACGCGTTGCACCAGCCCGTCGTCCGGATCGGTCTCGCCCGGTTTCAACCGCCGCCTCGCTCGAGCCCGACTCGCATAGCACAGGCATCGTCTCCGCCATCGCCGCTCCCGCTGGCCCGTTGCACGCCCCGGCGGGCCGCCTCCGTCGAAATCAGGCGCAGGTCAGCAGTTCCTTGAACACGCGGTGGGCCTCGACGCGGCGCCGGCCGACCAGCGCCTTCAGCGATCGGTAGTCCCTGGCGCCGCCGGCCCTGGCGAGCAGGGCGCGCAGCGGTCTGGGCTCCCGATCCGGGTCGGCGCCGTCGGGGAGCGCCACCTTGAGGAGCTGTCCCAGATCCTGCTGCAGCCGCCAGGCGGCGGCGAGGGCGTCGAGGGGCCCGGCCGGCGCAAGACCGGCCGCCGAGAGCGCCGCCAGAGCCTCGGCGGTGTTCTGCCGCAGCGGGCCGCCGCCGGACGCGTGGACGAGCTGGAGATGCTGGGCGGCGAACTCGACGTCCACCAGGCCGCCATCGTGCAGCTTCAGATCCCAGAAGCCCTTGGCGGGCCGCTCCCGCGCCATCAGCTGGCGCATGGCCAGCACGTCCCGGGCGCTGCGGCGCACGTCCCTGGGCGCGCGCAGCGCCGCCTCGATGGCCGCGGCGGCGCGGGCCGCGAAGGCGTCCGATGTCGCCCAGACCACCCTGGCGCGGGTCAGCGCCAGATACTCCCAGGTCTCGGCCGCGCCGCCATAGTAGGCGCCGAACGCGGCGAAGCTCACCGCGACCGGACCCTTGGTGCCCGACGGGCGCAGCTGCATGTCGACGTCGTAGAGTTCGCCCTCGGCGGTGGGCGCCGAGAGCGCGGTGATCAGCCGGCCGGTGAAACGTCCGTAGAAGGTCTCCGCGGCCCAGCCCCGCCCGCCCGAAGCGGCGTCGCCGCTTCGGGCCTCGTAGAGCGTCATCAGGTCGAGATCCGAGCGGGCGCTCAGCTCGCGCGAGCCGCACTTGCCGAGCGCCACCACGGCGACCTCGCCGGGAAACACCCCGGCCTGGCGCGCCACCTCGTCGAGGGCGGCGCGCGCCAGGGCGCCGATGCAGGCGTCGGCGAGATCGGCGAAGGCCTCGCCCGCCTGGCGCGCGCTCGCGCTCCCGGCAAGCACCTGCAGCGCGATCTGGAAGGTGCGCTCGCGGTGCAGGCGCCGGGCCGCATCCATCGCCGCCTCGAATCCCGGCGCGCCGCCGAGCGACGCCTCCTCCTGCGCCAGCGGCGCCAGGGGCGCGAAGAATCTGGGGTCCAGCAGGGCGTCCAGGGCCGCTGGCGTGCGCGCCAGGGTGCGGGCGAGCTGCGGCCCATAGGCCATCGCCCGCACGATCAGCTCCAGAAGGCGCGGCTGGGCCAGGAACAGCGCCAGCGCCTGGGTTCCGGCCGCGAGACCCGCCAGGAAATCGCCGAACCGCTCGAAGGCCGCATCCGGCGCGCCGGTGGCCGCCGCGGCGTCCAGCAGGCGCGGCGCGAGGCGCGTGAAGAGTTCGCGGCCCCGCTCGGACCGCGTCGCGGCGATGTGGCCGTGATGCCACGCGCGCACCAGGGCCGCCACCTGGCTCGCCCTGGCGAACCCCATCCGCTTCAGGGTCGCCAGGGTCTGCGGATCGTCCTGGACACCGGTGAAGACCAGGCTGCCGAAGCGCGACGACAGCGGCTCCTCGCCGGCGAAGAGGTCGCCATAGCGGCGGTTCACCGCCTTCAGCGTCCGCGCCACCGCGGCGTCGAAGCCTCTGAGGCTCCGGGCGCCACAAAGCGCCGCGACCGCAGCCCGCTCACGATCGTCGCGCGGCAGGCGATGGGTCTGTTCGTCGGCGATCATCTGGATGCGGTGCTCGAGCCCGCGCAGCGCCCGATAGGCCGACGCCAGCTCGGCCGCGGCGGCCTCGGCCACGTGGCCGCCCCGCGTCAGGGCCGAAAGCGCGTCCAGGGTGCGGCGCTGGCGCAAGTCGGGTCGGCGCCCGCCCAGGATCAGCTGCTGGGTCTGGACGTAGAACTCGACCTCGCGGATGCCGCCGGGCCCCAGCTTCAGGTCGGCGCCGGGCGCAGCGAGGCGCTCGTCTGGCCGCAGCGCCTGGATCTGCCGCTTGATCGCATGGATGTCGGCGATCGCCGCGAAGTCGAGATTGCGGCGCCAGACGAAGGGCTGGAGCGCCGCGAGGAAGGCCTCGCCGCGGCCCATGTCGCCAGCGACCACCCGGGCCTTGATGAAGGCGGCGCGCTCCCAGTTCTGGCCGACGCTCTCATAGTATTCCAGCGCCGCCTCCACCGGCACGGCCGGCGGGGTCGATGCCGGGTCGGGCCGGAGCCGCAGGTCGACCCGGAAGACGTAGCCCGCCTCGGTGCGCGCCTGCAGCACCTCGGCCAGGCCATGGGTGAAGCGCTGCGCGAACGCCTGAGGCTCGACGCCCGGCGCCAGCGGCAGGGCGCGCGGCTCGTAGAACACCGAGATGTCGATGTCGCTGGAATAGTTGAGTTCGAAGGCGCCCAGCTTGCCCATGGCGACGACGAAGAGGCCAGGCAGCGGCCCCTCTGGACCCGGCGCGAAGGCGCAGAGCCGATCCTCGAGCGCGCGGGCGGTCAGCGTCATGGCGGCGCGGATCGCCGCGTCGGCGAAGGCCGTCAGAGCGCCCGTCACCTGGTCGAGGTCCCAGACTCCGCCGAGATCGCAGAGCGCCGTCAGCAGGTGCAGCCGCGCTTTCAGCCGCCGCAGTTCGGCGCCTCCCGCTCCAGGCTCGAGGCTGGCGGCGCGCCCGGCCGCGGCGACCAGCGCCGCCAGCTCGCTCGCCGGCGGCCCGGCCAGGAGCTGCTCCAGCATCTTGGGCCAGCGCGCCGCCAGCCGGCCGAGATAGGGCGAAGCACCGAACACCGGCGCAAGCGCGGCCCAGGCGCGGTCCACGCCCGGCGCGTCCCCCAGGGCCTCGCGCACGCGCTCGGCGGCGCGGACATCGGCCACGGGCCCGCATGGCTGGATGAGTTCAATGAGCGGGGCCATCGGAGGATGATAACGCTTTGCGCCGCCGCACTCCCGCTGGCTGGGCGACCGTGACGCGGGGTACTAATGCCCCAGTTTCCGAAGTCGCGCGAAACGCTAAGGCCACGCGATCTTGCGCACGAAATCGGAATGCCAGGCAAGTTCTGGAATGCGCCGTGCCTTTGGCAGTTGGACGAGCACCACCTGAAGGCCGCCCTTCCGAACGTGCTTCATCGCTGGAACGCAATCGGTGTCGCCAGTGACAAGGATTATACGATCCACGGAGCGGCGTTCCGAGAACGTCGCCATATCTAGGCCGATGCGCATATCCACGCCCTTCTGTTCGAAATCAGGCTGAAAGTCCGCGTCCCCTGGCGTGGCTGTGGAAATTGGCGTGTTCTTTGGTTTCCACCCTCTGAATTTCAGGACGCCCCGACGGACGGCGAACAGGTCGCGCGCGGCTAAATCGCGAAGCCACTGGTCCGGGGCCTTGAATTCGTGATCGGCCCCACTGACGGGAAGCTTGGTTTTGCCAACGTAGCCAGCGCAGTCGTAGTAGAGAAACCGCAACGGGTCCTCGTCCGCGCCGACACACGCGTGGGCGGCCTTCTCGATAAATTCGGTGTCGTACTTTCGATTGGCGAGCCCGGCGAGCGCGCGCAGGTGGCCGCCGTCAATCAAAACCGCCGCTTATGACGAAGCCCCCGGTGCGTCGCCGCGCCGGGGGCTTCAGATATATGCCCGCCTACGGGCGTAGCGGATAACGCGCGCAGAATTGGTGGAGGCGCTGCGCCGAGTCAATAGATGGAGGGGGTTAATCGTTCCCTCCACGACAGCTCGACGAGGATGGGACTAGGGATGTTCCCTAGTCCCATCGACGCAGATTTGTCAAACAGCGGCAATCCTCACCCTCAACATGGGTCTTCTCGCCGCATTTGGGTGAATTTTTCCAATTGTCGCAGCCGCCTGGGGCCATCGCCTGGTCGTGCTTGCATGAGTTCTTCGCCATCGTGACTCACCCGCGAATCTACGCGCCGGCGACGCCGCTGCCGCGGGCGCTCGATTAGGTTGACGCGTGGCTTGAATCGCCGAGCGTCGTTCTCCTCGCCAAGTCAGCGGCGTATCGACCGCTACTCGGCGCTACTCTCGTGGAGGGCAAAATCGCCGGCCCGCAGGTCCACGATGCCCGAATCGCGGCGCTATGCCGCGACCACGGCGTGCATGAACTCTGGTCGGCGGACCGCGATTTCAGCCGCTTCGCCGGCCTCGCCGTCGTCAACCCGCTCGTCGGCGGTGGGACAGACTGACTGCCTTCGCCGGCGCCTCAAAGCCCCAGCCGCTGCAGCTGCGTTTTCGGCGCCTCGAGTTCGACGAGCGCGGCGCGGAGCTGCTCGGCGAGCCGCGCCTCCAGCGGGCCGCCGATCAGGTTGCGGGTCTCGTCCGGGTCGTCGGCGCGGTCGAAGACGTAGTTGCCGGTGGGCCGGAACCAGCTCCAGAAGGGCGCGCGCTCGCCCTCGCCCCAGGTCTGGTGGATCACCGGGACGTCCGAGCCGGGCATGCGGTCCAGGAAGGCGCGCGCGTCGGGCGCCGGCAGCGCGGCGCGGGCGTCGAGGGCGCCGTGGGTCGGCATGGTCGACCAGCGGTTGGAGAGCATCGAGAGCGGGGCGTTGGCGCCGGCGGGGCCGCGCACGTACTTGTGCTGGGCGGTCACCAGCACCACCTCGCGCCCCCACACGCCGGTGACCAGCCAGTCGCGCACCTGGTCGGCCTCGCGCCTCAGCAGCGGCATGAGCGAGCGGCCATGGGTGCGCTGGCGCACCTGCACGTCGAAGATGTCGGCCAGGGTGGCGAAGATGTCCACGGCCGTGGTGAGCGCCGCGCAGGTCCCTGCCGCGACGCCCGGGGCGCGGATCAGCAGCGGGATGTGGCCGAGCGGCGCGTAGATCGGACAGCCCGGCTTGCCCCAGCAGTCCTTCTCGCCGAGGTAGTGGCCGTGGTCGGTGACCACCATCACCAGCGTGTCTTCGAACAGTCCCCTGGCCTCGACGGCGTCCATGAGCTTGCCGAGCCAGTGGTCGATCATGGAGAGCTTGGCGCCGTACTGGCTGCGGATCTGCCGGCCCTGGCGCGCATCGATGATCCCTCGCGCCTGGGCGCCCACCGCGTAGGGTGGCCAGATCAGGTGCGGCCCGCGCCAGTCCGGATCGTACTTCGAGGCCCAGGGCTCGGGGGTGTCGAAGGGCTCGTGCGGATCGAACTCGTCGACGAAGAGGAAGAACCGCTCGTGCTGGCCGGCGTTCTCCTCCACCCAGCGGGCCGCGGCGGCCATGGTCCGCGGACCCGGGAAGTCGGCCTCGCCACGGAACCAGCCGCGGCTCGAATCATACGGCATCCAGCCGCGCCCGAACGACGGCGCGCCGGCCCAGCTGGGGTCGGAGCGCGTCTTCCAGGCGTCGCCTTCGTGGCCGCGCTGGTAGTCCCAGGCGGTGAAGTCGGCGTGGTAGTTCTCGCCGCCGGTCTCGAAGAGGTGCGGGTGGTCGCTGACGAGCTGGGTGGTGACCTTGGCGCGCCGCAGGGCGTGCGTGATGGCGTCTTCCCAGATCTCCACCGACCCCCAGGCCTTCCAGAGGAAATCCAGGGCGCCGCAGAGGATGTCGTGGCGCGCCGGCATGCATGGCAGCGAGCCGGTGTGGTGGCCGGTGAATCGCACCGCGCCTCGCGCGAACCGGTCGAGGTTCGGCGTCTCGAACTCGGTCCCGCCATAGGCGCCCAGCATGTGCCGGTTGAGGCTGTCGAGCAGGATGACGATGGCGTTTCGAGGCGCAGCGGCCATCGCGATGCTCCGGGCTTGGGGAATACCTCGCGGATCAGCCGCGAAAGGGGGTCCGATGCAAGATGCGGGGCTCGATCAGTGGGCGTGCGCCTTGCGGTAGCGCTGCATCGCCCCGAAGACGGCGCCCACGCCACCGCGGCCGACGTCGGCGCCCAGGTCGCGGTAGGCCGCGCGCACGTTGGCGACGATGCGCTCGGCCTCGCCCCAGCCGCCGAAGCCGTCGAGGGCGATCTCGTTGGCCGCCGCCTCCCACCCCAGGCCGGCCTCCAGCGCCGCCTTGGACTGCGCCGTCACATATTCGAAATAGCCCTTCAGGGCGCGCACCGCGCGCGTGTCGGTGATCGGACCGTGGCCGGGCACGACGGTCTCGACGTCGAGCGAGGCGATGTAGTCGCAGGCGGCGGTCCAGTTGGAGATCGGCCCGTCCCAGACGATCGGATGGCCCTGGTTGAACAGCAGATCGCCGGTGAACACGGTTCGGTCTGCGGGCACGTAGACGATGGTGTCGGCCTCGGTGTGGGCCGGTCCGAGATCTTTCAGCACCACGGTCTTGTCGCCGACCAGAAGTTGCAGTTCGCCCACGAAGACGCGGTTCGGCGCGGTCGGCACCACGCCGGAGAAGTCGAAGGCGCGCCCCATGGTCTCCAGGAAGAACGCGCCGCCTTCCCCCCTCGCCTCCCAGGCGGGAATGTCGGCCAGGGCGGCCGCGTCGAGCCTGGCGATGGCCTCGGCGGTCGCCTTGGCCGCGATGATCTCGGCGCCGGCGAGCAACTGGTTGCCCAAGGTGTGGTCGATGTTGGAGTGGGTGTTGACCAGCCGTCCGATCCGCGCCGCCGCTGGGACCGACGCGCGCATCGCCTCCAGCATCTCGGCGGTGATCTTGACGCCCATCAGGGTGTCGACCAGCAGCGCCTCCTCGCCGCTCGCCACCAGGCCGGCGTTGCTCCAGCCCCAGCCGCCGTCCGGCTGCAGCCAGGCCCAGCAGCCGGCGCCGAGATCGTGCAGGCCCCTGGTGTAGCGCCAGCCGGCCATCAGGCCAGCGCCTTCGACGCCAGCTCGAAGACGTTCTTGGAGAGGCCGGGCGAGGCCTTGATGCGCTCCAGCTCGCGCCGCATCAGATCGCCCAGTTCGGGCGTGAACCTGGCCCATTGGCCGAGCGGATCGATCAGCCTGGCCGCGACGTTGGGATTGAAGGCGTCCACCATCAGGATCTGGTCGGCGAGGAAGCGATAGCCGGCGCCGCTCGGATCGTGGAACCGGGCGGGGTTGGCGCTGGCGAAGGCGGCCACGAGCGCGCGCAGCCGGTTGGGGTTGCTGGCGTCGAACGCCGGATGGGCGGTGAGGCCCATGACGCGGCCGAGCGCGCCTTCGGACGCATCGAGCGCCTGCAGCTGGAACCACTTGTCGACCACCAGCGGCTCGTCGCGCCAGCGCTGGTAGAACTCGGCCAGCGCCGCCTCGAAGGGCGCTCCGCCGATCAGCATCAGCGCCGTCAGCCCTCCCATGGCGTCGGTCATGTTGGCCGCGCCCTCGTAATGCCGGCGGGCGAGCTCGAGGGTCGCGGCCGTGGGGTCGGCGGCCAGGAGTTCGAGGGCGGCGTTGCGCAGCGCCCTGCGGCCGGCCGAGACGGCGTCGGGAGAGAAGTCGGCGCCATCCTGCATCGTCAGGTGCAGCCGGCGCAGCTCTTCGCTCAGATGGGCGGCCATGCGCGCCCGCAGCGCCTCGCGCGCGGCGTGCAGCGCTGCCGGATCGGCCGGCGCGGCCATCACCGCCAGGTCCGGCTCGCTGGGCAAGGCCAGCAGCAGGGCGGTGAACGCCGGCTCGGCCGACTGGTCGGCGAGGGCGCGGCCGAGCGCCTGGGCATAGCGCTCCTCGCCCACCTCGTCGGGGGCGCCGGCGGCGCGCGCCAGGATGAGGTCGCGCGCCAGGTTCTGACCGGCCTCCCAGCGGTTGAAGAGGTCTGGATCGGCGGCCAGCAGCACGTAGCCGTCCCTGGCCGGGGCGTCGCTGGTGAGGTTCACCGGCGCGGAGAAGCCGCGCAGCGCCGAGACCACCGGCGCGCGGGGCACGCCCTCGATCCTCGCGGTGCGCGACGGCGCGTCCAGCACCAGCACCTCGGTCGGGCGCAGCTCGCGCCCGTCCTCGTCGAGCAGGCCGAAGGCGATGGGGATCGGCAGCGGCTTCTTGACCGGCTGACCGGGGGTCGGCGCCGTGGCCTGCTCGAAATCGAGTTCGAGCGCCTGCGCGGCCGCGTCGTAGCGGGCCTGGAGGCGCACCGCAGGCGTGCCGGCCTGCTCGTACCAGTCGAAGAACCGGCTCAGGTCGCGCCCGGAAGTCTCGGCGAAGCACTGGATGAAGGCCTCCATCGTGGTCGCCTGCCCGTCCCAGCGCTCGAAATAGAGGTCCATCCCGGCGCGGAACGCCTCGGCGCCGACCACCGCCTTCAGCATGCGGATGACCTCCGCGCCCTTCTCGTAGATGGTCGCGGTGTAGAAGTTGTCGATCTTGATGTAGCTCGACGGCCTCACCGGGTGGGCGAGCGGGCCGGCGTCCTCGGAGAACTGCCGCGCCCGCAGCGCCTTTACATCCTTGATGCGCCGCACCGCCTCGCCGCGCATGTCGGCCGAGAAGCTCTGGTCGCGAAAGACGGTGAGGCCCTCCTTCAGGCACAGCTGAAACCAGTCGCGGCAGGTGATCCGGTCACCGGTCCAGTTGTGGAAGTATTCGTGGGCGATCACGCCCTCGATGCGCTCGTAATCGTTGTCGGTCGCCGTCGCCGGGTCGGCGAGCAGCAGCGAGGAGTTGAAGATGTTGAGGCCCTTGTTCTCCATGGCGCCGAAATTGAAGTCGCGCACCGCGACGATCATGAAGAGATCGAGGTCGTATTCGCGGCCGAACGTCTCCTCGTCCCAGCGCATGGCGCGTTTCAGGCTGTCCATGGCGTAGGCGGCACGGCCGGCCATGCCGGGATCCACGAAGATGCGCAGGGCCACCTTGCGCCCGCTCGAGGTGACGAAGCTGTCTTCCAGCACGTCGAGTTCGCCGGCGACGAGGGCGAAGAGGTAGCACGGCTTGGGGAAGGGATCGTTCCAGAGCGCGTAGTGCCTTTCGCCGGCCAACTCGCCGGCGTCCGCCAGATTGCCGTTGGAGAGCAGGCGCCCGAACGCCTTATCGGCCTCGATGCGGACGCTGAACCTCGCCAGCACGTCGGGACGATCGGGGAAATAGGTGATCTTGCGGAAACCTTCGGCCTCGCACTGGGTGCAGAAGCGCCCGGCCGACACATAGAGGCCGTCCAGCGCCTTGTTGGCGTCCGGGTCGATCTCGACCTCGGTCTCCAGCGTGAAGGCGGCGGGCAGGTCGGCGATGGTCAGGAACTCGTCGTCGATCTCGTACTCGCCCGGCGCGAGGCCGCGCCCGTCGATCGAGATCGAGAGCAGCTTCAGCCGCTCGCCGTCGAACCGCAGCGCCTCGGCATGCTCGCCGTTGCGGCGCACCGCGAGCCTCGCCCGCACCCGCGTCGCCCTCGGCTCGAGCAAGAAGTCGAGGCGGACCTCGTCGACGAGCCAGGCGGGCGGGCGATAGTCGGCGAGATTGACCGGGCGGGGCGTTTCCGTGCGCATGGGAAAGCCTCTAATCCCGCCCGGCCCGCCCGACAACGGCGCGCCAACTGGCGCTACGATCGAAGTCGCCATCCGGGCGCGCGTCTTCGAAGGGTTCGCTTGCGCTCGTCTTTCGGACACTCACCTGCCCCAGGTCATGCCTGAGACTTTTCACCCGACGCTCACCACTACGGCTCTTCTACCGCAGCAGCTCCGGCACCGGGTCCCGAGGCGCTTCAGCTGCGCTCGAGGATCGCCGAAAGCGACATCGACTGCTTGGCGGCATCGTCCACCAGGCGCCGCGCCAGTTCGCGCGCGCCCACCGGATAGAGATCGCCGCCCTCGGCGATCTCCGCGGCCAGCCGCGAGACGTCCGCCAGCGCGGCGCTCAGTTGCTCGACGTGCTCGCGCGCCAGGTTCCTGGCCTCGGCCTGCAGGCGCTGGATCTTCTTGCCGGCGGATTCCGCCTCCGTCGGCGAAGGGAGGATGATGAGGTGACTTGTGGACATGACCACGATCCCGGTTGACCACGGGAAGAGACTCGACTCCGGCGACTCGCCCGGCCCCGCTTTCCCGATCGGAACCATAAATCGCCCATACTGACGCCTGGTTCCATAGACGGCCACGTTTGCTTGGCCCGCGTGACCTTTCCGCCACGGCTTGACGGACTTAGGGTCAGCGGCCGGCCATCTTGGACGTGGAAGCAAATCGGAGCCCGGCGCCCATGAACTACCAGAAACTCAAGGTCGCCGCCGAGGGGGCGGTCACCGTCGTCACGCTCAACGATCCGGCGACCATGAATGCAGCCGGCCTCGACATGGCCGCCGAGTTGCGCGAGGCGCTGCGCCTCGCCACCGCGCCGGACGCCTCGACGCGCGCCATCGTCCTCACCGGCGAGGGCCGCGGCTTCTGCTCGGGGGCGAACCTCTCGCAGGGGCCGGCGACCCGTGAGCCCGGCGCCGACGGCAGGCCCGACGCCGGCGCGGCTCTGGAGAGCCTCTACAATCCCCTCGTCACCGCCCTGCGCGACCTGGATGTGCCGCTCGTGACCGCCGTCAATGGCGCCGCCGCCGGCGTCGGCTGCTCGCTGGCGCTGATGGGAGACATCGTGGTGGCGGGCGAGAGCGCCTACTTCCTGCAGGCGTTCCGGCGCATCGGCCTCATCCCGGACGGCGGCTCGACCTATCTGCTGCCGCGCCTGATCGGCAAGGCCAGGGCCATGGAGATGGCGCTGCTGGGCGAGCGCCTCGGCGCGGCCAAGGCGCTGGAGTGGGGCCTGATCAACCGCTGCGTTCCCGACGCCGAGCTGATGGCGACCGCCATGGCCATCGCCGGCGAACTCGCCCGGGGTCCGGCCGCCCTCGGCCTGATCCGCCAGACCATCTGGGCCTCGCTCGACAGCGCCTGGGCCGAGCAGCTGCATCGCGAGCGCGTCGGCCAGGGCGTCGCCGGCAAGACCGAGGATTTCGCCGAAGGCGTCGCCGCCTTCCTGCAGAAGCGCCCGGCGACGTTCAAGGGCCGGTAGCGGCGCGCTCGCCGTCGGGCGGCGTTTCGCTGACGGCCGGGCGACGCCAGATCTAGCGGTCGCCGTCGGTGATGTCGGCGATACGGCCGTCGATCAGTTCGCCGCCGGCCGAGGAGACGATGCCGCCGGCGTCCTTGACGCCGCGCTTAGCTTGAGGGTGCTCGCCTTCCAGCCCGGCCTGGAACTTGTCCTTGCTCGGCGCGGCGGTGTCGAGCTTGGTCTCGGTGGTCTTGGGGTCGGACATGGGGCGCTCCCGTTTTTCTCGTGAGTTTCAGGATCGCACGGCGGCGGCGCCCTGTCAGCCCCTGATGACCGCAGCGCTCTCGGCCCCCGGAGCCGGCCCATCCATCAGGAAATTTGATTGATATTGACATTGGAATTAATAATTGCAATTATCTCTTCATGAAATCGTCAGTTCCGTCATGACCGAACGCGAGCCCACCGATTGGCAGGAGCTGACCCGGCTCGCCGGCGGGCGAGCGTTCGTGGTCGAGCGGGTGCGGCTTCTGGGCGCGGGCATCGCCATCGAAGGCGCGTTCACGCCGCCGCAACTCGCCGGACTCTCCGCCGAGGATCAGGTCTTCGTCGCCGCGTTCGTCCAGAGCCACGGCTCGATCAAGGAGATGGAGCGAATGTTCGGGGTCAGCTATCCGACGGTGAAGGCGCGGCTCGCCCGCATCGCCGCGAGCCTGGAGTTCGTCGGCGCCAGTCCCGCGCCGGCTCGCGCCGAGGTGCTGGAGCGCCTCGCCAGCGGTGAGATCTCCGTCGAAGCGGCCATCGCCGCCCTGGAGGAGGGCGCTCTATGACGGCCATGGTCCGTCCGCGCTCGAGCCCGCCAATCGCGCCGACGCGTGGCGGCGTGGCGGCGCGGCGCGCCGTCAGGGTCCGGCTCTGGCTGCCGTTGACGCCGCTCTTCGCCGTGCTGGCGCCGCTTGCGCTGCTCGGCGCGCTCTTGGCCACGCCTCTCCTGACCTTGGTTCCCGCGGCGCGGGGCGCTTCGCCTTTGCGGGCGGCCTGGCGCATCGGCGCGCTTCTGTTGCTGCTTTCCGGGATCTTCGTCGAGGTGGACAGCCCCAAAGCAGTGGTCCGCATCCACGTCGTCTGAGGAGTTCGATCGATGAACGAAGACCGCAAGCGCATTCTGGCCATGCTGGGCGAGGGCAAGATCGCCGCCGAGGAGGCCGAACGGCTATTGGACGCCATGGAGCGGGGGGGCGGCGCTCCGGCGTCGACGGCGCCCCGCCGCGCGCCCAAGTATTTCCGCGTGGTGGTGGACGCCTTCGAGGGGCGCGAAGGCCCTGCGAAGGTCAATGTGCGCGTGCCCATGCAGTTGCTGCGCGCCGGGGTGCGCCTCGGCGCACTGATCCCGCCGCGCGCCCGCGAGGAGGTGAACGCCGCCATGGCGCGTGAGGGTATCGCCTTCGACATCAACCAGCTCAAGCCCGAGAACCTGGACGAGCTGATCGAACACCTCAGCGAATTCACCGTCGACGTCGACAGCGAGCATGCCAAGGTGCGGGTGTTCTGCGAATAGACGCTTGCGCTCAGAGGTCGAACAGCGCCGGGTCGCCGCCCTCGGCGGCGGTGTTGACGCTGACGACGCGCTCGACGGCGAAACGGGTCAGGGCGTAGGGGCCGCCGGCTTTGGGGCCGGTGCCGGAGAGCCCCTCGCCGCCGAAGGGCTGCACGCCGACCACTGCGCCGATGATGGAGCGGTTGACATAGGCGTTGCCGGCCGGGACAGCGCGCCGGACCTCGTCCGCGAAGCTGTCGAGGCGGCTGTGAATCCCGAGCGTCAGGCCATAGCGAGTCCGCGCCAGCGAAGCGGCCGCGGCCGCCAGATCGTCCGGCCCGTAGCGCACCACGTGCAGGATCGGGCCGAACACCTCGCGCGTCAGGAAGTCCGCCCTCGGGATCTCCGCCAGGATCGGGCCGAAGCAGCGCTCGCCCGCGGGCGCGGCCAAGCGCCGGACGATGCGGGCCTCGCGCGCAAGGCGCTCGGCATGAGCTTCGAGCTCCGCCTTGGCCGCGGCGTCGATCACCGTCCCGACATCGGTGGCCGGATCGGCCGGATCGCCGAGGACGAGGGCGTCCATCGCCCCGGCGATGGACTCGATCAGCGCGTCGGCGGTCTCCTGCGGCAGAAACAGCATCCGCAGCGCCGAGCAGCGCTGGCCCGCCGAGCCGAACGCCGAGGCGACGACATCGTCGATCACCTGCTCGCGCAGGGCGGTGGTGTCGACGAACATGCCGTTGAGCCCGCCGGTCTCGGCGACGAAGGGGATGATCGGCCCGTCGCGGGCGGCCAGCGCCCGATTGATCGCCCGGGCCGTGTCGGTCCCGCCGGTGAAGGCGACGCCATCGCAGGCCGGATGGCGCACCAGCGCCCCGCCGACCCGCTCGCCGTCGCCCGGGACGAGGGCCAGCAGCGCCGCGTCGAGGCCGGCGTCGTGGAAGAGGCGCACCGCCTCGGCGGCGATGCGCGGGGTCTGTTCGGCGGGCTTGGCGAGCACCGCGTTGCCCGCCGCCAGCGCCGCGGCGACCTGGCCGGTGAAGATGGAGAGCGGGAAATTCCAGGGGCTGATGGCGACGAAGACCCCGCGGCCCCGCAGCTCCAGCCAGTTGCGCTCGCCGGCGGGGCCTGGGAGCAGCCGCGGGCCGGCGAATTCGCGCTCGGCCAGGATCGCGTAATAGCGGCAGAAATCCGCCGCCTCGCGCACCTCGGCGACGCCGTCGGCGAGGGTCTTGCCGGCCTCGCGCGCCAGGAGAGCCACCAGCCGTGGCAACGCCGCTTCGAGCGCGTCGGCCATGGCGCAAAGCCGCGCCCCGCGAGCGGCCCCGCCGACGGCGTCCCAGGCGCCTTGCGCGGCGTGGGCGCCGGCGAAGGCCCGGTCGATCCGCGCCGGCGAGGCGTCCACGATCGGCGGCGAAGCGTGCGCGTCCAGCGCGGCGAGCGCCTCCGCCAGCCGGCGCCGCTCGGCGGCGACGGCGAGGTCCAGACCGGCGGCGCTGCGCCGCTCCGGGCCGAGGGTTTCGCGCGGTCGCGGCAGCCTGAGGTTGCGGTCCGGGCAGGCGCGCACGGCGGCGACGGGGTCGCCGACCACCTGCTCGGGATCGATGTCCTCGTCGAGCAACGAGTGCACGAACGAGGTGTTGGCGCCATTTTCCAGCAGCCGGCGCACCAGATAGGGCAACAGCGCCTCGTATCCGCCCACGGGCGCGTAGACGCGCACCGGCTGCGGCCGGTGGCGCTCGGCGGCCGCGGCATAGAGAGCTTCGCCCATGCCGTGCAGGCGCTGGCGCTCGAAGGCGACGCCGCGCCGTTCCGCCAGGCGCCGGACGGCCGCGAGCGTGTGGGCGTTATGGGTGGCGAACTGGGCGTAGAGGCTCGGCGCGGCCCCGATCAGCCGCTCGGCGCAGACGAGATAGGCCAGATCGGTGGCCGCCTTGGTGGTGAACACCGGATAGTCGGGGCGCCCCGCCACCTGGGCGCGCTTGATCTCGGCGTCCCAATAGGCGCCCTTGACGAGACGCACCATCAGCCGCCGCCCCGAGGCCCGCGCCAGTTCGGCTACGCCCTCGATCACCTGCGGCCCCCGCTTCTGGTAGGCCTGCACAGCCAGACCGAGCCCGCGCCACTCTCCCAGCTCCGGCTCGCGCGCCAGGGCGCCGAGCAGCTTCAGCGACAGCGTCAGCCGATCTGCTTCCTCCGCGTCCAGAGTCAGGCAAAGGTCGGCCTCGGCGGCCTGCACGGCGATCCGCTTCAGGCGCGGGTAGAGCTCGGCGAAGACCCGCGCCTCCTGGGTGGCCTCGTAGCGGGGGTGCAGGGCCGAGAGCTTGACGGAGAGACCATGGCCAAGCTCCGGGCCTTCGCCGCCCGCCGCCTCGCCAACCGCGGCGACCGCCGCCAGATAGGCCCCCTCGTAGCGCTCCGCGTCGGCCGCGGTCCTGGCGCCCTCGCCCAGCATGTCGAACGAACAGACGACGACGCTGCGGGCCGCTCGCGCCAGCGCCGCCTCGATGCTGCGCCCGAGTACGAACTGCTCGCCCATGAAGCCGATGGCCGTGGCCACGGCGCGGCGGATCACCGGCTCCCCGAGCCGCCCGGCCAGGCGCTTCACGTAGCCGCCGAGATCGCGCCGGGCCTCGTCGTCGGGTTCGATCAGGCGCCCGGTAAGCATCAGGCCCCAGGTTCCGGCGTTGACGAAGAGACTGGGCGAGCGGCCCAGGTGGCTCGCCCAGTCCGCCGAGCCGAGCTTCTCGGCGATCAGCCGCGTGCGCGTGGCCTCGTCGGGCGTGCGCAGCAGGGCTTCGGCCAGGCACATCAGCGCCAGGCCCTCGCGACTGGAGAGGGAGAACTCCTGCAGGAAGCTCTCGACCACGCCCTGGCGGCGTGCGTGGCGGCGCGCGGCGCGAACCAGCTCGAGCGCCTCGTGGCGCACGCCCGGCGCGTCGCCGCCGAGGGGTTCGGCCCGCAGCAGCCGCGCCACCGCCAGCGCCTCGTCTTCGTACTTGCCCTCGTCGAGGCGATCCCAGTCCATCGAGGGCGTCTAGCATTTCCGCGCGGGGCGCGGAAAACCCCACGAGCGGGGCGGCCGGCCTCTCGATTGGCCGCCGCGGCGGGTCGTCAGTGGAAGTCGAGGTGGGTGCGGGCGCCGAGGTCGGGCTGGCGCCGGGTCGCGTTGGCCTTGGCGATCTCCCAGACCACCTTCAGCGGACCGGTCTGCGACAGCCACACCTGGGCGTCGTCGCAGTCCATGCACAGCAGCGTGAGTTTGGGGTCGCTCTTGCCGTTGGGGCGCCATGCGGCGACGACGGCGTTCCAATACCGGTCCATGCGGGCGCGGTCGTGCTGAACCTGGAGGTAGCCGCTGATGGAGGCGCGCAGGTCCCGCTGCTGGAAGGCGAACACCGCCCGCCTGGGCGAGGCCGCTTCGCGCGCCAGCTCGGTGTCGTTGCCTGTGAAGAACCAGATGCGCCGCGCCTCGCGTTCGACGAAAGCGGTCATCGGCTGGGCGTGCCTCGGGACGCCGGCCAGGGTGATCAGCATTCCGACCTGATGAGACTCGATTTCGTCCCAGAGCCTGTGCTCTAGATCGGCGGGGTTGATAGGCATGCGTTGCGCCTCCTTCTCGCCAGCCAGATGGTCAACAGCCAGCCGCCGCCGCGGTTCCGCTTGGCGCCGCTCGCGTCGATCAAAGCGCCGTCAACGGGAACCGGCGGCGGCTTCGGCTGTTCAGGTTTGAGGCGAAGTGGGCGGCGCGGGGTCGCGCCCATAGTCCAGCGAGACAGTCGAGGCCCATGGCGGACGGGTTTGCCGCATCGAGGACGAAGCGCGGCGGCGGGCGCAGGGCGCGCGCGCGGCGGCCCGGGCCGAGCCGAGCCGCTTCTCCGGTAGCCACGGCCGGGGCGCTGGCGCGGGCGCCGGGATTGCGCGACATCTTCGACGCCCTTCCGATCGCCGTCTACACCACGGACGCCGCCGGCAGGATCACCTTCTACAACGAGCCTGCGGCCATCCTCGCCGGGCGACGGCCGACGCTCGGCGTCGACGAATGGTGCGTGACCTGGCGGCTGTTGCGGCCGGACGGCGCGCCGCTGCCGCACGACGAATGCCCCATGGCCATCGCCCTGAAGCAGGACCGGGCGGTGCGCGGCGGCGAAGCCATCGCCCTGCGCCCGGACGGAACGCGGACACCGTTCCTCGCCTTTCCAACGCCGCTGCACGACAGTTCCGGCGCCCTCGTCGGCGCGATCAACGTGCTGGTGGACGTGAGCGAACGCCAAGCGGCGCAGGCGCGCCAGCGGGCGCTCTTCGCCGAGCTCAACCATCGCATCAAGAACAACATGCAGCTGCTGCACGCGCTCCTGGGCGCTGCGCAGCGCGAGACCGAAAGCGCCGAGGCGCGGGCCGCCATCGCCGGCGCGGTCCAGCGCGTCGACGCCATGGCGGCGGCGCAGAAGGCGCTCTACCAGGCCGGTCACGACGACGGCTTCAGCGCCGAGGAGTTCCTGGCCCTGGTGTGCGAGACCTCGGCTCAGCCGTTCGGCGAGGCCGTCACCCTGTCGTGTCGGGCCTGCGAGGCGGAACTCGGCAACGACATGGCGACGCCCCTGGCGCTGATCCTCAATGAACTCGTCACCGACGCGGCGCGGCGGGCGTGCGACGCGGGCGTCCGCGCCCGGATCGGCGTGGAGTTGGCGCGGGGGCCCCAGGGTGGCTTCGTTCTGGGCGTCGAGGACGACGCGCCAGGCGCCCCGCCGGCGGCGCAAGGGCGGCGCTCGTCGGGCCTCGGTCTGGCGCTAGGCCTGGCGGCCCAGATCGGCGGCGCTCTGGAGGTGGAACGCGCATCGAAGACACGCTGCGTTCTGAGCATTCCCGACCCGGGAGCGGCGGCGTAGCGATGCCTGGGGCGTCTTCGCCGGTGCGCGTGCTGGTGGCGGAGGACGACTTCGTCATCGGTCTCGAACTGGAAGCGGGCCTCGCCGAGGCGGGGTTCGAAGTCGTTGGCGTCGCCAGGTCGGCGCAGCAGGCGCTGGTCATGGCCCTGGCGGAGCGGCCAGCGCTGGCCGTCATGGACATCCGCCTCGCCGGCCGCGGCGACGGCGTAGAGGCGGCGATTGACATCTACCGCGCCACCGGCGTGCGCGCCATCTTCGCCACCGCCAACCAGGACGCCGAAGTGATGGCCCGCGCCGCTGCGGCGAGGCCGCTGGCCTGGATCGGCAAGCCCTATCAGGTCGAAGTACTGGCCCGGCTGATTGGGCGGGTCCTGGCCGACGCCGCATAAGGCGGCCGCGCGGCGCTGCTCGGCATCAGTAGCCGTTCAGCCGGGCGTAGCGATCGCGGTGGTAGGCTTGGTTGCCGTAGGCTGCCTCCGCGGCGCGGGCGCGCTTCAGATAGAACCCGGCGTCATGGGCGTCGGTCATGCCGATGCCTCCGTGCATCTGCACCATCTCGTTGGAGACCAGGTGCAAGGTGTCGCCGACCTTGGCCTTGGCCAGGGAAACCAGCTCGGGCACGTCGGGCGAATCGTTGTCGATGGCGGCGAGCGCCGCCTCGACGCAGGAGCGCGCCAGCTCAAGGTCGGTAAACATCTTCGCCGCGCGATGCTGCAGCGCCTGGAACGCGCCGATCACCTGGCCGAACTGCACGCGGGTCTTGAGGTAGTCGAGCGTGGTGTCGAAGGCCTGCAGGGCCGAGCCGAGCATCTCGGCCGCGAGGCCGGCGCGGGCGCGGTCGAGCACCTTCTCCAGGAGCGGCCAGCCCTTGCCCGCCTCGCCCAGCACCGCTTCTGCGCCCAGGGCGACATTCTCGAAGCCGACGATCGCCGCGCCGCGGCTGTCGGCCAGCTTCAGCTGCTTGCGCGAGACGCCCTTGGCGTCTGCGGGCACGAGGAAAAGCGTGATCCCGTCGGTGTCCCCGGCCTTGCCCGAGGTGCGCGCCGAGACGACCAAGAGGCCCGCCGCCATGCCTTCGAGCACGAAGGTCTTGGTCCCGGAGAGCGTGTATCCCGACCCGGTCTTGGTCGCCGCCAACGCCGTCTTTTCGGGCGCATGGTGTGCGCCCTCCTCGATGGCCAGGGTGGCGACGAGTTCGCCGGAAGCGATCTTCGGCAGCCAGGCTTCCTTCTGGGCTTGCGTGCCGCCCAGCACCAGGGCGCTGGCGGCGGCGAGGGCCGTGGAGAGCAGCGGCGAGGCGGTCAAGGTCCGACCGGTTTCCTCGAGCACGAGACCCAGGCTGAGATAGCCGAAATCCGAGCCGCCATATTCCTCGGGGATGATGACGCCGGTCCAGCCCATCTCGGCCATCTCGGCGAAGGCGGCCGGATCGTAGCCGAGCGGCGCGGCGGAATCGCGCATCTTGCGGAAGGCCGAGACGGGAGACTTCTCCTGCGTCCAGGTCCGGGCCGCATCGCGCAGCATGCTTTGTTCTTCAGTCAGGACGGCCATTTCAGGGTTCCTCTAGTGCGAAGACGAACCAAGCGGATCGGGCAGGCCCAGGATCCGCTTGGAGATGATGTTGCTCTGGATTTCGAAGGAGCCGCCGAAGATGGTGGTGGCCTTGCCGCCCAGCCATCCGCGCACGGCCGCCAGCTCGTCGGGGGTGAATTCCTCGCCCTCCCAACCGAGGCCGCGGGTCCCCATGATCTCGACGATGAGTTCGGCGCGATCCTGGCCGGCCTTGGTGCCGGCGTTCTTCATGATCGAGGTGGCCGCGCCGGGACCCTGGTTCGACTTGGCCTCGGCCATGGCGCGCATGATGGTGAGCTGGAAGGCGCGCATGTCCATCTCGTGCGCACTCACCCTGGCGCGCAGGTCGGCGTCGGCGATGCGTCCGTTCTCGTCGGCGCCCATGTAGCGCTTGGCGAGCGCCGAGGGCGACCCGCCGACCCCGAAGAGACCGCCGCCGCCATTGCCGCCACCGATGCCGCCGCGCTCGTGCTGCAGCAGGCGCTTGGCGATGCTCCAGCCGCCGTTCAGCGGCCCGACCAGATTCTCCTTGGGAACCTTCACGTCGGTGAAGAAGGTCTCGCAGAACGGCGAGGCGCCGGCGATGAGCTTGATCGGCCGCACCTCCACGCCCGGATCGTGCATGTCGATCAGGAGGAACGAGATGCCCTCGTGCTTCTTGGTGCTGTCGGTCCGCACCAGGCAAAAGCACATGTCCGACCACTGGGCGCCCGAGGTCCAGATTTTCGAGCCATTGACGAGGAAGTGGTCGCCCTTGTCCTCGGCCTTGGTCTGCAGCGAGGCCAGGTCCGATCCCGCGCCCGGTTCCGAGAACCCCTGGCACCAGCGTACTTCCTGACGGGCGATGGCGCGGATGTGCGTCTGCTTCTGCGCCTCGTTGCCGTACTCGAGCAGCGTCGGGCCGAACATCATCGTGCCCATGCCGCCGACCGGGTTCCAGGCGCCGATGCGGCTCATCTCCTGCGACAGCACGCGCGCCTCGGCCGGCGTCAGGCCGCCGCCGCCGTACTGGCGCGGCCAGGTCGGCACGCCCCAGCCCTTGTCGCCCATCGCCTTGGTCCAGGCCTTCACGTCGGCCCGATCGGGCGTCGCCTCCTCGATATAGGCGATGGCGGCCTTGCCCTTCAGCGAGGCCGGGAAATTGGCCGCCAGCCACGCTCGGGCGTCGGCGCGGAAAGCGTCGGTGTCGCCCCCGAAGTCAGCCATTCGAACGGTCTCCTCGTTGTCGTCGGCGCGCGCGTTCCGGGCGCGAGGTGATCGACGTTTAGGTGGAATGGGTGGTGTCGGGAAGCCCCAGGATGCGCTTGGCGATGATGTTGTACTGCACCTCCTGCGAGCCACCCGCGATGGTGCCGGATTTTGAACGCAGCATGACCCGCATGGCGTTGATCTCGTCGGGCGTGAAGGCCTCGCCCTCCCATCCCAGCCCTTGCCGCCCGAGGATTTCCACCGCCAGTTCGGCGCGCTCCTTGCGCAGCATGGTGCCGGCGTTCTTCATGATCGAGCTGGCGGCGGTGGGGCCGCGGTTGGACTTGGCCTCGAGCGCGATGCGTTCGCCGGTGCAGGCGTGGGCGCGCGACTCCATCAACTGGCCGGTGACGCGAGCGCGCAGATCCGCGTCGGCGATGCGGCCCTCAGCGTCGCTTCCGACATAGGCCTTCGCCAGCGTCTCGATCGATGGCCCGGCGAGCTGGCCCGGTCCCGCCTGGCCGGGGCGGGCCGGCGCGCCGATGCCCTGGCGCTCGAACTGCAACAGACGCTTGGCAATGCTCCAGCCGCCGTTGAGCGGCCCGACCAGATTGTCCTTGGGGACCTTCACGTCGGTGAAGAAGGTCTCGCAGAACGGCCGCGTGCCATTGATCAGGAGGATCGGCCGGACCTCGACGCCCGGCGTCTTCATGTCGATGACCAGGAAAGAAATCCCCTCGTGCTTCTTGGCCTTGGGATCGGTGCGCACCAGGCAAAAGCACCAGTCGGCGAGGTGGGCGCCGGAGGTCCAGATCTTCTGGCCGTTCACCAGCCAGTGGTCGCCCTTGTCCTCGGCGCGGGTCTGCAGGGAGGCCAGATCCGAGCCGGCGCCCGGTTCCGAGAACCCCTGGCACCAGCGCAGCTCGCCGCGCACGATCGGCGGGATGTGGCGCGCGAGCTGGGCGTCGGCGCCATATTCGAGCAGCGTCGGACCGAACATGGCCACGCCCATGCCGCCGATGGGGTTGGACGCGCCGAGTCGCTCCATCTCCTGGGCCAGCACGCGCGCTTCGGCCGGCTCGAGACCACCGCCGCCGTACTCGGTCGGCCAGGTGGGCGTCCCCCAGCCCTTCTCACCCATGCGTCGGCGCCACAGCTCCTGGTCGGCCGAGGGCGGCTGCGCCGCCGCCGCCTCGGGATCGAGGGGGGCCGCGGCCGTCCGCAACGAGGGTGGGAAGTTCGCCTCCAGCCAGGCTCGGGCCTCGGCCCGGAAGCGTTCGAGACCGCCGCCGAAATCAGCCATGATGCGTCTGCCTGCCTTGCATGTTCACGTCGACTTGGTCGTATCCGGCAGGCCCAGGATCCGCTTGGAGATGATGTTGTTCTGAATCTCCTGGGAGCCGCCGAAGATGGTGGTCGCCTTGCCCGAGAGCCAGGTGCGAACCGCGCTGCGCTCCTCGGGGGTGAACGCCTCGCCTTCCCAGCCGAGGCCCTGGACGCCCATGATCTCCAGCGTGAGTTCGGCGCGTTCCTGACCGATCTGGGTGCCGGAGTTCTTCATCACCGAGGTGGTGGCGCTGGGATTGAGATTGCCACGCGCCTCGCTCATCGCCCGCTGCAGCGTCAGGGCGTGCGCCTTGGCGTTGATCATATGGCCTGCGAGGCGGGTGCGCAGGTCGGCATCGGCCAGCCGCCCCTTGGCGTCGACGCCCACGTATTTCTTGGCAATCTCGCTGATCGAGACGGCGCTCTGGCCGCGCATGCCGCCCTGGCCCGAGCGTTCGAACTGGAGCAGGCGTTTGGCCACGCTCCAGCCACCGTTCAAGGGGCCCACCATGTCGTTCTTCTCGACGCGGGCGTTGGTGAAGAAGGTCTCGCAAAACGGCGACGAGCCGGCGATCAGCCGGATCGGCCTGGTCTCCACGCCACTCTGGCGCATGTTGATCAGTACGAAGCTGATGCCCTCGTGCTTCTTGGCCTTCGGATCGGTGCGCACCAGGCAGAAGCACCAGTCGGCGTACTGGGCGCCCGAGGTCCAGATCTTCTGGCCGTTCACCACCCAATGGTCGCCGGCGTCCTCGCACTTGGTCTGCAGCGAGGCGAGATCCGAGCCGGCGCCCGGCTCGGAATAGCCCTGGCACCATCTGAGCTCGCCGCGCACGATGGCCGGCAGATGGCGCCGCTTCTGGTCCTCGGTGCCGTACTCCAGCAGCGTCGAGCCGAACATGCCCGGACCCATGCCGACGATGGGATTGAAGGCCCCGATCCGCGCCATCTCCTGTTGCAGCGCCCTGGCCTCGACGGGAGTCAGGCCGCCGCCGCCCACCTCCTTGGGCCAGGTGGGCACGCCCCAGCCCTTCTCGCCCATGCGCCTGCGCCACAGCTCGGCGTCGGCGGACGGCTTCTGCCCCGTCATGATCGCTTCCATGGCCGCATCTTCGTCCCGGCGCAGCGACGGGGGAAAGTTTTCCTCCAGCCATGTGCGCGCCTTGGCCCGGAAAGTGTCCAGATCACCGCCAAAATCAGCCATTGAAATCGCTCCTTGCAAATCGCTTCGCCGGGGCCGCCGCGGCGCCCCGCGCCGGCGCGCTATCTCGGATCGGGCAATCCTAGCACACGCTTGGCGACCACGTTGAGGTTCACTTCCGAGGTGCCCCCTTCGATGGAATTCGCCTTGGCCCTCAGCCAGCCGCGCACGCGGTCCAGTTCGTCGCGCTCAAATCCGTCGCCGCCCCAGCCAAGGCCCTTCGCCCCCAGGGCCTCGATGCCGAGTTCGGTCCGATCCTGAGCGATCTTGGCGCCCGCATACTTCATGATCGAGGTCGCGGCCGTCGGACCCTGGTTCGACCTGGCCTCGTCCGAGGCCCGCCGGACGGTGAGCTGGAACGCGCGGTTCTCCATCTTGTGGTCGGCGGCGCGGCGGCGAAGATCGGCGTCGGCGAGCCTGCCGCCCTCGTCCAGACCGACGCAGCGCTTCGCCAGTTCCTCCACGCCCGCCGTCGCCTGTGGCGAGCCGATCGCGCCGCCGCCGAGGCCGGCGGAGATGTTGTCGCGCTCGAACTGCAAGAGCCGCTTGGCGATGCTCCAGCCGCCGTTGAGCGGCCCCATCAGGTTTTCCTTGGGGACCCTCACGTCGGTGAAGAAGGTCTCGCAGAAGGGGCTCGTCCCGTTGATCAGGAGGATCGGGCGCGCCTCGACGCCCGGCGTCCTCATGTCGATCAGCAGGAAGGAAATGCCTTCGTGCTTCTTGGCCCCGGGATCGGTGCGCACCAGGCAGAAGCACCAGTCGGCGAGGTTGGCGCCGGACGTCCAGATCTTCTGACCGTTCACCAGCCAGCGGTCGCCCCTGTCCTCGGCGCGGGTCTGCAGGGACGCCAGATCCGAGCCGGCGCCCGGCTCGGAATAGCCCTGGCACCAGCGCAGCTCGCCCCGCACGATCGGCGGAATGTGGCGCTGCTTCTGCGCCTCGTCGCCGACCTCCAGCAGCGTCGGGCCGAACATCATCACCCCCATGCCGCCGATGGGATTGCGCGCGCCGATGCGGCTCATTTCCTCGGCCAGCACCCGCGCCTCGCCCTTCGAGAGGCCGCCGCCGCCATACTGCCTGGGCCACGTGGGCGTGCCCCAGCCCTTTGCGCCCATGCGCTCGCGCCAGTCTCTGGCCCGCGGCGCCTCGGCGTCGCCCATCATGGCGGCCATCTGCAGGGCGGGGTTCTGCCGCAACGCAGCGGGGAAACTCTCTTCCAGCCAAGCGCGAGCCTCCGCTCGGAACGCCTCGGCGTCGCCGCCAAAATCAGCCATCCAATCAACTCCGGATCAAATCGTCGCCGTTCAAATCATCGCAATCCGTCGCGCCAAAATCGGGCGCAGCGCAAGTCCGGCCGCTTCGCTTGAGGCCTACTTCGGGTCCGGCAAGCCGAGCACGCGCTTGGCCACCACGTTGATGTTCACCTCCGAGGTTCCGCCCTCGATCGAATTGCCCTTCGAGCGCAGCCAGCCATGCGTCGCCGTCAGCTCTGCGGGCGTGAACCCCTCGCCTTCCCATCCCAGTCCCTGGGCGCCCATGGTCTCCAGCATCAGTTCCGAGCGCTCCTGGGCGAAGGCGGCGGCGGCGTACTTGATGATCGAGGTGGCCGCACTCGGGCCGTTGCTCGCCCTGGACTCCGCGCCGATGCGCTGCAGCGTCAGATTGAAGGACTGGAAGTCCATCTTGTTGCGGCTGATGCGGCCCCGAAGGTCGGCGTCGGCGAGCGCGCCGGCCGCGTCGCACCCCAGATATCGCTTGGCGATCTCGGCCAGATCCCCCGCCGCGCCGCCAGCGCCGCCGCCGCCGCCGAAGCCGCCGGAGATGTTCTGGCGCTCGTACTGCAGCAGGCGCTTGGCGATATCCCAGCCCTTGTTGATCTGACCGACCAGGTTGGTCTTCGGGATTCTGACGTCGGTAAAGAAGGTCTCGCAGAACGGGCTCTCGCCGGAGATCAGCTTGATCGGCCGGGTCTCTACGCCCGGGGTGGCCATGTCGATCAGCACGAAGCTGATGCCCTCGTGCTTCCTGGCTGCGGGATCGGTGCGCACCAGGCAAAAACACCAGTCGGCGCGGTCGGCGTAGCTGGTCCAGATCTTCTGGCCATTGATCAGCCACCTGTCGCCGGCGTCCTCGCACCTCGTCTGCAGCGACGCGAGATCCGACCCCGCGCCCGGTTCCGAGTAGCCCTGGCACCAGCGGATCTCGCCGCGGACGATCTTCGGCAGGTGCTCGGACTTCTGCGCCTCGCTGGCGTATTCCAGCAGCACCGGCCCCAGCATCCACAGCCCAAACGAGGCAAGGGGCGCCCGATAGCCGCCGCGCGCCAGTTCCTGGTCGAGGACCCGCGCCTCGTCTCCCGAGCGCCCGCCGCCGCCATAGGCCCTGGGCCAGGTCGGCGCGGTCCAGCCCCTGGCGGCCATGCGCCGCATCCAGACGATCTGGGGATCATCGGAACCCTCGAACCTGCGCCCGCCCCATGTCGCCTCGGGATCGGAGCGAGGATTTGGCCGCTTCAGTTCGGCCGGATAGTTGGCTTCCAGCCACGCCCTGACGTCGGCGCGGAAAGCCGTCAGGTCGCCGCCGAAGTCGGGCATGGAAGGCAATCTCCCGAACAGTTGTTCGGATTCACCTTAGCGCGGCCCAGGCGGGGGGCAAGCCCGAGTCGCACAAGCCGCACGCGCCTGTCTTGCAAATCAGCTATGGTCGCCGGCGCTGGTGGGCGGCCAAAGGAGCTCCATGCGCTGGTTGCGCGAACTTCGCCCCGCGGTGATTGCGGCCGCGCCCTGGGTGCTAGCCGGCGCGGTGGCGGCGGCGGGCGTCATGTTGCTGTTCTCCGGCGCCACCCCCTCCGATCCGATGCGTTTCCTCTGGCTCGCTCGCTACACCCCCATCGTGCTCATCGAGATCAGTCAGTTCCTTTCGAGCATCATCGGCCTCGCTCTGGTGCTGATCGCGTTCGGCCTCAGCCGCAGGCTGGGCGCCGCCTGGATGGCGAGCGTGCTGCTGCTGCCGCTCGCCGCGCTACTGGCGCTCACCAAGGGCTTCCAATGGGAGGAGTCGCTGGCGCTGACCTGCCTGCTCGGCGCCATGGCGCCCTTGCGCGCCGCATTTCCCAGGGCGGCGCGGCTTTCCAGGATGGAGGTGACGCCCGGCTGGATGTTCTCGGCGCTGGCGGCCGTGGCGGGAGCGGCCATCGTCGGCTGGTGGTCGTTCCAGAACGCCGACTACGCCGACAAGACGTGGGTGGGCGCGATCGCCGACGCCGACGCCGCCCGTGCGATCCGCTCCTCGGCCGCGGCGGCCGTCCTGCTGTTGGGGTTCGGCATCTGGCGGCTGCTCGCCACGCCGGCGACGCCGCCGGTCATCGTGGGCGACGATCCGGATTTCCTGCGCGTGCGCTCGATCCTCGCCCGCGCGGAACTGGCCGAGCCAGGGTCCAATCTGGCGCTGCTCGGCGACAAACGGTTCCTGTTTTCGGAGTCGGGCGGCTCGTTCCTGATGTTCGGCGTGCGCGGGCGGTCCTGGATCGCCATGGGGCCGCCGGTCGGGCGCAGGGCTGAACGCACCGAACTCTTCTGGCGCTTCCGCGAACTTGCCGACGCTCATGCGGCGCGGCCGGGCTTCTACGCGCTCGGACCGGAGGATCTGCCCGACCTCGTCGATCTCGGCTTCTCGATCCAAAAGATCGGCGAGAGCGCGGCGGTGCCCCTCGAGAACTTCAGTCTCGACGGCCGCCGGCGCGGCAACCTGAGACGCAGCTGGCGCAAGACCGGCGACGAAGGCGCGACCTTCGAGGTGCTCCCGGCCGGCGCCGCCCGCCAGATCATGCCGGAGCTGAAACGCGTCTCCGAAGCCTGGCTGGGGCGCCAGTCCGGGGACGAGAAAACCTTCAGCCTCGGCCATTTCAACTCGGCCTACGTGGCCGAGTTTCCCGTTGCGACGGTGCGCGCGGCCGGGGCCGTCGTCGCCTTCGCCACGCTCTGGACCACGGCCGGACGCGGCGCCTTCTCCATCGACCTGATGCGCTTCGGCGACGATGCCCCCAAGGACGTGATGGACTTCCTGTTCGTCGAGCTGATCGCCTGGGGGCGCGCCGAGGGCTATCAGGCTTTCGACTTCGGCATGGCGCCGCTGGCCGGCCTGGAGGACCGGCCGCTCGCGCCGATCATGTCGCGCGTCGGACGGCTCCTGTTCGACCGCGGCGAGGAAATCTACAACTTTCGCGGCGTGCGCCGCTACAAGGACAAGTACGATCCGGTCTGGCAGCCGCGCTACATCGCCGCGGCGCGCAAATGGGCGATCCCGATCCTGATGGCCGACGTCGGTCTGCTGTCCTCGGGCGGCGTCGCTGGCCTGGCCCGCCGTGGGCGCAGGTCCGAGGAGCGCGAACCGGTCGCCCTCGAGGCAGCCTGAGCGGCGCGCCTGGTCGGTGACGGTCATTCCCATCGAAAGTCTTAATCGCGCCTGCGCCGCTTAATCTTTGCTTAACCAGACCACGGCAGAACTGGAAGGCTGCTGCGGGAGGCGGTCGAGGTCCACGGCGGGTGCGGCGACATCGCAAGACTTGGCGTCTGCGCGTCGTTTACACACTAGGGATCGATGCTACCCTCCAGCTTGAGGCTGGGAGGCGATTCGGATGACGGCGGGGGCGCCCCGAAGCGCAAGGTCGGTCGATCCGGCGAGCCGAGAGGTGGCGGAGGATTTGGCGCGCCGCTCGGGGATGTCGCTGAACGAGTGGCTGGGGCGCCTGATGGCCGACGAGCCCGAGGACGCCACTTCGCACGACTATTTCATCCAGGGCGCCTCGGCTCGACCGACGGGCCGCTCCGAGGCGGGGGTCGCGGGCCAGGGGCCGCGCTTCTTCGCGGCCGACGAGACGCGGCGGGTGACCGATGCCCTGGAGCGCCTCTCGGACCGCATCGAGAGCGCCGAGAGCCGCCAGGCGCTGGCCATCGCAGGCGTCGAGCGATCCGTGCGCGAGGTGATACAGCGGATCGACGCGGGCGAGCGCGAGCAGATGCAGGTTGCAGCGCGCGTCGAAGGCGCGGTCGAAGCGGTGCAGGGCGAGCAGGGTCTGCTCTCCGCCCGTCTCGGCCGGATCGAACTCGAGAACCAGGGGCCTCGCGCAGTCGAGGCGGTGCGCGCCCTCGAGGGCGCCATCGGCAAGGTGGCCGGGCACGCCTACGAGGCCGAGCGACGCGCCCGCGATGCGATCGGTCAGGTCAACGCGCGCGTCGAGCGCCTCGACGAATCCGGCCGGGCGGCGAGCGGAGCGATCGCGCAGCTCGGAGAGCGCACCGAACGGCTCGATCACGCCGAGCGAGCCACCAGCGGGGCCATCCGCGAACTGAAAAGCGCCTGCGCCGAGCTGGACGGACGTCTCGAACGCGTCGAAGGCGACGCAGGCGAGCTCGTCCAGACCATTGCCGACAATCTCTCGGCTCGCGTCGATCAGGTGCGCGAGAGCCTGGCCCAGCAGCTCGCCGTCGCGGCGGAGACGCGCTTCGAGCGCGTCGATCAGGCGCTGGCCGAGATGGGCGAGCACGTCCGCGCCGCCGAACACCGCTCCGCCGGCGCGCTGGAGCGGATGGGCCACGAGGTGCTGCAGGTGGCGCAGAACCTCAACACCCGGGTCCAGGGCGTCGAACACCGCAGCGCCGAGGCGGCCGAGCGCATCGGTGCGCAGATGTCGCGCGTGGCGAGCGCCGTCGAGGACCGGCTCGCCCGCGCCGATGCGCTGCAGGCGCAGGCGCTGGAGAAACTCGGCGGCGAGATCGCCCGCATCACGGAGCGCCTGGCAGATCGGATCGCGGTCGCCGAGCGCCGTTCGGCCCAGGCCATCGACGACGTCGGCGAGCAGGTCTCCCGGGTGACCGAGCGCGTCAGCCAGCGACAGGAGCGCTCCGCCGGCGAACTCGCCGAGCGCATCCGCCTCAGCGAGGAGCGCACGGCGCGGCTGCTCGACGAGGCGCGTCAGAAGATCGACGATCGGCTGGCCGAGACCCAGCGGCGGCGCTCCGACAGCGAGCCCCGCCTCGGGGCGCCCGCCGAGAATGACGACTCCCTCTTCGCCGACGCCCCGTTCCCCAGCTTCGGCGCGCCGCCGGCAGAGCGGCCGTACGCCAGGGCCGCGCCTGCGGCGCTGTTCACCCCGATCCTGCGCCCGCAAGGCGCCGCCCCTCCCGGGTTCGACGACGCCGCTTTCGACGACGCCGATTTCGAGGCGGCGGCCGACCTCGGCGAGCCCGGGTCGCAGGCCGCGCTCCCCACCGTTGCGCCCATCCTCCACGCTGATGCGACCGACGAGGACGACATCGCCGCAGTCGAGCTCGAGCCCAATCAGGGTTTCGACCTCGACGAGGCGCGGGTAGAGGCCGAACCGGCTCGGGCCGACCGGGCCGAGGCCGCGGCGAACCCGCCGACGGCCGCGTCAGCGTCCATCGGCGCCACGTTCGCCGACCCCGCACCGGCGCGGGTGTCGCCCCCGACCACCCGCGAGGTGATCGAGCGCGCCCGGGCGGCGGCGCGGGCGACCGGCGAGACCGCTCCTGCCGCAAGACGCGGACCTGCAAAGCGCGCAGCCAAGGAGGGCGTGCTCGGGAGCCTGAGTTTCGGGCGCTTGCGCGGCAGGCCGCCCTCCGCTATGACCGGCGCCCTGATGGTGGCGAGCCTGCTGGCCGCGGTCAGCCTGTCCGCGGGCGGCTTCCTTTTCCTGGAAGGCGAGCCCGGCGGCAAATTGCCCAAACGCGTGGCCGACGCGCTGGCCTTGTCGCGAGCGCCCGGCGGCGAGCGGACGCAGGCCGCCCCCTTGGCGGCGCTGGCGCTTTCGCCCAGTCCGATGACGCCTCGGTCCGCCGCCGATCTCGCGGCGGGATATTCGCGCGCAGTGGCCAAGATCGAGGCGAGCCAGGCTGGCGGACTCGCCGACATGCGCCGTCTCGCCGATGACGGCTATGCGCCGGCCCAGTTCTACTTCAGCAAGCTTTACGAGGCCGGCGAGCACGGCGTGAAGCAGGACCCGGTCGAGGCGCGCCGCTGGGTGGAGCGGGCCGCTGAGGCGGGCGACCGAGCGGCCATGCACAACCTGGCGCTCGACTATTTCGAGGGGACCGGCGGTGCGAAGAGCGCGCCCATGGCCGCCGAGTGGTTTCGGCGCGCCGCTGATCTCGGCCTGCTGGACAGCCAGTTCAATCTCGCCGGCCTCTATGAACACGGCGACGGGGTCAGCCAGAACATGGCCGAGGCGTACAAGTGGTACCTGATCGCCGCGCGTGCGGGCGATGCCGAGTCGAAAGCTGCCGCCCTGCGGCTGCGGGCTCTCCTGACGCCGCAGGCCCGGGCCGTCGCCGAGCGCGCCGCCGCCGACTTCCAGCCTGCGCCGAGCGGCGGTGCGGCCGCCGCCGCGCCGGGCCCGGCCTCGCCCGATCTCGTCACGGCGCAGAGGGCGTTGAACCAGCTCGGCTACTATCAGGGGCCTACCGACGGCGCCGCCTCGCCGGCGCTGAAGCTCGCCATCGCCGCCTACCAGCGTGACCAGGGCCTCGCCGTCACCGGCGCGCCCGACGCGGCCACCGTCGCCAAGCTTTCCGTCTATACCCAGTGACCAGCGGCGTCGGCGCGGCGTCTGCGCGACGCCGGCTCAGTCGCCGCCAAGACGGTCCCATCCGATCGGGTGGGCGCGGCGTTCGCCGAGCGCAATCGCCAGGGGCGGACGTGCGAAGAGTCCGCGGAACGCCCGATCGCGGACATTGAGGCCGCCGGCGAAGGCGCCGAACGCCGGCATTACCAGGCGCTCCCCGTCGGTCACGAAGCAGCGCCGACGCACGCTCGCCGCCCGACCCTTGACCTTCGCGCACGGGTGCAGATGACCGGCCACCTCGCCGCTGCGCGGGCCCGCCTCCGGCTGATGCACGAAGGCAAGCCCCGCGACGGCGAGTTCCCCGGCGACGCGGCCAGGCAGGCGACTTGGGCCCTCGGCATCGTGATTGCCGACGATCCAGACGAGTTCGGCCGCGGCGGCGAGTGCGATGAGCGCCCCCCCATCATCGCGCGCCAGCCGTTGCTCGCCCGCCCGGTCGTGAAAACTGTCGCCCAGCAGCACGATGGCGCGCGGCGCGAGCAGCGCCGCCTCGGCGGCGAGACGCGCCAGGGTCTCGCGGCTGTCGTAGGGCGGCAGCAGCTGGCCGCGCGAAGCATAGGCCGAACCCTTCTCCAGATGCAGGTCGGCGACGACGAGCAGGCGCTCGCCGACGAGCCAGAGCGCGCCGGAGGGCCGCAGCACGGCGCGGCATCCGCCGACCTCGATCGCCACCCCGCCGCAGGGGCTGGGGGCAAAGGCGTAGCGATGGGCAGGTTCGGCATTCATGCAAGCGCCTCGGCGATCAGGGTCTCGGCGGCCTCGGCGAGGATCATCTCGCCGGCGCCTCCGGGCGAGCGCTGCTTGCCGATCTCCAGCACCATCGGCACGGCGAAAGGCGACAGGCGCTTGAGCCGCGCATGGCGGATGCGGCCCTTGATGCGCGCCAAAAGCTGGCCGAGACGCACGACGTCGACGAGGCCGCGCGCCGCGTCGGCGCGGGCGCAGCGCAGCAACAGGTGGTTGCTCTGGTGACGGCGTAGCACGTCATAGACGAGGTCGGTCGAGAAGGTGATCTGGCGGCCCGTCTTCTGGCTCGACCGGAAGCGCCGCTCCACCAGCCCGGAGATCAGCGCGCAACCCTTGAACGCGCCCTTCATCATCGAGCTTTCCAGGAGCCAGGATTCGAGGTCATCGCCCAGCATGTCCTCGGCGAAGAGATCATCCAGGTCAAGATCGTCCATGGGGCGAAGCGACCAGACCGCCACGGCATAGTCGTTGCAGACGAAGCCCAGCGGTCCGGCGCCGGCGCGTTCGAGACGGCGGGTGACGAGCATGGCCAGGGTCGTGTGCGCCAGACGGCCCTCGAAGGGGTAGGCGACCATGAAGTGGCGGCTGCCGCGGGGAAAGGTCTCCAGAAGCATCTCGTCTTCGGCGGGAATCGCGGACTTGTCGCGCTGGACTTCGAGCCACTCGCGGGTGTCGCGCGGCAGCGCGTCCCAGCGCTGGGCCTCGCTCATCAGGCGCCGCACCTTGGCGGCAAGAAAGGTCGAAAGGGCGAACTTCGAACCGCCCCAGGATGGCATCTTCGGGCTCGCGTCGCCGGCCGGCGAGACCAGCACGTCCATGCCGGCGAGTCCCACGAGGCGCCAGACCTGGCCGGCGAAAACGAAGGTGTCGCCGGGTTCGAGCACCTCCAGGTAGCCTTCCTCCACCTCCCCGATCTTTCGCCCGGGCGCGCCGCGCCGGCCGGCGATCCGAACGCTGAGCATCGCCGGCGAGACGATGGCGCCGACGTTCATGCGGTGGCGCAGCGCCGTCTCCTCGTTGCGCACCCGCCAGCGTCCATCCGTTCCCTTCACGATGCGCCGGAAACGATCGTAGGTTCTGAGCGCATAGCCGCCGGTCGAGACGAAATCGATTACCGCCTCGAAATCCTCCCAGGTCAGGCCGCGATAGGGGCCGGCGGCACGCACTTCCTCGTAGAGGGCGAGGAGATCGAAGGGTTCGGAGCAGGCGAGCCCCATGACATGCTGGGCCAGGACATCGCGCGCGCCCTCGCGCTCCGGCTCGGCGTCGAGAGCGTTTTCGGCAATGGCCTCGCGCGCGGCTTGGCATTCCAGCATCTCGAAGCGGTTGGCCGGCACGAAGATGGCGCGGCTGGGCTCGTCCAGCCGGTGGTTGGCGCGCCCGATCCGCTGCACCATGCGCGAGGCGCCCTTGGGCGAGGCGAGCTGAATGACGAGGTCGACGTCGCCCCAGTCAATGCCCAGATCCAGCGTGGAGGTGCAGACCACGGCCCGCAGGGCGCCGCGCGCCATCGCCGCCTCCACCTTGCGCCGCTGCTCGGGCGCCAGCGAGCCGTGATGCAAGGCGATGGGCAGGCTGTCGTCGTTGAGTCGCCAGAGTTCCTGAAAGGCGAATTCGGCCTGGAAGCGGGTGTTGACGAAGACGAGCGCGGTCCTCGCCCGCCTGATCGCCTGGTATACCTGCGGCATGGCGTGCTGGGCCGTGTGCCCCGCCCAGGGCACGCGCCCTTCGCTGAGCAGGATCTCGACGATCGGCGGCGCACCGCCCGCGCCGCGGACGAGATCGACATCGCGTCCGCTCGCCGGCGCCAGCCAGCGCCGGACCACGTCGGGATCCTCGATCGTGGCGGAAAGACCGACCCGGCGCATCGCCGGCGCAAATTGCTGCAGGCGCGCCAGCCCCAGCGCCAGGAGGTCGCCGCGCTTGGAGGGCCACACGGCGTGCGCCTCGTCGACGATCACGCATCTGAGATCTTCGAAATATCGCCGCGCCCCTTCCCAGGCGCAGAACAGCGCCAGCTGCTCGGGCGTGGTGAGCAGCATGTCCGGCGGCTTCACCCGCTGGCGCTGGCGGCGGGCGAGGCCGGTGTCGCCGGTGCGGGACTCGGCCTTGATGCCGAGGCCCATCTGGGCGATCGGCGCCATGAGGTTGCGCTCGACATCGACGGCCAGCGCCTTCAGCGGCGAAAGGTAGAGGGTATGGACACCCGCGGACGCGACGGCGCCGCGCCGCCCGGCCAGTTCGATGAGGCTCGGCAGAAATCCCGCCAGGGTCTTGCCGCCGCCCGTGGGGGCGATCAGCAGGGCGTGCCGTCCGGCGCGGGCCAAGTCGATCATCGCCAGCTGATGCGCCCGCGGCGTCCAGCCCCGATCGGCGAACCAGGCCGCGAACCGCGCCGGCAGCACGCCGGGGACGGGGCAATCGTCCATCAGACGGACCAGGGCGCGAGAACCGCGCAACCCGAGCCGGCGAAATGCTGCGACCCGCCTTCCTGCGCCTCACGAACGAGTTCAGAAAGCTGGCCTCCGGCGCGCGCCAGGGACCATGTCATGACCAGACTCATTCTTGGCTATTCCTTACGGCTGTGTACCACGCTCCAAGACCAGCGCCAATCAATGTTCACTGTTCGTTTCGGCGTCGATGCGGTAATCGTGGACCCGTGAGCGATCCTGCCCCGAGCCTGGCTCTCGCCCCCGCTCTGGTGGTGCTGCCCGGACCGAGGTGCGGGCTCGCCGATGCGGCGAAGGCGAGGCTCGTGCCTCCGTCCGAAGCGCGCGCTCTGCTGGAGAGCGGGCCGGCGCTCGTGGCCCACGCCGGCCTGACGGCGCGCCGGCTGGGACTGACGGCGCCGCCGCGGTCGGCCCGGCGCTTCGACGCTCTGGAACTCTTCGCCTTCGTGCGGCCCGCGATCTTCTGCGCGCCCTCGGCCGGCGGGCTGGCGCTGGCGCTCGGCCTGGCCGAACCCAGGGACGCGGCCGAGCAGGCGCAGGCGCTGCGCGAGGTCTGCGCGTGTCTGCTCGCCGAGCTGGCGCAGCACCCGACCCCCGGCCGCGAAGAGGCTCTGGCGCTCGCCGAGACGCTCGGGCGCGCCAGCTGGGCCTGGGCGCCGGCGGCGGTCGGCGCGCTCCGCTCGCGCGCCATCGGCCGGCCCTGGCGCGGCTCGGGCCTCGAGGTCTGGCAGCGGCTGCCGGAGTGGGAGGACGAGGCGCCGCCCGGGGAGCCAGGCGCCAAGCCGGTCGAGCCGGAGGGCGCCGCCCGGCGGCTCGCCGTCCTCCTGGAGCGCATCGGACTCGACGAAGCGCGGCCCGCCCAGGCCGCCTTTGCCGCCGAGAGCGCCTACGCCTTCGGACCCCGTGAACGCGAGGGCGAGCCGCGCATGATGCTGGCCGAGGCCGGCACCGGCGTCGGCAAGACCCTCGGCTATCTCGCCCCGGCCTCGCTCTGGGCCGAGGCGAACGGTCCGGCTGTCTGGGTCTCGACCTATACCCGCGCCTTGCAGCGCCAGATCGAGCGCGAGAGCCGCGCGCTTTTTCCCGACCCGGCCGCCCGCGCCCGCGCCCGCAAGGCGGTGGTCCGCAAGGGTCGCGAGAACTACCTCTGCCTCCTCAATCTGCAGGAGGTGGCGCGCGCCGCCGAACTCGGCGGCGGCGACCTCGTCGGCGTGGCGCTGGTGGCGCGCTGGGCCAGGGCCAGCCGCGACGGCGACATGACCGGCGGCGACTTCCCGGCGTGGCTCGCGACGCTGTTCGCCGTGGGTCCGGCAGCCCAGGCCTCATCCGCCAACCTCGTCGACCGCCGCGGCGAGTGCATTCACGCCGGCTGCCCCCACTACCGCGTCTGCTTCGTCGAGCGGGCGATCCGCGCCTCGCGGCGCGCCGACATCGTCATCGCCAATCACGCGCTGGTGATGAGCCAGGCGGCCTACGACGGCGCGCGCACCGCCAGGGGCCGGCCAGCCGACGTGGAGACGGCGCACCTGAAGCGCATCGTCTTCGACGAGGGCCACCACCTGTTCGAGGCCGCCGATTCGGCCTTCGCCACGGTGCTTTCCGGGGCGGAGACGGCTGAGCTGCGCCGCTGGATCCGCGGGCCGGAGGGCCGGAGCCGGCGCGGCCGCGGCCTGGAGGCGCGCCTGGCCGAGGTGCTCGCCGAGCGCAAGGCGGCCAGGGAGGCGCTCGGCCAGGCGGTGCGCGCCGCCGCGGCGCTGCCCGGCGAGGGCTGGTCCGGGCGCATCGCGCCGCCCGGCGGCGAGGCGAGTCCGACCGGGCCTATCGAGACCCTGCTGGCGGCCGTGCTGGGGCAGCTGCGCGCCCGCGCCCGCGCCTCTGAACTGGGGATGGAGTGCGCCGCCCGGCCCGCACTGGATGCGGTGCGCGCCGCCGCGGCGCCCGCGGCGCAGGCGCTGGCCGCGATCGAGGCGCCGCTCGCGGCCCTGGCCCGAAGCCTGGCCGACGCGCTCGACGACGACGCGCAGGAGCTTCCCACCGGCGAGCGGGCGAGGATCGAGGGCGCGCTGCGCGGACTCGACCGCCGGGCACGGATGACGCTGCCCGCCTGGCGCTCGATGCTGACCGCCCTGGGCGAGGAGGCCGAGGACGACCCCGAATTCGTCGACTGGTTCGACGCCACTTTCCACTTCGGCCGGGCTGTCGACGCGGCGTACCGGCGACACTGGGTCGATCCCACGGTGCCGCTGCACGCCGCGGTGCTGGCGCCGGCGCACGGCGTGCTGGTGACCAGCGCGACCTTGGCCGATTCCACCCTGGACGATCCCTTCGCGCTCACGAAGCTGCGCACCGGTTCGGCGCGCCTGGGCGATCCGCCGAAGACGCTGCGGCTGGGCTCGCCGTTCGACTATGCCGCCAACGCCCGCGCCATCGTGATCACCGACGTAGGGAGAAACGATCCGCGTCAGGTGGCCGCCGCCATGCGCGAACTCTTCCTGGCGGCCCGTGGCGGCGCGCTGGGGCTCTTCACCGCCATCCGCCGCCTGCGCGCCGTGCACGATCAGATCGCCGCGCCCCTCGCCGACCGCGGTCTCGCCCTCTACGCGCAGCACGTCGATCCACTGGAGGCCGGCGCGCTGGTCGACATCTTTCGCGCCGAGGAAGACTCCTGCCTCCTCGGCGTCGATGCGGTCAGGGACGGCATCGACGTTCCCGGGCGCGCGCTGCGCCTGCTGGTATTCGACCGGGTGCCCTGGCCGAGACCCGACCTGCTGCACAAGGCCCGGCGCGACCGCTTCGGCGGCAAGGCCTATGACGACGCCGTCGCGCGCGGACGCATCGCCCAGGCGTTCGGCCGTCTGATCCGGCGCGCCGACGACCGCGGCGTCTTCGTGATGCTCGACGCCGCCGCCCCGACGCGCCTCTTCCTCGGTCTGCCCGAAGGGGTGCGCCTCGAACGCATGGGGCTGGTCGAGGCGATCGAGGCGACCGTGGCGCACCTGAGGTAGCTTGAGGGTTCGGGCGCGGGCGCCTATGTCCTGACGATCGGCGCCCCGTCGGCGCCGCCGAAAAGGCCAGCATGTCCCTGACCGAGACTGCCAGCATTGCGGGCGACGCCGTCCAGGCGCCGATGAGCTATGCGGTCTGGACCGGGGTCAAGCCGGTGAACGAGACGGGCGGCCCGGACGGCCTGATGCGGCGCACGACCGGGACCTACGAAAAGCAGGTCGTCTCGATCGCGAACGGCCGGCGCCACGGGGAGTTCGGGCTCGATGCGAGCGGCTTCGAACTCGCCAGCCATCCGACCCGGATGCACAGTTTCTTCGACGCCGACGAACTGCACAGCGTCTACTACCCCGAAATGCAGCGGCTGATCGCCGAGCGATCGGGAGCAAGGCGCGTGCACGTCTTCGACCACACGCTGCGGTCCAGCGACGAGGACCGGCGCGCCGCGCGCCGGATTCGCGAACCGGTGAAGTCGGTGCACAACGACTACACCGAATGGTCCGGTCCACAGCGCCTGCGCGACCTTCTGCCTGGCGAGGCCGAGATGTTGTCGAGCCGTCGTTTCGCCATCATACAGGTCTGGCGCGCCATCGATCGGCCGGTCGAGCGCAACCCCCTGGCGGTGATCGACGCCCGCTCTCTGGCTCCTGAAGACCTCATCGCCTCGGAGCGCCGCTTCCCCGATCGCGTCGGCGAGATCTATCTCGTCCGCCGCAACCCGGGCCACCGCTGGATCTACTTCCCTCGCATGCTTCGCGACGAGGCCCTGGTATTCAAGGTCTATGACTCCGACGCTGGCGGGCCGGCCCGCTGGTGCGCGCATTCGTCGTTCGACGATCCGACCACGCCGACGAGCGCGCCGCCGCGCGAGAGCATCGAGATCCGCGCCTTCGCGTTCTTCTGAGACGCGCCGCGCGCCACAGCTCGCTCGGCCGCGCTCCTGGTAGTGATCCACCGAGCCGCCCGGCGCGTATCCCGCCTTGAGCCGGGGCGCGCACATGGGGCTGGACAGCATCGGATTGGCGGCGGTTCTGACGGCGGCGCTCGCAGGCGCCGCCCCGAGCTGGACGCCGGGCGCGCGAAGCCAGGCCGAGCTCGGCCGGGGGCGCGCCGTCTCGCACGTGACCGCCGAGCCGGGCGGCGCCGGGCTGGTGCGGGCTGCGATCGATATCGGCGCTCCTGCCCAGGTCGTCTGGCGGGTGATGACCGATTGCCGCGAAACCTCGCGCCTGATCGCCGGCGCGAGCTGCCGCGTGCTAGCCGCCGACCCCGCGGGCGCCTGGGACGTGCGCGAGCAGGTGACGCGGGGCGGCCTGATGTTTCCCGCCCTCCACAACATCTACAGAGGTCTGACTACCGGCCGTTCAGCTCCATCCGCTTCCACGCGGTGGGCGGCGACCTTGTCCCGGAGCAGGGCGCGTGGCGGCTGACGCCGCTCGCCGGTGGCCGCGCGACCCAGGTGACCTACGTCAACCTCGTCGCCGCGCGCACTTTCATGCCGGCGCCGCTGGTGCGGCTTGGGCTCGAGGAGTCCACGTCCAAAGTGCTGGAGAACCTGCACCGCGAATGCATCGCCCGGCTGGCGCGCCGGCCCTAGCCCCGCTCGCGATCACGGCCGAAATTGGGCTCCGGGCTTTCCTGGCCGGCGGCGACGATGCCCAGGCGGATTGCGCGCGTGCGGGTGAAGAGGGCCTCAAGCTTGTCGCCTTCGCCCCAGCGAATGGCGCGCGACAGAGCCTGCAGATCCTCGGTGAAGCGCCCGAGGATCTCCAGCACCGCGTCGCGGTTGCTGAGGAAGACGTCGCGCCACATGATCGGGTTGGAAGCGGCGATGCGGGTGAAGTCGCGGAAGCCGCCGGCGGAATACTTCATCACCTCGCCCTGGGTGACGGTCTCGAGATCCGCGGCGGTGCCGACGATGTTGTAGGCGATCAGGTGCGGCAGGTGCGAAGTGACCGCCAGCACCAGGTCGTGGTGGGTCTCGTCCATCAGCTCGACCCTGGCGCCCAGCGCCATCCAGAAGGCGGTGAGGCGCTCCAGCGCCGCCTGGTAGAGGGCGTCCTCGCACGGACGCGGCGTCAGAATGGTCCAGCGGCCCTGGAACAGGGACGCGAAGCCCGCGTCGGGGCCGGACTGCTCGGTGCCGGCGACGGGATGCCCGGGAATGACGAAGACCCCATCCGGTGCGGCGGCGCAAAGGGCGTCGGCGACCGCGCTCTTCACCGAGCCTACGTCGGTGACCGTGGCGCCCGGCTTCAGCGCCGGCGCGGTCGCGGCCATCGCGGCGCCCATGGCCATGACCGGCACCGCGAAGACCACCAGATCGGCCCCGCGCGCCGCTCCCGCCGGATCGGTGCTGCAGCTGTCCGCAAGGCCGAGTTCGGCGGCGCGCTCCAGCACGGCCTCGCTGGCGTCGGCGACGGCGACCTCGCCGACGACGCCAGCCGCCCGGGCCGCGCGGATCACGGAGGACCCGATCAGGCCGCAGCCGACCACGGCCATCCTGGGGTAGATGATCGCGGACATCCGGGCCTCAGGCCTTCAGGAACTCGGCGAGGCGCCGGACGAGGGCGCGGTTGTCCGCCTCGAGGCCGATGGTAACGCGCAGGTGCGCGGGCAGGCCGTAGGCGGCGACACCACGAACCAGCAGGCCACGCGCGGCGAGGAAGGCTTCGGCCTCGGGTGCGGTCCTGCCTGGCGTGTTCGGAAACTCGACGAGGACGAAATTGGCGCCCGAGGGGACGACGGCCAGGCCAAGCCCGCCAAGCTGCTGCGACAGCCACGGCCGCCAGCGCTCGACATGCTCCACGGACCTCTCCTGGAACGCCACGTCGCCCAGAGCGGCCACAGCGGCGGCGAGGGCGGGGGTCGAGACATTGAAGGGCGGCCGGATGCGATCGATGGCGTCGGCGATGGCGGCCGGCGCATAGGCCCAGCCGACCCTCAGGGCGGCCAGCCCATGGATTTTGGAGAAGGTGTGGGTGACGATGACGTTCTCGGCCTGCCGCGCCAGCTCGAGGCCGTCGGTGAAGCGCGGGTCGGTGCAGAATTCGGCATACGCGGCATCGACCACCAGCACGACGCTTGGCGGCAGCTCCGCATGCAGCCGCGCGAGCTCGTCTGAGGCGAGGAAAGTCCCTGTAGGGTTGGCCGGCTGGGTGACGAACACGAGGCGCGTGCGCTCATCGACCAGCCCGGCCAGCAGGTCCACGTCGAGGCGGAAGTTGGGCTCGGCGGCGCTCCTCACCTCGGCCTGGCAGGCGCGCGCGCCGATGGCATAGGCGCCGAAGGCGTACTGGCCCTGAACGATGTTGTCGCCCGGCTCCAGGAACACCTGGTTGATCAGATGCAGGAGCTCGTCGGTGCCGCAGCCCAGGACGAGGCGCTCGGGTTCGAGGCGGCGACGCTCCGCCAGCGCCGCACGTAGCGGGCCGCCGCGCCCGTCGGGATAGAGGTTCAGCCCGTCGGCGGCGGCCAGAAAGGCCTCTCGCGCGTTCGGGCTGCAGCCGAGGACGTTCTCGTTGCCGGAGAGCTTGACCGGGTGTTCGAAGCCTGCCGCGATCGCCTTGCCCGGCTTGTACGGCGTAATCTCGACGATGCCGGGCTTGGGCTGAGGGCGGCGCATGGCGAAGCGGCCGATATCTGCGGGCGGGGGCGGCTGGGCGTTCATGGGCGAGGCCTCTTACATGGCCAAGGCGGCGGGGGCGAGGGGCGAGGGGCGAGGATATCAGAAGAGGCGCGGCGCCGGCCCGACGATGACCGGCCCGAGCCTGGTCCGTCCGTCCTGAAAATCGATGACCACGTGCCGTGCTGGGCCTTCTGCGGCGGCGGTGCGGCTGGAGACCGTGGGCGCCGGCGCCGAACCCAGGCTGGCCTCGAGCCTGCCCGAAACCTGGCCATCCGCGCCCACGGTAAACGCGCCGGCGCGCGCGCCGAGGCGGGATTCGCCCGTGGCGAGGCTGAGCTGAACCACCTGGAGCGACCCGCCGGCGCGCGACCAGGCGCGCACCAGCGCCGGCCAGTCTCGTCCCCTCGCGGCGCTGGCGTGGTTGAACACCAGATTGGCCGTCAGCGTGAACGGACCGCGCTCGGCGACGCCCGCCAGGAGGTCGGCGAGCCGTCCGCGCGCCTGGTCCAGCTTCAGATAGATCGCTCCCTGATCCCGGGGTCCGGCGCGGGTGGCCAAGACGAGCTTGGCGGCGCTCGATACCGGAAACCATCGTCCGCCCGCCATCGGGGCGAAGGTCACCTCCTTGCCCTCGACCACGAGATGCGGCGGCGAGGCGCTCCAGTCCTCCATGGAGGCGCGCAGCACCAAAGCGCCCACGCGCACCGCTCCCCCGCCCGGGCGTGCAAACGCGATTCCGCGGGGCGCAACCAGGATCCAGCGCATCGGCGCCCAGGCGTAGGCCTCGGTCTTCAGCTGCGCCGCCGCCAGCGCCCACCCGGAAGGCTCGGCGAGGCGCAGGTTGTCGAAATCCAGGTCCAGGCGGAACGGGTAGCCGCCCACCCGCAGCCGGCCCCAGGCGACCGCGTCGCCGTCGGCGCGCAGGGCCGCGACGGCCCCGTCGAGCCGCTGCTCGGTCTCGCGCTCCAGCCAGAGCCATGCGCCGCTCCACGCGAGCACGAGAAGCACGGCAAAGGCGAAGGGCGCCCACAGGCCTAGCCGCGACGGCTTGCGGGCGGCGCGGGCCTCGCTATGGGACACGGGCGGCGACCAGGGCGAAGCAGGGGTGATGTCGAGGGGCGGCGAGCATTGGGTCTTCGGCTACGGCTCGCTGATGTGGCGGCCGGGGTTCGCCTATCTAGAGCGCCTGCGCGCGACGCTCCATGGCCGCCGCCGCGCCTTTTGCATCTATTCGGTTCACCACCGCGGCACGCACGCAAGACGCGGCCTCGTGCTTGGCCTCGCGCCCGGCGGATCGGTGCGCGGCGCCGCCTATCGCGTGGCGGAACACGACTGGAGCGCCGCCCACGCCTACCTGCGCGAGCGCGAACAGCCTACCGAGACCTACGTCGAGGCGCGCGCCACGGTGCGCCTCAAGGGCGGCCGCCACGTCGAGGCGCTGATCTTCCTCTCCGACACCCGTCATCCGCAGTGGGCCGGCGCGCTCGCCCTGGACGCCCAGGCCGACCTCATCGCCGGCGCCCGCGGCCTCTCCGGCGCCAATGTCGATTACCTGCGCGACCTGGTGGCGCATCTGCACGCCGAGGCGATCCGCGACCGCGCCCTGGAACAGCTGCTGGTCATGGTCGAGGAACGCGAGGCGCGACAGGGCGGCGAGCGCTGATCCGCTACAGGCCGAGCAGGGTCTGCGAGCCGGCCTCGATGCGCTCTTCGAGCACGCGCATGAACTCATCGCGCTTCAGGCCCGGCGCGATGGGCTCCAGGAATTCGAACACGATGAGCCCGGGCCGGCGCAAAAAGCCGTGCGCCGGCCAGTGGACTCCGGAGTTTGTCGCCACCGGGTGCGTGGTCAGATCGAGGTCGCGATAGAGGCCGGCGACGCCTGGCTGATAGGCGCCGGCTTGGCCGGGCGCGCCCCGGTGCCCCTCGGGAAAGATCACCAGCGGCCGCGGATCGGCAAGGCGGGCCCTGGCGTCGCGGATGAGCCTGCGCAGCGCGGCGGCGGCGCCTTCGCGGTCCAGCACGATCATGCCGAGCTTGCGGCCGTACCAGCCGAAGAACGGGATGCGCGTAAGCTCCTTGCGCATGACGAAGCAGCAGTCGTCCAGCCAGACGAACTGGGCGAAGACGTCGAACATGCACTGGTGCTTGGGCGCGACGATCGCCCGGCCGCGGGGAATGTGCTCGCGGCCGCGCACCTCGACGCGGATACCGCAGGCGACGCGCAGCAGCGCCATGACGCCCCGCGCCCAGAGCCTCGCGGCGGCGAACATCCAGCGGCGTGGACATAGCATCAGCGGCGCCATGAGGACCGCCGCCAAGGTCGACCACAGATAGAAGATCGCGACGAAGATGAGCGAACGCGCCGTCGTCATGCGCCGGCGCTCCGGGGCCGCGCGGCCGGCCTTGCGCCCAGTCCAAGCACGGTTTCTCGCGTCAGCACCGCCAGGTACTTGCTGTACTCGAGGATCATCCGGTCCGCGCTGGCGCGCGTGCGCCACCATCTGCCGGCCTGCATCGCCGGCGTGGCTACGGGATAGGGCGTGATCGTCTCCCCCGGCATCGCCGCGCGCAGCTCCAGGCGCGCCCGGGGCATGTGGTAGTCGGCGGTGACGAGGATGAGTGTCCGATAGCCCCTGGCCGCGGCCCATTGAGCGGTCTCCCGGGCGTTGCCGGTGGTGCTCGTCGCGGTGAAGCCGAGATCGACGCAGCAGTCGTAGAGCGATTGGTCAGCGCCAGTGAGGGTCTGCAACTCGCCGCGGGTCACCTCGCGGCTGACCCCGCTGATCAGCATGCGCGTCGCCTTGCCCGATTCCAGCAACCCGATGGCGGCGGCGATGCGTGCGTCCTGGCCGCCGGTGAGGGCCACCACGCCGTCGGAGACGGGCGGGTCGGGCGCGGGGGTCGAGCGGTCGATCCGGGCGGCGAAGGCCATCAGGCCCGTGGTCCAGACCAGCAGCATGACGATGAGCGCCGCCAGGGTCCTCACGGGCGCCGCTCGAGGGCCTTCATGGCGGTCAGACGCGCGGTGACCGCCGCGACGAGCGCGCCCAGGATCGGAAACGGCGCCGGCGCGGCGAGGTCGCGCCAAGCGATCGGCGGCAGCGCCAGGGCGCCGGGATGCGCCGCCAGCCTGAGCGCGGCCGCAGCGGCGATGGCGAGAACTGCGCCCACCAGGCTGGCTTCGGCTGCGCATCGGGCGAAGCGGGCCTGGAACAGTCGGGCGATGAAGGCGTCGGTCGCGCCGGCCAGATGCAGGGCCTCGACCAGATCGCGGCGCGCCGCCAGGCCCTGACGCGTCGCAAATGCGATCACGGCGCCCAGCACGGCCAGGATCAGGACGAAGAGAGAAAGCGCGACGCCGCGGATGAGCGCGCCGGCGCCCATGATCTGAGCGGTCCAGCGGCTGTGATCGTCCACGGTGGCGTCGAGGCCCCGGGCGTTCAGCGCCGCCTGCAGGTCGGCGCCGCTGGCCGGCGCCTTGGGGTCCAACTCGACGGTGACGAGGCGCGGAATCGGCAGGTCGGCAGGCAGCGCCCGTGCACCGATCCAGGGCGCCAGCAGCGCGTCGGCTTTCGCCGCGCCAAGCGCCCGCGCCTCGGCCACGCCCCTGACGCCGGAGACCGCCTCGGCGGCGCGCGCGGCCGCCTCGTCGGGGCTCTCCGCGCCCTGGGCGCGGACGACGATGGTGGCGGAGCCGGAGAGTTCGGCGCGCCAGCCCTTGGCCGCCCGTTCGCCCACCAGCCCCGCCACCGCGGCGCACCCCGCCAGCAGCGAGAGCGCGGCCACTACGAAGAACAGCGCCAGATCGCGCCCGTCGGAGCGCGGCAGCAGCGGCGCCGGCCACCAGCGGGCGGGATCGAAGGCGAGGCTCATCGGGCCAGTTCTGAAACCAGAGCAGGCCCGGGCGCAAGGCGTCCGTTCTCCAGGTGCAGCGCCGGCTTGCCCGAGCGTCCGACGAGCTCGGTATCATGGCTGGCGATCAGCACCGTGGTTCCGACCCGGTTCAGTTCCAGGAACAGGCGCAGGATGCGCAGGCCCATGGCCTCGTCGACGTTGCCTGTGGGCTCGTCGGCGAGGAGGATGTCGGGCCGGTTGATGACCGCCCGGGCTATGGCGAGACGCTGCTTCTCGCCGCCCGAGAGCGCCGGGGCCATGGCGTGCATGCGCTCGCCCAGCCCGACCCAGGCGAGCAGGTCGGCCACGTCGGCGCGATAGCTCGCGGGCTTCTTGCCGGCGATACGCGGCGAGAGCGCGGCGTTGTCGAACACGGAGAGATGGTCGAGCAGCCGGAACTCCTGGAACACCACCCCGATACGGCGGCGCATCCGCGGATGATCCCGGCGCCGGAGCCGCGCCAGATCCTGGCCGAACAGCTCGATGCGGCCGCGCGAGGCCCGCTCCGCCAGATAGATCAGCTTCAGCAGCGTCGACTTGCCCGACCCCGAGGGTCCGGTGAGGAAGTGAAACGAGCCATGCCCCAGATCGAAGGTCAGATCCCTCAGCACCTCCGGCTCGCGTCCATAGCGCATCGAGACGCCCTCGAAGCGAACGATGGCGTGCGGCGGATCGTGGCCGGCGGGCGCGGTCGCCGAGGCGATGGGCTTCCTGGACATGCGGGCCGAAATCGGCGACCTCGAAGAGGCTTTTCTCGGACCGTCCGATTCGCGCCGCATGATACTTACCTGCCCGCAGTGCGCCACCGGCTATTTCGTCGATGACGTCCAGATCGGGCCCGGCGGGCGGGCGGTGCGCTGCGCTGCCTGCGGCGCGCGCTGGACCGCAAGCGCCGAGACGCCGCTCGAACTCTCCGCGGCCGCGGGACCGGCCGCGCTCGCCGGCGCACCCGAGGACGGCCAGCCCGATGCGCCGCTCACTGGCGACGACTTGCCGCGCACCTTCCGCAACCGCGCCGAGGAGGAAAAGCGCCTGCGCCAGGCCGCCGTCACCGGTGCAGTCTGGGCGGGTGTGGCCGTGGGCATCGCCGCGGCGGCGCTGGTGGCAGTGCTGTTTCGCGGGCCAGTGGTGGGCGTCTGGCCGCAGACGGCCTCGGTCTACGCGGCGATCGGCCTGCCGGTGAACCCCATCGGCCTGGTGATCGAGGACGTGCGCGCCACGCCTTCGCTGCAACAGGGACATGCGGCTCTGGCGGTCTCGGGACTGATCCGCAACGTCGAGGCGCGCGCGGTCACGGCGCCGGCGCTGCGCATCACCCTCTTCAACGGCGGTGGCCGCCGCATCGGCGGCCAGATCGCGACGCTCGCCAACCCGCGCGTTCCGCCCGGGGCGACACGCCATTTCGTCACGGCCATCCTCGATCCGCCGTTCTCCGCCCAAACCCTGCAGGTGGATTTCGCCATGCGGCTGCGGGACGCGCCGCCCTCCTATCGACCCCCAAGTCCGCCGACGGCGCCGATGCCTAGCTTCACCCTGCGCGGTCCGGATGCCGGCTCGGGCGCGCCGGCGGCCACCAATTCGCTCCGGCCGCCAGCGCCGGTTCAGCCTCCCTCGCCGTCGCCCGCCAACGCCGTCCAAGCCGCCGGCCATGACTGACGCGCCGGCCGGGCTGACGGTGCTCCTGGGCGAGAGCGAAGTGGATCAGCGCGTGGCCGCTCTCGCCGTGAGCCTCGTGCCCAGGATCGCCGACGACGCGGTCGCGATCTGCCTCCTCGCCGGCGGGCTATGGTTCGCCGCCGATTTGACCCGTGCCTTGGCGCGACTGGGGCGCCACGTCGCTTTCGACGCGCTCTGGCTCGCCTCCTACGGCGATGCGCGCGCCAGCGGCGGCCGCTGCCAGGTGCGCGCCGATCTGCAACGGCCCCTCGTCGGCCGCCAGGCGCTGATCCTGGATGACGTGGTCGACACCGGCCTCTCCCTCGCCGAAGCCACCCGGCTGGTGCAGGGCGCCGGCGCGCGCGAGGTCGTCACTTGCGTCTTCGCTCGCAAGCCCTGGCCGACGCCCAGGGCCGTCGAGCCCGATTTCGCCGCCTGGGAAGCCCCGGCCCGGTTTCTGGTGGGCTACGGGATGGACGCCCGAGGCGCCCTGCGCAGCCTGCCCTACGTCGCAGCGGCCGACTGAACAGACCGCTTCTGCCGCTTCGGCGCATCTGCGCTTGGCGATCTGCGGGAGCAGCGGGTCAGGGCGCCGCCGGAGCGAGCCAGACCGGCAGGCGTTCGCGCCGCAACGTTTCCTCGTAGGTCGGACGGGCGCGCACGACCGCGAAGTCAACGCCGTTCACTAGGACCTCCGGCGCCAACGGGCGGGAATTGTATTCGCTCGACATTGCCGCGCCGTAGGCCCCCGCAGTCATGAAGGCCACCAGATCGCCAGCGGCCATGGGTGATATAAGGCGGCCCTGGGCGAAGGTGTCGCCGCTCTCGCACACCGGCCCCACCACGTCGTAGGCGATGAGCTCGCCCGCGCACGGCCTGGCGGGGCGGATGTCGTGATAGGCGTCGTACATGGCCGGGCGGATTAGGTCGTTCATGGCGGCGTCGAGCACCAGGAAGCGCCGCCCATCGGGCCGGGCATGCACGTGGATTACCCGGGCGAGCAGCACCCCGGCGTTGGCGCAGATCACCCGGCCGGGCTCGAAGACGAGTTCGAGGCCGAGGCTTCCCACGGCCCGAGCGGTCATCGCCGCGTAGGCGGCCGGCGTCGGCGGATCGGGCTGATTGAAGTAGGGCACGCCAAGCCCGCCGCCGAGGTCGAGCCGCCGCACTTCGTGGCCGCCGGCGCGCAGCCGCTCGACCAGTTTGCGCATCCGTCCGAAGGCGTCCTCGAGCGGCGCGAGATCGGTGATCTGGCTGCCGATGTGGCAGGCGACTCCGGTGGGCGCCAGGGCTGGATGCGCGGCCGCGAGCCCATACAGGCGCTCGGCCTCGCCGAAAGAGACGCCGAACTTGTTCTCCGCCGCCCCGGTGGTGATCTTGCGATGGCCGCCGGCGCCGACATCGGGATTGACGCGTATGGCCAAGCTTACCTGTGCCCCGCGCTCGCCGGCGATGCGCGCCAGCAGCTCCAGCTCTGGCTCCGATTCGACGTTGATCTCCGCAACGCCGGCCTCGACGGCGAAGGCGAGTTCGCGCGCCGTCTTGCCGACTCCCGAGAAGACGATCCGGTCCGGCGCGACCCCCGCCGCCAGTGCCCGGCGGATCTCTCCCTCGGAGACCGTGTCCGCGCCGGCGCCCAACCGCGCCAGGGTGGCGAGCACGCCCAGATTGGCGTTGGCTTTGACCGCATAGGCGATGAACGGCTCGCCGATGGCTGGCTCGGCGGCGAGCGCGTCACGGAAGACGCGGTAGTGCCGCTTCAGCGTCGCGGTGGAATAAACGTAGGTTGGCGTGCCCACCGCTTCGGCGATCTTCGACAGCGCGACGTCCTCGCAGGCGAGTTCGCCGTCACGCAGCTCGAAGTGGTTCATTGCGGCTCGACGTAGGGGTTGGGCATCGCGCCCTGCGCCCCAGGCGCGGTGGGGCTGGGCGCCTCGCCCGGAATGGGCTGGGCGCGCGGCGGCGCGGGATTGGCGAACGGGTTGGTTCCCGGTCCCTGCTCGGGAGGGGTCTCGACCTGATTGCTCTGCGTCTCCTTCTGCCTGGCCTCGGCCTGCGCGCGCTTCTGGGCTGCATAGTCGGCTCTGGCCCTCGCGCCCCAAAGGGGTGCGGGCCGATCGAGCGAGCCCTGCTTGCCGCAGGCGCCCAGCGTCGCGGCGGCGAGGACGACGGCCGCCAGGCTCATGAGGGGACGGATCATCGCAGCAACTCCTTCCAGCGCACGATCTGCGCGCGCACCTGGATCGGCGCTGTTCCGCCCAGGCTGGTGCGGCTCGCCACGGACGCTTCCGGGCTCAGCACCTCGAAAACGTCGGGCGTGATCCGAGGTTCGAACGACTGGAGTTCGAAGAGCGGCAACCGCTCCAGATCAAGTCCCAGAGCCTCGGCCCGCTTCACCGCTTGGCCGGCGACGCGGTGGGCGTCCCGGAACGGCGTCTTCAGCACCCGCACCAGCCAGTCGGCCAGGTCGGTGGCGGTGGCATAGCCCGCTGCGGAAGCCCGGGCCATCCGCGCCGCGTCGGCCCGCATGTCCGCCACCATCCCCGCCATCGCCGCCAGCGCCAGCTCCAGCGCGTCGAACGCCTCGAACGTCGGGACCTTGTCCTCCTGCATGTCCTTCGAATAGGCGAGCGGCAGGCCCTTCATCACCAGCGAGAGCGCCGCGAAGGCGCCGAGGATGCGGCCGCTCTTGGCCCGGACCAGCTCGGCGGCGTCCGGATTGCGCTTCTGCGGCATGATCGAGGAGCCGGTGGTGAAGGCGTCGGAGAGGGCGACGAAGCCGAACTGCGGCGTCATCCACAGCACCAGCTCCTCGGCGAGGCGCGACAGGTTGAGCGACAGGATGCCGGCGGCGGCGAGCGCCTCCAGCACGAAATCGCGCGCCGAGACGGCGTCCAGGCTGTTGGCCATGGGCCGATCGAACCCCAGGGCCGCGGCGGTTCTGCCCCGATCGATGGGAAAGGACGTGCCGGCGAGCGCCGCCGCCCCCAGCGGGCTTTCGTTCATCCGCTCCCGCGCCGCCTCGAAGCGGCCGGCGTCGCGGCCGAACATCTCCACATAGGCCATCAGATGATGACCGAAGGTCACCGGCTGTGCCGTCTGCAGATGGGTGAATCCGGGCATCAGGGTCGCGGCGTGAGCTTCGGCCTGGGCTAGGAGCGCGCGCTGCAGCGCCTTGATCTGAACGCCGGTCCTGTCGCAGGCGCCACGCACCCACAGGCGCATATCCAGCGCAACCTGGTCGTTGCGCGATCTCGCCGTGTGCAGTCGCCCGCCGGGCGCCCCGACGAGTTCGATCAGCCTTTGTTCGATATTGAAGTGGATGTCCTCGAATTCTTCTCGGTACGGGAACACGCCCTCGACGAGTTCCCGCTCGATGGCGCGCAGCCCGCTCTGGATCGACTCGTTGTCCTCGGCCGCGATCACGCCGGTCGCGGCCAGCATGTCGGCGTGGGCCTTCGAGCCGGCGATGTCCTCGGCCGCGAGGCGCCGGTCGAAGCCGATCGACACGTTGATCGCCTGCATCAGCGCGCCGGGCTTGGCGGAGAACCGCCCGCCCCATAGTAAGTGCCCCTGGCTGTCGGTGGGCTCGGAGGACATGGAAGGCGCTATGGCTCGAAGGTTGGGGAACTGGGCCGGGAAAAGCTTCGCCCTGATCGGCGTTGCGGCGGCTCTATACGGCATGGCGGGCTGCTCCTCCAAGCTCGGCGCCGGCCTGAAGGGCCTCGCGGTCGGTCCGATGATGAGCCTGACCGTCGACGCCAAGCCCGCGCCGGCCCCCGACGTCGCTTTCACCGACGCGGCCGGCAGAATGCACACCTTGGCCGAATTCAAGGGCAAGGTGGTGGTGCTGAACCTCTGGGCCACCTGGTGCGGCCCTTGCGTCGAGGAAATGCCGACTCTCGCCAAGCTCGCCGCCGCCAGCACCGGCAAGGCGGTGGCGGTGGTGCCGGTGAGCCTGGACCGCGTCGAGGACCGCGCCAACGCTGAAGCCTTCATCGCCAAGCGCCCGCCGCTCGCCTTCTACGCCGAGCCGAGCTACGCTCTGGCCTTCGCCTTCAAACCGCCGGTCGAGGGACTGCCCACGACCCTGCTCATCGACCCGAAGGGTCTGGTTAGGGCCAGGCTCGCCGGGGGCGCCGACTGGTCGAACCCGCAGGTGAGCAGGGTCATCCAGGCGCTGGAGCGCGGTCGCTGAGGCCTCCGTTCCGCGGCCCGGAAACCGGTTGACCCCGCCCGCTTTGCGTGCGCATTTCTCGCCCGCAATCCGTGCTTTGGGCCTGCAGACGATCGCGCCCGCGTAGGCTCGCTTCCGAGCGGCCTCCGCCGGAACCGAAGGAGCCGCTTTCCCAGACGTCAGGAGATTGTGCGCGGGCCCTTGAGCACGGACCCGCGTCATCAGGAAACGGCTTTATGTCAAGGAGATGAGAGTCGACATGGCCAACGGCACCGTCAAATGGTTCAACTCCGCCAAGGGTTTCGGCTTCATTCAGCCGGACGATGGCGGCAAGGATGTCTTCGTTCACGTCAGCGCCGTCGAGCGGGCGGGCCTTCGCGGCCTGAATGAAGGCCAGAAGGTCGCCTATGAACTGCAGGCCGAGCGGGGACGCACGGCCGCGGTCAATCTGAAGGCGCTCTGAAGCAGGGAACCATCAATTCGTCGCAGGACGAGGCGGGCGTCGGTCGCAAGGCCGGCGCCCGTCGGCGTTTCGCGGACCCGCCGAACGGCTTACTCCTGCTGACGCGACAATGAGCCGGCGCGCGGGAGGCGGGGCGCGTCAGCCAAATCCGAGCCTGGCGCGAAGTTCGGCCGCGCCGACGCCGCGCGCCCGCAGTTCGCGCAAAGTCCGCGCGCCATCGCGCTTGGAGAGGCGCCTTGCGTGCTCGTCCAGGATCAGCCGGTGATGCCGATAGGCCGGTTCGGGCAGGCCGAGCAGGGATTGCAGCAGGCGCTGCACATGCGTCGCCTCGAACAGATCCCGGCCGCGGATCACGCAGGTCACGCCCTGGCGCGCGTCGTCCACCACCACCGCCAGGTGATAGGCGACACCCAGTCCCTTGCGCCCCAGCACCACGTCGCCGGCCCCGCGCGCGTCGACCGCGAGCCGGCCGCGCACGCCGGCGGGGCCCTCGCCCTCCTCGACGAAGCCAAGTGGGCCGGCCCTGGCGATGGCCGCCTCCAGCGAGAGCCGCCAGGCGAAGGGTTCGCCGGCGGCGAGGCGCCGCGCCTCCTCGGCTGCGGCGAGGGGGGCGCCGCGGTAGCCCTCGGACGGCCCGTGCGGCGCGCTGGCGCTCTCCTCCAGGATCTCGCGTCGGGTTCTGAAGCACCGATAGGCGAGGCCCAGCGCCCGCAGCCGGTTCAGCGCCGCCAGATGAAGCCCCAGGTGCTCGGACTGGCGCAGCGCCGGCTCTTCATAGCGGATGCCGAGCCAGGCGAGGTCTTCCAGGAGCGCCGCCTCGAAGCGCGGCCGGCAGCGAGCGACATCGATGTCCTCGATGCGCAACATGAAGCGGCCATGCGCCGCCTGGGCGGCGGTGAAGCCCGTGAGCGCCGAAAAGGCGTGACCCTCGTGCAGAAAGCCGGTGGGCGAGGGCGCGAACCGGGTGACGAAGCCGCCGGCGCTCACGCCCCAGGCTTGCGCCGCGAGCCGCGCGTGAAGCCGCCGTAGTGCTGCAGCACTGCGCGCAGGAAGGCGTCGTCGCCGCCCATCGCCTCCCGCAGCGGCTGGAACTCTTTGAAACAGGCCATCTCGGCCAGGCCGTGCACGGCGCACCAGGCGGCAACCGTCGCCAGCTGCAGTTCGAGCCCATCGTTCGGATCCGCGCCGGCCGCGACGATGGCCTCCTGCACCTGAAAGTAGCCGCTCTCCTCCTTGGCGTCGTGCTCGGGCATCGCAGTGCGATCGCGGGTGGTGTCATACATCAGGCGATAGAGCGCCGGATTCTCGCGGGCGAAATGCACATAGGCGAGGCCGATGTCGTTCAGCGCCTCGAGCGGGCTCGCCGCATGCTTGCGCGCCGCGACGATCGCCGCGCCCAGCGCGTCCCAACCCTGATAGGCCACCACTTCGAGCAGCTCGGTCTTGTCCTTGAAGTGGTGGTACGGGGCCGCGGGGCTGACGCCGGCCTCGCGCGCCACGGCCCGCAGCGACAGCGCCGCCGCGCCTTCGGCCTCGAGAATTCGCCGGGCGGCGTCGACGAGGGCGCGGCTGAGGTCCCCGTGATGGTAGGGACGAGCTTGAGCGTTTCCAGTTTCTCTCATTGCGACCACACTAATTTTTAATCCAAACGATGTAAAGATGTATGTTGACAGCGTTCAGATCGGTGCTATCTAAACGCCGTCCAGATCGGACGCCCCCTGCTCCCCCAGGGGCTCGCACGTAAGAAGCAGGAACGCCGTCATGTCTCTCGCAAAATTCACCTCGCTGCCCCGCGCCTTCGACCGCGCCGCCAGCGCCCTGATGCTCTTCCTCGGCCTGGCGCTCGCCGCCGGCACGGTGCTCGTCGGCGCCTGACCGCGCTCCCACCAACGTGAAGGACCGCAACTCGAGAGGAGCGTAACGGGCCGCGCTCCTCTCGAAACGCGCCCGACCGCCTGGCGTCGCCGCACCAGGACGAGAATTCTCCAACTTGGCGCCTCCCCGCAATCGCCCCCTTGCCGTCGTCCCGGCATCGTGGAATCTGGCTTGCAGGCGCGGCCGGCGCGAATCCTCGTCGCCAATCGGCCGTCAGGAGGCAGGTCTTCAGTCCCGATCGTCCGCCCGCGTTGATCGCCAAGCCCGCAGGGGCGCGCCGTGCAGGTGCTTAGCGCCCTTCCGTCTGGCTGGCCGGCCCTGGTGCTGAACGCCGACTACCGGCCGCTCTCCTATTATCCGCTGTCGCTGTGGCCCTGGCAGGAGACGATCAAGGCGGTGTTCCTCGGCCGCGTCGAGGTGGTTTCGAGCTACGACAAGCTGATCCATTCGCCTTCGTTCGAGATGCCGCTGCCCAGCGTCGTGGCGCTGAAGCAGTACGTCGCCCAGGACCGCCCGCCCGCGTTCACCCGCTTCAACGTGTTCCTGCGCGATTCCTTCGCCTGCCAGTACTGCGGCTCGGGCGAGGAACTGACCTTCGATCACGTGACGCCGCGTTCGCGCGGCGGGCGCACCACCTGGGAGAACATCGTCGCCGCCTGCGCGCGCTGCAACCTCGGCAAGGGCGGACGCACCCCGCGCGAGGCATCCATGCGCCCGCGCCGCGCGCCGCACCGCCCGACCATGTACGAACTCCAGGAACGCGGCCGCAGGTTCCCCCCGCACCACCTGCACGAAAGCTGGCTGGACTACCTCTACTGGGACATCGAGCTGGAGGCGTAGGCGTTCTCAGAGCGGCTGGCGTCCGCGGGCTGGAGACTGCCCTACCCGGCTTCGGCGTCCGGTTCGATGACGAACTCGGCCGAGTTGTCGGAGCGGTCGCCTGCCTGCCGCAGCCCGTCGGCGTCGCCGGCGGGGCTGCCGACGATGCGCGCGAGCAGCGACGCTCGAGCCGGCTGCAGCGCCACCAGCCGCGTCAGCCCGCGCAACAGGCTCAGGAGTTCGATGGTGTATTCGGCCAGCCACGGCGCGGGTTGAATCTCGCCCAGCGGCGCTGGCGCGCGCCTCTCAGCCGCGCGCCAGCGCCGCGATGCTGGCGGCGTCGGCGCAGCTGGCGGCGGCGCCCTTCTTCGTGCAGGAGAGCGCCCCGGCGGCGAGGCCCCAGGCCAGCGCCGCGCGCGCATCAGCGGTGGCGGCCCAGCGGGCGGCGAAGGCGCCGGTGAAGGCATCGCCGGCGCCCGTGCTGTCGACCACCTCGACGCGCGGCGACCGACGGCCTATCGGCGCGGCCCCGCGCTCGAACAGCATCGCGCCACGGTCGCCCAGGGTCACCACCACAGCCCTGGCGACCTTGCCGAGCAGCCGCTCGCCGACGGCCTCCGGGCGCGTCTCGCCCGAGAGCGCCCGACCCTCGCCCTCGTTGACGATCAGGACGTCGGTGAGGTCGAGCAGCTCGGGCGCGATCGCCTCCGGCGCCGGCGCGGCGTTGAGCAGGGTGTCGACGCCGGCGGCGCGCGCCATCGCGAAGGCGCTCATCGTCGCGTCCACCGGAGTCTCGAGCTGGGCGAGAACGAGCTTTGCGCCCGCGACGAGACCCGACGCGGCTGTGACATGCTCCGGCGCGAGCAGGGCGTTGGCGCCCGGATCGACGACGATCAGGTTCTCCCCCGCCGCATCCACGAGGATCATCGCCATGCCGGTCGCCTGGCCGGGGAGGCGCACGACGGCGCCGACGGCGATCTTGAACGCTGCCCAGAGCGCCAGGGCCTGGTCGGCTGCGCCATCGTCGCCCAGGGCGGCGATCATCGCCGTCGGCGTCCCGCAGCGCGCCGCCTGGACCGCCTGGTTCGAGCCCTTGCCGCCCGCAGAGTCGAGCCGCCCCACGCTGAGAACGGTCTGGCCGGCCGCGGGCAAGCGCGGCACGAACAGGCTGACGTCGCGGTTGTAGCCGCCGACGACGACGATCTTGGCCGGATCCATCTGGCGGCGCCTCCCCACTCCCCCAAGCCAAGCCAATGTCATACCAAGCCCCGCTCAAACAAAAAGGCGTCCACGAGCAAGACCGCGGCGGCGCCTTGATCTAGGCTTCAGGTCATCGAGAACGTGATCACCGCCGTCTGCTCCCGGAATCAGCTCATGAACACGGCGGTCCAGCTCCGCACCCGCCCCCTGAAGCCAGGCTTCGGCGCCGAAATCCTGGGGGTCGATCTGCGTCGCGCCGACGCGGCGACGCTGGCGGCGGTGGTGGCGACCTTCCATCGCCACGGCGCCATCGTGCTCAGGGGTCAGACCCTGACGCCGGCCGATCTCACCAGCTTCGTGGCCCGGTTCGGCGAGCCCGAGGACCACACCCTGAGGGAGTTCACGCTCCCCGGCTTTCCCAAGGTCTACCGCCTCTCCAACCGCCTCGAGGACGGCAAGCCGGTCGGGGCGCACAATGACGGCATCGGCTGGCACACCGACTACTCCTACAAGGCAGAACCCGTGATGGCGACGCTGCTCTATGCGGTCGAGGTTCCGCCGGAGGGCTCGGACACTTTGCTGGCCGACTGCGTCGCGGCTTGGAACGCCTTGCCGCCCGAGCGCCAGCGGCAGCTGGACGGCCTCGTCCTGCACCACTCCTACCGGCACTTCATGGCCACCCGGGAATATGGAGCGCGCGAACTCGACGAGGAGCTGAAGGCGCAGAACCCGGACGTCTTCCATCCCCTGGTCCGCACCCACCCTGCCGATGGCAGGAAGGCGCTGTGGCCCTCCACCGGAACGGTGATCGAGGTGGTTGGCCGCCCCAACCCAGAGGGTCTCGAACTGGTGCAGGATCTGATCGACTTCGCCACCCAGGAGCGCTTTGTCCATCGTCACAAATGGCGCGTCGGCGATGTGCTTATGTGGGACAACCGTTGCACCTTGCACACCGGCACCCTCTTCGACGACACCAAGTACGTTCGCGAGATGCACCGCCTCTGGGTGCGCGGCGATCGGCCCCGCTAGCGGAGCGGCCCGGTGAACTGGCTGATCACGGGCGTCTCCGGGGGCCTGGGCGAGGCCCTGGCGCGGGCGGCGCTGGCGCGCGGCGACAAGGTCTGCGGTACGGTGCGCACGCGCTCCGATCTGGCGGCCTTCGAGGCCCTGGCGCCTGGATGTGCACGCGCCTTCGTGGCCGACATGGCCGAGGAAGCGGCGGTCCGCGCGGCGGTCGAGGCGGCCGAGGCGGCGCTGGAAGGTCTCGACGTCGTCGTGGCCAACGCCGGCTATGGTCTCGTCGGCGCGGTAGAAGAGGCGAGCCTGGCGGAAATCCGCGCCCAGTTCGAGGTCAACGTCTTTGGCCCGATCGCGGCGATCCAGGCCGCGCTGCCGCATTTGCGCCGCCGCCGCGCCGGCCACGTCATCGCCGTCACCTCGGTGAGCGGCGTCGCCGCCTGGGCCGGGACCGGGATCTACTGCGCCAGCAAGCACGCCCTCGAAGGCGCCGTCCTCACCCTGGCCCAGGAAGTCGCGGAACTGGGGGTCAAGGTCACCTGCGTCGAGCCGGGCGGCATGCGCACGAACTATGCCAGCCGCTCCCTCCTGGTCGCCGCGGCCCGGATCGCCGACTACGACGGCGCCGCCCGCAACGCCGAGCGCATCCTCGGCGAGCATGCCGGGCGCGAGCCGAACGACCCGGCCAGGGTCGCCGCCGCCATCCTGGCGATCGCCGGAATCGCCGATCCTCCTCTGCAACTGCTGCTCGGCGCCGACGCCGTGCTCTACGCCACCCGTCAGGTCGCGGCCTTTCAGGGCGAGATCGGCCGCTGGGCACCCCTCAGCCTTTCGACCGGGTTCGCCAGCGAATAGCCCGGCGCCGTCAGGCGCTCGCGGCCGGCGCCTCGAGGACCACGCTGGTCATGGCGAGCGAGCCGTGCTCGATGCGGTCGTTCACCAGTCGCGCCCGATCCTGCGGCGTGCGCGCGCCCAGGACGTAGAGCAGCGGCCAGAAATGCTCCTGGCTCGGCAGCGCCAGCTGGGCGTCGCGGCCAAGGCGGGCGAAGTCGATCACCCGCTGCGGCGCGTCGGCGAGGATGGCGTTGCGGACCTCGGCCAGGAACCGGGACGCCCAGTCGAACGGCGTGCAGCCCTGTTCGCCCCAGTTCATGGCGCCGAGATTGTGCACGATGTTGCCTGTGCCCATGACGAGCACGCCCTCGTCGCGCAGCGGTCCGAGCCGCCGTCCGACCTCGAAGCGCTCGGCAGGCCCGAGGCCGACGTCGAGGCTGAGCTGGACCACGGGGATGTCGGCCGCGGGGTAGGCCTTGGAAAGGACCGACCAGGCGCCGTGATCGAGCCCCCATTCGCCTTCGTCCAGGGTCACGGGCGTCGGCGCCAGCAGCTCGGCCACGCGGGCGGCCAGGGCCGGGTCGCCGGGCGCGGGGTATTGCATCTCGAAGAGGGCCTTGGGAAAGGAGGCGCCGAAGTCGTGGATGGTGCGCGGCGCCAGCATCGCCGTGACCGCCGCGCCGCGTGTCTCCCAATGGGCGGAGATGCAAAGGATCGCCCTTGGCGTCGGCAAGCCGGACGCGATCTTGCTCCAGGCGCGGCTGGTCTCGTTGCTCTGCAGCGCGATCATCGGGCTGCCGTGCCCGAAGAAGACCAGCGGCATACGTGCGGCATCGCTCATCGGCTGGCGCCAGCCGAGGCCGCCGCCCCGGCGATGCTCGGGTTCACGCCATGGCGCGCCGCCCAGGCGGCGCGGTACCGGGGCACGAGCCAATGGTTGAACTGTCCTTGGGCGCCCTCCTGCCAGGAATAGCGGCTGCGCCGGGCGAACCGCGATCTCAGCCCCTCCTGCACCCGCGAATCGACGTGCATGTCCTGGGCGATGATCTTGCCGGCGCTGGTCATTATCATCTCCAGCCGGTGCTCGAAGGCGGGATCGTCGCTCGCCCCGGGCGCCGCCAGCACGCCGGTGTCCTGCTCCATGGTCTGCGGCCCGCTGGCGCGCAGGACGAGGAAGACCACCAGGTCGTTCGTGAGCACCAGCGACAGCGTCGGCGGCACGTTGGCGAACGTCATCCGGCCGCGATCCGCAGCGCTCAGCTTGGGAAAGATCGGCAGCACCGCCCTCTGGGTGGGGTTGAAGCTCGCATCCGGATGCAGCGTGCCGTTGAAGCGCAGGAAACCGGCGTCGGCGGGATCGGCGTTCGGAAAACTCGCCAGCTCGCTCGGAACGAAATCATGCAGCGGTCCCTGATGCAGCTTGGAAGCGTGATAGCCGTCGTTGTTGTTCTCGAACATCACCTTCCAGTTCCAGGCGAACTGCCCGGTCATGGTGGTCGCACACTCGGCGGTCGCCAGATCGTAGCCGGCAATCGCCTCGGTGACCTTGGCCAGACGCGGCCCGAGCGGCGACGCGCCGGGGTCGAAATTGATGAACAGGAACCCCAGCCAGATCTCGACCTTCAGTTCGGGCAGCCGCACCTTGGCCTTGTCGAAGCCGCAGGTGCGCTCCATCGCCGGCGCATTCACCAGCCGACCGTCCAACCCATAGACCCAATGGTGGTAGGGGCAGACGAAGCCGCGCGCGTTGCCCTTGCCCTCGGCGACCAGCATGGCGCGATGCTGGCAGACCGACGACATCGCGCGGACGACGCCATCCCTGGCTCTTGCGACCACGATCGGCTCGCCGACGATCCGCGTCGTGAAATAATCGCCTGGCGCCTTCACCCAGTCGGCCCGGCCGACGCACAGCCATTCCCGATCGAACAGCGCCTGCTTTTCGAACTCGTAGAAGGCCGCATCGACGTAGCAGGCCGGCGGCAGGCTCTCGGCCACGTCCAGGCCGCCCAGCGAACTCTCGAGGCTGGCGAAGAAGGCGTCGCTCAGGATGTCGGCTGCCACGTGGGTCGTCCCTCGAGGTTTTCGGCGGAGCCTAGGCTAGCCTGCACGCGCGCCATCGTCTTGTCCTTGGGCGCCCCAAAGTTTTTCCCGGGCTTCGCCACGCCGGGCGGATCACGGCCGCCGCCGCGCCGACGCGAGGCCGGCCAGACAGCCTAGTACCGATAGGCGATCGTGCCGATGATCTGCCGCGGCGGGATGAACTGATCGCTGGTCTGCACCTGACCGTAGGGATCGGTGTAGCGCGAATTGATCCCGGCGACGTCGAAGACGTTGGTGGCGGCGATCGACAGCCTCAGATGTCCACCGGCGGGAACGTACTCGACGTAGAGGTTCGTCGCCGTATAGGCCGGCACCTTGTCCAGGCCCGGCTCGTTGAAGATCCGGCCCCATTCGCTGCCCCGGTAGATCACCTGGATGCGCGGCGTCAGCGTCCCTGAGAGCACGTCGAAGCTGTAGGACGCGCTGATCGAGCCGGAGACGTTCGGCATCGCCGGGGGCTGCTTGCCCTTGAGGTTGCGCGCCGCGGCGATTTCCGCGGCCCAGCACCTTGAGTCGAAGAAGGCGCCGCCGCCGCCGAACTCGGTGCAGAACGGGTTGGTGGCGACGATCGGGGCCTGCACCGTGGAATCGATGGCGAAGAAGTTGGATTCGACTGTCCCCTTCTCCAGCGCCAGATCGCCATCGATGTGCAGCCGCCCGTCGGCCGCCACATAGGCGCCCTCGAACTCGGCGCCGTAATCGTGGATCGAGGGGATGTTCGCGATCGGCCCCGAGTGCGGCGTGACGTCGTCGGCGATGAACTGGAAGTTCTTGTAGAGGTAGTAGAAGCCCGCGATGTTGAGCCTCAGCGACCGGTCGAGGAACAGGTTCTTGGACCCGACCTCGAAGGCGGTATTGGTCTCGGCCTTGAAGGTGTCGGAGACGAAGATCTGGTTCTTGCCGTTGACGCCGGCCGGCTTGTAGCCGCGCGCCGCGCTGACGTAGATCATGTTGTCGTCGGTCAGGTGGTCGTCGGCCTCGAGGCGCCACGTCGGCACCGTGTCGCTGGCCGAGAAGTCGGTGAAAGACGAGCCGCCGAACTGCGGCGCCGCGAAATTCTGGCTGGGATCGCGGTTGCGGTCGTAGTTGATGCGCGCTCCGGCCGTCAGGGTCAGCGTCGGCGTGACGTGGTACGATGCCTGGGCGAACGCCGCGTAGGAGAGGTGCGTGGCGTGCGAGTCGTTGCCGTATTCGAGGTTAGACGGCGGACTGGTCATGACGTTGGCCGGGATCGCCAGGTTGGCCGGTGTCGGCAGCAGCGACGGCGGGAACGGCGGGAAGCCGGCGAACTCCACCACGTGCTGATGGCTGGTCTGGTTCAGATAGAACAGGCCGGCGGTCCACTCGAGCCTGGATCCGGCCGGCGAGAGGATATCGACCTCCTGGGTGAAGTTGTTCACCCAGGTGTTCCAGGCCGCCACGTCGTCATAGTAGCCGAGCTGGGCGAAGGTGCTGCGCGTGTCGTCTTCCTGCTGGACCTGCGCCAGATACTGGTACGCCGTCACCGACTTGATCGAGAACCACGGCTGATCCCATTGCAGGTCCAGGTGATAGAGTTCGTTGTTGAGCGAGAAGTGCGCCGGATAATCCTGAAAGACCACCCTGGGATCGGGAGAGGGATCGAGGATGTTCTTCTGGGCGTCGCCGTGCTGGTTTGAATAATAGCCTTGCGCCGTCAGGGTGGCGGAGAAGTCGTCGGTGGGTCTCCAGAGCAGCGCCGCCTTGCCGCTGACGTCATGGGCGTCGTCGAGCTTGAATCCGGGGATCGCGGCATCGGTAGTGAAGCCGGCGTGGTCGTACTTCTGCGCCGAGACGCGCAAGGCGAACTCGTCTCCCAGCGGCAGGTTCACCTCGGCGCGCTCGCGAAACAGATTGTAGTCGCCAGCGCTGAAATCCCCCGAGGCGTCGAAGGTCTTCAGGCGGGGCTGGTTGGTCTCGATGATGATCGCCCCCCCGATCGAGCTTTCTCCGTAGAGCGCGCCCTGCGGGCCACGCAGCACCTGGATGTCGCTCACGTCGAAGAGCGTCTGGTCGAGGGAGATCGAATTGGCGATGTAGACGCCGTCGATGAACTCCGACACGCCCGGCGTGGTGGTGAGCGAGCTTTCCGGCGTCTCGGAACCGACGCCCCGGATGGTGACGACGTTCTCGAAACCAGACGATTTGGTCACCTCGAGGCTGGGGGCGATGGCGTTGAGGCCGGTGACGTTGGTGATGAACGAGCGGTCGAGCGTCCTGGCCGAAACGGCGGAGATGGCGAGGGCGGCGTTCTGGATGTCGACCGAGCGACGCTCGGCGGTGACGATGATCTGCTGGACGCTCGAGGTCGTCGCGGCCGTCTGCGGGTCGGCGGCGCGGGCCGCGGCGGGCAGCCAAGCGCCGGCCGCGGCCAGGCAGGTGGACAGGATAAGATCGCGCCTCAGGCGCCTCGTCGGCCCAGTCATGCAACCCCCAACCTTGCTCTCGAGACTTGTCCCGTCTCGCCGGCTTATCTTCTCACTGCCCTTGCATCCGCGAAAGCTCAAGCCCGATCGAGGCGCCGCGTAAGCCGCCGGCTCGCCGCGGCCAGCGCGGCCCCGCCATCACGCCGGCGCCTGGGCGCGTCCCCAGACCTCGCGGGCCCTTTCGTAGACGCCCTGGTCGAACGACAATTCCACCGTGTTGCCGTCAGGATCCTTGATGAAGCAGACATAGCCAATCTGCTTGGGCATCTGCAGCGGGCCGAGCGCCAGGCAACCTTCCGCCTTGGCGCGGGCGGCGACTTCGTCCACGGCCTCGTGGGCAGACAATTCGATGCCGATGTGGGCGAATGGACCCAGCGGCGGGTGAGGCGCAGGGGCGAACGGATCGTGACCTTCGAAGAACTGGCCGAGCACCAGCACGAACGGCGAGTCGGCCTGGGTGGAATCGCCGAGCCAGGCGTTGCGCCCGTCCCGATCCTCGCCGCGCGCCAGCAGCCGCAGATGGGTGAAGCGCTCGTACCAGGCGATGCTGGCGTCGACGTCCTTCACGCAAAGCGCGATGTGCGTCCAAGTCGGCCGGCGCGGGCCGATCGAATGGCCGACCTTGGCATCCGTCATCGCCATTGCCTTTGCGGAGGTGGGAAGAGTCCCTGCCCACCCTGGAACCGCAACGCTATCACGGGCACAGGGACGCCGGCTTGCCCGTAGGCGCACGATAGTTTTCCGATTCCGCTCAGGCCGGCGGCGCCAGCTTCGGATAACCGCCCCGGTGATAGAGCAAAGGGGCGGCGGCGGCGCCTTGCTCGATACTGCGCCCCCGGCCGATCGCGATCAGATGGTCCCCGGCGCCATGCAGGTTCTCGAGGATGCAATCGATGAACACGGGCGCGGCCGCCAGTTGTGGCGCTCCGCCCGGGGCGGCGCTATAGGCGAGGCCCTGGAAGCGATCGCCCTGCGGCTCGTTGGAAAACCTGCGGGCAAAGTCCAGCCCCTCCTCGTGCAGCATGTTGACGCCGAAGACGCCGGCCGTCTCGAGCGGCCCGCGAATGGGATTGGCCAGATCGATGCAGACGAGCAGCAAAGGGGGGTCGAGCGAAACCGAGCAGAAGGCGTTGACGGTCGAGCCCACCGGCGCCTCGCCATCCCAGGTAGTGACGATGGTCACGCCGGAGGCGAAATAGCCCATGGCGGCGCGCCACGCCGCCGGGCTGGGCGCAACGCCGACGTGCGCGGCTGGATCGGAGGTCAGACGACCGGCCATGCCGTCCTCGTCGGCAGTCCGGTTCTGGAGATGAGCTCGAAACCCGCCTGGCGGGCATCGGCGAGCAGCCTGGCCTCGTCGATCAAGGTGGCGCGGCCCGCCTCGATCACCTGCACCCCGTCGATCCAGACGCTGTGCACGCCGTGCGGCGGAGCGCAGAAGGCGAGCTGCGCCGGGGCGTCGAAGACCGGTCCCCACTGCGGCAGGTCGGTGTCGTGCAGGACCAGATCGGCTTTCTTGCCGACCTCCAACGATCCGATCCGCGCCGAGAGCCCGAGGCCCCGCGCGCCGTTCAGGGTCGCCATCTCCAGCAGGGTCGCGGGCGCCAGCAGCTCCTGATCGCGCCGCGCGTCGCGAAAGACGCAGGCCATCAGCCGCGCCGAGGAAAGGATGTCCGCGGCGACCCCGTCGGTCCCGAGCATGACATTGACGCCGCGCTCGATCATTTCCGGAAAGAGGCCGTCCCTGGAGAGGCCGAACCCGCCCTCGAACGCGGCATGCGGGCAGTGGATGGCGCCGGCGCCCGAGCCGACGAGGATGTCGAGCTCGCTTGCATCGATCTGCGCAAGGTGTGTCAGCGCCACGTTCTCGCCCAGCACCCCGAGGTCCGCCAGGTGTTCGAGCGGACGGCGGCCGTAGGCGGCGAGGTACCACTCAGGATCGCTCGCCCGGGGGCTCATGTGCGCCGAAACGCCCAGGCCGTGCTCGTCGGCCAGGGCCTTGGCTGCGCGCCAGACCGCGTCGGAGTTGGTGGAGTGGCCGACCAGCACAGGCCAGGCGGCGAGCCTGGCCTGGCCATAGTCGGGGTAGCGGGCGATTTCCGCCTCCAGCACGGCGATGGCTGCGGCCGACGCCTTGGCCGGGTCCTCCTCGCCGCGCGCGCGCCCTTCGACCCAGGCGCCGACGCGGCCGCGGATGCCGGTCTCGCCGAGGCCCTCCATCACCGCATCGAGGTGGATCACCGTGCCGGCTTCCAGGAAGGTCGTCGTGCCGTAGCGCATCATCGCCAGGGCGGCGCACTGGGCCGCCAGGCGCTCGTCCCGCGGCGTCTGGGCGCGGAAGATCGGGATCACCCAGCGCGTCAGACGCTCTGTCCAGCTCTCGTCGGGGCCGCCGCGGGCGAAGCCCCGGGTCAGGGGATCGCCGGTGACGTGGATGTGGGCGTCGACGAAGCCGGGCGTCATGACGAAGCGCCCGGCCTCGAGCGTGCGCCTGGGCGCGACGCGCCGCTGCAGCACCACGCGCTTGCCGACGGCCACGATCTCGTCGCCGCGGACGGCAAGGGCGCCGTCGACGAGCACCTGGCGCTCGGCGTTCATGGTGACGATGGTGGCGCCGCAGATCATCAGGTCGGCGGCGATCGGCGGCTCGCCCGCCTGAGCCAGCTCGTCGACGGCGGCGATCTGCGCCCGGCTCACGAGGTCTGGCGCCGCAGCGGCGCGGCAGGCGCCGCGGCCTGGACGGGGCGCTTCATGAACAGCGTGGCGACCAGCATGACGAGCGTGGCGACCGCACAGGCCAGGAACACCTGCTCGAAACCGCCCAGCAGGTCGCGCGCCCAGCCGCCAAGCGCCGGACCGAGCGCAGCCGCGGTGCTCAGCAGGCACATGATCGAATATAGCTCCAGATACGGGCGTTTGCCGAAATAGCTGAACAGCAGCATCGTCGAGGCGATGAACGACAGGCCCCAGCCGAGGCCGACGCCCACCGCATAGACCAGCATCAGCCCGTAGCCGCGCGCCTCGGCCAGCCCGGCCATGCCCGCGGCAACCGCGATCAGCGCCACGATCATCAGGGTCTTCGGCGCGACCTTCTCTCCGGCCATGCCCCCGACCACGCCGATCACCGCGCCGACGAGCGCCTCCAGGCTGAGCATGCCGGCGGCGATCCGGGGATCGACCCCGCGTTCGGTGAGGTGTTCGACCGCGAAGCCGTGCGCCGTGGTGTTGATCAGCAGGTACATGGTGTAGGCGCCCACGATCACGTAGAATTGCGGCGTCGCCAGCGCCCGCCGCACGGTCCAGTCGCCGAGGCCGGCGATCAGCTCCAGAGGGCCAGCCTGCTCGGGCGGCGCGTCCTCGTGCGGGGCTTCCTGGCCGCGTCCCGGCGAAGTCAGGATGGCGAAGCCGCCACTGAGCACCGCCAGGGCCACGAACATCAGCCAATAGCCGCGCCAGCCGTGGGTCCAGGCCTGGATGGCGACATAGAGCAGCGGACCGGCGACCCCGCCCAACGCCCCGATAGTGAAATAGGCGCCGAGCACGGTGGAGCGCCGCTCGAAGAGTCCCGTCAGCACGTGGGTTCCGGGCACCGTGCTCACGAGCGCGAAGGCGATGCCGATCAGCAGCGTCGCGGCAAGGTAGAGCCACACGGTGTGCGTCACCGCCATCGCCGCGAACCCCGCGATCAGCACCACCGTGCCCAGGACCATGGTGCCGCGCACGCCGATGCGACGGATCAACACCGCCGGAATGACGCTGGCGAGGCCGCAGGCGAGGCCTAGCACGGTATAGCCCAGACCCGCCTGGGCCCAGTTCCAGCCCAGCTCGCGCACCATGGCGGGCAGCACCACGCCCAGCGAGTTGAAGGCGCCGGCCGACACCACGAAGAACAACAGGCTGAGCGCACAGAACGTGACCCAACGATTGGTCGGTTCACGCTGCACTCAGCAGTTCCACGAAAGGGGCGCGGTATCTGGACGGGTCATCGTCTACTCGCGCGTGTAGCTGGGCGGGACCTGCGGCTCGTCGCCACCCTTGACCCACAGGATGATCTCATTACCCCATGGGTCGCGGAAGGCGTGGTTGAAGCCGTTGAACTCCTTCCAGTAATGATCGCGCCACAGCAGCGAGGCGCCGCGGTCCGTCGCCCGCGCCAGGATGTCCTCGTGCGACTGGCCCTCGCCTACGAGGATCCAGATCCGCGCCTTGCGGCCATCGCCGGCGAGTTGGCGCGGCGCGACGCCCTCCGGGTTCGGGTGCGGCCGGGCGTTCGCCGCCTTGAAGATGCCCAGGTGCAGATTGCCGATCTGACTCTCCGAGCCATCGGGATTGGGAAAATTGCCGCCGGGCACCATGCGGTGGAAGACCCCGAGCGGGCGCTCGTCATCGCGCCAGCCGAACACCTCGGCATAGAACCTGCCCGCCGCGGCGGGGTCGTCGGCGGCCAGATCGACGAAGATCAGAGTGTTGGGCGTCGGCATCGCAGCTCCTGCTGTCGTGCGGTCAACTGGCGTATTCGTCGCGCTTGGGCGTGAAGACATCGAGATTGAGCACCGGCTCGTCGCCCACGACCACGCCCCAATGGCGCGCGCCGGGAGGCACCACCAGCAGTCCGCCCGGGCCCAGGCGCGTCACCGTCGTGTCGACATGGAAGTCGATGCGGCCCTCGAGGATATAGACGATCTGCTCGTGCGGGTGATCGTGCGGCCTCGGTTCGTGGCCGGGCTGCAGCCGGTTCAGCGACACGGTCGCGCCGTCGCCCGAGAACGCCTTGCGCTCCACGCCCTGACGCACGCGCTCCCAGGGCGTGGAGTTCCAGTCGATCGAATGGATGTCCATCTTCGGATCTTCGTCCCTCGTCTCAGAGCGCGCCATAGCCGCCGCCACCGGGCGTCTCCAGCACCACCGCGTCCGCTGGCTGCATCGTCATCTTGCGGCCTTGCGAGACCGGCTCGCCATTGACGAGGAAGCGGCCCGCCGCCCCATCGCCGCCGCCCGCCAGACCCTCGGGGCCGCGATCCAGCCGGCTGGGGACCGCATTCAGCAGCCACGGACGGTCGGTGCGCATGTGAAAGCCGATCACCTGGCCGTCGCCGCCCGGCGATCGCCCCATGCCCCCGGAGCCGCGGCGGAGCTCGCGCCGGTCGAAGACGATAGGCATCGCCGCTTCCAATATCTCCACCGGCACCGCCGCCACCCCGGTAGGATAGCACGTGGCGCTTGGCCCCGGCTTGGTCAGCCGCGCGCCCATGCCGCCGGAATAGTTGAACATCGACGAGGTGAAGGCCTCGCCCGAGGGCCGCCGGCCCTGGATCTGCACGGTCCAGACCGCCCCCGAACCCTCCGCCAGCACCCGCTCGGGCATCACCTGGTGCAGCGCCTTGAGGATCGGCATCGGCACGAACATGCCGACGACGTGGCGTGCGTTCACCGGCGCGGGATAGTCGGCGTTGACGATCGATCCCCTGGGCGCGGTGACCTTGATCGGGGCGATGGAGCCGGCGTTGTTGGGCTGCTCCGGATTGAGGCAGCTGCGCACGGCGAAGGTCGAATAGGCGTGGGTGTAGTTCATCACCACGTTGATGCCCATCGGGCTCGCGCCCGAACTGCCGTCGAAATCGATGCTGATCTCGCCGGCGACATTGTCGATGGCGACCGCAGCCTTCAGGGTGATGATGTCGCCGCCGGGCACGTCGAAGCGGCTCTCCCCATGCCAGATCCCAGCCGGCAGCGCCCGGATGGCGTTGCGGGTTGCCACCTCGGAGCGGCCGATGATCTCGTCCGCCAGCGCCTCGATGTCGCAAAGACCCTGGCGCTCGCACAGCCCGATCAGCCGCTCGCCGCCGGCGCGCCCGCTGGAGACCTGGGCGGCGAGATCGCCGAACACATGGTCGGGGGTGCGCACGTTGGCGCCGATGATGTCGTGCAAGGTCCGGTTGGGGGCGCCGGCTTCATAAAGCTTCAGCGGCGGGATCCAAAGGCCCTCTTCGTGAATATCGCGCGCGCCCGCGCCGATGCCGTAGCCGCCGATGTCGGTGTGGTGGATGGTCGAGCCGATGTAGCCGATCAGCCGCTGGTCCCGGAAGATCGGCGCCAGCACGGTGATGTCGAAGAAATGTCCGGCCGACATCCAGGGATCGTTGGTGATGACGATGTCGCCCGGGACCAGCCTGTCACGGAAGAGGCCGGCGAGGGTCTCCCCCGCGGCGGCGAGCGAATTGATGTGGCCGGGCGTGCCGGTGTTGGCCTGCGCCACCATGCGCCCGCGTGCGTCGAAGAGGCCGCTGGCGAGGTCGCCGGCCTCGCGCACGATGGGCGAGAACGCGATGCGTTGCAGCGCCTTGGCCTGTTCGCTGACGATGCCGATCAGGTTCGACCACAGGATCTCGAGCTCGATACCGTCCATGTTCAGCCCCTGCGCGTCGCCCGGATGCAGCCGATCTCGTCCACGACAGCCTCCCAGCCCGGCGGCAGCACCACGGTGGTCTCCCGCTCTTCGATCAGCGCCGGGCCAGTGAGGCTTTGCCCGCGCGTCAGGCGACCGCGATCATACACCCTGGCCGGACCGCCGTCTGGCCAGAGCGGGACGGCGGCCTCTCGCTTGGGAACGGCGTGGGGCCCCTCCGGGGATCGCGCGCCCAGAATCCTATCCTCGGGGGCCTGGGCGGTCAGGCGCCAGCTGACCACCTCGATCGGCACGTGCGAGGGATTGACCCCATACTGGGCCAGATAGGCGGCTTCGAAGGCGCGCCCGATCGCCCCTGCGTCCCGCCCCTGGCGTGGGTCGGCGTCGAACGTCACTCCCACCTCGTTCTGCTGACCGGCGTAGCGCAGGTCCGCCCCGACGCGCCAGCGCACCCGATCGGGCGCGGTCCCGGTCTCGGCCAGGGCGTCGGAGGCTTCGTTGGTCATCCCGGCCAGGAGGCGCTCGACCTCGTCCCAGTCCAGGCAATCCAGTCGCCCCAGCGCGCTTCGCACCAGATCGAGGCGCACCGGTGTGACGAGGGCGCCAAAGGCGGAGAGGACGCTCGCCTGGGGCGGGAAAATCACCGCAGCGCTCTGCAGCAGTTCACCGACGGCGCAGGCGTGCACCGGACCGGCGCCGCCGAAGGCGAGCAGCGGCAGGCCGCGGTGATCGAGGCCGCGGTCAGCGGCATGGGCGCGAGCGGCCCCGGCCATGGCTTCGGCGACGACGCGATAAATCCCCGCCGCCGCCTGGTCGCGCCCGACGCCCAGCGCCGCCGCTAGCCGGTCGATGGCGCCGCAGGCCGCCGCGGCGTCTAGCGGCATGTCGCCACCGAGGAAATTGCCGGCGTCGAGCAGCCCCAGCACCAGGTCGGCGTCGGTCACGGTCGCTTCCATGCCGCCGCGGCCGTAGCAGGCCGGACCCGGGGCCGAGCCGGCGCTGCGCGGTCCCACCTTCAGGAGACCAAGATCGTCCACGCAGGCAACGCTGCCGCCGCCGGCGCCGATCTCGATCATGTCGATGCACGGAACGGTGAGCGGCATGCCGCTGCCCTCGCAGAAGCGGTATTTGCGATCCACCTCGACGCTGCCCGTGACCAGGGGCCTTGCGCCCTCGATCAGGCACGCCTTGGCCGTCGTGCCGCCCATGTCGAACGAGAGCAGCCGCTCCAGGCCCAGCCGCTCGGCGAAGAAGGCCGCGGCCAGGGCGCCGGCCGCCGGACCGCTCTCGATCATCCGCACCGGATTGCGGCCGGCGACCTCGGCGCCGACGACGCCGCCGCTGGAGAGCATGATCAGCGGCCGGCTGGCCACGCCAGCCCGCCGCAGACCCGCCGAGAGCCCGCGCAGATAGGGCTCGGTGATCGGAACGGCGTAGGCGTTGATCGCCGTGGTCGAGGCCCTGGGATATTCCCGGATCTGCGGGGCGATGGCGGACGACAGGGACAGATAGAGTTCGGGCGCCTGGGCGCGGAGCACCTGCGCGATCGCCCGCTCGTTGACCCCGTTGCGGTAGGCGTTCAGAAGGCAGATGGCCACCGAGGCGACGCCCGCCGCCCGGAATTGCGCGACCAGCGCCTCCACTTCGCGCGCATCGACGCCGCGCAGCACCTCGCCGTCGGCGAGCATGCGCTCGTCCACCTCGAAAGTGAGCTCGCGCGGAATCAACGGCTCGGCGAACTCGATCTGCGGGTCGTACATCTCATAGCGATGCTCGTTGCGGATCGGCAGAACGTCGCCGAAGCCGCGTGTCGTGACGAGGGCGGTGGGCTTGCCCTTGCGCTCGATGAGGGCGTTGGTGACCAGGGTGGTGGCGTGCACCACCACGCCGTCGATCGCTTCCGGCCCGAGCCCCGCCTTGGCCAGGACGAGGTCGACGCTGCGGAAGAAGCCTTCGAGAAGGTCGTGATGAGTGGTGAGGGTCTTGTCGACCGTCAGCGAGCCGTCGCCGCCGCGCAGCACCGCATCGGTGAAGGTGCCGCCGATGTCCACGGCTAGGGAGTAGGTCATGGCCGCGCCTCGACCCAGCCGAGGCGGCGCGAGGCGTCGGCGGCGGCGGCGGTCACCAGCGCGATCTGCCGGTCGGAGGGCGCCTGGGCGATGAACTGGGTGGCGCCGACCAGGGCGAGCGCGCCCTTGCAGTCGCCACGATGGTCGAACACCGGCGCCGCGAGGGCGTTCACCCCGATCTGCACCGCGTCCACCGCGGTCGCCCAGCCTTGGCGGCGGACCTGCGCGACATCGGAACGCACGGCGGCGGGATCGGTCCTGGTGCTGGCAGTCCAGGCCGTGAGCGGGCGCGCCAGCACCTCGTCGATCAGCGACGCCGGACCGTAGGCGAGCGCGATCAGGCCATGGGCGGACGCGTGGAAGTCGAGCCGCGCGCCGGGACGGATGCCGAACTCGATCAGGCTCTTGCCTTGCATCATCTCGACGATGGTCACCTGGCCCTCGATGAGGGCCGAAGCGGTCACGGCCAGGCCGGTCGCTTCGCGCAGCGGCGCCATCCCCGGCCGGACCGCCGCGGCGACGTCGAAGCGGTCACGCACGGCTTCGCCCAGCGCCAGCACCTTGACGCCGATCTCGTACCCGTCGGTGCGCGCATCCTGGTGCGCATAGCCGCGCTGCACCAGGGCGCGCAGGTGCCGATGGGCGCGAGGCTTGGAGATGTCGAGCGCGCGCGCCACTTCGCTGACTCCTCGCGGCGCTCGCGATCCGGCGAGGAACTCCAGCAGCCGAATGACGAGCCCCACGGACTCCAGGTCTGAGTTCGACGGGGCGCGGACGGGATCGAGGGCTTCCGACAAGCGACAGTTGTTCCATTCACGGGAATATGGGACCGATCATCGAAATGATTTGCGTCCGCAGCCGGGATGTCAAGGGACGCGACGTCGAGACGGCGCGTCGGCCGCCGCAGCGCCGAATTTGGTTAGCCGAAGATGCTGACGACCCACCGGCGCGGCCAGCGCACCGGGCTGGATTGGTCCGGTCGCCGATGGGCGGAGGCGTCAGCCCCGCAGCTTGCGCGTCAGCACCTCGAGATCGCGGGCGAGCTGGGGGTCTTCTGCGCGCAGCGCTTCGATGCGGCGCACTGCGTGCAGCACCGTGGTGTGGTCGCGACCGCCGAACCTGCGGCCGATGTCGGGCAGGGAGCGCGTGGTGAGCTGCTTGGCCAGCCACATCGCCGCCTGGCGCGGCCGCGCCACCGAGCGGGTGCGCCGCTCGGAGAGCAGGTCCGACTGCTTCAGCCCGAAATGCTCGGACGTGGCCTTCTGAATGTCGTCGACGGTGACGCGCTTCTCGCCGCCGCGCAGATGCGGACGCAGGAACGCCTGGGCCTCGTCGAGGGTGAGCCCCGCGACGCCGGCGCCGGCGCGCACGATCAGGGTATTGAGAGCGCCCTCCAGCTCGCGCACGCTGTCGGTGAACCGATCGGCGAGGAACTTCAGGATATCGTGGCCGACACTCGCGGCGATCCCCTGCTGCCGGCAAAGCAGCGCGGCCTTGCGCTCGAGGATGCCTAGGCGAAGCGCCCGGTCCGCCGGCTCGATGCCGCAGACGAGGCCCGCCGAGAGATGCGAGCGTAGCCGCGCGTCGATCTCGGTGAGCGCCGCCGGCGGCCGGTCGGCGGAGAAGACCACGCGCCGGCCATCCTCCATCAGGGCCGCCAGGGTGTGGAACAGTTCCTCCTCGGTCGACTGCTTGCCGCCGATGAAGTGAACGTCGTCGATGAGCAGCAGGTCGGCCGAGCGCAGCTCCTCCTTGAAGGCCGCCGTCTGCTTCTCCATCAGCGAGCGCACGAAGGAGGAGAGAAAACGCTCGGCCGTGAGATAGACGACCTTCCTGTCCGGCGCCGTGCGCATGGCTTCCCAGGCCAGCGCGTTGAGGAGGTGCGTCTTTCCAAAGCCGTAGGCGGCGTGGAATATCACCGGGTTGAAATGGCCATCGGCCCATGAGGCGACGCGACGGGCCACTGCGCCGGCGAACTCGTTGGAGGGCCCGGCCACGAAGGTGTCGAACGTGAACCGCTCCTGCAGGCCGTGCGTCCTGGAAGGGCGGACGCCGACGAGCGGGGCGATGACCGGGCTGTCGGTGGAGATCGGCTCGGCGGCCTGTATCTCCAGCGGACGGGCGAGCGGTTCCCCGCCCTCGGTCTCGAACTCGACGCGCGACTTCAGCTTCAGGGTGCGCCCGTCCGGATCATTGGCGGCCCAGAGTTCGCCGATCCTGCGCCAGGCATAGCGGCGGATCCAGTCGCGGGCGATGCCCGTCGGCGTGACCAGGCACAGCTCGCCCTCGAGGCTCGTGCCCAGCGAGGCTTGCGCCAGCCAGGAGCCGAAGGTGTCTTCGCCCAGCTCCGTCTTCAGGGCGTGGCTCGCCTTCACCCACACCGCGCCAGCCGGCGTCACGGACGCCATGTCCGCCAATCCCTTGCTCGCCATTTCGCCCCATCCCGATCCTGCGCGTTCATCCGTCCAAGGATGAAAGCCAGCCGTCCCGCCCCATTTCGGGCCGGCTGAAACGTCCTTCGAGCACGCACAAACCCCCTCGTCCGGCGGACACTCACGCCCCGCCGCCGTTCATCCGTACAATGTGAAATGCTTTTGAGAGGCCGACACTACGCCGGCGCCCATGCCCGTCAACGCCGAATCTCGACCGCCGGAAACGAAAAATCGATTGACAAGCGCCATTCCCAAACAAGCAAAGGGAAATCCAATTTTGGCAGGATCGTGGCTGAGCCAATGCGCCGCAGGGGTTGCAGAACAACGCCCAGGGCGAGGCTCGCGCCAATCCCGTGGGCGACGCTGAAAGTCCGGCAGATTCAGCGGTGTAACCGACGGCCGCGGTTCAGGCGGCTTGCAGTTTCTTCAGCTGGGCCGCCAGGCGCGACACCTTGCGCGAGCCGGCGTTCTTGTGAATCACGCCCTTGCCGACGGCGCGCATCAGTTCCGACTGAGCCTCGACGAAGGCAGTTCCGGCCGCGGCGGCGTCGCCGGCGACGAGCGCCTCCTCGAACTTGCGCACGAAAGTGCGCACGCGCGAGCGGCGGGCCTTGGTCACTTCGGTGCGGCGCTGGATCTTGCGGGCGCTTTTCTTGGCGCCGGGATTGTTGGCCATGTGGCAGCCTCGGATCGGCGCCAAACCTGCGGCGCCGCGAAAACGGGAGGCGGCGATATACGCCAGCGCCCCTTGCAGGGTCAATGCGGCGCGCGCGCTTTGGGCGCGCCGGGAGCATCGCGCAGGTTTGGAGCAGCGCGGGGTCATGGCCCTTCCACGTCGAACCCGCGGGCGCGCAGCTGGCTCGGCAGGCCGTCGGGACCGACGAGGTGCCCGACGCCGACCACTACCACGATCAGCCCCGGATGACGCAGGCGCCGTTTCAGCCGCTCGGTCCAGCGCCGGTTGCGCCGAGTGATCAGCCGCGCGTAGATCGCCGGCGAAGCGGCCGCGAGCGGATCGAGGGCGTCGCGGCGCAGGGCCGGCAGGTCCGCCGTCATCCAGTCGTTCACGATGCGTCGGTAGACCCCAGGCTCGTCGTCGATCTCATGAACGGTCAAGCTCAGCGAGGCAACCTGGTCCTGGCGCGCGGCGCCAGCCAGAATGTCGATCTGCTGGCGAGCCGTCTCGAAGGCGCGGCGCTTCGCGCCGATCGGCGCGATGGCCTGGATCTGCTCCTCGACCCCGTTGTAGGCCGTCGCCCCATCGAGGCCGACCTCGGCCACCGAAAGCGTGAGCTCCGCCAGCCATGGCTGCATCGGGGCCAGCGCCTGCGGCGGGCATCGCACCTTCAGGGCTGCGCGTTGCAGCGCCCCAGCGGCGCGCGGCGTCAACAGGGAGGCGAGCGTGCGGCCCCCCGCCAGGCGTCCTCGCGCTCGCGAGAGCGCCTCTGCCTCGTCGTCGCTGGCCGCGGTGATCGGCAGCTCGAACCAGAGTTCGTTCGCCCGGGCGATGGCGGCGTCGAGTGCGGCGCTTCGCCAGTCGAGGCCAGGCGGCAGCAGGTGGATCGACCCGAAGAGGACGGCGACGCCGCGGCCGCCATGCACGATCCATATCGGCGGCCTGGCGAAGCTCGGCCTCGACAGTCCGAGCGCCAGGACGGCGGCCAGGAGAACGCCCGACCCGCGCCAGACGCCGCCGGCGGCCGAGCGTCTCACTTCTGGCACGCGCCGCAGCTGAAGGTCGAACGGCCAGACTGGACGATCCGGCGCACCGTCCCGGCGCAGCCGCGCCTGGGGCAGGAGGCGCCTTCGCGGCCATAGACGGCGAAGCTGTGCTGGAAATAGCCCAGGCGTCCGTCGGCGGCGGCATAGTCGCGCAAGGTCGAGCCGCCGGCCTCGATCGCCTCGCCCAGAACTGCGCGCACGCTGCGCGCCAGGCGCCGCAACTTCGGCCTGGCGAGGGCGCCCGCCGCAGTCGTGGGCGAGACTGCCGCCCGGTGCAAGGCCTCGCAGACGTAGATATTGCCGAGCCCCGCCACGACCCGCTGATCGAGGAGGGCGCTCTTCACCGGCCGCCGGCTGTCCTTGAAGGCGCCGGCGAGGTAGTCGCCATCGAAGCCGTCGCCCAGGGGCTCGGGACCGAGGCCGTCGAACCAGGGATGCGCCGGCAACGCCTCGCTCGGGATCAGCCCCATGTAGCCGAAGCGACGCGGATCATAGAAGGTGACCCTCGCGCCCGCCTCGGTGGCGAACGCCACGTGCGCATGGCGCGGATCTGGCGGCGCGGCCAGCACGAAGCGAGCCGGACGGCTCGGCGCCGTTGCGCCCTCGATCTCGAAGCGGCCGGTCATGCCCAGATGCATGACCAGGGTCTCGCCGCGGTCGGTGGGCGCCAACAGATACTTGCCGCGCCGCGCCAGCCGTTCCAGCCGCGCGCCGGTGAGCCGCTGCACGAAGCCCTCCGGCAACACGAAGCGCAAGTCGGGACGGCGAGCTTCCACGCGCACCAGCCGCGCGCCCGCCAATACCGGCTCGAGGCCGCGCCGAACCGTCTCCACCTCCGGCAATTCCGGCATGGCCCTTCCCTAGCGCGGGACGACGGAGGCTGGGAATGGTTTCGCGCGGCGCCCGGACCGGCCCCTGGACGATGCGTCGCCGGGGCGTAAGCTCGGGCTCGGGCGAGGACGCGCCATCGGGAGGCGAAGGTGATCATGCAGACCTGCCGGCCGCTGCTGAACGTGGCGGACATCGAGGGTTCACTGACGTTCTGGCGCGATGGCGTCGGGTTTGAGGTGGTCACCCGCTACCCGTCGGAGGGGCGCTCGCCTTCGCCGATCTGCGTTCCGGCGATGTCCATCTCATGCTGAACGCGCGCGGCGGCGACCCGGCCCGGCGGCTGAAGCGGCCGCACTACACCGAGGCGGTGATCTATTTCGGCGTCGAGTCCGTGCGCGAACTCGCGCACCGGCTGCGCGCCCAGGGCCATGATGCGCCCGAGCCGGAAGCGCAGCCCTACGGGCTCGACGAGATCGTCCTGCGCGACCCCGACGGCTATGAGATCGCCTTTACCAGCCCGTCGGTGTCCGCCGACGTGTCCGGACAGAAGCACGCCGCCCCGGCGTAGGCTGGCCATGCGGAGCAACCGTTGGAGGCAGACGTGATGTCGGGCTGGCGCTGGCTTGCGATTCTGGCCGCGGGGGCGGCGATCGGCGGGGCCGCCTGCGCCCAGAGCGGCGGCGGACGCCTGACGCGGCTTCGCGGCGACTGGGAGGGCAAGCTCGATACCGGCGCCTTGACGCTGCGCCTGATCCTGCACGTCCATGCCGAGCAGGGAAAGACCGTCGCCAGCCTCGACAGCCCCGATCAGGGCGCGACGGGGCTGCCCGCCACCGTGACCGTGACCGGCGACGAGGTCCGCATCGCGGCCAAGGGCGCCGCGGGCGCCTTCGAAGGCCGCCTGACCAAGGACGACGAGGCCCTGACCGGCGCATGGTCGGGCCTGCCGATCACCTTCGTGCGCCGCGCCCCGGGCGAAGCTGTGATCCGGCCCGTCCGCCCGCAGACCCCGGCGCCGCCCTTCCCCTACCATGTGCGGGACGTGAGCTTCGAGAACGCCGCCGCCCAGGTGCGGCTTGCCGGGACCCTGACGATCCCTCGGGGGTCTGGCCCGTTTCCCGCCGTCGTGCTGATCGCAGGCTCGGGCGCGCACGGCCGCGACGAGACCGTGTTCGGGCACAGGATCTTCCTGGTGCTCGCCGACTATCTGACACGCCATGGCGTCGCGGTGCTTCGCTACGACAAGCGCGGCGTCGGCGGCTCGTCGGGAGACTACGCTGGCGCCACCAGCACCGATTTCGCCGCCGATGCGGACGCGGCGGCCGCCTATCTGAGGACGCTGCCCAGCATCGATCCCGGGCGCATCGGGCTCATCGGCCACAGCGAGGGCGGCGAGGTCGCCCCGATGGTCGCGCTCGCCGATCCGGATATCGCCTTCATCGTGCTGATGGCGGGCCCGGCGATCCCCGGTGACCAGATCATCATGGCCCAGTCGCACGACATCGCCAAGGCGGCCGGAGCGACGCCGGCGGCCCTGGCCCAGAACGCCGCCGTGGAGCGGCGCTTTCTCGACGCGGTGATGGCGGCCAAGGACGGCGCCGCCGCCGAAGCCGGCGCCGCGGCGGTCCTGAAGGCTGCAGGCATGGCGCCCGCCATGGCCGACGCCCAGGCCAGGGCGGCTGCGTCTCCGTGGTATCGGTTCTTCCTGAAATACGACCCGGCGCCGGCGCTCATGCGGTTGCGCATCCCGGTGCTGGCGCTGATCGGCTCCAGGGACCTGCAGGTTCCAGCGGCCGAGAACATTCCGGCGCTGCGCCGCGCGCTCGCCGGCGATCGCAGGGCCACCGTGCTGGAGCTGCCCGGCCTCAACCACCTCTTCCAGACCGCGACCACCGGCGTGCCTTCGGAGTACGGCAAGATCGAGCAGACCATTGCGCCGTCGGCGCTCGCGACCATCGCCGACTGGATCGGGCGTGAGACGCACGGGGTCCGGACCGGAGGCATGCGCTGAGATTGGCGGGCGGCGCCGTTGCCCTTAAGACGGACGCCATGAGCGCACCCTTCGGCTTCCGCGATGTCGACCGGGCGGAGAAGCCCGCCCTGGTGCGCGGCGTCTTCGAGCGCGTGGCGCGGCGCTACGACGTGATGAACGACCTGATGAGCCTCGGCGCGCACCGTCTCTGGAAGGACGCCGCCGCCGTCCGGCTCAACCCGCAGCCGGGCGAGGTGATCATCGACTGCGCCGGCGGCACCGGGGACCTGGCGCGACGGATCGTGCGCCTGGCGCGGGGCGCGCAAAGGCGGCGAGGCGGCGCGGCGGCGAAGGTGCTGGCGCTCGATCTGAGCGAGCCGATGCTGCGGGCGGGGCGGACGCGGCGCCCCGAGCCCGAGATCGCCTGGTGCGTCGGCGACGCCCAGGCCCTGCCGCTCGCCTGCGCCTGCGCCGACGCCTATGTCATCGGCTTCGGGCTGCGCAACGTCGCCGACATTCCCGCCGCCCTGGCCGAGGCGCGGCGCGTCCTGAGGCCCGGGGGACGGTTCCTGTGCCTGGAGTTCTCCAGGCTGAAGCCGGCGGCGCTGCGCCCGATCTACGACTCCTACTCGTTCCAGGTGATCCCGCGGCTCGGCGGTGGCGTCGCCGGGGACGCGGAGGCGTATCGGTACCTGGTGGAGAGCATCCGCCGGTTTCCCGATCAGCGGGCGCTGGCGGCGCTGATCGGGGAGGCCGGCTTCGAAAAGGTGTCCTTCGTCAACTTCGCCGCCGGCGTCGTCGCTTTGCATCAGGGCTGGGCGATCTAGGCCGTGGGCGTCGGCTCCTATGCGCGTCTTGCGGGCGCGGCCCTCGTCCTCGTCCGCGCCGACGCGCTTTTGCCGCGCGAACTCGACCCCGCCCTGCCGCCGCCGGTCCGCGCCTTGGCCTGGGCCCTGCGCCTCGCCAAAGGCCGCGAGGCCCGGACCGGCCGTCCCGGAGAGCGCCTGGCGCGGGCGCTGGAGCGCCTGGGGCCGGTGGCCATCAAGCTGGGCCAGTTCCTCTCCACCCGCGCCGACATTCTCGGGCTCGACTACGCCCAGGATCTCGGCCGCCTGAAGGACCGGCTGGCGCCGTTCGCGGTGGCGCGGGCGAGGGCCGAGGTCGCCGCCGCGCTCGGCAAGCCTCTCGAGGCGGTGTTCGCGAGCTTCGAGCCCGCCGCCGCCGGCGCCTCGCTCGCCCAGGCGCACCGCGCCCGCCTCGTCGGCGGCCGCGAGGTGGCGGTGAAGGTGCTGCGGCCAGGCATCGAGCGGCGCGTCGCGGCCGACTCGGCGGCGCTGCTGACCGCGGCGCGGCTGGTGCAGGCCTGGGCGCCGGCGGCGCGGCGGCTCGAGCCCGTCGCCTTCGCCGCCACGGTGGTGCGTGCGCTCGAGCTCGAACTCGATCTGCGTTTCGAGGCGGCCGGCGCCGACGAGCTGCGCGCGATCATGTCGCGCGACGCCCACATGCGCGCGCCGGCGGTGGTCTGGGACGGGGTCGCCCGGCGCGTGCTGACCCTTGAGTGGGCGCCTGGAACGCCGCTGTCGGACCCGGCGGCCCTGACGGTCGGCGGCCTCGACCGGCCAACGCTGGCCAACAACCTGGTGCGCGCCTTCCTGGCCCAGGCCCTGGACCACGGCGTCTTCCACGCCGACCTGCACGAGGGCAATCTGTTCGTCGAGCCGCCGGCCCGGCTCACTGCGGTCGATTTCGGCATCGTCGGGCGTCTGGGCGCATCCGAGCGGCGCTACCTGGCCGAGATCCTCTGGGGCTTCCTGCGGCGCGACTACGCCCGGGTCTCGGCCACCCATTTCGCGGCGGGCTACGTGCCGGCCCACCATGACCCGGCCGCCTTCGCCCAGGCGCTGCGGGCGGTGGGCGAGCCGCTGTTCGGCCGCCGCGCCAGCGAGGTCTCCATGAGCCGCCTGCTGGCTCAGCTCTTCGAAATCACCGCGCTCTTCGACATGCGCCTCAGACCCGAGCTGGTGCTGTTGCAGAAGACCATGGTGACGGTGGAAGGCGTCGCTCGGCGCATCGATGCGGACCACGACATCTGGGCGGCCGCCGAACCGGTGGTGCGGCGCTGGATCGTCCGCGAGCTCTCGCCGGCGGCCCAGGTGCGCGACCTCGGCCGCGACGTCCGCGCCGCCGTCTCGGCGCTGGCCCACAGCCTCGAGCCGGCGCCGCCAGACTCCGCGGCGGATCGCGCGACGGCCCCGGCGCGGAGCGCCGAAGGCGCCCACGCCAGCCGCGCCGGGGCGCGCAGCTTCGCCTGGTTCGCCCTTGGCGCGGCCGCGTCGGCGATCGCCTTTGCTCTGGCCATCGCCCTCGGGCTTCTCGCGCCGCACTGATGCGGCGCGGACACATGGCGCGGCTGCGCCCTGGCTAACCCTGGGAGCTTTCCCCCCTGGCCTCGTCGGCCGCGCGGGTCTGCTGCTCCTTCCAATAGTTGGCGCCGGCGCGCGGCTTGAACATGGTCCGCGGCGCGCCCGCCTTGGTCACCACCGCAAAGGTGTTGCTTTGGGCGTCGTAGAGCAGGTCGTCTCCGTTCGAGCGCTCGATCTTCTGCACCCCGGCCGGCGGCGAATCCACGAAGGCGTGCGCCTTGGCCACGTAGTCGGCCTCGGTGAGCGCGCCGAAGTCCTTGCCGTTCTTGCCGAACTGATAGTCGGCGTTCTCCTCGGCGGTATGCTTGCGGTTGGCGGCCCACAGGGGCTTGCCGTTCACCATCGGCACCGGCGCGTCGCGCGGGTCGGCCGGCGCAGCCTGCCCCTCGGCCGTGGTCGTGGTGGCCCTGGTGGCCGATGGTCCGGCGTCGCAGGCCGCGAGCGCGATAGCGGCGACCGCCACGCCGAAAAGGAAGGTCAGTTTCATCTCTATTTCCCCAGTCCCTTCGCCCGTCCAAGGGCGTCACGGAACAAAGAAAGAACATTTTGCGGCGTTTGTCTAGGGGGGACCTTCGCGCTATGAGCGGCCCCGATTTCCTGGAGGCGTTTTCGACGTGGGCCCGCGCGTGCTCCTGATCGTCGGCGGCGGCGTCGCCGCCTACAAGACGCTGGAGCTGGCGCGCCTGCTGCGCAAGGCCGGCGTGGCGGCGCGGCCGATCCTCACCGAGGCGGGAAGCCGGTTCGTGACGCCGCTGTCGCTGGCGGCGCTGTGCGAAGACCAGGTCCACAGCGACCTCTTCAGCCTGGTGGGAGAGGCTGCGATGGGCCACATCGAGCTTTCCCGCTCGGCCGACCTCGTGGTGGTCGCCCCGGCGACGGCGGACCTCATGGCCAAGGCCGCCGCGGGGCTCGCCGACGACCTCGCCTCCACCGTCCTCCTCGCCACCGACAAGCCCGTGCTGATGGCGCCGGCGATGAACGTGCGCATGTGGCTGCACCCGGCGACCCAGCGCAACCTGGCGAGGCTCGGCGGCGATGGCGTCGCCTTCGTCGGTCCCGACGAGGGATCGATGGCCTGCGGCGAGTTCGGCCCCGGGCGGATGGCCGAGCCGCCGGCGATCCTCGCCGCGATCGTGGCCCGGCTGGAGCGTGCGCCTCTCGGACGGCTCGCCGGCCGGCGCGCCCTGGTCACCGCCGGCCCGACCGCCGAGCCGATCGACCCGGTGCGGGTGATCACCAACCGCTCCAGCGGCAAGCAGGGCTACGCCGTCGCCGCGGCGCTGGCGGCCGAAGGGGCGCAGGTGACGCTGGTCTCCGGCCCGACCGCGCTGGCCATCCCTTCCGGCGTCGCCCGCGTGCCGGTGGAGAGCGCCGAGGAGATGCTGGCGGCCTGCCGCGCCGCCCTGCCGGTCGATGTCGCCGTCTGCGTGGCGGCGGTCGCCGACTGGCGTCCGGCGGCGGTCCTGGACCGGAAACTGAAGAAGACGCCGAACGGCCCGCCGGCGCTGAGCCTGGTCGAGACGCCGGACGTGCTGGCGCAGCTCTCGGCGCCGGGCGCAGCGCGACCGCGGCTGGTCGTCGGATTCGCCGCCGAGACCCACGACCTCGAGCGCCATGCTCGCGCCAAGCTGGAGCGCAAAGGCTGCGACTGGATCGTCGCCAACGACGTCAGTCGGCCAGGCGTGCTCGGCGGCGACGAGAACGAGGTGCGGCTCTTCAGCGAGGCTGGCGTGGAGGCCTGGCCACGCGGCTCCAAGGCCGAGGTCGCCCAGCGGCTGGCGCTCAGGATCGCCGAGGCCCTGGCGTGACGTCCGAGGGCGTGACGCCCGTGGTCGCGGTGGTGCGCCTGGCTCACGGCGCCGACCTGCCGCTGCCGGCCTACGAGACCCGGCACGCCGCCGGCATGGACCTGCGCGCCGCCATCCCCGCCGACGCGCCGCTCACGCTCCGCCCCGGCGAGCGCCATGCCTTGCCGACCGGCCTCGCCATGGCGATACCGCCCGGCTTCGAGGGTCAGGTGCGGCCAAGATCGGGCCTTGCGGCGCGCTCCGGCGTCACCTGCCTCAATGCGCCAGGCACGGTGGACGCCGACTACCGCGGCGAGGTGAAGGTGATCCTCGTCAACCTCGGCGAGGAGGACGTGGTCATCCGCCGCGGCGACCGCATCGCCCAGCTGCTCATTGCGCCGGTGGCCCAGGCCGCGTGGCGCGAGGTGGCGAGCCTCGACGCCACCGCCCGCGGCGAAGGCGGCTTCGGCTCGACGGGGACTTGAGGCGGCGCGGCTCTCGCGCTCGCTTGGAGATCGGCCACGAAGCCGCCCGCGACGGCCTCAGCGCGCGGTCCGTTGTCGGCAAGGCGCACAATTGCAGTTGGCCCCCTGCGGGGTGTGGTGCGTGAGTCCGTGAATCACGCCGCCCACGGCATCGAAGCGACGCCGAATGATATCAAAGTACTTGCTTTGCCCCTGCTCGTAGTAGCGCCGCACCGCATAGGCCACTAGATCTGCCAACTGCACCATACGCGTGGCCTTGGAGTCCACGAATAGCGGAACCTCGGCAATATTATGCAACTTGCCCCATGTATGCCCGCGCTGCTTGAACTGAACCGCAAGCTTCTGAAGCGAAGTCTCGTAGGATGACTTGTCCAGAACTATGAGCCCGCGCTGGGTATCGCCTGCCTTATGGAGTCGCCCCAGCATCTGGTCGAACCGGCTCGCCATCTGTTCAAAGGCATATTCCATGGGGTCGTTTGGTGCGATCGCCGCCTTGTGGATGGCGGCGCCAAACAGTCGGACCCTGTCGTTCGCCAGGATCGTGAGCGCCTCGCAGTAGGCGCTCTCCCGCTCGTCGCGCCCGATGCCCCGCCAGCGGCGACGGCCCGGGAGCATATCCTATCCCCTGAACTCTAGGCCTTGTGGATCGTCCGGCCAGACGCGCTCCGCCAATTGGTCAAGTTCCTGGGAGAACCAGTGAGGCGCTCTTTCAGCGACAGCCACCCCTGCAAGAATAAGATGCCGATCGGCCGCGGAGCCGACTGAGCCAGAATCATCGAGATAGAGGAAGTGCATTGCCCCGCCGGAAGGCGGCCGGGCGGGGCACGAGGCCCCAACGACCCGCTACGGCGGGTCTCCCAACCGCTGGGGCGAAGCATATAGGCGATCCGGTTACGGGTTCAACAACATGTTCGCGCCGCGAGAAAACGCATCGGAATGTCGCGCGTTCCGCCGGTTGCCCAGGCGGCGCGCCCGCGCCCGTCAGTGCGCCCGGGCCTTGGGGAAGATGCGCAGGAAGTTCTCCGCATAAAACCGGTCGCGCACCGCCTCGCCGCGGTCGCCGAGGGCCGCCTCGAAGCGGGCGATGGGATTGCGGCCGCCTTCGATGTGCGGATAGTCGGTGGAGAAGAGATAGAGGTCCGGGCTCGACTGGTCGATGAGGGCGCCCACCGCCTCGAAGACGAAGGGGGTGAAGGCGAGCTGGTCGGCGATCTGGCGCGAGGGCGTCCGAGCGAAGCCCTGCAGATTGGCGTCGCTGCGGCTCCAGTGCCTGGCCACCCAGTCCAGCCGCCGCAGCAATTCGGGAACCCAGCCGGCGCCCAGCTCGACGCAGGCGCCGCGCAGGGCCGGATGGCGCTCCAGCACGCCGTCCAGCACCAGCATGGAGAGAAAGGTCTCGGGCCCCTGGTGCAGCAGCGCGATGTCCTTGGTGCGCAGGTTCTCGCCGCCGCCGAGCCAGTCCTTGGTGGGGGCGCGGCCGTTGTTCATCCAGGCCCTGGCCAGCTGCAGCGGCGCGCCGCCGACGTGCAGCACGAAGGGCGTTCCGCTCGCCGCCAGCCGCGCCCAGAACGGGTCGTAATCGAGGTGGCCAGGCGAACGCTCGCCGCAAGGGCGGTGCGGGATCCAGACGGCGGCGAGACCCGCCTCCAGGGCAAAGTCGAGCTCGGCCAGAGCCAGATCCGGATCGTCGAGGGGCGCGATGGCGACGCCCATCAGGCGCGCATCGGCGCCGCAGAACTCGGCCATGTGGCGATTGTGGGCGCGGACCGCTCCGTAGCGCAGCGCCGGGTCGAGCCTGGAGCTGGCGGAGAACGGCATGGCGACACTGTGGGTGGCGAACACCAGCTGCCGGCGGAATCCCAGCAGGTCGAGCGCCTTGGAGCGGTCGGCGCCGTCGAAGGCGCCCAGCGCCTGGATCTCCTTGGACGCTTCTATCAGCCTGTCGCCGAGGGCGATCTGGGCGGCGACGTGCTCGGGCGAATGGCGCCCGCCCTGGCCGACGATCACGGCCACCTCCTCGTCGGTGACGACGGACGCCGCATAGCTGACCTCGGGGATGGCCTCGCGCAGCCCCGGATCGGCATAGGCCTTGAGAAAGTCCGGCAGCTCCATGACGTGGCTGTCGGCATCGTAGAAGGCGCGGGTCGCGGGGGCATAGGTCATCGGCGGCTCCTTCCGTCGCTCTCGGCCCGACTATGCGCCCGCCGCCGCCGTCCGTCATGCGCCCATTGGGCGCCTCGCCGAGCCCCGGCCTGGCGAGGCTAGGGCGCGCCGCTCGCCGCAGACCCCGGCGCCCGTTTCCTCCGCCTCGGCCGCTCGTGCAACACGCCGGGATAGCCCTCGAGAGGCCGCAGCGCTCCGCCGGTCCAGGTCCAGTCGGCCATCTGGTCGAAGCCGACGTGGTAGCGGGGCTCGCGGCCGGTGCGGGTCGCGAAAATGGCGCGCGGGATGTTCACCATCCGCGGTGCGCGCGGACGCTCGTAGAGCAGCGGCGTGCCACAGTCGGCGCAGAAGCTGCGCACGGTTCCACTCTGCGGGTCCCGGTAGCGGCGCAGCCGCGCCTCGCCTTCGAGGACGCGAAACCGGCTCTTCCAGCTGCCAACGTAGGTCGCGTAGGCGCAACCCTGGGCTCGGCGGCTGGCGGCGGAATGATCGTGCCAGGCCCAGACCGCGGGCACGTCGATCTCGATGCGCACCGCGCCGCAGACGCAGGCGCCGACGGCCTGGATGTTCGAGCGCCGCGGCGTCTCCGCGGGTGCATTTTCGCCCATGGGCCCCTCCCGCCAAATCGATCCCCCACAACATGGCGCCGAACACGCCGGAGGCAGGAGCGGTCACTCGCGAGGCGCCCCCGCCGCCGCCACCCGTATTCGCACCGTAGTCTACGGCGCCCGGGCCGGCGGTGCTCGCCGGCCCGGAGGCGATGGCGGCGCTCACCATGCGCCGGCGCCGACCGTATTTGCATCGTAGTCTACGGTGGCCGCGACCGCGCCGCAAAGGGCGGCCTCCAGTTCGGCGAGCGAGGCCTCGCCCGCCTCGACCCGCGCCAGCGCCAGGCGCACCTCGGCGGTGACGCGCGCCACGTCGAAGGGGCTCATCGTCTCCAGGTCGGGCGCATCCGCCGCCGGGGGACGCGGCAGCATGCGCCCGATCAGGCGGATGTATTCGGGGAAGAAGAACCGGTTCAGCTTCTCCAGGATCTCGGCCTCGTTGGCCTGATAGTGGGAGAGGATGCCCAGCGCGATCCGCTTGGACATGCGGTTGCGCGATCCCAGCGGCCGTCCGGGATTGCCTGGTCCGAAGCGGCCGTTCTGGTATCGCGCCGGGCCAGGCTCAAGGGCGAGCGGCTCGGGGGCGAGCGGCTCGGGGACGAGCGGCTCGGGGGTGACTGACTCGGGGGTGACTGACTCGGGGGCGGCTGGTTCGCTCATGGGGATCATCCTCGTCTGAACGGCGGGCTCGCGGGATGCGGCCTTGCTCGATCGCGCCCAGGGTAACCCCGCGGCGCCCCGCGCTAAGGCGGCGCTAGCCGTCCGGGGCGACGCGCCATGGCTCGCCTCGTCGCGCCCCTTCCACCCCCGCGCCTGGCGGCGCGGCGGTCCCCGCTCGCGGGGAAGGAGCGAGGGTGTGGCGGGAGGCGCCCCTCGGAGCGGCGCCGGGCGGAGCGGCCACAGGCCGGAGCGGCCGCTCTTGGCGCGCGGCCTGAACTGCGGCTAGGGTCGGCGCATGGCTTGGTTCCTGCGCGGCGGCGCGCGCATCGCTTTCGACGACATCCAGCCCGCCGCGGGCGCGGCCGGGACGGTGCTGCTGGTGCATGGCTTCGCCACCAGTCGCGCCGAGAACTGGCGCCGGCTCGGCTGGTACGGCGCTTTCGAGCGCAAGGGGTGGCGCACGGTGGCGCTGGATCTGCGCGGCCACGGCGAGAGCGACAAGCCGCACGATCCGTCCGCCTACGCGGGCGCCGAACTCCTGGCGGACATCGTCGGGCTGATGGACCACCTCGAGCTGAGCCGCGCCGACCTGATGGGCTATTCGATGGGCGCGCACCTGTCGCTGCAGATGGCGCTCCTGCATGGGGCGCGCGTCGGCAACCTGATCGTGGGCGGCGTCGGCGGGCGGATGTTCGAACCGCCGCGCAGCGCCGAGGGCGGCGCCATGACGATGGCGCAGGCCATGGCCGCGGAGGATCCGCAGACCATCCAGGATGCGACCATGAGGGGCTTTCGGCTGTTCGCCGAGCAGCAGGGCGAGGATCGCCAGGCGCTGGCGGCGTTCACGCAGGACCGCGCGGTCGCACCGGCGATCAGGCGCGACGCCTTTGGCGCCATCACCGCGCCGACGCTGGTCGTCGCCGGCGCGCGCGACGAGATGGCGGGCGACCCGCAGGCGCTCGCCGACGCCATTCCCGGCGCCAGATCCGCGACGCTTCCCGCCTGCGACCACTTCTCGGCCATCCCGCACGCGCTCTTCAAGGCCGCGGTGTTCGACTTTCTCGAGGGGTGGCTGGAATAGGGCGGTCGCTATTGGCCGATGCCGTAGGGGCCGCCGCGCTCCAGGGCGCGACGGTAGGCGGGACGGGCGTGCAGGCGCCCGACCCAGGCGTCCAGCCGCCCGAGGTCGCCCAGCCGGCCGAAGGCGCGGCCGATCTCGCCGACGAAGCTCATCTGCACGTCTGCGGCGGTGAGGGTCTCGCCCATCAGATAGTCGCGTCCCTCGAGGCTCGCATCGACATAGCCGAGGTGGTTGGCGATCTCGCTGTCGATCCGCTCTCTCAGCGGCTGCGCCGCCTCGCCCAGCCGCGTCGTATAGAGGTTCAGCATCAGCGGCAGCATGGCCGAGCCCTCGGCGTAATGCAGCCACTCCTGGTGCTTGTCGTAGTCGGCCGTGTCGGGCGCGGGTTGCAATCGGCCGCCGCCGTGGCGGCGCACCAGGTAGTCGATGATCGCGCCCGATTCGGCGATGGTGCGGCCCTCGTCGGTGATCACCGGCGACTTGCCGAGCGAATGGACCTGCTTCAGCTCCGGTGGGGCGAGGTTGGTGGTGGCGTCGCGCTGGTAGAACCTGATCTCGTAGGGCAGCTCCAGCTCCTCGAGCAGCCAGAGAATGCGCTGCGAGCGCGACTGGTTGAGATGATGAACGGTGATCACGCGGCCGGCTCCCCTCCGGCGGACCGGAGCCGGCACCGCGCCCAGTTGCCGCAGCGGCAGGCAAGCGATGATTCCGGCGAGGTCAGGCGCGCGGCCCCAGGCCCTCGAAAACCAGTCCGATCTGGCGGTCCATCAAGGCGGTGAGGCGCGCGACATCGCCGTCGTCGCCGGCGGCGGTGCGATAGTTCCAGGCATAGGCGGCGACGAGGACATCGATGATGAGATCGAGATCGGCGTCGGCGCGGACCTCGCCGCGCGCGATCCCATCGGCAAGACAGCCGCGGACCATGGCGCGCAGTCGCTTGTTGGCCCCGAAGCCCGACCCGGCGCCGCCGGCGCGCCAGTCGAAGGCCGAGGCGAGGAAGGCCAGGAACAGGCGCAGACGCCGCAGCTCGAACGCATAGAACAAGGCGAACAGAGAGCGGCAGCGGTCGGCGGTCGAGCCCCTCAGATGCGGCGCGACCCGCTCGATCTCGGCGTAGAGTTCGGCGAGGCGCTCGGCCATCACCTGGCCCAGCACGTCGGCCTTGCAGGAAAATCCGGTGAAGACGCTGCCCACCGAGACGCCGGCGCGCCGGGCGATGGCGCGCACCGTGGTCTCGTCGTAGCCGACCTCCTCGAAGAGATCGCGCGCCGCCGCCAGCACGCGTGCCCGGGTGTCGGCCTTCTGCGCCTCGCGTCCGCCCAAGCCTGGTCCCCCTGCCGCCTCCCGGCCGCGGCTACGGTCCGGAAAGCTGCCCCTGAGCCTGACGCGCGCCGGCGAGGACGATCTGGATCTCATCCCTCAGCCGCCGCTTCACCGCCTCGCCGCCCGCGCCCTCGAGAGCGGCGCGGCGGATGGCCGAGACATAGCAATCCCAGAGCATGTCGGCCACCAGCGTCAGGTCGGTCGAGCCGCGAAGCAGGCCACAGTCCACGCCGGCCCGCAGGCACGGCCCGAGCACGTCGCCGACCGCAGCGCGGGCGAAGCGGTTGCGCACCAGTTCGCCCAGGCCTGTCGACCAAATGGCGCTCATGGTGGCCCGGAACAGGGCCAGATCGCCCAGATGCCGCTCGGCGGCCGCCTCGAACATGGCCTGGATCGCCTCGAGCGGCGGCTTTGCCGCCGCGGCGTCGCCCATGACCTGGACGAGCGCCTGGCGTTCGGCCACGACGATTTCGGCGAAGAGGTCGGACTTGTCGGTGAAATTTGCGAAGACGGCGCCCGTGGACATGCCTGCCGCCGTGGCGATGTCGCGGATGGTGGCGCCGTCGTAGCCGCGCTCGGTGAACAGCGTGCGGGCGGCGGCGGCGATCTTCTCGCGCGTCCGCTGCTTGGCCAGGGCCCGCCGGGTCGGACGGCGCACCTGGGCGACGGAGCGCAAGCCGCCGATGGCGATCTGGTTCATCGTCCGCACTCCGGCCCGGAGCCGCGGACGTCGGGATCGCCAAAGTGGATTGGGAGCGCGGCGAGCATGAGGGCGCCTTTCGAAAGCCAGGGCATCCTCGCTCAGAAGCGGGTCTGGTCGAGGACAGATAGAAGTTGAACGAACACGTTCAATGAAGTCCGTTCCGCGGGCCGTGGGAGCAGCTACACGCGCTCGGCGAGCATCGCTTCGTGGCCAGCCGACGCGCGCCAAACTGACGCAGCCGTTCCAGCCCAGTCCCGTTTGCGGAGGGGCGCGTCCCGACGTGATTCGTTGATCACGTTCATCTAGTGGCGCAATTGCCACACCGCAAGGGATGTCCCGACGCCTCCCACGCGACCGGGACGCGCCCCAAGGCACGCTCGAGACGGGGGCGCGCCCGAGACGGGATGGCTTGGCGGCGCCGATGCGACTAGCATCCGTGCTCGATGCGCGAGGTCTTCCATATTCTCCTGCCGCTGTCGCTGGTCGCGGTTTCGGCCACCCTCTGCGTCGGAATCTACGCCCTGATGAAAGGCGGCGACTTCGGACGTTCGTGGTCGAACCGGCTGATGCGCCTGCGGGTGCTGCTGCAGTTCACCGCCATCCTCGTGCTCGCCGCCGCCTATTGGTGGGGCCTGCACGGCCGATAGGGGAGCGCGTCGTGGTCACGCTCAACCGAATCTATACACGCGCCGGCGATGGCGGGCTCACCCGGCTCGCCACCGGCGAACCGGTGTCCAAAGCCAGCCTGCGGGTGGAGGCGCTGGGCGCAGTGGACGAGGCCAACGCCGCCGTCGGCCTGGCGCGGCGCGCGCTCGCCGGCGATGCGCCGCTCGACGCGATGCTGGCGCGCATCCAGAACGAGCTCTTCGATCTGGGCGCCGATCTGGCCACGCCGCCCGCAGGCGCCGAACGGCCAGCGTTGCGGATCGTCGAGGGCCAGGTCGAGCGGCTGGAGCGCGAGATCGATCAGCTGAACGAGCCGATGGCGCCCCTGACGTCGTTCGTGCTGCCCGGCGGCTCGGCGGGCGCGACGGCGCTGCACTTCGCACGCACCGTCTGTCGCCGCGCCGAGCGCGCCAGCGTGGCGCTCGGCGAACGCGAGGCGGTGGGGCCGCAGAGCCTCAAATACCTCAACCGCCTCTCGGACCTGCTCTTCGTGGCCGCCCGCCACGCCAACGACCAGGGCCGGGGCGACGTCCTGTGGGCGCCAGGCGCCACGCGCTGATCAGGGCCGCTTCGCCGCCGGCCGGGGGCCGTGACCGGTGATGCGCCAGATCGGGATCGGCGTGGCGCACATGCGATACTTCGCCGACCACCAGCCGCCGTGGCGCTCGCAGCGCTCGATCGGCCAGACGTGCAGCGCCTGGAACGCGAACATGCCCGCGCACACCAGGAAAAACAGGCAGAGATAGGCGATCTGGACGCGGGTCAGGATGCGTAACATCAGGCGATTTCCACTCGAGGGCCGCCGGGCGACCCGTGGCCCCTGACGCGGAAGCCGGCTCCAGGCGCCAGGGGCATCCGTGGACTTGGGCGGCTTGCAAAGCCCGCGCAAGGCGCTATTGGCCCTGACGCGACGATTTGGCCGATCGGGCGATCCAGTCCGGGCGAGGATGAGAAGGGCGCGATGAAAGTTCTGGTCCCGGTCAAGCGGGTGATCGATTCGAACATCAAGGCGCGGGTGAAGGCCGATCGGACCGGCGTGGACCTCGCCAACGTCAAGATGTCCATCAATCCCTTCTGCGAGATCGCCGTGGAAGAGGCCGTGCGGCTGAAGGAGAAGGGCGTCGCGGACGAGGTGGTGGTGGTGTCGGTGGGCGTCGCCCAGGCCCAGGAAACCATCCGCACCGCGCTGGCCATGGGCGCCGATCGCGGCGTCCTGGTCCAGAGCGACGCCGATCCGGAGCCGTTGGCCGTGGCCAAGCTTCTCAAGGCGGTGATCGCCGAGGAGAGCCCGGATCTGGTGCTGATGGGCAAGCAGGCCATCGACGGCGACAACAACGCCACCGGCCAGATGCTGGCGGCCCTGCTGGACTGGCCGCAGGCGACCTTCGCCTCCAGCATCGAGATCGCCGGCGGCAAGGCCAGGGTGACGCGCGAGGTCGATGGCGGCCTGCAGACGCTGGAGCTCGACCTACCGGCCGTGGTGACGGCGGACCTGCGCCTCAACGAGCCGCGCTATGCCTCGCTGCCCAACATCATGAAGGCCAAGAAGAAGCCCATCGACGTCAAGGAGGCCGCCAGCTACGGCGTCGATGCCGCGCCGCGGCTGACGGTGCTGAAGGTGACCGAGCCGCCCAGGCGACAGGCGGGCGTCAAGGTCGATAGCGCCGGCGACCTGGTGATGCGGCTGAAGAACGAAGCGGGGGTGATCTGATGGCCGTGCTCGTCATCGCCGACCACGACAACGTCCACGTGCGCGAGGCCACCCACAAGACGGTGACCGCGGCCCAGCAGCTTTCCAACGAGGTCGATGTTCTCGTCGCCGGCAAGGACTGCGGCGAGGCGGCGGAGGCGGCGGCGAGGATCCAGGGCGTGCGCAAGGTGCTGCTCGCCGAAAGCGCCGCGCTCGGCGAGGGTCTCGCCGAGGCGTTCGAGGCGCTCGTCGTCCCGCTGATGGCGGGTTACGACGCGGTGCTGACGCCGGCGACCTCGCAGGGCAAGAACATCGCGCCGAGGATCGCGGCGAAGCTGGACGTCGCGCAGCTTTCCGACATCACCGAGGTGATCGACGCCTCGACCTTCGTGCGGCCGATCTACGCCGGCAACGCATTGGAGACGGTGCGCTCGGCCGACGCCAAGAAGGTGATCACGGTGCGCTCCAGCCTCTTCAAGGCGCAGGCGGAGGGAGGCTCGGCCGCGATCGAGAAGATCGCCGCGCCAGCCGCGCCGGCGAGGATCCGGTTCGTCGGCCAGGAAGTGGTCAAGTCGGAACGGCCCGAACTCGCCGGCGCCAAGATCGTGGTCTCGGGCGGGCGCGCCATGGGCTCGGCCGAGGAGTTCCAGAGGGTGATCGAACCGCTCGCTGACAAGCTCGGCGCCGCGGTGGGGGCCTCGCGCGCCGCCGTCGACGCCGGCTACGCCCCCAACGACTACCAGGTCGGCCAGACCGGCAAGGTGGTTGCGCCCGAACTCTACGTGGCCATCGGCATTTCCGGCGCCATCCAGCACCTGGCCGGCATGAAGGACTCCAAGGTGATCGTGGCCATCAACAAGGACGCCGACGCGCCGATTTTCCAGGTGGCCGACTACGGCCTGGTCGCCGACTACAAGACCGCCGTCCCCGAGCTGATGCAGGCCCTCGCCCAGGTCGGCAAGTAGGCGCCCCGCCGGATGCCCGGCCGCTGGGTACGGGGGGCTCAGGGCGTCCTCGCGCTCGCCCCCTGCTCCACGATCCTGCCGGCGCCCGAGACGTCGCTGGAGACGTTGGCCGGGTGGCCGAGGAGGTCGATCTCGCCATCGCCGGAGATGCGCAGGCTGGCGCTGGCGCTGGGGGCGACCGTGGCGCGGCCGGCGCCGCTGATGTCCACCTCGGCGTCCTGGCCGGCAAGCCTGGCGAGATCGGCTTCGCCGTCGCCGGAGATATCGAGCCGCACCGCCCGGGCGCGCCCCTGTGCGGTCACCTCGCCGTCGCCGCTGATGTCTAGATCGAGTTCGCTCTGGTCGAAGCCCGAGAGCGAGAGGCTGTCGTCGCCGCTCAGGGTGAAGCGGCTGACGTTCGGCGCGGTCATCACGATGCCGACCCGGCCGGCGCCGTCGCCGTCGAGCTCCAGGCGCGAGCCCGTCAGCGTCAGGCGATCGATGACCGACCTGGGGCCGGTCACCACGAGCTTGCCGGGCCCGGGCGCCTGAGTGAACTGGATGTTGGCGGGGGCCTCCACGTCGAGAGCGTCGCCGCCGGTCCAGGCGATCTCGCGTGTCGCCGAGGCGCCGTCCTCGGCCGACGCCGCCGGCGAACCCCAGGGCGCACCGCGCCAGCCGTCGCGATCGTGCATGTGGAAGATCCAGGCGTCGCCCCAGGGGTGACGCCAGAAATTTCCCGCGCCCAGGGCCGCGGCGCCGGACAGGCAGGCGACGGCGAGGACGAAGCTCGCGCCGGCGATGAGGAGGAAGGTGCGGATCATGGCCGGGCGAACTCCTTGGCGGCGGCGGGCGCGGGGTCGATGGCCGGCTTCAGCAGCCGAAAGTGCAGCCGCCCGTACCAGACCAGCAGGTTGACGAGGCCGATGGAGACGAGGGTCAGCACCGAGCCGCCGAAGACGGCGCCGGCCATCATGCCGAGCCCCGCCAGGAGGGCAGCGCCGACGCCGGGAAACGGATGGGCGAAGGGGCCGGCGGCGAACACGACGGCCCCGGCGAAGAAGACCGCCACCGCCGCGATGGCGAGCGCGCAGATGACGCTGACCACCCCCACCAGGATCGGCAGCAGGAAGATCAGGTCGATGGCGCCCAGGCCCAGCACCGCGAACACCGCCGCCGCCGCCGCCTCGGGATTGCGGCTGGATTCCCAGCGCTTCAGCCCGGCCTCGGCGCGCAGCTCGCGCGCCAGCCGGTCAGGATCGCCAAGGGCCTGGGCGATCTCCGCCTCGCTGCGGCCGGCCGCGGCGCCCTCGGCGAAGTGGGCGTCGTAGTCGGAGGCGATGTCGGCGAGCTGCTGCTCGGGCAGGCCCCTCAAGCCCTGGCGCAGCCGCGCCATGAAGGCTTCACGCGTCATTGCCGCTCTCTCCCAGTATGGTGTCGACGGCCTGGGCGAAGGCCCGCCAGGCCTGCTTCTGCGCCGCGAAGCTGGCCTGGCCCTGGCCGGTCAGCCGGTAGTATTTGCGCGGCGGACCGGCGGGGGACTCGACCAGATGGGTCTCCACCAGCCCATCCGACTGCAGGCGGCGCATCAGCGGGTAGATGGTGCCCTCGCCCATGTCGATCGCCTCGGCGAGACGGCTGGCGATCTCGTAGGCGTAGCTTTCCGCGCGCGAGAGCAAGGCCAGCACGCAGAGATCGAGCGCCCCCTTCTTCAGCTGAACGTCCACGCTCTCCGGCATCGGTCCTCTCGCACTGACGCGCCATGGCCTAGCGCCCAGTAGTCTCTTATGCAAGGTACCGTGTGTTGCATGACTCCGATTTAATCCGGGCCGAACGGCGCCGGTCCGCTGCATCGCAGCAATATCTTGGCGGCGGCGCGGCGTATCATGTTAGAGAACCGGCTGGGCGGCGCGTGTGGGGACGCGCCGCAACGGCACCCGAGGCAAAGAATGGCGGATATCAAGACGGTCGGCGTCATCGGCGCCGGCCAGATGGGCAGCGGCATCGCGCACGTCTGTGCGCTCGCAGGCTACGAAGTGCTGCTGAACGATCTGGCGCGCGCCAGGATCGACGACGCCCTCAGGCTGATCGACCGCAACATGTCGCGCCAGGTGGCCCGCGGCGTCGTCGGCGAGATCGACAAGCGCGAGGCCATGGCCCGCATCCGCCCCGTCGAGACCCTGAACGAGATCGGCAAGGCCGACCTCGCCATCGAGGCGGCGACCGAAGACGAGGAGGTCAAGAAGCAGATCTTCAAGGCGCTGCAGCCGCACCTGGACAGCCACACCCTGCTCGCCTCCAACACCTCCTCGATCTCGATCACCCGGCTCGCCTCCACCACCGACCGGCCCGAGCACTTCATCGGCCTGCACTTCATGAATCCGGTGCCGGTGATGAAGCTGGTGGAGATCATCCGCGGCATCGCCACCGACGCGGGCACCTACGAGGCCGCGGTCGGCTTCGCCAGGTCGCTGGGCAAGACCACCGCCAACGCCGAGGACTTTCCCGCCTTTATCGTCAACCGCATCCTGGTGCCGATGATCAACGAGGCGATCTACACCCTCTACGAGGGCGTCGGCACGGTGGACGCCATCGACACCGCCATGCGGCTGGGCGCGAACCACCCGATGGGGCCGCTCGAACTGGGCGACTTCATCGGCCTCGACACCGTGCTGGCGATCATGAACGTGCTCTACGACGGCCTCGCCGACTCCAAGTACCGTCCCTGCCCATTGCTGGTGAAATACGTCGAGGCCGGCTGGCTCGGCCGCAAGTCGGGCCGCGGCTTCTACGACTATCGCGGCGAGAAGCCGATTCCGACGCGCTAGCCTCGGCCGAGGGCGGCGCTTTAACCATTCGACTTGCGGCGCGCCTCGGCGTGATACTGCCCGCCAAGCGATTCGCCTCCGAGGGGCTCAGGTGCGCAAGCTCACCACGGCGCTGCTCGTCGGCGCCTACATCTGCCTGGCGCTGATCGGCGCGGTCGTCGCCTGGGGCTTCGGCGCCGGCGCCGGCGCGGGCATGGCCGCCTTCGCCGGCGCGCTCGCCCTGGCGCTCGCCGTGCACGCCCTGGCCGCCCGCAGCCTGGATCTGCGCGCCTCGAGCCTCGAGATCGCCGAAGTGCTGGACGCCCAGCGCGCCGTCGCCGCGCGCCTGGGCAAGCTGGAGACCAGGCTCTCCGCCGAGGTCGAGGCCGCCGTCGACGACGCCCTGCGCCGCTCCGAGGAGCTTTCCAGCGAGGTGCAGCTGCTCGAGGACGTGGTGCACCAGATCGGCGAGCGCCTCGAGGCCGAACTCAGCGGCCAGGTGGCGCGGGCGCGCGGCCGCGAGGCCTCGCCCCAGTCCGGCGCCCTCCTGGAGACCGTCAGCCAGGCGCTCGCGGCCGGGCGGGTCGACCTCTATCTGCAGGCCGTGGTCAGTCTGCCGCAGCGGCGCACCCAGTTCTACGAGAGCTTCTCGCGGCTCAGGGACGAGACCGGCCGGGTGCTGATGCCGGCGGAGTTCCTCAGCGTCGCCGAGCCGGGGGGACTGGTGGCGGCGATCGACAACCTCCTGCTGTTCCGCTGCGTCCAGATCGTGCGGCGCCTCGCCCGGCAGGACCGCAAGATCGGCATCTTCTGCAACATCTCGCTCGCCAGCCTGGGCGACGAGGCGTTTTTCCCGCCGTTCATGGAGTTTCTCGGCGCCAACCGCGACCTCGCCGACGCGCTCATCTTCGAACTCGGCCAGAGCGCCTTCGAGACCCGCGGGCGGCTGGAAGCGCGCAACATGGCCAAGCTCGCCGACCTCGGCTTCCACTTCTCCATCGACAAGGTCGCCAGGCTCGACCTCGACTTCCAGGATCTCGCCCGCGCCGACGTCAGGTTCGTCAAGATCGCTGCGCCGGTGCTGCTCGGCGGACTGGAAGAGGCTGGCGGGGTGCTGGCCTGGAAGGCCCTCCCCGGTCTCGCCGCCGCCGACCTCGCCCATCTGGCGCGCCGCCACGGCGTCGAGCTGGTGGCCGAGAAGGTGGAGAGCGAGCGCGAGGTGGTCGACGTGCTCGACCTCAACATCGGCTTCGGCCAGGGGCATCTGTTCGGCGAGCCGCGCCCGATCCGCGACGCGGTCCTGGCCGAGACCGAGCCGCCGGCCGAGTTCATCCAGGCCGCCCTGCGCCGCCGCGCCGCGGGCTAGAGCTTGACGGGCTCGCCCGGCGCAGGGCCAAAGCGCCGGCATGATGCAATCCATCCAGGGGCTTGGCGAACTCGCGGCCGACTACGACGCGCTCCTCTGCGACGTCTGGGGCGTCGTCCATGACGGGCGCGAGAGCTTTCCCGTCGCCGGCGCGGCGCTGGCGCAGTGGCGCGGCCGCGTCGGGCCGGTGATCCTGATCTCCAATTCGCCCCGTCCCTCGCCCCAGGTGAGGGGCCAGCTGGACGCGCTGGGCGTGCCGCGCGCCGCCTACGATGCGCTCGTCACCTCCGGCGACGCCACCCGCGCCCTGCTCGCCGCCCGCGCACCGGGGCCAGCCTGGGCGATCGGGCCGGAGCGGGACGCGCCGCTCTACGAGGGTCTCGGCCTTGGGTTCGCCGGGCTCGAAGAGGCGGCCTTCATCGCCTGCACCGGGCCTGTCGATGACGAGCGCGAGACGCCGCAGGACTACCGGGAGCGCTTCGTGCGCGCCGCCCGCCGCGGCCTCGTGATGATCTGCGCCAACCCCGACCGCGTGGTGCAGCGCGGCGACCGGCTGGTCTATTGCGGCGGCGCGCTCGCCGACCTCTACGCCTCCCTGGGCGGCGCGGTGGAGATGGCCGGCAAGCCGCATGCGCCGATCTACGACGTCTGCCTCGCCGCCGTGGCCGAGCGCCTGGGCCGGCCGCCCGAGCGGGCGCGCGTCCTCGCGATCGGCGACGGCGTGGCCACCGATCTCGCCGGCGCCGCCGCCCAGGGCCTCGACGCCCTCTTCATCGGCGCCGGCATCCACGCGCAGGAGACGCTGACGCCGGCCGGGGATCTCGATCCCGCCGCGGCCGCCGCCTTCCTCGCTGGTGAAGGGGCGCAGGCGCGCTACGCCATGGCCAAGCTTGCCTGGTAAGCTCTCGCCATCGGCGGCGAACGCGCTACAAGCGTCGCGCTCGAACCGCCGAAGGAGCGTTGGCATGGCCCCGATCCGGTGCGACGCCTGATGGCGCTCGCCGTCTATCATCACTGGCAGGGACTTGGACCGGCCGATCGCGCGGCGGCGGTCGCCTTCGGCAACTTCGACGGCGTGCATCGCGGCCACCAGCAGGTGATCGCCGACGCCGCCGCGGCGGCGCGGCGCCTCGATGCGCCGCTGGGCGTCGTCAGTCTGGAGCCGCATCCCCGGGCGCTGTTCCATCCGGGCGGCCCGCCGTTTCGCCTCACCAATCCGCACCAGCTCGCCAGGGCCGTCGAGCGTCTCGGCGCCGAGCGCCTCTACCTGCTGCCGTTCGGCCAGCAGATGGCCAGCCTCACCGACCGCGCCTTCGTCGAGGAGATCCTCTGGGGCGGCCTCGGGGTTCGCCACGTGGCCGTGGGCTTCGACGTCAACTTCGGCAAGGATCGAACCGGCGATCCGGCGGCGATCGGGCGCTATGGCCAGGCCCTGGGCTTTTCGGTCTCCGTCGCCGAGCCGGTCGAGACCGGGGACGGGACCAAGATCTCTTCCAGCGCGATCCGCGACGCGTTGCGCCAGGGGCGTCCCGAACACGCCGCGGCGCTGCTCGGCCGGCCCTTCGCCATCGAGGGCGTGGTGCAGAAGGGACGCCAGCTCGGCCGCAAGCTCGGCATCCCCACCGCCAACGTGCAGCTCGGCGAATATGTCGCGCCGCGATTCGGCGTCTACGCTACCCGCACGCGCCTTCGCGACGGGCGCGAACTGGGCGGCGTCGCCAACATCGGCGTCAATCCCACCACCGGCCTCGTCGAGCCGCGCCTCGAGGTCTGGCTGTTCGACTTCGACGAGGACATCTACGGCGAGACCATCGAGACCGACCTCGTCGCCTTCCTGCGCCCCGAGGAGAAGTTCGAGCCCATCGAAGCCATGCTGGCCCAGATCCGCCGCGACGTCCAAGCGGCCCACGCCATCCTGGACGCGGGCGGCGCCGGCCAGCCATAGCGCGCAAAGGCGCGCTCGGGGCCAAAGGCCGAGCACCGTGCCGACACGGCGATGCGGTCGGGTTGCGAAAGGGCTAATTCGCGGAGGGTTGACCATCATCGCCGTCGTGTATGGACGGCCCCGTTTCGGCAAGTAGGCGAAGGTGTTCGCGGCGCACGGTCTGGAGCGGTCATGTATCCGGCCTTTGAGTGCGGCCTTGATGTATGGCCGCTGGCAAGGGTTTCGCGAGGCCGGGTCTCCAATCACCCCGACGCGCTGGAGGCGCACTGACGGAACGGAGTGTCCCGGCCCAGGTCCTGACCATTGTGCCTTGTCCGCCTTTCGCTCCTTTGCCTTTTGGAGAGCTTTCGAACCTTCAGGCTGGGAGCGGCGCTGCGCAGGTCTCGCCCATTGCTGACCTGCGCGGCGCCGCTCGCTTCGGTTCGGCGGCTCTGAACTCCTCGTTCTTGGCGAGCACCGCCCAGGCGATGCGGGCGTTCTTGGCGGCCTGGGCGACGACGGCGACCTTGACGGGGCGAACTGTCGTCCATCGCCGATGGCGCAGACCACCGCATGGGCGGTGATGGGCCCGACGCCTGGAATCGCCGTCAGACGCCGGCACGCCTCGTCGCGCCGGGCCTGAGCCCCGATCTCGCTGTCGAGCCCTGCGATCTCTTCGTCGAGCGCGCGCCAGCGACGGACCAGAGCCCTGGCCGGGACCAGGACGAGTTCGGGAAGATCGGCGCCGGTCTCGATGCGCTCGGCCAAGGCCGCCGTCCCGGCGCGGCCCTTGGCCCCGATCAGACCCAGCTCGTAGAGCATGGCCCGGATGGCGTTCGCCTGCTGGGTGCGCTGGCGCACCAGAAGGTCCCTGGCCCGATGCAGCGCCCTCTGACACTGCTGCTCCACCGTCTTGATCGGCACGAAGCGCATCGTCGGGCGCCCCACCGCCTCGCAGCAGCCCTCGGCGTCGCGCGCATCGTTCTTGGTGCGCTTGACGTAGCCCTTCACGTAGATCGGCGGCATCAGCTTGACCTCATGGCCCAGCCCGATCAGCGCGCGCGCCCAATAGTGCGCCGAGCCGCACGCCTCCATGCCGATCAGCGCCGGCGGCCGCGTTGCAAAAAACTTCAGGACCTCGCCTCGCCGCAGCTGGCGGCGCACCACCGCCTGGCCCGAGGCGTCCACCCCGTGCACCTGAATGACGTTCTTGGCCAAATCAATTCCGAACCTGATAGCTTCCATGGCGGACAGCCTCCTCTGCGCTGGATCAGCACCACCAGCCTGGCACATCTCGATGCCCTCCGGGGGCTGTCCACCCATCACCCCGGCCGAGCGAAGCGCGAGCCGGGGCCGGGGTGACGGCGATGATGAGCGTCTCGTCGGCCCGAACTCTTTGCCGTGGTCTCGGCGGCGCCTCGGTTGACTTCGCCTGGGCCGGTTTCTATACCCGCGCGCTCCGCAGTTCCCCCTGAAGCTCTCTCGTCCGGAAGAAGATGAAAGTCCGCAGCTCTCTGAGAACGCTGAAGACGCGCCACCGCGACTGCAAGCTGGTGCGCCGCAAAGGCCGAATCTACGTCATCAACAAGACCGACCCGCGCTACAAGGCCCGGCAGGGCTGACGCGCCGGCGGCCGGACCCTCCGCACCGCCAGGCGGCGACGCCGTCGCGATTCACCTTCGATCCCTCCCGTTCCGCAAGCGAGCTGCGCCCATGGCCGACGATTCCTCCAACCTCGAGATCCTGAACGCCAGCGCCCAGGGCAAGCTCAAGAGCTTCGTCGAACGGATCGAGCGGCTGGAGGAGGACAAGGCGACCGTGGCCAACGATCTGAAGGAAGTCTATGCCGAGGCCAAGGGCGAGGGCTTCGACACCAAGATTCTGCGCAAGGTGGTGCGCCTGCGCAAGGCCGACGCAGCCAAGCTCCAGGAGGAGGAGGCCCTGATCGAACTCTACGTCGCGGCCATCGGGGGCTTGTGAAGCGCGCGCCGCTGGATCGCAAGGCCCAGGTCCGGCGCGCGGCCCTGAATGCGCTGCGGCGCGCCAGGCGCGCCGCCGAGCGCGCCGGAGTGAAGCTCTCGGATTGGGAAGGCGAATTCATCGGCTCGGTCGAAGACCGCCTCGCCAGATATGGCCGCGCCTTCGCCGACCCCGACAAGGGCGCGCCCGGCGCGGCGCTCTCGATGCTGCAAGGCGTCAAGCTGAAGGAAATCGCCGCCAAGGCCGCCGGCAAGCCGCGGCGGGGGCCGAGGAATAAGCCTTCCACGCCCGCCGACTGATGGGCCTACGCCTGATAGATCGCCGGGCCTATATTCCAGGCATGGAACGCGAGGCGATCGTTCCGGACCTTGCAGGCTCACGAGCGCGAACTCCGCAAGCTCGGCGTCGCGCGCGCGGCCCTGTTCGGTTCCGTGGCTCGCGGTGAAGCCGGCCCGCCGAACGACCTCGACCTGCTCGCAACTGGCCCTTCTGGACATTCGCGACAACATCCTCCTTGCCAACGTCTTCATCCAGGGCCTCGACGAAGAGCGCCTGTCGACGGATGGGCGCACATCGCCACGACGCGTCTTGAGGGTCTCGGACCTTGGCGCTCACACCGCCGCGGCGACGACCTCCTCCAGGCCCTGCTCGCGGACCTTGCGGTAGAGGGTGGAGCGGCCGATGCCGAGGCGGCGGGCGACTTCGCTCATGTGGCCGGCGTAGATCTCGATGGCGAGCTGGATCAGGTCGCGCTCGATGTCCTCGAGGGTGCGCAAGTGGCCGCGCTCGTCGAGGATGCGCACAGGCGCGGTCGTGGGCAGGCCGGCGGCCAGCTCGGCGGCGCTCGGGGGCGCGGCGCCAGATGGCGCGGCGGCCGGCGGCGGCGCCTGAAGGCCGGAGATCGCCGGGAAGTCGTGCGGCTGCAGATAGGGGGCGTCGGCGAGGATGATCGCGCGATAGACCGCGTTCTCCAGCTGGCGCACGTTGCCGGGCCAATCGAAGCTGGCGAGCATCGCGAGGGTTTCGCCCGAGGCGCCGGCGACGCGGCGGCCCTCTTCCAGGTTGAAGCGGCCGATGAAGGCCTCGACCAGGGCCGGCACGTCCTCGCGCCGCTCGCGCAGCGTCGGCGTCTCGATGGGAAAGACGTTGAGGCGATAGAAGAGATCCTCGCGGAAGCGTCCCTCGGCCACGGCCTGCGACAGGTCGCGGTTGGTGGCCGAAAGGATGCGGGCGTCGACCTTCACCGCGCGTTTGGCGCCGATGGGATCGATCTCGCTTTCCTGCAGGGCGCGCAGCAGCTTGACCTGCATGTCCAGCGGCAGTTCGCCGACCTCGTCCAGGAACAGCGTGCCGCCGCTGGCCTCCTGGAACTTGCCCAGGTGCTTCTCGTGCGCGCCGGTGAAGCTGCCCCGCTCGTGGCCGAAGAGGATGGACTCCACCAGGTTCTCCGGAATCGCGCCGCAGTTGACTGCGACGAACGGCCGGCCGGCGCGCTCGGAGGCGCCGTGGATGGCCCTGGCGATCAGTTCCTTGCCGGCGCCGCTGGCGCCGGTGATCAGCACCGGAATCGACGACCGCGCCGCCCGCTCGCCCAGGTGCTTGACCCGCTGCATCGCCGGGCCGGCGCCGATCAGATCATCGAAGGTGGTGCGTCCGCCCGCCTGCTTCTTCAGCCGGTCGGCCTCGGCGCGCATCGCCCCGATGGAGAGCGCGTTGCCGATCGAGACGATGATGCGTTCCGGGCTCGCCGGCTTGACGAGGAAGTCGCAGGCGCCGGCGCGCATGGCGCCGACCACGGTGTCGATGCCGCCGGCGCCGGTGACGACGATGACCGGCTGGGAAAACCCGCTGGCGCGGATCTCCGCCAGCGTCTCCTGGCCGCTCATCTGCGGCATCACCAGGTCGAGCAGCACCAGGTCCGCCGGCGCGCGCGAGCCGAGCTGCTCCAGTGCGGCGCGGCCGCTCTCGGCATGCACGACGCGCAGGCCCTCGCGCTCCAGCACCGCCTGGATCAGTCGCCGCTGCGTCGGGTCGTCGTCGACGACGAGGATCGTCTTGGTCATTGAATGAAGCACCCTACCGGACCGCTCGCGTTTCGGCTGCGAGGCTCGTTTGTTTGTCCCTTGCTGATACAGCTCCGCGGTAAAGGCCGGGTTTCGCAGAGCTGACCGGCGCGTTAACGCCCTTGCCCGCGCCCCCGGAGAGGCTAAAGCCCCCTTTCACTGTTAGAGGAGCTGGCTCGAGGCGGCCGCGCCATGGTTCGTGATCCGGAACGTGATCGCCTGAGCGGGCGCGTGGCGCGCTTTGCCCGCGTCGGCGCCGGGCTTTCGGGCGCCGCGGCGGCGATAGGCTCCAACATGCTCTTCGGCGGCGACGCCGCCGCCGGCAACGCCCGGGCGCTGCGCCAGGCGCTCGGCCAGCTCAAGGGACCGCTGATGAAGGTGGCGCAGATGGCCGCCACCGTGCCCGACCTCCTGCCGCCGGAGGCCGCCGCGGAACTGGCCACCCTGCAGACCGGCGCGCCGCCCATGGGTCCGGCCTTCGTGCGCCGGCGCATGGCCGCGGAACTTGGGCCGGACTGGACTTCCAGGTTCGCCGGCTTCGATCTGGCGCCCGCCGCCGCGGCCTCGCTGGGCCAGGTCCATCGCGCCACGGCCGCGGACGGGCGGCCGCTCGCGGTCAAGCTGCAGTATCCGGACATGCAGAGCGCGGTCGAGAGCGACCTTGCGCAGATGCGCACTCTGATGGCGATCGGCCGGCGCATCTTCGGCGCGGTGGACACCCGCGAGATCGCCGAGGAGATCAGCGCGCGTATCCGCGAGGAGCTCGACTACGAGCGCGAGGGCCGCGCCATGGGTCTCTACCGCGCCTTCTTCGCCGGCCGCGACGACATCGCCGCGCCCGATCTGGTCCCCGAGCTTTCCACCGGCCGGCTGCTCGCCATGGAGTGGCTCGAGGGGCGCGGCCTGACCAGCTTCGTCGACGCCGACGAGGAGATGCGCGCCCGCATCGCGCGGCTGCTCTTCGAAGCATGGTGGACGCCGCTGATCCGCATCGGCGTCATCCATGGCGATCCGCATCTGGGCAACTACACCTTCGCCGGGGAGGCCGAGCGGCTGAACCTGCTGGACTTCGGCTGCATCCGCATCTTCCCGCCGAGCTTCGTGGGGGGCGTGGTCAAGCTCTACCGCGCCCTCATCGCCGACGACGCCGAGGCGCAGGCCGAGGCCTATCGGATCTGGGGCTTCAAGGGCCTCGACGCGGGTCTGATCGCCACTCTGAACATCTGGGCGCGCTTCATCTACGGACCCCTGCTCGACGACCGGATCCGCACCGTGGCCGATGGCGTCAGCCCCGCCGCCTACGGTCGCCGCGAGGCCTTCCAGGTCAAGCAGGCCCTGGAGGCGCGGGGACCGGTCACCATCCCGCGCGAGTTCGTGTTCATGGAACGCGCCGCCATCGGGCTCGGCGCCGCCTTCCTGCGGCTGGGCGTGGCGCTCAACTGGCGGCGGCTGTTCGAAACCTCCCTCGAAGGCTTCTCGGTGGCGGCGCTTGCGGCGCGCCAGGCCGCGGCGCTCGCGGCCGCCGGGCTCGGCTAACCTCTGACGGCGGTGATCTCCACCCCGGCGCCGGCCGCGTCGGGCGCGAGCGCCAGCGGCTTTTCCACCCGGACGCGGGCGCGCTTCACCCGGGGCTCTTCCAGGCAGGCCTCGGCGAGACGGTGGGCGAAGGTCTCCACCAGTCCGCGATGACCCTCGCCGGCGACGCGGCGCGCCTTTTGCGCGATGATTTCGTAGTTCACGGTCGCCGCGAGCCGGCCCCAGTCGGTGACGGCGACGTCGAGCTCCACGTCGATGACCAGGGGCTGGGTGCGGCCCTCCTCGTGGCGATAGACGCCGATGCGCGCCTCGACCCTCAGGCCGCGCACGAACACCTTGGTGACGACCACGCGCGCGGCGGGGCGCTCCTCGTCATGGTTCGGGGGGTCACGGTTCGGGGGGTCACGGTTCGGGGGCGGCGTCACGGCCTTCACGGGTCCACGATGTCGGGCGTGAGCCAGGCAAGGTGCTGGCCGCCGTCGACGGCGATCATCTGGCCGGTCACCGAGGCGGCGTCGACGAGATAGGCCAGCGCCTGACCGAGATCCTGCAGCGACGGCCCGTGGCCCAGGAGCACGGCGCGGGTCTCGGCAGCGAACGCCTCGGGGCTCTGATGCACCGAGGCCAGCGTGGGACCGGGCGCGATGGCGTTCACCCTGATCCGCGGCGCCAGCGCCTGCGCCAGCGTGCGCGTCGCCGCCCAGAGCCCCGCCTTGCTGACGAAATAGCTGAAGAACTGCGGCGTCGGCCGCAGCACCCTCTGGTCGACGATGTTGACGATCTGGCCCTCGCGATCGGCCGGCAGGGCCGCGGCGAAAGCCTGGGCCAGCAGCACCGGCGCGCGCAGATTGGCGGCCAGGGCCCGGTCCCATCCCTGCGGCGTCAGCGTCTCGATGCGGTCGTCCTCGAACACCGAGGCTGAGTTCACCAGCAGGGTGACCGGACCGGGCGCCCGCCGGGGCAGATCGCGGCAGGCCCCGGCGTCGGCCAGCTCGGCGGCGAGCGCCTGCGCCTGCACGCCGCGCGCCCGGACCAGCCGCGCCGTCTCGGCCGCCTCCCCGGGCGAGCCGTGGTGATGGACGACCACGTCGTAGCCGGCGTCCGCGGCGGCGAGCGCCAGGGCGCGGCCGATCCGGCGCGCCGCGCCGGTGACGAGCGCCCAGCCGCGTCCCTGCATGTCAGTCGAAGCGTCCGAACTCGTACTTGTTGAGGCCGGCGAGGACGAGAATGAAGATCGCGATGGCGAGAATGGCGGCCATGGGGCGCTCCGGGGCGGCGGGTGAAGCCGCGCAATCCCCCGGCGCGGCCGCCGCGTCAAGTGCGCCGCGCGCGCCGGCGCCGGGGTGACGCAGGCGCCGCGGCGATGTATTGGCGCCAGCCATGCCCTGGCGACGCCGGCTTCAGCCCATCGCGCAGCCGCTCTTCCGGCTTCATGCCCTGGCCACCCGGGCCATGACGCTGGGCGTGCGCGCCCTGGTCGTCAACGAGAAGGGCGAGGTGTTGCTGGTGGAGCACACCTACATGCCCGGATGGCATCTGCCGGGCGGTGGCGTCGAGCGCGGCGAGACCGCCGAGGCGGCGCTGGCGCGCGAACTGGTCGAGGAGGCCGGGGTCCGCGTCATCGGCCGGCCGTCGCTGAGGGCGGTGCACGCCAGCCTCGGCCGCTCGCGCGGCGACCACGTGCTGCTCTATCGCATCGAGGCCTGGGAAGCCTGCAAGGCCACCTCGCGCTGGGAGATCCTGCGGCTGGGCTGGTTCGCCCCGACGCGCCTGCCCGAGGGGACGACGGCGCTCACCCGGCGAAGGATCGCCGAGGGCCTCTGACGCGGACGACCGCCTTGGGTTGGCGGCCCTCCGAGCGACGTTCAAATAGCGCCGTCACCCCGGCCGGAGCGTCCGCAGGACGCACAGAGCCGGGGCCGGAGGGGCCCGCAGCCGGGCTGGAGTTCGTCCGGGAACCGGAAGCTCCGGCCCCGGCTCGCGGTGTGCTTGGCCGGGGTGACGGCAATGGGGGCTCTGACGAATTGGCCTTGCGCGAGATCCGTCTAAGATATATCTCTATGTACGATATATCGTTCAACATCGGAGTCATGTCGTGTTTCACCATTCTCATCATCGCTCGCGCGCCGCTTCGGCGGCCCGCGAGTTCGGCCTCCACGGCCGCGGCGGGCGGCTGCGCTCGCACCGGGCCGAGCGCATCTTCGATCAGGGCGACCTCAGGTTCGTGATCCTCAAGCTGATCGGCGAGGCGCCGAGCCACGGCTACGAGATCATCAAGGCCATCGAGGAAAAGGTCGGCGGCGCCTATTCGCCCAGCCCCGGCGTCATCTATCCCACGCTCACCCTGCTCGAGGAGCTGGGCTATCTCACCGTCGAGGAGGCGAGCGGCGGCAAGCGGCTCTATCGGATCACGGCGGCGGGCGCGGCGGCGCTGGAGGAGAAGAAGGCCGTCGTCGACGGCATCTTCCGGCGCATGGCCGACCTGCACGAGCGGTTCGAGGGCCCGGCGCCGCGCATCGCCCGCGCCATGCAGAACCTCGGCGCGGCCATCGGCTTTCGCATGCGCGCAGGGCCGGTGAGCGCCGAGCAGCTCGACACCCTGGTCGCGGCCATCGACGAGGCGGCTACTCGCGTGGAGAAGGCCTGAGGGCCGGCGCGCGCAACGCGCTTCAGCGTTTTGAATCCAGGGCGCGATTCAGCGATCAGGCGATTCCGCCGGATCGCATCGTGCTTTAGGGTGCCGCCGGACCGGCCGCGCAGACGGCCCGCAGGAGGCGCGCCCGTTGAGCCAGTTCATTCCCGAGGCCGATCTCGTCGCGGTCAGGCCCGAGGCCGAGATCAGGTCGGCCCGGCTCTCGCGCGGCGCGGTCAGCTGGTCGATCTTCGAGGGCGCGCGCGATCCCTACGTCATCCTGATCATCATCTACATCTTCATGCCCTACGTGGGCTCGGTGATGGTCGGCTGGCCCAAGTCCAACCCGACGGCTGGCCAGGAGGTGATCTCGCAGTGGAGCCAGTACGCCGGCTGGGCGACCATGGCGACCGCGCCGTTCCTGGGCGCCTCCATCGACCAGCTCGGGCGCCGCAAGGGCTGGCTGGGCCTGGGCGTCGCCCTGATGATCCCGCTGATGTTCGCCCTGTGGTGGGCCAAGCCGGACGGCTCGGGCCTGCCCATCGTCGCGGTGATGGCGATGACGGCGGTGATCGCGGTGCTCTTCAGCTACACCGAGGTGATCCACAATTCGCTCCTGGTGCGGGCGGCCGGCCTCGGCTCGGCGCACAAGGCCTCGAGCCTCGCCCTGGCCCTCGGCAACGCCTTCGCCCTGGCCCTGTTCATCTTTCTCGCCTGGGGCTTCATGCTGCCGGGCAAGACCGACTGGTCCTGGGTTCCCAAGACGCCGCTGTTCGGGATCAGCCAGGCGGCCCACGAGCCGGAGCGCCTGGTCGGGCCGATGACCGCGGTGCTGCTGCTGATCGGGACCATCCCGATCATGCTGTTCACGCCCGACGCCCGCCGCAGCGGCGTTCCGGTGGCCAAGGCGTTCGCCGACGGGGCGCGCGCCCTTTGGCGCATGGTGACGACGGTGAGCCGCCACCGCGACGCGGCCATCTTCCTGGCGGCGCGCAGCTTCTACGTCGACGGCATGACCGCGGTGCTCACCTTCTTCGGCATCTACGCCACCGGGGTGATGAAGTGGGGCGCGCTGCAGATGCTGGTGATCGGCATCATCCTCACGGTGCTGGCGGTGATGGGCGGCTTCCTCGCCCGCTTCTTCGACGCCGTGTTCGGCCCGAGGCGGGCGGTGCAGTTGGAGATCCTGATGTCTCTCTTCGGCATCATCGCCCTGCTGGGCATGGCGCCCGACCGCATCCTGTTCTTCTGGCATTATGATCCGGCGGCGCATGCGCCGATGTGGAACGGTCCCTTCTTCCGCACCCTGCCGGAGTGGATATTCACCGCGATCGGCTTCTCCAACGCGGTCTTCATCACCGCCCACTATGCCTCGAGCCGCACCCTCTTGACGCGCCTCGCGCCGCCCGACCAGACGGGCGCCTTCTTCGGCGCCTATGCGGTCTCGGGCACCGCGACCGTCTGGCTCGCGCCCCTGATGGTCAACATCGGCACCCATGTCTTCAAGAGCCAGCAGGGCGGCTTCGCCATGATCACCATCCTGCTGGCGATCGGCTTCGTTGGCCTCTTGTTCCTGCGCCGCGGCAACCGCGAACTCGGCACCTGAGGCCCCGTCGGACGAGCAGAAAGCGGCCGTGCGCCGGCGAAGTCGCTCAGCAGTCGGCGCAGACCACCTGGTCGGAGAGACGCGGGCGCAGGTAATAGGTCTCGTTGAACGGGATCGACGTCCTCACCACGAAGCTGGTCGCGGGGGTGTAGAGATAGTGCGCCTCGGCCATGATCACGCTCTCGTTCGGCGCCACCAGATTGCTGGAGACGGCGACGGCGCTGCCCTTGGCGAGCGCGGCGAGCCCGTCGCCCCGGCTCCAGGCCACCGTGGTGCGGCCCTTGGCGTCGGCGACGATGCTGGTGACCCGCAGCTGCAGAGGCGTGGTGGGAAAGGGATAGACGATGGCGTCGCCGATCGCGAACGCGTCGCCGACCTGCGCCTGGGTGATGCTCGCGGCCTGCGCCACCAGATCGCCCACCGTCGAGGCGGTGTGGGCGACGCGCCGCTCGGTCATCACCGCCAGGGTCAGCTCCTCGACGCCGAAGTAGAGCAGGAAGAGGATCGGCACGATCAGGGCGAACTCCAGCGCCGCCACGCCGCGCCGGTCCCACCTCAGCCGCCGCAGGGCGGCGCGGGCGCCGCGGCCTAGCTGCATGGCGGACCGTTGCTGAAGTTCTCGTTGCGGAAGGCGACGGTGCTGGTGATCAGATGCTGGCCCGAGCCGAGATCGGGCAGGCCCGGCTCGAGCAGCGGCGCCAGCAGCGTCCAGGGATAGAAGACCCGCACCAGCACGATGTCGCACGCCGCGCCGGGCGAGAAGGTCAGCTGGCTCTGGTCGATCTGGCCGTTCTTGACCGGCGGCTGGGAGGCGATCGAGGCGAAGCTCGCGAAGGTCCGCACGTCGACGCTGAGGTTGCTCATGCAGTCGGAGACCGAGATCCAGGACATGGCGCCGCAGACGGCGCTCTTGAAGCCGGCGACGTTGTCGCTCGCGCCCGACTGGAATTGGCCGGTGCGGATCTGGCGCGCCACCGCGGCGGTGGCTGCGTCGATGGTGGTGGAGGCCATGAAGATGAGGCCGAGCTCGAGAATCCCGAACAGCAGCGCGAAGAACGGCAGCGCCACGATGGCGAATTCCACCGCCGTCGCGCCGCCGCGCGCCCCAGCCAGGGCGCCAGGTCGCCGTCGAACTCGAAACGCGCCCGAGACCATCGGCCGATCCCTTCAAAGCACGACCGCAGCTTAGGTCCGGCGTCCTAATCGCGGCTTAAGGCATCCCTGGCGACGCGGCCGGCGCCCCGGTATTGGCGGCGGGCGCGCTCATCGGGAACGCCGGCCCCGCGGCATCCGCCGCGCCTTGCTGGGCGCCGCCCACGGGAGCACAGCCGGGCGCGCAGGCGTAGCTCACCACCTGGGCGCCGTTGATCAGCGAGACGTGGTCCGCCGAAGAGCCGCTGACGACGAGCTGGCGATTGAAGATGGTCCGGCCGGCCACATCGGTGATGATGAGATTGGTGACGCCGCCGGCCTTGCCGGTCACCACCACATGGCGCTGGTCGGCGATCTGGACCTCGGCGATGGCCGGATTGCCGACGATCACGTCGGCCGCCGGCGCCGGCAGGGCGAGGCGGATCGACTGGTCGAGCGGAACGCCGAGGCTGGCGGCGAACGCCGCGGCCGGTGCGAGGGCGATGGCGAGGGCGATGGCGAGGGCGGTGGCGAGGGCGGTGGCGCGCATGGCCCGAGGCTCGCCCCGATTGCTCAACAAAGGCTGAACACGGGCGCCCTTCAGCCGCCGTGCGCCGCCTTCCAGCGCATGGCGTGCAGCAGCCGCGCCTCGAGCGGCGAGGGGATCAGACGCCGGCGCGACATGAAAAGCGCGAGCGCGGCCACGAACGCAAGGGCCGCGACGGGGCTGCCCACCAACCCGCCGAGAAGGGCCGCCCCGGCGCACGCCAATCCGATGCCGGAGCGGCGCAAATCCACAATCCAGACGAGCGCGACGGGGGCAAGCGGCGCGAGATCGTACTCATGGGCGTACGGTGTCAGGCAGAGGGCGCCGGCTATCAGGCCTGTCAGATTGCGCCATTTGAGGGCCAAGCAGACGCCGAGCACACCGAGCGCTGCGCTCCACAGTGGGGACGATGTCAGAGCCGACGGATTGATGCGATCGGTCGTCGGAACCACGGCCGCGAATCCTTCCAACGCGCGCGGCCATTCAAGCCAGAGCCCAGGTCCAAAGCAGAGGCTCGCAACCGCCAACCCCGCACCCACTGCGCCGGCCCAGCGGAGCGTCCGCCAATCTCCCCACAGAACGATGGGGGCGAGGATCATCGCCTGCGGCTTGATCGCGGCCGCGATGGCGAGGAGGGCGCCCGCTGTGGCCGGCCGCGTCCCTCGCATCAGGCAGCCGCCGATCATGGCCGCGCCGACGACCAAGGAAGTCTGCCCAGGTGCGATCGCAAGCACCACGGGCGGGGTGACGAGAAGGGCCAGCGTCAAAGCGGGTCTGACGAGGTGGGAGGCCGCGTAGGTGAACAGGGCGGCCGATAGGCCAGTCCAGATCGGATAGGCAAGCTGCAGCGGCAGAAGCGCGAACGGTCGGACGAAGAGCAGGAAGGTCGGCGGATAGACGAAGGGCCACGCGCCCTGCACGTGGTGCGCCGCCTCGAGGGCGGCGATGACGCGCGGGTCGTAGGCATTGGCCGCATGGCGCGCTGCAGCCCAGAAGACGTAGAAGTCCGCCGCCTTGAGCGGGGCGTGGACGGCGGCGAAGGCCCCGAAGGCGAGAGCCACGAGCACGACCGCGAATCGGAGACGCTGCGTGCCACGAAGCGCCGCCACGCTCGTCGGGCGCGACTCCGGCCCGGCAGAGCCGATGACGCCGGCGGGCTCGCGCGCCTGCGGGACTTGCCAAACGGCGGCTGTGTCCACGGACCGCTCCCCTCTCGCCAGATTGCCGGGCCCTTATCGACGATCGTCGGCTAAGAATGTCTTTGCCCCGTACTCTTCGGACGAAGCCCAGTGGCTCACCATCAAGCGGCTTCAGCCGCCGTGCGCCGCCTTCCAGCGCATGGCGTGCAGCAGCCGCGCCTCGAGCGGCGGGTGCGGGTAGAAGAGCGCGGCCTCCAGCGGCGAGGGATCGACGCTCTCGTGGTTCCACTGGCGCTCGAGCACCGCCGCAAGGCCGTCCGGCGCGCGGGCGTGCGCCAGCGAGAAGGCGTCGGCGCCGACGTTGATCTCGCGGATGAAGCCGTCGAGGGCGAGCCCGCCCGCCCCCAGGCAGACGATGGCGATCAGCGCCAGGATCGGCAGCGCTTCCGGATCGCCCGGACCCTTCAGCCGGCCGCAGCCCAGGACCGAGGCGAGCGGCCGGAACGCGAGGTTGGCCGCGATGAAGCCGGCGAAGACGAGCGCGCCCAGGAGGAGCCAGATCGAGAAGATGTCGCCATGGACGTAGTGGCCCATCAGATGCCCCGCGAAGGCGGCGGCCTCGGCCGGCGGCGCGTGGATCATGCGCGGACCCACGACGACGTTGGCGTGGCCGAAGGCGCCGGTGACATCGACGTCCATCGCCGGGTCGGTGGTCACGTGGATCTGGCGGGCCGGTATGTGCGCGTCGGCGACGAGGCCGGCGAGCGCGGTGCGCAGCGGCCCGGGCGCCAGCGGCGGCAGGCCGCGATCGGACGCCAGGGCGTAGGGAAGCCAGCCCACCGCAAGCAGGCCCAGCATCGCGACGGGGCCGGCGATGAGGGGCCAGGTCCTCGGCCTGCGGCGCATCAGCCACTGGGCGGCGGGCGCGATCACGATCAAGGCGGCGACGCCCGCGGGCACGCCGGACAATGCCCTGGCGAGATGGCCGCCCAGCGCCCCGGCGCGCCCGAGGATATGGTCCCCCCGCCAGCCGCAGACGCCGTCCAGCAGCGCCAGCGCCGTGAACAGCGCCAGTCCGAACGCCGCCGCCAGGGCCGCGCTCGCCAGCAGCGGCCGCGGGCCTTCGCGTTCGATCGCCCGGCGCAGGCGTCCGAGCAGATCGCTCCTCAGCACCGCGAGCGAGACCGCGATGGCGAGAACGCCCGCCAGGCAAAAGCCGGCGAGGCGCCAGTCGGTATGCGCGGCGGCGGCGGCGCGCTCGCCGGCCGGCAGACGCGCGAGCCAGGCCTGGGTGGCGGCCTCGGGCGACACCTAAGCCATCTCGCCGGCGGGCTTGCGGACCGGGGCCCAGCGGCGCGCCAGGGCGACGAAGGGATAAGCGAGCTGCGCCAGGAAATGGGTCGGCACGCCGTCGGCGCCGTAGTCGCGCGGGGTTTCGCCCCTGGGCATGTGGAAGGTGCCGAAGATGAGATCGAGCACCGGGAAGGTCGGGGCGAAGTTGCGGCCCTGCACCGCCGGATCGCGCACATGATGCCAGCGGTGGAACACCGGGCTCGCCAGCACATAGCGCAGCGGCCCGAAGCTCCAGTCGAGATTGGCGTGCACCAGGGTGCTCATGACGAAGTTGAACGGCGCGATGGCGAGGAACACCCGATCGGAAAAGCCCATCAGCCGGATCAGCGCCGTGACCGCGGCGACGTAGAGGACGTAGTTGACCGGGTGGAAACGGAAGCCGGTGCTCCAGCCGACGTCGATGGCGCTGTGATGGATGGCGTGGAACGGCCAGAGCGCGCCGGCGTGGAAGGCGCGGTGCGCCCAATACTGGATGAGGTCGAACACCAGCAGCACCGCGACGATCTGGATGGCGAGCGGCCAGTGCGCCACGGGAGCCTCGCCGGCGTGAACCTGCGCCAGCGCCGCGAGCACATGCCACGGGGCGAGCACGCCCAGAGCCAGCTTCACCATGGCCTGGCTCGTCCCGGCGAACACCAGCGCCGTGAGCGCCCAGTAGAGGATGTCGTCGGCGAGGTCGCGCGTGAAGAAGGCCCGCTGGTCGGGATTGCAGGCCCAGAGCCGCGCCATCGCCCCATAGGCGACGAAGGCGACGGCGATCATCAGGAACGCGCTGGGCATGGCGGGCCATTCAGGGCCGGCGGCCGCTAATTTAGCGTAAAAGGATCGCGGAGCGTCAGCTCTTGGTATCGTGGCCGCTGTTCATCAGGCGGCGGCGTTTGACGACCGTGGTAAAGAAACCTTAATCGTGAACAAGGGTAAACCACAGATTTTTTTTCGGATATACTTCGATGTTTACTAGAGATTAAGCGAGAGGCGCGAAACTGGGCTCGTCAAATGGGGGCGAGCAGGCCGGCACGGCTTGATCCATCGCCTGCTTGCTTTGAAGGAGATCAAGCAATGTCCAAGTTCGTTACGCGTCTCGTCAAGGACGAATCCGGCGCCACCGCCATCGAGTACGGCCTCATCGTCGCCCTGATCGCCGTGGTGATCATCAGCGCCGTGACCGCGCTCGGCACCAACCTCAACACCAAGTTTTCGGCCGCCGGCGCCGCCATTGCCGGCCGTTAAGGTCGACAGTCTCGGCAAGGTGGAAGGGCCGCGGCGCAAGCCGCGGCCCTTTCGCTTTTACCCTGTTCCTTAGCCCGTCCTTAAGCGCCCCGCGCCATTCTGGCCGCCGCCCGTTGCACTGAAATCCAGGAGAGCCATCGATGCGCAAGCTCGTCTTAGGACTGATCGCCGACCGCTCAGGCGCCACGGCGATCGAGTACGGCCTGATCGTCGCCCTCATCGCCGTCGTCATCATCGGCGCGGTCACCGCCGTTGGAACCAGCCTCAACACCCAGCTGACCACCGCCGCCAACGCCATCGGCAGCCGCTGAGAAGGCGGGCCGCCTTCGGGAAACCTTTGCTTCATCCCGCCGGGCGATGCTCGGCCGATGACGCCACAGCTCCTCGACACGCTCGCGCCCGCCGCGCCCTTCGCGGCCCTCGTCATCGTGGCGGCGCTGAAGGATCTGACCACCTTCACCATTCCCAACTGGATATCGGCGGCCCTGGTGCTCGCCTTCGCGCCCGCCGCGCTCGTCGCCCGGGCGCCGCTCGCCGAGATCGGCCTCGACGTGGCGCTGGCGATCGCGGTGTTCGCCCTGGCCGCGGCGATGTTCGCGCTCGGCTGGGTGGGCGGCGGCGACGCCAAGCTGATGGCCGCCGCCTCGCTGTGGCTGGGCCTGAAGGGCCTTGCGCCCTTCGCCCTCTTCACCGGCCTCGCCGGCGGCGTCCTGGCGCTCGGCCTGCTGGCGTTGCGCACGGCCTGGCTGCGTCCCATCGCCGAGGCCGGTCCGGCCTGGACCCGGCGCCTCGCGACCCCCGGCGAATCGGCGCCCTACGGCGTCGCCATCGCGCTCGGCGCCCTGGCGGCCTTCGCCGTGCATCCGCTCGCCTGACGCCGGTGTCGCACCTTAGGCGGGCGTTAACCACGGCCCCGCCAATCTCGCCTCGCGTGACGCGCGCCGCCTCGAACCCCAGTCGGCCGCCCGGGAGGCGGAGCCCCAGATGAATCCGGCCCGAATCGCCATCATCCTGGTCGCCGGAGTCGCCGCCATCGCCCTGGCGCTGGTAGTGCGCAACATGGCGGCCGGGCCGCGGACGCCGGCGCCGGTCGAGCACCTCGCCAGCCTGCCGGCGCAGCCGATGACGCGGGTCCTGACCGCGCGCACCGACCTGGCGGTCGGCGATCGCCTCTCCACCGACGACATGGCCTGGCAGCCCTGGCCGCTCGCCAACCTGAACGGCGCCTACATCAGCGATGGCCAGACGCTCGAACCCCAATCCGCGGGCGCGGCCGCGGCGATCAGCCGAATCGGCGGCAAGCTCACCGACATCGCCACCGCCGGCGGACCGAAGCTGCAGGCGATGGTGGGCGCGATCGTCCGCGATCCGATCTATGCCGGCGAGCCGATCACCGCGGCGAAGATCGTTCGCGGCGGCGACAGCGGCTACATGGCCGTCCGCCTGCCGCCCGGCATGCGGGCCATGAGCCTGCCGGTCTCGGTGGACAGCGGCGCGGGCGGGTTCATCGAACCCGGCGACCGCATCGACGTCCTCGCCACCCACCCCGACACCTCCAAGTCGGGTCAGGGCGGCATGATCACCGAGACGGTGCTCTCCAACGTGCAGGTGCTCGCCGTCGACCAGCACACCAATGCGGTCAAGGGCGGCACGAGCCTGATCGGCGCGACGCTGACGCTGGAAGTGCCCGCCGCCAGCGCCGATTCGCTCGCCCGGGCCAAGGCGCAAGGCAATCTGGTGATGGCGCTGCGCTCCTACGCCGACATCGGCGGCGGCCCGCACGGACTGGGGTCCGGCCCGGCCGGCGCGATCCGCGTCTTCAAGGGCGGCGCGGCCGCCGAAACGGTGACGGCGCGATGAACTCCGCATCGAGGCTCCTCGCGGTGCTGGGCGCCCTGATCGCCGGCGCCTGCCTGATCGCGCCGGGCGTCGGCCGCGCCGGCCCGGACAGCGCCACGGTGGTGAGGGTGGACCTCGGGGCCGGCGCTGCGGCGCAGTCGCTGGCCCTGCCGCAGGGGCGCTCGGCGGTGGTGGAGCTGCCCGTCGACGCCCGCGACGTGCTGGTGAGCAATCCCCAGGTGGCCCAGGCGGTGCTGCGCACCCCCCGGCGCATCTTCGTGATCGGGGTGAGGCCGGGCGTCACCGACGCGGTGTTCTTCGACGCCGCCGGACGGCGCATCCTGACCTTGAGCGTTCGCGTCGATGCGAGCACCTCGGCCCTTGCCGACACCATCAACCGGGTGCTCCCCGACGCCCAGGTCAAGGTGGATGCCATCAATGAGAGCGTCATCCTGACCGGGCGGGTCAGGAACGCCTCGGACGCCGACAAGGCCGTCGAGATCGCCCGCGCCACCGTCGCCAAGCCCGACGAGGTGCTGAACATGCTCAGCATCGCCGGCAAGGACCAGGTGATGCTCAAGGTGCGCGTCGTCGAGATGCAGCGCTCGATCATCAAGCAGCTGGGCTTCAACTGGTCGGCCGTGATCGGCCAGGCCGGCCTGTCGCAGTTCATCATCGGCACGGCCTCGACCTACGGCATCAACGGAGCGCTGCTGGGCGGCCTCGCCGGCGGGCTGGCGCGCGACACCACCCAGCAGCCCGAGGTGATGGCCTTCGATCCGCGCACCAACGCCTACGATCTGCCGCAGGTCTGCCACACCTGCGCGATCGCCACGACCCAGACCACCTCCGGATCGCAGGGGATCAACAAGGCCAGCGGCAACATCCAGGCGTTCGAGCGCGTCGGCCTGGTGAGGACCCTGGCCGAACCCAACCTCACCACCGTCTCGGGCGAGGCGGCCAAGTTCCTGGTCGGCGGCGAGTTCCCGGTTCCCACCGGCGAAGCCACCAACGGCCAGGTTTCGGTCACCTTCAAGCCGTTCGGCGTCGCCCTCGGCTTCACGCCGGTGGTGCTCTCGGGCGGCCGCATCTCGCTGAAGCTCGCCACCGAGGTCTCCGAACTGAGCAACCAGGGCTCGTTCAACGTCTCCAACGGTCCGGGCAGCCCGACGCTGGTGATTCCGTCGCTGACGGTCAGGCGCGCCGAGACCACCGTGGAGCTTCCGTCCGGCGGCGCCCTGATGATCGCCGGCCTCTTGCAGGACACCAGCGCCCAGAACCTCGACTCCATCCCGGGCATCAAGGACGTGCCGATCCTGGGCTCGCTGTTCCGCTCGCGCGATTTCCAGGCCGGTCAGACCGAGCTGGTGATCATCGTCACGCCCTACATCGTCTCGCCCACCAGCCCCTCGAACCTGCAGACGCCGATCGACGGCCTGCGCCTGGCCAGCGACGCCGAGACGCTGCTGCTCGGCCGCCTCAACAAGACCTTCCACCACCCGCCGCAGGCCACGGCCGGCAAGACCTACGAGGGCCCGTACGGCTATGTCGTCGAATAAAGCCCCCGAACCGGCCCAGGCGCGCGCCACCGCCGGCAGGCTCGCCGGATCGCTCGGCGTCGCGCTGGCGCTGCTCCTCGGCGCATGCGCCACCGAGCACACCGGGCAGGGCAATCCGAACCCGATCACGCCCACGGAGCGGTATTCGATCCAGGTGCGCCCCGCCCCCGAGGAGCTGAGGCTGGCGCCGCATCCCGCGGGGCTGTCGCCGCCCCAGGCGCAGGCGCTGGGCGATTTCGTGCGCCGCTGGATGGACGCCGACGGCGGCGCGATCACCCTCAAGGCCCCGCAGCACGGCGGCGATCCGGCCAGCGCCTACCGCACCGCCACCAGCGCCCGCGATTTCCTGCTCGCCCAGGGCGTCTCGCCGCGGCAGGTGCGCATCGTCGGCTACGAGGCGGGCGGCGACGCCCGCGCTCCGATCGTGGTGGGATTCATGCGCTACCGGGCCATCGGACCGAAATGCGGCCGCACCTGGGGCGATCTCTCCGCCGATTCCGACAATCGCGAATACGACGAGTTCGGCTGCTCGATGACCGCGAACTTCGCCGCCCAGATCGCCGATCCGGCCGATCTCCTGGCGCCCCGGCGCAGCGCCCCGCCGGACGCAAACCGCCGCGAGACGGTGATGGGCAAGTATCAGCAGGGCGTCATCACCAGTACGCCGAAGGATGACCAGGCCGATGCCTCGTTCGCCAAGGTCGGGCAGTAGCCGATGACGCCCCTAAGCGCCGAGCAGGCCGCCCCCTTCGACCTCGACTTCGAGCCCGAGGACGAGTTCGTCGCGCCCCACGCCGCCGCGCGGCCCCGGCCAGGTCCGGGCGAGGCGCCCGATCCGTTCGCCGGCCTGCCCGCGCCCGACGATCCGGCGCCGGGCGGGAACATCGGCGCAGGCGAAGCGGCGCCCGAGGGGCCCTCGCCGGGCGCCAATCCGATCGCGGAGATGCTGGCCGGCGTCGAGGCGGCGCTCGGCGATCACACCGTGCCGCGCATCACCATCCACGCTTTTTGCGCGCGGCCCGAAACCGGCGAGCTGGTGCAGCACGCCGCCGGGGACCGGCGCATGGAGCGCGCCAGGACCGAGATCCTCGAAGGCGGCCTCGACGCCGCCGTGAACCATTACCAGAACCAGCCGACGCCGCCGCTGCTGCTCGTCGAGTGCCTGGATGGCGCGGCGCAGCTGCTGGACGGCCTGGGCCGTCTCGCCGAGGCCTGCGACCCGGGCACCAAGGTCATCATCATCGGCGCGGCCAACGACATCAGCCTCTATCGCGAGCTGATGCGGCGCGGGGTGAGCGAATATCTGGTGCCCCCGTTGACGCCGCTGCAGCTCATCGCCGCCATCACCGCCCTCTATGCCGACCCGGCGCAGCCGTTCATCGGCCGCCAGATCGCCTTCTGTGCGGCCAAGGGCGGCTGCGGCGCCTCGACGCTCGCCCACAACGTCGCCCACCTGATCTCCGAACGGATGGGCGCCAGCACCGTGCTGGTGGATCTGGACCTCGCCTTCGGCACCGCCGGCCTCGACTTCAACCAGGATCCGCTGCACGGCATCGCCGACGCCCTCTCCCAGCCCGACCGCCTCGATCCGGTGCTGATGGAGCGGATGATGGCCCGTTGCGGCGACCACCTGTCGCTGTTCGCCGCCCCCGCCAGCCTGGAGCGCGACTACGACATCCCCACCGAGACCTTCGAGGAGGTGGCCCAGAAGATCCGCGCCTCCACGCCCTACGTGGTCCTCGACCTGCCGCATGCCTGGTCGGCCTGGAAGCGACGCATGCTGATCACCTCGGACGACGTCGTCATCGTCGCCGAGCCGGAACTCGCCTCGCTGCGCAACGCCAAGAACGTGCTCGATCTCGTCCGCGCCGCGCGGCCCAACGACGCGCCGCCCAGGGTGGTGCTGAACAAGATCGGCACGCCCGGCCGGCCGGAGATCCCGGTCAAGGATTTCGCCGAGGCGATCGGCGTCGCGCCGGCCCTGCTGATCGGCTTCGACGCCAAGCTGTTCGGCCAGGCCGCCAACAACGGCCAGATGATCGCCGAGGTGGGTCCGCGATCGCGGCCGGCCGAGGCCCTCGAGCAGCTGGCCCGGATGATCAGCCGCCGCGAAGCCGGCGCCGAGCCGTCGGCCAGGGCGCCGTCGCTGATCGACCGCCTGTTCAAGCGGTAGAGCTGCAAGCGTGTTCGGCAAGCGCGCCACCGACGGCCCCGCGGCCCCAGACCGCCAGCCCCCGCCGGCCCCCGCCGGCGCGGCGCCGATCGCCACGCGGCCGCAACCCCTCGAGCCGACCGGCCGCCCGGCGCCGCGGCAGACCCGGGGCTTCGAGCAGTTGCATGCGGCGCAAGGCCCGGCCGCGGAGATCGTCAAGGAACAGAGCGAATACTATCACCAGACCAAGCTGACGATCTTCAACGCGCTCCTCAACACCATCGACCTCAGCCAGCTCGCCCAGCTGGACGCCGCGACGGCGGCCGAGGAAATCCGCGACATCGTCGCCGAGCTGGTGGCGATCAAGAACGTCTCCATGTCGGTGTCCGAAACCGATCATCTCGTGCAGGACGTGATCAACGATGTCCTGGGCTATGGGCCGCTGGAGCCGCTGCTGGCGCGCGACGACATCGCCGACATCATGTGCAACGGCGCCGGCCGGGTCTTCATCGAAGTGGGCGGCAAGGTGCAGCTCACCAACGTGCGTTTCCGCGACAACGCCCAGCTGATGAACATCTGCCAGCGCATCGTCAGCCAGGTGGGCCGACGGGTCGACGAGGCCTCGCCGATCTGCGACGCGCGCCTTCCCGACGGCAGCCGCGTCAACGTCATCGGCTCGCCGCTGTCGCTGGACGGCCCGACGCTCACCATCCGCAAGTTCCGCAAGGACAAGCTGACGATGAGGAATCTGGTCGAGTACGCCTCGATCAGTCCGGAGGGGGCGCGGGTCCTGGGCGTCATCGGCGCCTGCCGCTGCAACGTCATCATCTCCGGCGGCACCGGCTCGGGCAAGACCACCCTGCTCAACACCCTCACCGCCTTCATCGACCCCACCGAGCGGGTGATCACCTGCGAGGATGCGGCCGAGCTGCAGCTGCAGCAGCCCCACGTGGTGCGCCTGGAGACCCGGCCAGCCAACCTCGAGGGTTCGGGCCAGATCACCATGCGCGAACTGGTGCGCAACTGCCTCAGGATGCGCCCCGAGCGGATCATCGTCGGCGAGGTGCGCGGCCCGGAGGCCTTCGACCTGCTGCAGGCGATGAACACCGGCCACGACGGCTCGATGGGCACGCTGCACGCCAACAGTCCCCGCGAGGCGATCAGCCGGCTCGAGTCGATGATCACCATGGGCGGCTTCGGTCTGCCCTCCAAGACCATCCGCGAGATGATCGTCGGCTCGGTGGACGTGATCGTCCAGGCCGCGCGCCTGCGCGACGGCTCGCGCCGGATCACCCACGTCACCGAGGTGGTCGGCCTGGAGGGCGACGTGATCGTCACCCAGGATCTCTTCGTCTACGAGATCACCGGGGAGGACCAGCACGGCGCGGTGCTCGGCCGTCACCGCTCCACCGGCATAGCACGGCCCAGGTTCTGGGACCGCGCCCGCTACTACGGTCTGGAGCGGGAGCTGGCCGAAGCCCTCGACGCCGCCGAATGAAGAGGGGCCCGGCGTGCTGATCATCATCGTCGCGGCGATCCTCGGCTTCGTCATCGTGGCCGGTCTCGGATTCGCCTTCGCCGGCGGCGATCCGGCCCGCGAGCGCGTCGTCAGACGCGCCCAGGCGCTCACCGGCGGCCAGGGGCGAGGGGAAGCGCGCGGCGAGACGCGGCGTTCGGCGCGCGCGGCCCAGGCCAATACGCCCGAGGCGCGGCGGCGCCAGATCGTCAGGAGCCTGAAGGACCAGGAGCGTCAGCAGAAGCGGCGCCTGACCCTCGCCAACAAGCTCGCCCAGGCAGGGCTCTCCATCACTGCGCCGCAGTTCTGGGCCGTCGGCGGCGGCTTCGGCGTGGCCCTGTTCGTCGTGCTGGTGTTCCTGCGCATCGCTCCGCTGGTGGCTCTCGGCCTTGGCGGGACCGCTGCGCTCGGCCTGCCGCTCTGGGTGCTGGGCTTCCTCGCCAAGCGCCGGATGGGCAAGTTCACCGCGGCGTTCTCGGACGCCATGGACATCATCGTGCGCGGCATCAAGTCCGGCCTGCCGGTGCACGACTGCCTGAAGATCATCGGCCGCGAATCTCCCGAGCCGCTGGCCGGCGAATTCCGCCGGCTGGTCGAGAACATCGCCATGGGCGTCAGCCTCGACCAGGGCCTGGAGAAGCTGTACGAGTCCATGCCCACCGCGGAGGTGCGCTTCTTCTCCATCGTCATGAACATTCAGCAGAAGACGGGAGGAAATCTCGCCGAGGCGCTGAACAATCTCTCGCTGGTGCTGCGCTCGCGCAAGCTGATGCGCGAGAAGATCAAGGCGCTGTCGTCCGAAGCCACGGCCTCAGCCCTGATCATCGGCTCGCTGCCGCCCGGCGTGGTGCTGCTGATCACGGTGACGACGCCCAGCTACATGGCCCCGATGTTCCAGGACCACCGCGGCTGGCTGATGCTGGGCGGCTCGGCGATCTGGATGAGCCTGGGCGTCTTCGTGATGGCGCGCATGATCAACTTCAAGTTCTGAGGGAGCGGCCAAGTGGGCTGGGTCGACGTCCTCACCAATCCCGACAACGTCCTGACGGCGTTCACGGCGGTGGTGGTATTCTTGACGGTGATCACCCTGGTGGCGCCGGCGCTGCAGCGTTCGGGCCTGGAGAGCCGGCTGAAATCCGTGGCCAACCGGCGCGAGGAGCTGCGCCGGCGCTCGCGCGAGGCGCTGGCGGGCAAGTCCTCGTCGCTGCGCCAGACCGACGCGGGCGTCTACAAGCGCGTGGTCGACCGCCTGCAGCTCTCCAGGCTGCTCGAAGACACCAACCTCAGCGACAAGCTCGCCCAGGCAGGCTTCAGGGGACCCAGCGCCATCTCGCGCTTCTACTTCTTCCGCTTCGTCCTGCCCTTCGTCCTCGCCACGGCGGCCGCGATCTATCTCTTCGTGCTCGAGCACGCCGGCATGCCGACCATGACGCGGCTGACGATCTGCGTCGGCGCCCTGGTGGCCGGCTACTATGCGCCCAACCTCTATGTGGGCAACGTCGCCGCCAAACGCCGCGAGTCCATCGTGCGGGTGTTCCCCGACGCCCTCGATCTGCTGCTGATCTGCGTCGAATCGGGCATCTCGATCGAGGCGGCGATCCAGAAGGTCGGCCAGGAGATGGGCGCGAGCTCGATCGAGCTGGCCGAAGAGCTCACCCTGCTGACGGCCGAGCTTTCCTACCTGCCCGAACGCCGGCTGGCCTACGAGGGACTTGCCAAACGCACCAACCACCCCGGCGTCAAGGCCGTGGTCACGGCGATGATCCAGGCCGAGCGCTACGGCACGCCGCTGGGCACGGCGCTGCGCGTCATGGCCAAGGAGAACCGCGACCTGCGCCTGGCCGCCGCCGAGAAGAAGGCGGCGGCGCTGCCGGCGCAGCTCACCGTGCCGATGATCCTCTTCTTCCTTCCGGTCCTCTTCGTCGTCATCCTGGGACCGGCGATCATGAAGGTCCAGGACGTGATGTCGCATCACGGCTAGACCGACCGCGGCGAGGGCGCGGGCGTTGACTTGGCGGCGGTGATCGGGGCCTAGCTGGACGAAAACGCGCCGGCTTTTCGGGAGGAGCGCTCACGCCCATGTGGAACCATGCCGATATCTGGGAATCCATCGCCGGGGCGATCCCCCATCTGCCGGCCCAGATCCGCGGAGCCCGCGTCGTCAGCTGGGGTGAGTTCGACCGCCGCGCCAACGCCCTGGCGCGCCGGCTGCTCGACATCGGCCTGAAGCGCCAGTCCAAGGTCGCCGCCTATCTCTACAATGGGCCGGAGTACCTTGAGACCTACTATGCCGCCTTCAAGGCCGGCCTCGCGCCGGTCAACACCAACTATCGCTATGTCGCCGACGAGCTCCTATATCTCTTCGACAACGCCGATGCCGAGGCGGTGGTCTTCGGCGCCTCGTTCGCCGAGACGGCGGACTCCATCCGCGGACGCCTGCCGAAGGTGAAGGCCTGGATCGCCGTGGCCGAGCCGGGCCATCCGGTCCCGCCCTTCGCGCAGGACTATGACGCCATCGTCGCCGCGCGCGAGCCGCGCGTCGTCGCGCCCTGGGGCCGGTCGGGAGACGACCTGCTGATCCTCTACACCGGCGGCACCACCGGCATGCCCAAGGGCGTGATGTGGCGTCTGGAGGATCTCTTCTTCGTGCTCGGCGGCGGCGGCAACGCGCTGATGGGCGTGCCGCCCCTGGAGCGGCCCGAGCAGGCGCCCGAGCGCATCCTGGCGGCGCTGGGCGATCCGGCCTCGCCGCTGGCGCCATCGACGACCATCGCCGCGGCGCCGCTGATGCACGGCACCGCCCAGTTCACCGCCATCATCGTGCTCACCATCGGCGGCTCGGCGGCCACCCTGCCGTCGACCCGCTTCGACGCCATCGAGCTTTGGAACGAAGCCGAACGGCTGAGCGCTGCGGGCATCGCCATCGTCGGCATGGCCTTCGCCCAGCCGATGCTGGAAGCGCTCGACGCCAACCCTGGCCGCTGGAACCTCTCGGGGCTACGGCGGATCTCCTCTTCCGGCACGGTCTGGAGCATGGAGAACAAGCAGGGTCTGCTGCGCCATCTGCCCGGCGTCGCCATTCTCGACAGCCTCGGCTCGTCGGAGGCGGTGGGGCTTGGCATCTCGGCGTCGGGCGCAGAGGCCACGGCCCAGACGGCGAAGTTCATGGTGACGCCCAACAGCGCCTGCTTCACCGAGGATGGCCGCCGCGTCGAGCCCGGGTCGGGCGAACGCGGCCTCCTCGCGGTCTCGGGGTTTCTGCCGGCCGGCTACTACAAGGATCCCGAGAAGACCGAGCGCACCTTCCGCGTCTTCGAAGGACGCCGCTGGTCGGTGCCGGGCGACTGGGCCACCGTCGAGGCCGACGGCTCGCTGAAGCTGCTCGGACGCGGGTCGCAGGTGATCAACACCGGCGGCGAGAAGGTGTTTCCCGAGGAGGTCGAGGAGGCCATCAAGCTCTTTGCCGGCGTGCGCGATGCGGCCGTGGTCGGCGTGCCCGACGCGCGCTTCGGCGAGCGCATCTGCGCCGTGGTGGACGTGGGCGATGGCCCGGCGCCAAGTCTGGCGGAGATCTCGGCCCATGTGCGCGCGCGGCTGGCCGCCTACAAGGCGCCGCGCGAACTGGTGATCGCGCCCATCGCCCGCGCCGCCAACGGCAAGCTCGACTACAAGGGCGTCCGCGCCGAGGCGCTGAAGGCGCTCCGGATCGAAGCCTAGCGCCGGTTCCGCAAAGCTGGAAGGTCCTGCGACCCGAACGCGCCCCAGCGTCTCGAATCTGGAGCGACGGCGCCTCGCCTCGCGCGCCTCATCAGACGCAGGCGCTCATACCGCCTCGATCTGAATGAAGCGGCGACGCGCCCAGGCGCCCGTGGCGATCGGCCGCCCAAACGAAAGAGCCCGGCCTCGCGGCCGGGCTCTCGCGTCTTGAGTCGGGATCGCGGCTAGTACTGGACCGTGATCGTGGAGCGCCGGTTGAGCGGCTCCTTGACCCCGTCGCCGGTCTGCACGGCCGGATCGCTCTTGCCCTTCCAGCTCACGTCCAGCGTCGACTGATTGACGCCGTCGGCGACCATCTGGTCGGCGGTGGCTTTCGCCCGCCGCTCGGAGAGCCGCATGTTGTAGGCCACCGAGCCGGAGGTGTCGGTGTAGCCGATGATGACCACGTGCTGCGACGGGCCGGTGGTGGCGTACTGGGCCGCTTCCTGGACCACCGTCTGCGCATCGGGGGTGAGCACGTACTGGTCGAACGGGAAGTAGACGATGAACTGCTTGGTCTCCGGCGCCGGAGGTGGTGGCGGCGGCGGCGGGGGTGGCGGCGGAGGCGGCGGCGGAGGTGGCGCCGGCGGCGGGGGAGGCGGTGGCGGCGGCGCGGGCGCCGCGAACATGTACCGCAGACCCAGCGTCACCGACTGGTCGGTGTAGTGGCCGTTGACGACGCCGAAATTCACCGTGGCCGGAAACTCGGAGGTCTGGAAATAAAGGCTCTGGGTCTCGAAGTACCGGTAGGTCAGATCGGCGCTCAGCTGATCGTTGATGCGGAACGCGACTCCGCCGATCCCCTGCCAGGCGAACTTGTTATCCGTATCCGAGACGGATGCGTCCTCGGGAGCGCAAGCTGGCGTACAGGCAAGCGCCCCTTGCGTCGCCAGGCGCATGTGGGCGATGCCGGCGCCGCCGCCGATGAAGGGGTCGATCGGACCGTTGGGCAGAAGATCGAACAGCAGGTTGCCCATCAGTGACCAGGCTTCCACATGGCCGCCGGGGTTAGCGCAATGGGTGCCGATCGCGCAGATCGCGTTGAAGCCGTTCGCGTCGCTGCCCACGATCGAAGCGATGTGACCAGGTCGGAATCCGCCCTCGAGTTCTATGCGGATGTGCGGCGCAACCTTGTAGCCGATCCGGGCGAAGCCCAGCCAGTCGGTATCCGTCTTGACGTGCGCGACCAAGCTGGGGTCGGCGGAACTCGATAGCCGCATCGTGTCGGCCTTGTGCGCGCCGACGTCGATCGCGCCGTACCAGCCTGTCGGGGCGGGCTGCGCATAGACGGCCGGAGCCGCTACCATGCCGACCAGCGCGGCTCCCGCGAGGAGTTTCAGTTTCATTGAAGTCCTTCCTTGCCCTCTCGGCGATCGAACAGACCGAGCAGTGTTATATCAAGCTGAGGAGTGGGCGAAAGTGTCGAGGCGGACACACCCCCCGACAATTCGCCTCATCGGCGCGACACCGGCAACGCTATACAATAGCGGGCGGCGAAGCAACTTTGCCGTGGCCGCGCCGGCGACAAATCCGGCCGCCGGACGCAGGGTCGGACTCGGCGACGAAGCTGCTCGCATTCCCCTGGCCCGTCCCGCTACGGCTAAGATGCCTGACCCGTCCCGCCAATGCCCGGGCGGCCCGGATTGTTCCCTCGCCGGTCGCAAAAGGCGGCTTTTTCTGGCCCGCGTGTCTTAACGGACGATTACCGCGCCGCCTCGACCGAGGCCCAGGAGCGCGTCGGCGCGGGCGCCGCAGCCGCGCGCAGATAGGCGAGATTGCTGGCGACCACGTCGGGCGGCAGGTCCTGCCGCTCCAGCCGCTCGGCCGCATCGAACCGGCCTTCCATTCCCAGCACCAGGGCGAGGTTCTGGCGCTCCTGGGCCGTGGCCCCGGGCGCCGAAGCGGCCTGGCGCAGCAACGGCTCGGCCCGAGCGGGCTCGCCGTGGGTGGCGTAGAACAGGCCGAGGTTGCTGAGCGTCGCCGCATTGTCGGGCGCGAGCGACAGCGCCTTCAGGTGGGCGGCCAGCGCCTCGTCGTCGCGGTCGCTTTGCTCCAGCGCCACCGCCAGCAGCGCCACCGGGCGCCAGTCGCGCGGCGCCAGCGCCTCGGCGCGCCGGGCAGGCTCGATGGCGTAGAAGCCCTGGCCCTGCGCCACCCGCGCCCTGGCGCTCTCCAACAGCGCATCGAGATTGTCCGGCTGCACCACCAGAACCTGCTCGGCGGCGCTCTGCGCCTGATCGTAGCGCCCGAGCTCGCGCAGCGCCGCGGCCAGCTTCACGCCGGCCTCCGCGTCGCGCGGGTCGATGTCGAACTGCTTGGCCCAGAAGGTGGCGCGCGCCAGCGGGTCGAGCCTGTCGGCCTCGGCCCGCTCCTGCGGCGTCGCCTTGACGGACGCGGTCGCGGTCTGGGCGTCCGGCCGGGCCGCGGCGGTCGCGATCGCCGGCGCCCGTCTGGGCGCGGCGACGGCCGGGGCGGACGCCAGGGCCAGGGCGGACGTCAGGGTCAGGGCGGTTGCGAGGATCGCCAGCTTGGGACACATGAGATCACCTTGAGAATCCGGGCGCGCCAGCTTTCGCGGCCGGCTCTCGAGGAATCGTTAAGCATGACCGCCGCGCCCGGTTTTCTCCCGCACCCAAAGAGCCCGCCATGTCAGATTCCGTCGTCGCCGAAGCAGCGGGTCCCGCCATTCCCGTTCGCCTGGTCGGGCCGGGCGAGCTGGACGCGGTCCTCGCCGATCTCGCGCCCTCCATGAAGGCCCAGGCGCAGATCGCCGGCTTTTCGGCCAAGGCCGGACAGGTGGCGCAACTGGTCGATCCCGGCGGTGGGCGACGGGTGCTGGCGGGCCTCGGCGAGGCGGCGGCCGCCATGCCGCTGCGGGCGCTTCCGGCGAGGCTCGCCGCCGGGCTATACGCCCTCGAGCCGGCCATGGCCGGACCCGCCGCCGGCGATGTCGCCCTCGCCTGGGCGCTCGGCGCCTATCGCTTCGACCGCTACCGCAAGCTGCACGGCGAGCCCATGGCGCGGCTTCTCGCCCCGGCGGACGTCGACTTTGCCGAGGTGCGCGCCGTCTCCCACGCGTGCGCGCTGGCCCGCGACATGATCAACACCCCCGCCGCCGACATGGGGCCGCGGCAGATGGAGAGCATCGCCCGCGAGGTCGCCGAAGCCTACGGGGCGGCGATCACCGTCACCGAGGGCGAGGCCCTGATCGAGGCCGGCTATCCGGCGGTGCATGCGGTCGGCCGCGCCGCCGTAGCGGAGCGGGCGCCGCGGATGATCGAGATCGCCTGGGGGGAGCCGGGGCGCCCCCTCGTCGCCCTGATCGGCAAGGGCGTGGTCTTCGACACCGGCGGGCTCGACATCAAGCCCTCGGCGGGCATGCGGCTGATGAAGAAGGACATGGGCGGCGCCGCCCACGCCCTGGCGCTCGGGCGCATGGTGATGGCCGCCGGCCTGCCGGTGCGCCTCGTCGTGCTGCTGCCGGTGGCGGAGAACGCCATCAGCGGCGACGCGATGCGGCCTGGCGACGTGCTGGCCTCGCGCAAGGGCCTTTCCATCGAGGTCGGCAACACCGACGCCGAGGGCCGGCTGATCCTTGCCGACGCCCTCGCCAGGGCCGCCGAACTGGCGCCGGCGCTGACGCTCGATCTCGCCACCCTCACCGGCGCGGCCCGCGCCGCGCTGGGGCCGGATCTGCCGCCCTACTACACCGACGACGAGGAACTTGCCGGCCAGATCGCCGCGGCGGCCATGGCCGCCGAGGACCCGCTGTGGCGGATGCCGCTCTGGCCCGCCTATGACGCGGCGCTCGACAGCGACGTCGCCGACGTCAAGAACGACGCCGACGCCTGGGCGCAGGCCGGATCGATCACCGCCGCCCTGTTCCTGAAGCGGTTCGCGCCCGCCGGTCCCTGGGCGCATTTCGACATCTTCGCCTGGAACCCGCGCGGCCGGCCAGGCTGGCCGCAGGGCGCCGAGGCGCAAGCCATCCGCGCGCTCTACCGGCTGCTGAAGCGGCGCTACCCATGAACCGCGCCGACGCCCGCCTGACGCTGGCGCGCCCGGATCTCGCGTCGAGCGAGCTGGAAGGCATCGTCGCCGCCGCCTGTTACGCCGAGCCCCGGCGGCTTCGCCTGGCGCAGCCGAGCGCGCCGGTGCGCGCGGCGCCGCGGCCAAACGCCGAACAGGTCGACCAGCTCATCCACGGCGAAGGCTTCGCGGCGCTGGAGCGGCAGGGCGACTGGCTGTGGGGCCAGGCGCGGCGCGACGGCTACGTCGGGTTCGTGGAGGCCGCTGCGCTGGCGCCGGCGGGCGCCATGCCGACCCACCGCGTCGGCCATATCCGCACCTTCGCCTTCGCCGAACCCTCGATCAAGGCGCCCGCCTGCGGTCCGTTCAGTCTCAACGCTCTCGTCGTCATCGAGGCCGAGGCGGGGGACTTCGCCAGGCGGGAAGGCGGCGGCTGGTTCTGGCGCGCGCACCTGCGGCCGATTGGCGTCTTCGAGACCGATCCGGCCGGCGTCGCCGAGCGCTTCCTCGGCGCACCCTATCTGTGGGGCGGGCGCGACAGCCTCGGCCTCGATTGCTCCGGTCTCGTCCAGCAGGCCCTCTATGCCTGCGGCCTCGCCTGCCCGCGCGACACCGACCAGCAGGCGGGGCTCGGATGCGAGGTCGCAGCGGCCGCGCTCGCCCGGGGCGATCTGGTGTTCTGGACCGGCCACGTCGGCATGATGCTGGACGGCGCGCGGCTGATCCACGCCAACGCCCATCACCTGGCCGTCGCCGTCGAGCCTCTGGCCGAGGCCGCTGCGCGGATCGAGGCCGGCGGCGGCGGTCGGACCACGGCGCTGCGCCGGATTGGGCGCGTCGGCGGCGAGCCCGCGTGAACATCGTCGCCGCGGCGGCGAGCGCCTGGAACTCAGATGGCGTCGCCGGACCAGTCAGCTCCCGCCCGCCTTCGACACCCGCACGGGAACGGCCTTGTAGGCAGGCGTCCGGGCCCGGCTGTCGTGGTGCGCCAGCGGCGCCAGCGGATTGGCCTCCGGGTAGTACGCGCCGACGCAGCCTTGCGGGATCTCGTAAGCGACGACGCGCAGGCCGCGCACGATCCGCTCGACGCCATCGTCGATGGCGCTGGTCAGGTCGACGAGGTCGGCTTCCGCGATGCCGAGCCGCTCGATGTCGGCCCGGTTCATGAACACTACCATCCGCGTGCCCTTCACGCCGCGGAATCGGTCGTCGTAGCTGTAGATGGTCGTGTTGAACTGGCCGTTGGAGCGCAGGGTCACGAGCTGCAGCACGCCATCGCGGCCGAAGGTTGCGGCGTCGCCGGCGAACATCTGGCTGGGCACGATGAAGTTGGCCTTGCCGGTGCGGGTGTTCCACTTGCGCTCGCGCGCCGCCAGCGGCCGGGTGACGCCGCCCGGATTGAACATCTTCTCCTCGAGTCCCTCGAAGGTCGCCGGCCAGGTCGCCTCGATCGCCCGGCGAACCTTGGAGTAGTCGCCGACCCAGTCCTTCCAGGGCACGCGCGGATTTGCGTCCAGCGTCGCCTCGGCGATGCCGGCGATGATGGCCGGCTCGGACTTCAGCAGCGGGCTAGCCGGCTTCACCTGTCCGCGCGAGCCGTGGAAGTGCGCCAGGCTGCTTTCCATCGACACCGCCTGCCGACCGCTCGCCTGCTCGTCGATCTCGATGCGACCCAGGCAGGGCAGCAGATACGCCACCTGCCCGTGAACCACATGGCTGCGATTGAGCTTGGTGGCGATCGAGACGGTCAGGCGCAGCTTGCGCCAGCCTTCCTCGACCCGCCCCGGATCGGGAACGGCCCGGGGAAAGTTGCCGCCGAGGGCGACGAACCCCTTGACCGAGCCCGCGATGATCTTCTCGCACGCCGCGACCGTCGCGAGGCCTTCGTGGCGCGGCGGCTCGAAGCCGTACAGCTCCTTCAACCTGTCGAGGGGCGCCAGCTCGGGCTTTTCGGTGATCCCCACCGTCCGCTGACCCTGGACATTGGAATGCCCGCGAACCGGGCAGATGGCGGCGCCCGGCTTGCCGATATTGCCGCGCAGCAGTTGCAGGTTCACCAGCATCTGCACGTTCTGAACGCCGGCGACGTGCTGGGTCAGGCCCATGCCGTAGATCGCCAGGACGGCGTTGGCCTGCGAATAGGTCCTGGCGAAGCCTTCGATCTGAGGCCGGCCGAGCCCCGAAACGCGCTCGATCTCGTCCCATTGGGCCGCGCGGCAATAGTCGGCGAAGGCTTCGAAGCCGTGGGTGTGCTCGGCGATGAAGTCATGGTCCAGCACCCGCCGCGTCTCGCTCGCCGCCGCGGCCGCTTTCACCGAATAGCCGGCGTCGTCCTTCGTGGCGGCGAGCAGGGTTTTGCGGTCCGTCGCGTGCGCCTGGCCCTTCGCGGCCAGCGCGTCGTCCATCTCGATCAGCGCCTTGCAGGCGCCGGTGAGCAGGGCCGTGTCACCGCCGTTGCGCACCTGCAGGATCTCCGTGGCGATCTCGGTCTGCTTCGGCGTCAGCATCTGCAGCGGGTTCTGCGGGTTCTTGAACCGCTGCAGCCCGCGTTCGCGTAGCGGATTGACGCCGATGATCTTCGCCCCGCGCTGCACCGCCGCCTGCAGCTGGTGCAGGATGCGCGGCGACGACGTGCCGGGATTGTGCGCGACGTAGAGCAGGAGGTCGGCCATCTCGAAATCCTGCAAGGTGGCGGTGCCCACCGAGACGCCGATGCTTTCCGGAAGCGCCACCGAAGTGCTCTCGTGGCACATGTTGGAGCTGTCCGGCAGGTTGTTGGTGCCGAACATCCGCGCCAGCAGCTGGTACATGTAGCTGGCTTCGAGGCTGGCGCGCCCGCTGGTGTAGAACACCACCGAATCCGGGTCCTGGCCGAGCGCGCGCAGCTCGCGCCCGATCTCGATGAACGCCTCTTCCCACGAGACCGGCGCGTACTTGTCCGAGGCCGCATCCCATCGCATCGGTCGGGTCAGTCGGCCCGCCTCCTCGAGCTCATGGTCGCCCCAGGTCTCCAGCGTCCGCAGCGTGTGCGTGTCGAAGAAGGCGTCGCCGGCCCGACGACGGGTAATTTCCCAAGCGGTCGCCTTGACCCCGTTCTCGCAGACCTCCAGCGGGTGCGGCGCCGCCGGCTTGCCCCAGGCGCAGCTGACGCACATGAAGCCGTCGGGCTTGTTCTGGTGCACGATGACGTCCGCCCCTTCGAGCGGAATGCCTTCCCGCAGCAGTATATTAGCCACCGACCTCACCGACCCGTATCCCCCCGCCGGTCCTGAGTAGGGTTCGATCTTCGGATGTTTGCCAGGGCCGGCCATGAGCTGCTCCGGGAGGGATGCTGAGGGCTTCAACTCGGAAAGCTCGCTTTGCGATGCATCGGATTTGCCGGCTTGCGTGTTGAACGGGCGGCGGCGCAGCGGCGAAGGTCGAGGTTAGGGATGGGACTCGCACCGGCCAGACTCCTCGCCAGACTTCGCTGGAGGACCGGCGGCGAGAGCGAGCCGGGCGAGCGACTGGCGCCCGAGGAAGCGCCGGTGGCGATCGTCCACGACGGATCGACCACCGCCGTGATGATGGCGACGCCGGCGGATTTCGAGGAATTCGGCGTCGGCTTCAGTCTGACCGAGGGGATCATCGACAGCCTCGACGCCATCCGGAGCCTTGAGGTGGCCGAGGCGCCTCCCGGGGTCGAGGTGCGCCTCTGGCTCGCGGCGGACGCCGGCGCGCGGCTTTCTGCACGGCGACGCCATCTGGCCGGCCCCACCGGCTGCGGGCTCTGCGGCCTGGAAAGTCTCGCCGAGGCGCTGCGATCTCCGCCCCAGGTCGCTGACGCGGGCTTCACCGTCGAGGCCGCCGCCCTGGTCGCGGCGATGCAGGCGCTCGCCGACGCCCAGAGTCTCGGCCGCGCGACGCGCGCGGTCCACGCGGCCGGCCTGTGGCGACCGACCGGCGAACTGCTCCTGCGCGAAGACGTCGGGCGCCACAACGCGCTGGACAAGCTCGTGGGCGCCTGCGCGATGGCGGGCGTCTGCGTGCAAGGACGCGTCCTCCTGCTGACGAGCCGCGTTTCGGTCGAGATGGTGCAGAAGGCGGCCGTGCTCGGGATTTCGGTGCTGTGCGCCGCGTCGGCTCCGACGGCGCTCGCGGTGCGAACCGCCGAGGCGGCGGGCATCACCCTGGCCGGCGTCGCCCGGGCCGACGGGCTGGAAGTGTTCACGTTTGCGCAGCGGATTCAAATGGCGGCGCGGACCCCCGCAACACGCCCTCGAGTCCAACGGCGGCGCGCCGTGGGCCTCGGCGGCGGCCAATCCGAGCCGTCCGCGGCCGGGAACTAGGCCAGGACCGTGCTGGGCGCGATCATCCTCACCGGCGGCGCCTCCTCGCGAATGGGGACGGACAAGGCTCGGCTCTCTTGGGGAGGTTCGCGCGCCGTGGATCGATGCGTCGCATTGGCCAAGGCGGTCGGGGCGGCGGCGATCTTCACCGTCGGCGGCGAGCCGCTGGGCTACCCGCACGTCCGCGATCCGTCGCCGCTTGGCGGCCCGGTGGGCGGGATCCTCGCCGGCGGGAGCATGCTGGCGAGGCTCGGCTGTGAGCGCGGCCTGGTGCTCGCGGTGGATGCTCCGACCATAGCGCCCGGCGATATCGGCGGCTTGCTCGACCAGCCGGGCGCTGGCGCCGCCTTCGCGCAATGTCATCTCCCGCTAGTGTTCGCCCTCGAGCGGCTGCCCGCGTCCGCGGACCCTGGCTGGCCGATCCATCGGCTGATCGAACGGATCGGACTGGCGCGGCCCGAATGTCGCGCCGACCAGACCTTGCGGCTGCGCGGCGCGAACACACCGCAGGAACGGGCGCGGCTGCTTGCGGACGCCGCGACGCTCGAGATTAGCTCTCCCATGCCCTGAGCGCGGTGGACATTGGCCGGGGCATCGGCACATGGTCCGATCACCGATTGCAGGATATGCCGCGCCATGAACGCCCTCGCCCTCGAAGTCGAAAGCTGGACCGCGGCCGGCGAGTCGCTGCTGGACGAGGCGATCGCGCTACGACGCGCCATCCACGCCGAACCCGAGCTGGGGCTCGATCTGCCCAGGACCACCGCCAAGGTGAAGGCGGCTCTCGCCGGCCTGCCGCTGGAATTTCGCGAGGGACCTTCCACCAGCGGCCTCGTCGCCATCCTCCGCGGTCCCGCCAACGGGCGCACGGTGCTGCTGCGAGGCGACATGGACGCCCTGCCGCTCACCGAGGACACCGGCCTCGAGTTCGCCTCCGAGGTGGAAGGCGCCATGCACGCCTGCGGCCACGACACCCACGTGGCCATGCTGGCCGGGGCGGCGCGGGCGCTCTCGGCGCGGCGCGACCAGCTCGCCGGCTCGGTCATGTTCATGTTCCAGCCGGGCGAGGAGGGCTGGCACGGCGCGAGGTTCATGCTCGAGGACGGCCTGCTCGATCCGCTGCCGGACGCCGCCTTCGCCCTGCACATCTCGCCCAACATGCCCCGCGGCGTCATCGCCAGCCGCACCGGCGCCCTGCTCGCCTCGTCCGACAAGATCCGCATCAAGGTGCAGGGCGCGGGCGGCCACGCCTCGATGCCGCACGACGCCCTCGATCCCATTCCGATCGCCTGCGAGATCGTGCTCGGCTTGCAGAGCCTCGTCACCCGGCGCGTGCCGGTGTTCGACCCGGCGGTGATCACCATCGCCCATGTCGAGGCCGGCACCACCGACAACGTCATTCCCGAGGTCGCCAGACTCTGGGGCACGGCGCGCACTCTCTCCGAACGCACCCGCCGGACGATCCACGAGGGCATCGAGCGCGTGGCGCGCAACATCGCCGCCGCCCACGGCGCCGAGGCCGAGGTGGTCGTCGAGCCGGGCTTTCCCGTCACCATCAACGACGGGCGGGTGGTCGAACTCGCCGAGCGGACGGCCAAGGCGCTCTTCGGCGACGCCGGCTTCATCCGCATGCCCAACCCGATGATGGGCGCGGAGGATTTCTCCTACCTGCTGCAGAAAGTCCCGGGCGCCATGGCCTTCCTCGGCGCCGCGCCGCACGGCGGCGATTTCCGCACCTGTTGCGCCCTGCACTCCAACCGCATGGTGCTCGACGAGACCGTCATGGCCCGCGGCATCGCCATGCACTGCGCCATGGCCGAGGCGATGCTGGGCGGGGCGCTGGAACTCTGAGGGCAATGACCTCGGCCGAGACCAAGCACGACGGCGGACCTGGGGATCACGGAAAGGCGGCGCCTGCGGCGGCGGCCGCCTTCGCAAGGCTCGCGTCCAGCGTGGCGAGCGGCGCGCTCAGGCGCGACGCCAACTCGAGGTAGGCCGCATCGTAGGCGCTGAGCCTGTGCCGACGAGCGGCGCCCAGCAGCTCAGCGTCGACCGGTTCGCGGTCGATCCAGATGGGCAACTGCGACAAGCGCGCGAGGAAGCGCGCGACCGCCGTCTCCGCGATCCGCCCGCGCCGCTCACTGACGACGAGGACGTTGCGGATCTCAAACCACCAGAGACTCGGCACATGCGCTTCGTCCCCGCGCAACCGATCCAGCGCGCTCGTCGCGATGGGGTGATCCTCGTCGTCGAAAGCCCAGCATGCGGCGACCGACGCATCCAGAACAAACGGCATCAGCCGCGGCGGCCCTCGTTGCGGGCGGAGAGCAGCTCAGCCACGCTGATCTTGCCGACGCGTCGGCCGCTCCTGCGGATCTCCTCGATCGCCGTGTCGAGCGCGGCCTGGCGCGCATCGGACTCTGGGCAGAGACGGGCTATCGGTCGTCCATGCCTCGTGATCACCACTGTTTCGCCCTGCTCGACGTCGTCGAGAAGTTGCAGCAGCCGGGTCTTGGCTTCAGAGGCTTGGACCGAACGCATCATCTCCGGCTGGTCGTTTCGACCGGACATAACTGCCGGGCCGCCAAGGAAATGTCAATGGCCGCATACTGCGCCATCAAGGCAAAGAGTTCGGGCTGACGAGACGCTCATCATCGCCGTCACCCCGGCCAAGCGAAGCGCGAGCCGGGGCCGGACGGGCCGCGGCCAAGCTGGAATTCGTCTTGGAAGCGGCGGGTCCGGCCCCGGATCGCCCTTTCAGGGCGCACTTCCCATCGC
>DATKRO010000069.1:0-16278 GCA_035532115.1 Caulobacteraceae bacterium | reverse complement strand
CCAGGGTGTCGGCGAGATAGACTTCCGTGGCCGCGGCGAGCGCGTCGCCCTGGGTCCGCCGGGCGAGGCGCCGGCCGGCGAGCGCGCCGGCGATCTCCCCGGCGCGCGCCGGATGGCGCGGCGCGATCACCAGCAGGGGCTGCGGCGTCAATGGCCGGACGGCCGCGGCGACGAGGGCTTCTTCCGGCGCGTGGGTGCTGAGCGCCAGCACGACGGCGCGCCCCCCGGCCGCGGCTCGCAGCCGCGCGAGTTCGACCGCGTCGGCGCCGAGCGGCGCGCCCAGCCGCTTCAGGTTGAGCCGGCCGGCGACCTCGGCCCCGAGGCCGGCGAGGCGCGCCTGGGCGGCGCCGTCCTGGGCAAGGATGAGGTCGAAGGCGCGAAGCACGGCGCGCGCCGCCGCGGGGCGCCGCCGCCAGGCGCGCGCGCTCCTCTCGGTGATCCGCGCCGAGATCAGCGCCAGCCGGGTTCCGCCTCGCCGCGACGCCAGGATGAGGTTTGGCCAAAGCTCGCTCTCGACGAAGATCCCGAGCTCGGGGCGCCAGTGGGCGAGGAAGCGCGCCACGGCGCGCGGCGTGTCGATGGGCGCGTACTGGTGGATGGCCCCGGGGGGAAGGCGGCGGGCGAGCAGTTCTGCCGAGGCGCGCGTGCCGCTGGTCACCAGCAGGCCCAGATCCGGCCGCTCGGCGCGCAGCCGCTCCACCAGGGGCAGCAGCGAGACGCTTTCGCCGACGCTGACGGCGTGCAGCCAGACCAGCGCGCCGGCGGGGCGTTCAGCCGAGCCGTTGCCGAGGCGCTCGGCGAGGCGCAGCGGGTCTTCCTTGCCGCGGCGGGCGCGCCCGGCCAGGAAGCGCGGTGCGAGCGGCTCGACCAGGGCGGCGGCGAGCGCGTAGAGCCGAAGCGAGGCGGGCAGGCGGGTCCGGCTCATGCGGGCGCCCGCGCTGGCGCCGCCGAACGGCGCCCACCTTGCACCAGAGCTTCGGCGCGGCGGGTCGTCGCCGAGAGGCGGGCGGACCAGTCGGCGATCAGGGCGCTGATTTCCGAGTCGGCCGCCGTGGCGGGGACGAAGAGCGGCCCCTCCCAGACGAGGGCGCCGCGGCCGAACGGCGCGGCGATGGTCAGCTTGTCCCAGGATTTCAGCTGCAGCGCCGGCGCCGCCGCGAGACCCATCAGGAACACCGGCGCGCCAGATCGCCGCGCGATCTGCAAGGCGCCGGGTGCGATGACTTCGCCAGGCCCGCGCGGTCCGTCGGGGGTGACCACGAGCACCCCGCCGCGCCCCACCCACGCCACCGCCTCCCGGAACGCCGCCACCGCCGCGCGCGCCTTGGCCGTGTCCTTGCGCTTGGCGGTGGACATGCGGATGGCCGGAAAGCCGGCGCGCGCCAGCGCCAGAGCGAGGAACTCGCCGTCCGAGGATGGCGAGATCAGCGCCCGCCGCGGCTTGCGCCACCAGGCTGGGGCGATGGCGAGGCACATCGGGATGCGGCCGTGCCAGAACAGCGCCACCGCCCCGCTGTCGCCGGCGAGCACCGGCTCGACGCAGGCCGCGTTCTCCTGGCGCCAGCGCACGGTGCGCAGGATCAGCTTCAGATAGGCCGCCAGCACCCAGCCGAGGACACGCTGAACGCCGGCATGGCTCAGCAGGCGCTTCGTCTTCAAGCCGCGCTCTCCGCCTCCAGGTTCTGGGTCCCGGCCAGCCTGGCGTAGAGGCCGCCGGCCCCGATGAGTTCGGCGTGGGCGCCGATCTCCACCACCTGGCCGGCGTCGACGACGTAGATGCGATCGGCGCCGCGCACCGTGGAAAGCCGATGCGCGATGAGGATGGTGGTGCGCCCGGCGATCAGCCGTTCCAGCGCCGCCTGCACCTGGGCCTCGCTTTCGGTGTCGAGCGCGCTGGTGGCCTCGTCGAGCAGCAGGATCGGCGCATCCTTCAGGAAGGCGCGGGCGATGGCGATCCGCTGGCGCTGACCGCCCGAGAGCCGGGCGCCCGCCTCGCCGACCTGGGTGTCGTAGCCCCTGGGAAGGGCGCGGATGAAATCGTGCGCCGCCGCCGCCCGGGCCGCGGCCTCGATCTCGGCCCGGCTCGCCCCGGCTCGGCCATAGGCGATGTTGGCCGCGATGCTGTCGTCGAACAGGAACGGCTCCTGCGTCACCAGGGCGATCTGGGCGCGCAGCGAGGCGAGGGTGACGCCGCGCACGTCCTGGCCATCGATGCTCACGGTTCCTCCGCTCACGTCGTAGAAGCGCGCGATGAGATTGAGCACGGTGGTCTTGCCGGCGCCGGAGGGACCCACCAGGGCGACGATTTCGCCGCGGCGCGCTTCCAGGGTGAGGGCGCCCAGCACCGGCGCCTCCCCATCGTAGGAAAAGCTGACGTCGTCGAGCCGCACCGTCCCCGCGCCGGGCGCCAGGATGGCGGCGCCCGGCGCATCCGCGATCGTCGGCGCGACGTCCAGGGTTGAAAAGACCCGCCGCGCCGCCTCCAGGCCCTCGGCCATGGTGGTCTGCGAACTGGCGAACTGGCGCAGGTACTGGCCCGCGGCCATCAGGGCGACGATGAAGGCGGCGAGCCCGCCCGCCGTCAGGGGCTCGACGGCGAGGGGGCCCAGGTGCGTCGGCGCCATGTGGACGCGCCAGTCGGCGTAGGCGAAGACGCCCGCCACCATCAGCATGCTGAGGATCTCGGAAACCGGCGCCGCGGTCGCCTTGGCGTCGCCGCCGGCGATGACGTGGCGCTGGCGCAAGGCGATGGCGGCGGCGGCCCGATCGCGCTCGAAGTCTTCGCGGCCCTCCATCTTCACCACCCGCACGCCGTCGAGGCTTTCCAGGATGGTGGTCATCAGCGAGGCGTTGCCGTCCATGACGCCGCGCGCCGCCCGCGTGGTGCGTCTCGAATAGTCGCGCAGCACCCAGCCGACGATCGGCCCAACCAGGAGCACGAGCCCGGTGAGCACCCAGTCCATGCTCAGCATCACCGCCAGCATGGCGGCGATGGTCAGGGACTGCTGCACGTAGTTGAGGATGCCGGCGGCGGCGGCGTCGCGGATCATGCCGGCGTCGTTGAGAACCTGGGAGATGAAGCCGCCGGTGTGGGTGGCGCGCAGCCGCGCCAGATCGGCGCGCATCAGCTTGCCCACCAGCTCGGTCTGGACGTCGCTCACCACCCCCTGGCCGATCCGGTTGGCGAGCATGGACTGGGCGATCTGCGCCACGCCCCTCGCCACCGCCAGCACCGCCAGGATCGCCGGCAGCGTCTCCAGCGCGGCGGTGTCGGCGTGGCCCTTCAGCAACTGGTCGATGGCCGGCTGGATCAGCTTGGCGAGCAGCCCGGTGAACGCCGCGGCCAGCACCGCGCAGGCGACGCCCGCCGCCACCGCGCCCCACCGCCGCGCCAGATAGGTGCGCGCCACCCGCCACGCGAGCGCCGGGGCGGAAGGGAATGCTTCGGCCTGGCCCATGCGCGCGAGGGGTCGGACGGCTGGCCCCGAGTGTCAAGCCGCCGCGTCGGCGGTCGGCTGTCCTTGTACGGCTCGCATCCGTGCGCTACCTGTCGTGTGAATTCTGGAGGACCATCATGCCCCGCCCCGCCCTGAGTCGCGACGACCGACTCGAGCTGCGCGCCACCAAAGAGGAGAAGCGGCTGCTCGTCGCGGCTGCGCTTTACGAGCGGCTCGACCTGACCGGCTTCGTCCTGCGCGCGGCCCTGCCGGCAGCACGCGACGTGGTCGCGCGCAACGAACGCATCGTGCTTTCCGAGCGCGACACGATGCGGGTGCTGGAGCTGCTGGAGCATCCGCCCGCGCCGACGGACGCCCTGCGCGCCGCGGCGCGCAGTTACGTAGAGCAGACCGGCGGTTGAGCGCTCCCGCTGGCGCGAGGAGCCGATCGGCCGCCACCACGACCGCGCCGGCTTCGGTTGCGGCTCGGCGGATCTCAATACCTATCTGCAACGCTACGCACGACAGAATCACGGCGGCGGCGGCGCCAAGACCTTCGTCGCCGTGCCGCCGGACGAGCCGGCGCGCGTGCTGGGATATTATGCGATCAGCCCTGGCGCCGTCGAGTACGCCCGGGTTCCGGCCGCCATCGCCCGCAAGCTCGGGCGCTACGAGACGCCCGTGTTCCGCCTGGGCCGTCTGGCGGTGAGCCTGACCATGCAGGGCCAGCGGATCGGGTCTGCCCTACTCTTCGCCGCCGGACGGCGCGCCATCGCGGTGGCCGCCGAAGTCGGCGGCGTGGCGCTGGCCATCGACGCCAAGGATGAGCGCGCCGCAGCCTGGTACGAGCGTTTCGGCGCGCTGCGGCTCGTCGACGATCCGCTGCGCCTCATGCTGCCGCTCGCGGCGATCGCCGCCGCGGCCCTTCCCACGGGCCCCGGCGCGCCCTAACTAGGCCGCGAAGCTGCTAGGTGACGGAGGGTGGGTGACGGCCTTCAATGTTTCGACGCCGCGCGGGCGGCTGGCGACCTATCTGCATTACTGCTTCTACGACCACGCCTATTTCCGCCTGGGCTTCTCCAACGCCACCTGGCTGAGCGACGAACTGGCGCGGGCGAACCAGCCCTGGCCGTTCCAGGTCAGGGCCTGGAAGAAGCGCGGCGTCAGGACCATCATCAACCTGCGCGGCGGCGCCGACAGCCATCATGCGCTGGAGATCGACGCCTGCAAGCGGCTGGGCATGAACTATGTGGTGTTCGCGGTGAAATCGCGCGAGCCGCCGCCGCCGGAGCAGTTCGTCGGGGCCAAGGCCCTCTTCGAGAGCGTCGAATATCCGGCGATGATGCACTGCAAGTCCGGCGCCGACCGCGCCGGCCTGATGAGCGTGCTCTACATGCATTTCCGCCAGGGCCTGCCGATCGCCGAGGCGATCCGCCAGCTCGACCTGCGCTTCGGCCACTTCCGCGCCGGCCTCACCGGCGTGCTCGACTATGTGTTCGAGCGCTACCTGGCCGAGGCGGAGCCCAGGGGAATCTCGCTGCTGGATTGGGCGCAGAGCCCGGCCTACGACGCGGAGGCGCTCCAGCGCACCTTCAGGGCGCAGTGGTGGGGCACGCTGATCACCGACAAGCTGCTGCGGCGCGAATAGGCCCGGGCGCCAGGCTCAGTCCCCGTGATCCTCGCCATCGGTCTCGGGGTCGAGCAGGCGGTGGGCGTGGATGATGAAATAGCGGGTGAGGGCGTTGTCGACGGTCGCCTGGGCCTTGGCCTTCCAGGCGGCGTGCGCCTCGCGATAGCTTGGGTAGGCGCCCACGAAGTCGAGCTTGGCGAGGTCGCGGAAACGGCGACCGCCGACCGCCTCCAGCTCGCCGCCGATGACGAGATGCAGCAGCTGGCGCTGATCGGCCACGCCCGGCGACCTATTTGCCGGCGATGGCCACCGCGTCCATCAGGATGGACGGGGCGTTCGAGGCGCCGCGGAACTCGAGGTCCGAGCCCGGCACGACCCGGCGGTAGACCTCGATGAGATTGCCGGCGATGGTGATCTCGCTCACCGGATAGGCGATCTCGCCGTCCTCGAACCAGAAGCCGGAGCAGCCCACCGACCAGTCGCCCGTGTTGGCATTGAGCGAGGGGCCGAAAAGACTGTTCACCAAGAGGCCGGCGCCCGCGTCGCGCATCAGGCCGGCCTGGTCCGTCTCGCCGGGCAGGAGGGTGAGGTTGGTCGCCCCCACGCCTGGCGGACCGGCGAGCCCGCGCGAGGCGTGGCCGGTGGTCTCGAGGCCGAGCTGGCGCGCCGAGGCGGTGTTGAGCAGCCAGGTGGCGAGCACGCCCGCATCGACGATGCGCCGGCTGCGGTTGGCGACGCCCTCGTCGTCGAACGGCGAGGAGCCGAGGCCGCGCGGCCGATGCGGCTCGTCGGCGATGGTGACCGCCCTGGAGAAGACCTCGCGGCCGAGATGCGCCTTCAGGAACGAGACGCCGCGCGCCACCGACGGTCCGGAGATGGCGCCCATCAGCGGGCCCAGCACCGAGGCCGCGACACGATTCTCGAAGATCACCGGCGCGGTGGTGGAGGCGATCTTGCGCGGCGCCAGCTTGGCGACGGCGCGGCGGCCGGCCTCGGCGCCGATCGTCTCGGGCTCGGGGAGATCGGCCTGCCAGCGCGTCTGGCGCCCCTCGGCGCCGCGCTCCATGCCGGCGCCTTCGCCGGCGATCGCCCCGGAGCCGATGGAAAAGCCCGAGGCGCGATGCAGCCCGGCAAAGCCGTTGCTGGCGACCAGGCGCCAGGATGCCGCCGACCAGCCGGCGGAGCTGGCCTCGGAATTGGTGACGCCGGGCACGGCGCGGGCGGCGTCCTCGGCCGCCAGCGCCCGCTGCTCCAGCGCCTCGGCGTCCGGCTCGCTCGCATCGAAGAGGTCGAGATCGGGAAAGGGGCCGCGCGCCAGCTGCTCACGGTCTGCGAGACCGGCGTAGGGATCCTCGGGCGCCAGCCTCGCCATGGCGACCGCCCGTTCGACGAGCTTGCCGCGGCCCTCGGCGGAGACGTCGGAGCCGGAGACCGAAGCCTGGCGCCGGCCGATCAGCACGCGCACGCCGAGATCGCGCGCCTCCTCGCGCTCGACTTCCTCCAGCGCGCCCAGGCGCACGCTGACCGAGAGGGAGTGGCGCTCGGCGAACACCGCTTCGGCCGCGTCGGCCCCGGCCTTCAGGGCCGCGGCGACGACATCGTGCAGGACCTGCTCTTCCATGGCCGGCATATGGCCGATGCGCCGGGCGCCGGCAAGCCGCGGACGCGCGCGGCGGGCGGCGCGCGTCAGCCGGCCATCGGACGATCGTCAGGCGATGATGTCGGGCGTCAGACGGTCTTCCAGCTTGGCGATCTGGTCGCGCAGAGTGAGCTTCTTCCGCTTCAGACGGGCGATCTGCAACTGGTCGGTCATGGGCCGCGCCTCCAGCGCGCGCACGGAATCGTCCAGATCCTGATGCTCCTGGCGCAGGGCGACGATCTCGGCGCGAATCCGCGCCTCTTCCTCCGGCTCCAGCGCCTTGTCGTCCATCGGCCTTGCGACCCGGCCCCCGTGCACGGCGGCGAGCGGCAGCGTCTCGTCTTGCGTGCACCGCGCTGATAGCAGCTGGGGGCGCGGGCGAGAACCACTCAGGCGAGCACTTCGGCCAGGCGCTCCAGCAGCGCCTGCGGCGGGGCTGCGCTCCACGCCCTCGCGGCGCGCGCCAGCATCGCAGCGGCTGCGAGCGGCGGCCCCGCAGCGGCCGCGGTGGCGCAGTCCAGCGTCTGCAGCAGCATGCGCTCGGCTTCCAGTTCGAGGGCCTTCACCTCTACCCGCAGCCGCTCGGACGGGCCGCACAAGGGCGCCGGCGCCGCGCCCTCGAGGCCGCGTCGCAGCGCTCTGAGCGGGGCGGTGGCGGCGGCCTCCCAGGTCCGCGCGATGTCAGCGGCCGCGGCGAGCGCGGCGTCCGACGGCGCACGGCTCTCGGCCGCCAGCCACAGGCTCCAGATGAGGAAGACCACGCACTGGCCGTGCAGGTCCTGCAGCTCGAGGAAGATCGCCCGGGCGCCGGCGCGATCGTAGGCGGCGGTCGCGAACGCCCAGAGCCTGTCGCCGGCCGTCACGCCTGGCCGACCCCGCCGACGATCGGGCCCACGTCCTGGCCCCAGCGACGCACCGGCGCCCAGGAAAGGCCGAAGAGATCGAGGGCGCGGCCCACCGACTGGTCGACGAGCTGCGCCAGATCCTGCGGTCCGGCATAGAAGGCGGGCATCGGCGGGGCGATCACCGCGCCCATCTCGGCCAGGCGCGCCAAGGTCCTGAGGTGGCCCAGGTGCAGCGGACTTTCTCGCACCATCAGCACCAGGGTCCGGCGCTCCTTCAAGGTCACGTCCGCGGCCCTGGTCAGGAGCGAAGCGGTGACCCCCGAGGCGATCTCGCTCATGGTCCGGATCGAGCAGGGGGCGACCACCATGCCCAGCGTGGGAAACGAGCCGGAGGCGAGCGCGGCCCCCATGTCGGCGGCCTTGTGCGTGACCGCAGCCCTGGCCGAAACCTCGGCCAGGCTGAGCCGGGCCTCCTCGGCGAGCGTCAGCACCGCGGCGCGCGAGACGATCAGGTGCGCCGCCACGCCGAGTTCGCGGCAGGCGTCCAGCATCCTGACGCCATAGATCGCCCCCGAGGCGCCGGAGATCCCCACGACCAGCGGCGCTCCATTGCTCATCTTCCCAGGTTCTCGCAGAGGCGGACGGCCAGCGCGCCGGCCGATGGTTTGCGCAACCATATGTGATCTGACAGGCGCGCGTGAGGGGTGTTGAATCCGCCGAGTCGACCACAAGGGAGAGCCAAGGCCATGGCCATCGATGCTCGTATTCGCGAACTTGGAACCCGCCACCAGAACCTGGAACGCGCCATCGAGGACGAGCTGAGCCGGCCGGCGGCCGACGAGATCCGCCTCAAGGACCTGAAACGACAGAAGCTTCGATTGAAGGAGGAACTGGAGACGCTGAAGGTCCAGGTCCAGTAGGGGCGCGCCCCCGCCTGCATCCGGCCGTTCTCAGCCCTCTTCGTCCTCGGGGCCGAGATTCGCGTCAGCCGACGCCTCGGCGGCCGACCGCAGCGTCGCGCCTTCCGGGTGGTCGGCGCCGCGCTTGGCGTCGTCGCGCGCCTTCTTCTCGGCGGCGATCCGCACTACGGCGTCGAGTTCGAGCTGGGTGACGAGACCCAGGGTCACCGGGTCCACTGGCTTGATGTTGGCGGCGTTCCAGTGGGTGCGGCCCCGGACCTGGTCGATGGTGGACTTGGTGGTTCCGAGGATCTTGGCGAGCTGGGCGTCGCTCACCTCGGGGTGGTTGCGCACGAACCAGGCGATGGCGTCGGGCCGGTCCTGCCGGCGCGACACCGGGGTGTAGCGCGGCCCCTTGCGGATCGGCTTCAGCAGCTCGGCGTGCCGGCTTTTCTGGGCCTTCATGCGGTATTTCGGCTCGCGCTGAGCCCGGTCGAGTTCCTCGCGCGTCAGCTGGCCGTTGGCGATCGGGTCGGCGCCGCGGATGTCGCGCGCCACCTCGCCGTCGGCGATCCCCTTCACCTCCAGCGGGTGCAGGCCGCAGAAATCGGCGATCTGCTCGAAGGTCATCGAGGTGTTGTCCACCAGCCACACCGCCGTGGCCTTGGGCATCAGGATCTGGTCGGCCATGGGTCGTCCCGCGCCTTCGCGCGTCTCCTCGAAAACAGCGGCGCCCGGCCTTTCGGCCGGGCGGTTGATGGCGCTCATATAGGGCGTTCGGCCTTCCAAGGAAACGCCATTCCTCGGCCGTCTCGCCCCTCAGACGGTCAGCACGATCTTGCCGAGGTGCCCGCCGCTTTCCATCAGCGCCTGGGCGGCGCCCGCCTCGGCGAGCGGGAAGGTGCGATCGACGACCGCCCTGACCTTGCCGGCCTCGATCCACGGCCAGACCACGCGCTCCACCGCCGCGGCGAGCCGCGCCTTCTCGTCGGCGTCGCGCGGCCGCAAGGTCGAGCCGGTGATCACGGCGCGCTTCTGCATCATGGCGCCGATGGGCAGCTGCACCGCGGCGCCGCCCAGCGAGGCGATGTGCACCAGCCGTCCACCGGTCTTCAGCGCCGCCAGGTTCTTCGGAAAGTAGGGGCCGGCGACCATGTCGAGGATCACGTCGACGCCGCCGGCGGCGCTGGCGGCCGCCTCGAAGTCCTCGGCGCTGGCGTCGACCGCCACGTCCGCGCCCAGCCTCCTGGCGGCGTCGGCCTTGTCTCGCCCGCGCGCGGTGGCGATGACCCTGGCGCCGGCCGCCTTGGCCATCTGGATGGCGGCGACCCCGATGCCGGAGGTCGCGCCGTGGACCATGAAGGTCTCGCCCGCCTTCAGGGCGCCGCCTTCGAAGACATTGGCGTAGACGGTGAACACGGTCTCGGGCAGGGCGGCGGCCTCGACGGCCGAAAGTCCGCGCGGGATCGGCAGGGCGTGGCGCGGATCGCAGGCGGCGAACTGGGCATAGCCGCCGCCGCCCAGCAGGGCGCAGACCCGCTCGCCCGCCCGCCATCGGCCCGCGCCGGACACGATCTCGCCGGCCACCTCCAGCCCCAGCGTCGTCGGCGCCCCCGGCGGCGGCGGATAGAATCCCTGACGCTGGATGATGTCCGGGCGGTTGACGCCGGCGGCCTCGACGCGGATCAGCACCTGACCCGGCGCCGGCTCGGCCCGGTCGATCTGCGCCAGCCTCAGCGCCCCGGCCGCACCTTTGCCGCCCTCGACGACGATCGCGCTCATGAGGCTCTGCGCCATGGTCCCGGCCTTCGATCTTGTCATCCGCGCCCGCCCGGCGTCAGATGCGGCACCCTTACGCCAAGAGCGCGACCCTGGGCAAAGGAGACCCGCGAGATGGCCGAGGAAGAGGCCGAACCGGTCAGGCGGGCGCGGGGCTGGGCGCTGCTGGAGGCGGCGCGCGAGGATCTGGAGCTGCTCGCCGTCGTCGATCTGCAGGAGCGGATCGAGGCGCTGGAGGCGGAGATCGCGCGCACGCGTGCGCAGTTGGAGCGCAAGCGGGCCGGACGGGCCGCCGCCGACTCGCTGTTCGGGCGCCCCGGCTAGGGTGTAGGAGCGCACGGGGGCGGCGCCGGCGCGGCTGGCACGGCGGTTGCAGCCGGGCGCTCGCGGCGGGTGATGTGTGTCCGGCGGGCGATGGGGTTTGGAGAACGCATGGGGGAAGTTGGTCAGCAGCAGCCGGCGGGCTGGCGCGCCGAGGCCATCTCCGGCTTCGCGCGTTCCGAGCTCTTCGAGCACACCTTCCAGGAGGGCATGGATCTGGTCGAGGAGACCGCCGCCTACCTCGACGGTCCCGGCCGTCAGGATTCCAAGCTGCTGTCGCGCAACGCCGCCCTGGCTTACGCCAGCGAGAGCATGCGGCTGACCACGCGGCTGATGCAGGTGGCCTCGTGGCTGCTGGTGCAGCGGGCGGTGCGCGAAGGCGACATGGCGCCGCAATCGGCGGCTGGCGCCGGCTATCGGCTGGGCGCGGAAGCCGAAATGGCCGTGGCCGCCGAGGCTCTGCCCGCGCCCCTCGCGGCGCTGCTGGGCCGCTCCGAGCGTCTGTTCGAGCGGGTCCGGCATCTGGACCTGCGCATGTACGTCGAGACCGCCGCCGACGCGGCGCCGCCGCACCCGGTGCTGTCGCAGTTCGAACGCCTGAAGGACGCCTTCGGGGGCTAGGCCGGCTGCGCCTGCGCCGCGGGGCTACTTCCTGAGGAAGCCGCCGTATTTGGCGGCGAAGCGCGAGACGCGCCCGCCACGGTCGACCAGCGCCTGGCCGCCGCCGGTCCAGGCCGGATGCGTCTTGGGATCGACGTCCAGATGCAGCGTCGCGCCTTCCTTGCCGTAGGTGGAGCGCGTCTGATAGGTGGTCCCGTCGGTCATCACCACGGTGATGAAGTGGTAGTCGGGATGGGTGTCTTGCTTCACGGGGAGCGCCCCTCCGGCCGGCCGCGGCGGCCCAGGATCAGGAAGGCCGCGCCTATACACGAGACGCGCTTTGCGGCGCAAGGGTTGGAGTCATGAGCCGGGAAGCCTCCGTCGCCGACGAGCGCAAGCGGCGACGCGACCTTCGCCCGCTGGCCGGCCTCGCGCCGCACGTCCGCGCCCACGCCGGCGATGCGGCGGCCTCTGTCGCCTTCCTCGCGGCCTCCACCGGCGCCACCCTCGCCCTGCCGCTGATCCTGGAGCTGCTCATCGACCGCGGCCTCGCGGGCAGGACCGCCGCCTCGCTGGATCGCTATTTCCTCCTGGCCGCCATCGACGCGGCCGTGCTGGCGCTGGCGACGGCGGGGCGCTTCTTCTTCATCAGCCGGCTGGGCGAGCGGGTGGTCGCCGACCTGCGCGAGGGGCTCTACCGGCAGGTGATGCGGCTCGACCAGGGCTTCTTCCTCGCCATCCGCACCGGCGAGGTGCTGTCGCGACTGACCACCGATCTCACCATCGTCGAGAACATGGTGGGCGCCTCGGTCTCGACGGCGCTGCGCAACCTGCTCACCTTCCTGGGCGCCTTCGCCTGGCTGATCTGGCTGAGCCCCGGCTTCACCGGGCTCGCGGTCCTGGTGGGCGTGCTGGTGATCGCGCCGCTGATCGGCGTCGGGCGCATCGTGCGACGGCTCTCGGCCGGGGCGCAGCAGCGTTTCGCCGAAGCGGTCGCCTACGCCGGCGAGACCCTCGACGGTCTCGACACCGTGCAGGCCTTCGGGCGCGAGGCCAGCGCCGCGGCCCGTTTCGATGCGGCGGTGGAGACGGCCTTCCGCGCCTCGGTGGGGCGCATCCGCGCCCGCGCCGTGATGACCGCGCTGGTGATGATCCTGCTCTTCGTCGGCATCGGCTTCGTGCTCTGGCGCGCCGCCCTCGCCAGCTTCGTGCTGCACGATCCGCGCATGACCGGCGGCGTGCTCATCCAGTTCGTCTTCCTGGCCGTGCTCGCCGGCGGCTCGGTGGGCGCGCTCGGCGAGACCTGGGGCGACGTCCAGAAGACCGCCGGCGCCATGGAGCGGATCTCCGAGATCCTGAAGGCGGCGCCCGCCATAGCCGCGCCCGCCAGACCGCGGCCGCTGCCCTCGCCCGCCAGGGGCGCGATCGCCTTCGAGAACGTCGGCTTCGCCTATCCCGGCCGGTCTGACCTGCCGGCGCTGACGGGTTTCGACCTCGACGTGCGGCCCGGCGAGCGGGTGGCGCTGGTCGGCCCCTCGGGCGCCGGCAAGAGCACGGTGCTGAAGCTGCTGCTGCGCTTCTACGATCCGCAGTCGGGGGCGGTCCGCCTCGACGGCGTCGATCTGCGCGAGGCCGATCCCGCCCAGGCGCGCGCCCGCATCGCCCTCGTCGCCCAGGACGCGCCGCTGTTCTCGGGCTCGGCGCTCGACAATCTGCGTTTCGGGCGCGAGGACGCCAGCCTGGACGAGCTGAAGGCGGCGGCGCGCGCGGCCCAGGCGCAGGCGTTCCTGGAAGCGCTGCCGCAGGGGTTCGATACGCCGCTGGGCGAGCGGGCCAGGACCCTCTCCGGCGGCCAGAGGCAGCGGCTCGCCATCGCCCGCGCCCTGCTGCGCGGGGCGCCGATCCTGCTCCTCGACGAGGCCACCAGCGCCCTCGACGCCGAGAGCGAGCGCCTCGTCCAGCGCGCCCTCGCCGAGGCCATGCAGGGCCGCACCACCCTGGTCATCGCCCACCGCCTCGCCACCGTGCTGGCCGCGGACCGCATCGTGGTCATGGACCGCGGCCGCGTCGTCGAGGAGGGGATCCACGCCGACCTCGTCAAGAGCGGCGGGCTCTATGCACGTCTGGCGGAGCTGCAGTTCGGCCTGCAGGCGGCGTAGGTTTCCGGTCCGACGTGCGGACTTTGCGAGGTGGCGAATGAGCGATGTGAAGATCACGGTCGGTGGCGCGGTCGCATTGCTCGCGCATTAGGCTTGGAGCCGCACCCAGGGAGCCTGACGACCGTGGACCTGTTGAACCAGATCTGGCGCGCGCTCTCCCTGGCGCTCGCCATGGGCTGGTTGTTGCTGTGGCCGCTGGTGTTCGGCTTCTTCATCTCGGGCGCCATCCAGGCGGTGGTTTCGCACAGGGAGATGGCCAGGCTGCTGCCCGATGATCGCCCCGGCTCGATCCTGAAGGCGTCGGCGCTCGGGGCGGCGTCGTCCTCGTGTTCCTACGCCGCCGTGGCGATCACCCGGTCGATGATCCGCAAGGGCGCCGATTTCCGCGCCGCCATGGCCTTCCAGTTCGCCTCGACCAACCTCGTCATGGAACTGGGGCTGGTGCTCTGGGTGATGCTCGGCTGGCGCTTCACCGCGGCGACCTGGGCCGGCGGCGTCGTCATGATCGTCATTCTCACAGTGCTCATGCGCCTCTTCCTGCCGCGCGCCCTGGTGGCGCAGGCCAGGGAGCAGGCCGACAGGGGCGTGGCCGGGCGCATGGAGGGCCACGCGCAGATGGACATGTCGCTCTCCGAGGGGCCGCTGCTGCGGCGGCTGGTGTCCGGCGAGGGCTTCACCGCCGTCTCCCAGTATTTCGTCATGGACTGGGCCTCGGTGTGGGTCGACCTCGTCGCCGGGCTGCTGATCGCCGGCGCGCTCGCCGCCTGGGTGCCGCATTCGGCCTGGTCGCTAGTGTTCTTCAGCGGCCATCCCGTGCTGGCGAGGATCGTCGGACCGCTGCTCGGCCCCCTGGTCGCGGTGGCGTCCTTCGTCTGCTCGGTGGGCAACGTGCCGCTCGCGGCCGTGCTGTGGAACGGCGGCGCCAGCTTCGGCGGGGTGATCGCCTTCATCTTCGCCGATCTGATCGTGCTGCCGATCCTCGACATCTATCGCCGCTATTACGGCCTAAGGCCCGCCGCCGTGCTCTTCGTGCTCTTCTATGGCGCCATGGCGCTGGCCGGCTACGCCGTCGAGCTGCTCTTCGGCGCGCTTCGTCTCGTCCCGCAGCACCGCTCGGCCCGGATCGTCGAGCAGGGCTTTTCCTGGAACTACACCACCTGGCTCGATCTCGGCTTCCTGGCGCTCGCGGCGGTGCTGGTCTGGCGTTTCGTGCGGACCGGCGGCCGGCAGATGCTGCGGCGCATGGAGGATCCGTCCGGCGGCTGATCAGGCGGCGGCTGCCCCGGCGAGCGGCAGTTCCGGCGCGGGCTCCCTGTCCTTGAACGCCGCGCCTTCGTGGCGCAGCAGCCAGCGCTTGCGCGGCAGGCCGCCGCCGAAGCCGGTGAGCGAGCCGTCGGCCCCGATGACGCGATGGCAGGGGATGGCGAGGGCGACGGGGTTCTGGCCATTGGCGAGGCCGACGGCCCGCATCGCCTTGGGCGCGCCGATCTCGCGGGCGAGCTGGCCGTAGCTGCGGGTCTCGCCGGCCGGGATCGCCTGCAGCGCCACCCAGACCTTGCGCTGAAAGGCGGTGCCGACGGTGGCCACGGGCACGCGCTCCAGGGCGCGGATGTCGCCGGCGAAATAGTCCTCGAAGGCGCGGCGCACCGGCGCCGGCGCCTGGCCGGTGTCGGCCGCGACCGGGCCGTACTGGCGCGCCAGCAGGCGCCGCAGGCCGTCCTCGTCGGCGAAGAAGTCGACGGCGCGCAGGCGCCCCTCTTCGTCGGTGGCGATGAGGATCGGCCCGATCGGGGTCTCCAGCGCATCGAGGATCAGGCGTTCAGGCTGCGGCGCGGTCATCGGTGGTCTCCTTCGCATGTCGCAGGCTCATCGAGGCCCAGAGGTGCAGGGCCGCATAGGCGCGCCAGGGCCGCCAGGCCGCCGCGCGCGCCGAGAGTTCGCCGGCGCCCGGACGCCGGCCCTCGAGGGCGCCGAGGGCGCGCATCAGCCCGACGTCGGCGGCGGGAAAGGCGTCTGGCTCGCGCAGCTCGCGCAGGGCGATGTACTGGGCGGTCCATTCGCCGATCCCGGGCAGGGCGCGCAGGGCGCCGACCGCATCTTCCAGCGAGCGCTTGGGTCCGAAGATCAGCGGGTCTGCTTGGACGGCCGCCGTCAGCGCCGCGAGCGCTGCGGCCCTGGCTCTGGGCATCCCGAGGGCGGCGAAGTCGGCGTTGGCCAGCCGCGCCGGGCTCGGGAAGACGTGGGTGAGGCCGGCGCCGGCCGCGGCGAGGTCGCTCGGCAGCGGCTCGCCGTGCGCCTGGACCAGCTTGGCGGCGAGGCCGCGCGCGGCGGCGACGGTGATCTGCTGGCCGAGAATGGTGCGGATCGCCAGTTCGAACCCGTCCCAGGCGCCCGGCGTGCGCAGCCCCGGCCGCGCCGCGACCAGGGGCGCGAGCGCCGGGTCGCCGGCCAGGTGCGCGCCGATGGCGACGGGGTCGGCGGCGAGATCGAAGATGCGCCGCACCCGGGCGATGATCGCCGGCAGCGCGCTGATTCTGGGAAAGCGCAGGCTCACCGCCAGGCGCTCGCCCGCGGCGGGCTCGACGGTGATGAGCCCCTGCGCCCCGCCGAGCCCGATGCTGCGGGCGTAGCGGCCGTTCGCCACCTGCTCGACGCCGGGGATGGCGCGCAGGGCCAGGAACTCCAGCATCGCCTCCCAGTCGTAGGGCGCCTTGTAGGGCAGCAGGATGCGGATGGCCCCGCCGCCCTGCGAGGGCCGCTCGGCGCCGGAAAGCCGCCGCAGCGCCGCGGGCGGTCGCGCATAGAGCTGCTGGAAGGTCTCGTTGAAGCGCCGCACGCTGCCGAACCCGGCGGCCAGCGCCACCTCGGCCATGGGCAGGCGGGTCTCGTGTATCAGCTGCTTGGCGAGCAGCACCCGCCGGGTCTGGGCGACGGCCAGCGGCGAGGCGCCGAGGTGCTGGCGAAACAGC
>DATKRO010000068.1:0-30154 GCA_035532115.1 Caulobacteraceae bacterium | reverse complement strand
ATCTGGGCTGGAAGGACGCCCATGCGCTGCTGCGCATCCAGCCGCTCGGCATCGACTTCATGCCGATGTGGGCGGCCGGCGGCCTGGCGTTCACGCACCCAGAGCGGGTCTATGACGCCTACGGCCTGACCGAGGCGCTGCGCCCACTGCTGGGGCCGTTCCATGGGCTGCGACCCTTCGTCTACCCGCCCACGGCGCTGATCTTGCTGGCGCCCTTCGCGCTGGCGCCCTTCGCGCTCGCCAATGCGCTCTGGACGGGCGCGGGCCTGGCGCTGATCTTCGGCACGGTGGCGGCGGGGCTGAAGACGCTGCGGCTCCCGGCGCTGGCGGCCATGGCGCTGACGCCCGCCTCGGTGCTGGTGGTCGTCACCGGCCAGGTCACCTTCCTGATCGCCGCCCTTGCGCTCGTCGGCGTGTTCGCACTGAAGCACCGGCCGGTGCTCGCCGGCGTGCTCTTTGGCGTCGCCGGCGCGATCAAGCCTCCGGCCATGCTGCTCCTGCCCGTGGCCCTGGTGGCGGCCGGCCAGTGGCGCGCCCTGGCCGCCGCGGCGGTTACGGCGGCGTTGGCCGTGCTGATCTCGGCCCTCTGCTTCGGCGTGCAGATCTGGTTCGACTGGCTGGCGGCGCTGGCGCATTTCGACGCCTGGGTCATGGGGTTTGCCGCCCTCAGGCGCGGCATGATCACCCCCGCCGCTCTGGGCATATGGCTGGGCCTGGCGCCGGGCCAGCTGCTCGCCTGGCGGCTGGGGTTCACCGCCGCGGGCGTCGCCATCGCCTGGCATGTGTTCCGCGTCAGCGACGATCCGGCGCGGCGGCTGGCGGCGCTGCTGGGCGGCGCCCTGCTGGTCACGCCCTACGCCATGCACTACGACGCCGCCCTTCTCGCGCCGGCGCTCGCCCTGATGCTGTCGCGCCGCGCCGCGCCGGTCCCCTGGATCATCGCCGCGGCCGCCGGCGCGCTCGTCTCCTGCGCCGCCATCCCTCACTGGGGCGCGGCGGGGGTGATCGGCGCGGTGCTCCTCGCCTCGCTCACCAGCGAAGCCACCCTCGCCGCGCCGCTGAGGGCGCCGCGGCTCAGGCTGCGGCCGCGCCGGGCGGTGGCGGGCTAGGATTTGGCCGCGCCGCCGAGCGAGCGTACACGGTTTGGAAAATCCCATTCCGGCAGGGTCGGGCGCAAAGCGAGGGAACGGGAATGCCGAGGCAGGCGACGGCGGCGGCGCGGGCGGACGAGGGCGTCGACGTCAGCTTCGTTCTGCCCTGCCTCAACGAGGTCCAGTCGCTCGAGCCCTGCATCCTGGCGATCAGGCAGGCCCTGGCCGACCTCGAGGCCCGCCTTCACCTCTCCGGCGAGATCCTGCTGGCCGACAACGGCAGCACCGACGGCAGCCAGGCGCTGGCGCTGAAGCTGGGCGCCCGGGTGGTGGCTGTCGCCGAGCGCGGCTACGGCGCCGCCCTGCGGGCCGGATTTCAGGCGGCGCGCGGGCGCTTCCTGGTCATGGGCGACGCCGACGGCTCCTACGACTTCCGCGAGGCGCCGCCCATGGTCGAAGCCCTGATGAAGGGCGCGGACCTTTGCATGGGCTCGCGGTTCAAGGGCGGCATCAAGCCCGGCGCGATGCCCTGGAAGAACCGCTACGTCGGCAACCCCATCCTGACCGGGATGCTCAACCTGCTGTTCAGGACCGGCGTCAGCGACGCCCACTGCGGCCTTCGCGCGCTCACCCGCGCCTGCTTCGAGCGGCTGGGCCTCACCGGCTCGGGCATGGAGTTCGCCAGCGAAATGGTGATCAAGGCGGCGCTGAAGGGCGAGACCATCGCCGAGGTCCCCGCCAGCCTGTCGCCCGACCTGCGCGACCGCCCGCCGCACCTGCGCCCCTGGCGCGACGGCTGGCGGCACCTGCGCTATCTGTTCATGCTGAGCCCCTTCTGGATCTTTGCGGCCCCAGCGCTGGCAGGCGGCGCCATCGGCGCCACGATCCTTGCCGTGGCAGGCTGGGCCTACGTCTTCCAGCCGCGCGCCGCGATCTTCTTTGGGGACTACTGGGTCGTGCTCGCGGCGGCGCTAGTGGGGTTGGCGCACATCTCCGGCCTGCTCGGGGTAGCGACGCATCTGCACGGTATCAGGGAAGGTTACCGACTCTCGCGTGGCTGGGCCGCTCGGCTCTCGCGCTGGGTCACGCTCGAGACCATGATCATGGCTGGGCTGGCATCCATCGGCGCGGGGATGGCCATCCTGATCCTCGTGCTGGTCTCGTGGCAGGCCAGGCATTTCGAGAGGGCGCACAGCGTCTACCCCGCCGTGCTCGGGACACTGCTGATCACTCTCGGCGCGCAGAATGTCATGGGCGGCTTCATGCTTGCGATCATCAACCGGCATCGGGCGAAGTTCCTCAACATGGAACTCAGCGAAGGCTTCCAGAGCGGAGCCAGTTCGCACCCGGCGGGGGAAGTGCTTGCGTCCTGATCGCTGGGCGTTCGCCGCGCCTGGCGGTTCCGGCGACGAGCCATAGGGCCGCATTACGCTTCCGCCACACGGCGGAAGGTGACGAAGCGCAGGAACAGAAAGCTGAAGGTCGTCGTCACGACGAGGTTCACCGCGAATGCCGGCGTGCCGCTTAGGTGCATCCGTCCAATGAGAATGGCATATCCAGTCAGTCCAAGCAGCAGCTGCAGCACCGCGCCGAGAGCATAGACGCCGAAATCGCGCCGATAACGTTCGGTCCCGGTAATGCCGAACGTGAATCGCCGGTTTAGAGTAAAGCCCAAAACCAGCCCTGCTGCCCACGAGACGGTCGCCGCGATTGCGTAGTTCAAGCCTCTGTCGAGCAGCCCAATGAAAACGAGGTAGGCGACGGACGTCGTCAACGCCCCCGTCAGGCCAAATCGGAGCAGTCGACCCAAGCTAATATCCAAACCTGTAAGCCGCTGCGATCACGTCGGCGATCAGACGGGGCCACGCGTGACGAAACATTTCCAAGTCCTCCCGGCGTCGTGTTCCATCCAAGATGAGCCGGGACGTAGCAGTCAAATCGTTGTGACGGCGGCCAACGAGGCGTGTCGGGGCGCGCAGGAACGTCTCTCCCCGCTCCCTGAGGCGCCACCACGCCTCCCAATCGAGATTGGCCGCATAGTGTGGCGTGAAGTTGAAGTCGCCCAGCCTCGATGTGTCAAACGTCACGGACGAGCACGGAAGCGGGTTTCCGAAGGACAGGAAGGTTCGCAGCGCGAACCCCCGCACGACGTGGCGTCGGCCGAGCGTGATCAGTTCGATGAGATGTTTCGCCCTGCTGATCCTCGAGCTTTTCGGCCGCCCCTCGTCGTCGACCTCCTGGTAGCCAGTGAAGCACAAGACGGCGTCGCGACGCTCGAACTGCTCAAGAGTTTGGGCCAGGAAATCCGGTGCGTAAGTGTCGTCCTGATGTGCAAGCGTTACGAAGCGGGCCGCTGTCGCCCTGAGGCCAAAGTTCCAGTCACAGGCGATCCCATCTCGTCTGGGATTGACTATGACGGGCGCGCCATAGGCTTCGGCGACGCCTGCGATGAACTTAGATGGCGTCGAAGTGGTGATCAGTACCTGACTCTGCAACGTCTGAGCGCGCAGGCACGCAAGGCATCCTTCGAGGAATGGCGACTCGCGATAGGCGAGCACCACGAAGGCGTGGTCGCGAGCCGATTGCGCCACGGCGGGGAGTCGGCCAGCCGCTCCGGAGCCTCGTTGCTCTGTTTCTAGTTCCTGGGCCACTCGCATCGTTCTCAGCTGCCGATAGCCGCCGAATCGCTTCCTATCGAACGATTTTGGTGACATCGAGCCTCGCTGTCGCGCGTGGCGCATCAGATGACGCTCTGCCAGAGCCCGGTTCGCCGTTGCTGGGGCGAGATATGGAGCCGCTTGTGCCACGAGCCCTCATCACCGGCGTCACCGGCCAGGACGGGGCCTATCTTTCCGAGCTGCTGCTGGGCAAGGGCTATGAGGTGTTCGGGGTGGCGAGGCGCTCGTCGCATCTGGGGGTGGCCGACCATCGGCTGCGCTGGCTGGGCATCGAGGGGCGGGTCGAGATCGTCGATGGCAACATGATCGACCTGTCGTCGCTGATCCGCATCGTCGAGCGGGTCGCGCCGGACGAGATCTACAACCTGGCGGCCCAGTCGTTCGTGGCCACCTCATGGGACCAGCCGGTGGTCACCGGCCAGGTGACCGGCATGGGCGTCGTCAACATGCTGGAGGCGGTGCGCGCCGCCGCGCCAGGGGCGCGCTTCTACCAGGCCTCGTCGTCGGAAATGTTCGGCATGAGCGGGGCGGCGCGGCAGAACGAGGCGACGCCGTTCCATCCGCGCTCGCCCTACGCCGTCGCCAAGCTCTACGGCCACTGGGCCACGGTGAACTATCGCGAGAGCTTCGGCCTGCACGCCTCGTCTGGCATCCTCTTCAACCACGAGAGCCCGCTGCGCGGCGTCGAGTTCGTCACCCGCAAGGTCAGCGACGGCGTCGCCCGGATCAAGCTGGGGCTGGCGCAGGAGCTGGCGCTCGGCAACATCGACGTGAAACGCGACTGGGGCCACGCGCGCGACTATGTGCGGGCGATGTGGCTGATGCTGCAGCAGGACGAGCCGGGCGATTTCGTCGTCGCCACCGGGCGCACGACGACGGTGCGGGCCATGTGCCAGATCGCCTTCGCCCACGCCGGGCTCGACATGGAGCGCTCGGTGCGCATCGATCCGGGCCTCTATCGTCCGGCCGAGATCGACGAACTGCTGGGCGATCCGGCGCGGGCCGAGGCGAGGCTGGGCTGGCGCTCGCAGGTGACGCTGGAGACGCTGATCTGCGAGATGGTCGACGCCGACCTCGCCCGGCTGCGGCGCGGCTGAAGCCGGCCGGTCGAAGGCAGGATTTGACCACGAACCACACGAAAGGCGCGAGCGAGGTTCGACGGCGCCCGAGATCGATCCTGGTCACCGGCGCGGACGGGTTCGTCGGGCGCCATCTTTGCCCGAGGCTGGCGCAGCGCCATCCGGCGGTCGCGATCGTCGCCCTGCGGCGCCAAGGGCCGGGCGCGGCGACGCCGCGGCGGCGCGCCTTCGAGGCCGACATCGGCGACGCCGGCGCCGTGCGCGAGGCGGTGCGCGGGGCCCGGCCCGATCTGGTGATCCACCTGGCGGCGCAGGCCTCGGCCGGCGAGGCGGCGGACGCCCAGGCGGCCACCTGGCGCACCAACGTCGAGGGGACCCGGAACCTGGCCGCGGCGGTGGCGGAGCTGGGGCGGCCCTGCGACTTCATCTTCGCCTCGTCGGGCGAGGTCTATGGTCTGTCGCTGAACGAAGGGCCGGCGCGCGAGACGACGCCGCTGGCGCCGCTGGGGGTCTATGCCCGCTCCAAGGCCGAGGCCGAGGCCGCGCTCGCCGGCGCGCTGGCCGGATCGCAGGCGCGGGCGATCGTCTGCCGGGCCTTCAACCATACCGGGCCGGGCCAGGACGAGCGCTTCGTGGTCCCGAGGCTGGCGGCCCAGGTCGCCAGGATCGAGAAGGGGCTGCAGCGGCCGGTGGTGCGGGCGGGCGATCTTTCGGTGCGGCGCGACTTCCTGGACGTGCGCGACGTGGTCGAGGCCTATCTCGACCTGGCCGATGCGGCGCCGCGCCTGCCCGCGCTCAGCACTTTCAACATCGCCTCGGGCCGCGCCGTCGAGCTGATCGAGGTGGTGCAGCTGCTGCAGAAATGGTCGCGCCGCCCCTTCGAGCTGGAGATCGATCGCGCCCTGCTGCGCCCGGCCGACGTGCAAAGCGCGGTGGGCGACGCCGGCGCCCTGCGCGCCGCCACCGGCTGGCGGCCGCGGCGCAGGTTCGCGGCCACGGTGCGGGCGACGCTGGAGTATTTCCGCAAGCGAGAGCGATAGGCGCCGGCGCTCATCGGATCGGCTTGCCGCAGTGGAGCTGGGCCATCAGCGCCCTCAGGCGCAAGGTATGGGACTCGACCGGCACGTTCATGATGTCCATGCCCAGGGCGGCCGCCTCGCGCCCGTCGAACACCCGGACGCTTCCCCGGGCGCACACCTGGCGCACCAGGGCGCCGGTCATGACCGACAGCTCCATCACCTTGGGACGATTGCGAAGATAGGGGTCGTTGCGGACCACGGTGCCGGAGTCGAAGCCCGGCGTCCCCTCGTCGTCGACCAACACCGCATCGGCCGGGGCGGCATGGATGATCCGGTCGGCCTGGGCGTAAGGATGCACGTAGAGCCAGGCCTGCCAGGCCCGCAGCGGCGTCAGGAAGAAGAGCGAGGCGGCGCAGGCGATGACGAAGGCGGCGCCGGCGGCGGCGCGGCGCGGCGCGGGCAGGGGGTCGGTCAGCCTCGCCCAGGTCCAGATCGCGATCAGACAGACCGACCCCAGCAGGCCGTGCGCATAGCGGTAGCCCCAGCCGTGGGTCTGGGTCGGCATCAGGAACAGCATGGCGGCGAGGGTGAGGAAGACGCCCAGCACCAGGGCGCGCATGTGGCCCTTGGCGCGCTCGGCGGCGAGGGCGCCGGCGATGGCGAGCGGCGCCGTCAGCGGGTTCTGCCAGGTGACGAAGCGGATCAGGCAAAGGCCCATCTGCCCGGCCGCCTGGATGCGGATGCTGGAGAGAATCTGCATCACCCGCTCGACCATCCAGCCGCCGCCGACGGCGCTCGCGGCGGCGGGCGAGATGCCGACGAGGCGCATGTCCAGCTGGAACCACTCGGTCCAGAAGAGGCCGATCAGGGCGTAGGCGATGGTGTAGAGGCCGGCGAGGCGCCAGCGCCGGTCGAGCCAGAGCTGCAGCACGAATGGCGCGACGAAGAGCGGATGGAACAGGAGCTGGTGCAGGCCGGTGGCGAGGAAGCCGACGGCGATGGCGCCGGCGTGGCCGAGCCGGCCGCCGCGCAGGAACAGCCAGAGCCAGGCGAGGTCGAAGGCGAGGTGACCCGGCATGGCGTAGGCCGTCATCGACATGACGATGAGCTGGGAGGAGGTCGCCAGCAGCGCCGCCGCCCCCAGCGCCAGGCCGGGCCGCTCGGGCCACAGCCGCCGTCCCACCGCGTAGACGAGGCCGACCGAGAGCGCGCTGAGCAGCGGGTTGACCCAGGCCTCCAGCCCGGCCAGGGCGCCCAGCGCGCGCATCGCCGCGTTTATCGGCAGATAGCCGGAGGCCCAGAAGGCGTGGCCGGCGACCGGCACCGTGAACATCGGCTGCAACGCGGGCGCGAGCGGCCGCCACGCCGGCGCGATCGGCGCCATCAGCTGGCCGTGGGCGAAGATCGTCGCGTCGAAGTTCGCCATGAACTCGTCGAGGGCCAGGTGATACCCCGCGAACACCAGCGGGGCGCCGAGGATGCCGATCGCGCCGCAAAGCATCGCCAGGCCCAGCGCCCAGGCGCCCGGCGCGGCGGCGAGGGCGGCGCGCAGGCGCGGGACGCCGATCGCGGGCGTGAAGGCCAGGGCCGCGGTGATGGCGACGCAGAGGCCGAGGACCGGCAGATCCTGATGCAGCAGGAACTTCGCCTCCGGCCCCTGGAAGCCGATCCGCAGCGCATAGATGAAGCCGATAGCAAGGCAGGCGCTCGTCGCCAGCCAGACGAGCACCAGGGTTCCGAAGGGCGCCGCCAGCCCGAGGCGATCGCGCCCCGCGTCCACCTGACCAACCTTCGTTTTCGCAGTCACCGACAAGCCAGATTCCTCCCGGCGCGGACGCTGGCTAGCCGCAAAAGCGAGGCGGGCGCCAGCCCCGGCGTTTTCATGCCGTGATTCCAGTCATAGGGTTCAGTCCTGTCGGCCCGTCCATCGGAGCAATGGCGCATGCGACCTCTGGTTCTGATCCTCGCCGCCGGCGCGGCGCTGTTCGCGGCCTCGGCGCTCGCCCAGCCCGTGCCTGGGCGCGCCGAAGCGGTTCTGTTCGACCGGCCCGATTTCGAGGGCGCCTCGGTCACCATCGTGCGACGCTCGCCCGACCTGGCGGCGCAGGATTTCGCCGGGCGCGCCCGCAGCGGCCATTTCGACGGCGACTGGGTGGCGTGCGATGCGCCGGACTATGGCGGCCGCTGTGAGCGCCTGAGCGGCGACGTCGCCGACCTGGCGTCGACGCAGCTCGGTGGGCGCCTCGCCTCGGTGCGCCAGGGCGAGCTTGCGCCGGCGCAGGAGGCGCAGAGCGACGCCGGCTCGGACGAATACTACGACCGCAGCCAGGCGGATGCGGGTCCGCCGCCGCCGCCGCCGCCGCCGGCCAGCCTCGACGTCGGCATTCCGGGACATTCGGTGATCTTCTTCGCCCGGCCGCGGGAGGGCGGCGCTGCGGTCGAGGGGCAGGGCCGCGCGCCGGCCGACCGGTTCTGCCGCACCCAGGGCCTCGGCCCGGCGCTCTACTACGACCTCGACGGCGGGGCGCTGCGCGACGTGCTCTGCCGCAGGTATTGAAGCCGGACGCTTGCAAAAGCCGCTTGCGCGACGCCTGGCGCGCCCGTTCGCGTAGATGCGCGAACAGCAGACGGAACGCGTCACCCCGGACGGCCTGCAAGGCCGATCCGGGGCCGGACCTTTCGGTTCCTGGACGACGGCCAGCCCGGCGGCGGCCCGTCCGGCCCCGGCTCTGCGGCGCGCTGGCGCGCGCCTTCGGCCGGGGTGACGGAGTTGGGAGCGGTGGAGGGGGTGTGAAGAGGGATGACCGTTCCACGCGCCCCGGCTAAGCTTGCGACATGTCCGAGCGGTTTCCATGCATCGCCGTCTACATCATGGCCAGCCGGCCGTTCGGCGTGCTCTACGTGGGCGTCACCGGCGATCTGCCGCGCCGCGCCTTCGAACATCGCGAAGGGCTCGTCCCCGGCTTTACCTTGGCGCACGGCTGCAAGATGCTGGTGTGGTACGAGGTCCACAACCTCATCACCGAGGCCGTCGCCCGCGAGAAGCGCGTGAAGAAATGGCGGCGGATGTGGAAATACCAGTTGATCGAGCAGATGAACGAGGCGTGGGCCGATCTCTATCCGACCCTGCACACGTAACCTGATCCGTCACCGCGGCCAAGCGCAGCGCCGAGCCGGGGCCGGACCTTTCGGTTCCTGGACGACGGCCAGCTCGGCGGCGGCGCGTCCGGCCCCGGCTCTGCGGCGCGCTGGCGCGCGCCTCCGGCCGGGGTGACGGAGCTGGGGCGATGGTGAGGGATAGCCGTTCGACGCGCCCCGACCAAGCTTGCGATGTGCTGCGCATCCGATCCGTCACCGCGGCCAAGCGCAGCGCCGAGCCGGGGCCGGGCCTTCCGGTTCCTGGACGACCGCCAGCTCGGCGGCGGCGCGCGGGCCTCATGGGCCGGCGTCCCTGGCCGGATTGATCAGGTACTTCTCGCCGGTGGCGCGGCGGCTGTAGGCGGCCATGACGGCGGGCTGCAGGGCCTCGGCGAGGGAGATCTCGGCGGTGTAGTGGCTGGCGAAGATGGTCTTCAGCTCGTCGGCGACGCGCTGGCGCAGCTTCTGCGCCTCGGCCGCCCCGATCTTCTGCAGGAACGGCGTCAGCAGCCAGCCGCCGACGCCCCAGGCCATGCCGTAGGAGCGGACGAGTTCGGTGGGCCGGGTGTCGAGGCCGCCGTAGATGTAGACCTGCTTGTGGACGCTTGAGCCGTAGCGGGAGAAGCCGCCGCCCTTGCGGCCCGCCGCCACCTCCATCCCGGCGAGAATCTGGCTGGCGAGGCGCCCGCCGCCGATGGCGTCGAAGCCGATCGTGGCGTCGGTGGCCACGAGCGCGGCGATGAGGTCGTCCATGAAGCCGGGCGCGCCGGAATCGCAGACGTGGGCGGCGCCGGCGTCGCGCAGCAGCTTCGCCTGCTCGGCGCTGCGTACGATGTTCACCAGGGGAACACCGTCCTGAAGACAGATGCGGTTGAGCATCTGGCCGAGGTTGGAGGCCGCGGCGGTGTGGACGAGGCCGCAATGGCCCTCGCGGCGCATGGTCTCGACCATGCCCAGCGCCGTCAGCGGATTGACGAAGCAGGAGGCGCCGTCGCGGGGCGCAGCGTCGGCGTGCAGGGCGAGGGCGTCGGCGGCCTTGACGACGCGGTACTGGGCGTACATGGCGCCGCCGAGGATGGCGACGGTGCGGCCCATCAGGTGCTGCGCCTGGCGCCCCGCGCCCACCACCACGCCCGCGCCCTCGTTGCCCACCGGCAGCGACTGGCCGACGCGCTGCGCCACGGCGCGCATCAGCGCCGGCGGGACCGTCGCCGTGACCACCGCGTCCGCTCCCTCGCCGCGGACCTTGGCGGTGGCGAGGTCGGCCGGACCCAGCAGCAGGCCAAGATCGGAGGGGTTGATCGGGCTCGCCTCGATGCGGACCAGGATCTCGTCGTCGGCGGGCGCCGGAACCGGGACCCGCGCCAGCGACAGCTCCAGTTCGCCGCTCTGCTTCACCAGCGAGCGCAGCTGCAGCGCCTCGCGCAGCTTCGATTCAGCCATCGTGGTCGTCCTCCGTGGCCCGGCGTTCCCAGGCGCTGTGGTTCTGGCGCCCGTCCATGCGCTCGACGATCAGCTCGGCCGCCGCGGCGGGGGCGAGCACGGTGGTGTCGACGCGGATCTCGGGATGTTCGGGCGCCTCGTAGGGGCTGTCGATGCCGGTGAAGTGCTTCAGCTCGCCGCGCCGGGCCTTGGCGTAGAGGCCCTTGACGTCGCGCTGCTCGGCGACTTCCAGCGGGGTGTCGACGAAGACTTCGAGGAACTCGCCCGGCGCCATCAGCTCCCTGGCCATGCGCCGCTCGGACCGGAACGGCGAGATGAAGGAGACGAGCACGATGAGGCCGGCGTCGGCCATCAGCCTCGCCACCTCGGCGACGCGGCGGATGTTCTCCACCCGGTCGGCGTCGGTGAAGCCGAGATCGCGGTTGAGGCCGTGGCGGACATTGTCGCCGTCGAGCAGATAGGTGTGCCGGCCCATGGCCAGCAGCTTTTTCTCCACCAGATTGGCGATGGTCGACTTGCCGGCGCCGGAGAGCCCGGTGAACCACAGCACCGCCGGCCGCTGCTCCTTGGCGGCGGCGCGGGTGGCCTTGGTCACGTCCAGCGCCTGCCAGTGGATGTTCTGGGCGCGCCGCAGCGCATAGCGGATCATGCCGGCGCCCACGGTGGCGTTGCTGATCCGGTCGATCAGGATGAAGCCGCCGGTGTCGTGGCTCGCCTCGTAGGGATCGAAGGCGACCACCTGGTCGAGGCTGATATTGCAGACGCCGATCTCGTTGAGCTCGAGCTGCTTGGCGGCCAGGTGTTCGAGGGTGTTGACGTTGATCTTGTACTTGGGCTCGGTGATCGTCGCCGAGACCATCCGGGCGCCGATCTTCAGCCAGTAGGGCCGGCCGGGCAGCAGCGGCTCCTCGGCCATCCAGACGATGGTGGTCTCGAACTGGTCGGCGGCCTCGGCGGGGGCATCGGCCGCGGCGATGACGTCGCCGCGCGAGCAGTCGATCTCGTCGGCGAGGGTGAGCGTCACCGACTGGCCGGCCACGGCCAGGTCGAGGTCGCCGTCGCGGGTGACGATCCGCTCGATGCGGCTCTCGCGGCCGGACGGCAGCACGCGGATGCGGTCGCCCGGGCGCACGACGCCGCAGGCGATCTCGCCGGCGAAGCCGCGGAAGTCGAGGTTGGGGCGGTTCACCCACTGCACCGGCATGCGCAGGGGCTGGCCCTGCGCCCGCGTCTCGTCGATCTCGACGCTCTCCAGGTGCTGGATCAGGGTGGGGCCGCCGTACCAGGGGGTGCGTGCGCTGGGGCTCGTGATGTTGTCGCCGCGCAGGCCGCTGATCGGGATGGCGGCGATGTTCTCCAGCCCGATCCCGGCGGCGAAGTCGCGGTAGTCGGCGCAGATCCGCTCGAAGACGGCGGCGTCGTAGTCCACCAGGTCCATCTTGTTCACCGCCAGCACCACCTGGCGGATGCCGATGAGCGAGACCAGGAACGAATGGCGGCGCGTCTGGGTGAGCACGCCCTTGCGCGCGTCGATGAGGATCACCGCCAGGTCGGCGGTGGAGGCGCCGGTGACCATGTTGCGGGTGTACTGCTCGTGGCCGGGGGTATCGGCGACGATGAACTTGCGCTTGTCGGTGGAGAAGAAGCGGTAGGCGACGTCGATGGTGATGCCCTGTTCGCGCTCGGCGGCGAGGCCGTCGACGAGCAGGGCGAAGTCGAGGTCGCCGCCCTGCGTGCCGAGCTTGCGGGAATCGGCCTCCAGGGCGGCGAGCTGGTCCTCGAAGATCAGCTTGGAATCATAGAGCAGCCGCCCGATCAGCGTCGACTTGCCGTCGTCCACCGAGCCGCAGGTGATGAAGCGCAGCAGCGACTTGCGCTGATGGGACTCCAGATAGGCGTCGATGTCCTGGGCGATCAGATCGGACGCGTGAGTCACCGGCAGGCGCCCCTCACCTCACCTCTCCCCGCAAGCGGGGCGAGGGCTACGGACAGGGTGGCGGCAGCTTCAAGATCTTTCCGCGACCCCACGCTCTCGTCCAGTTGCATCAGAAGTAGCCCTCGCGCTTCTTCTTCGTCGTCCACCGAGCCGCAGGTGATGAAGCGCAGCAGCTTCTTCTGGTGGGACTCCAGATAGGCGGCTACGGACAGGGTGGCGGCAGCTTCGAGATCTTTCCGCGACCCCTCGCCCTCGGTAGCCCTCGCCCCGCGCAAGCGGGGAGAGGTGAGGCGAGGGGTCCCTCCGCAGTCCAGTTGCATCAGAAGTAGCCCTCGCGCTTCTTCTTCTCCATCGAGGCGGACTGGTCGTGGTCGATGACGCGGCCCTGGCGCTCGGAGGTGGTGGCCAGCAGCATTTCCTGGATGATCTGCGGCAGGGTCTCGGCCTCGCTCTCGACCGCGCCGGTGAGCGGGTAGCAGCCCTGGGTGCGGAAGCGGATCCTGCGCAACTGCGGCACTTCGCCGGGCGCGAGGCGCATGCGCTCGTCGTCCACCATGATGAGCTGGCCGTCGCGCTCCACCACCGGCCGTTCGGCGGCAAAGTAGAGCGGCACGATCTCGATGCCCTCCAGGTGGATGTATTGCCAGATGTCGAGTTCGGTCCAGTTGGAGATCGGGAAGACGCGGAAGCTTTCCCCGGGGCGCTTCCTGGTATTGTAGAGCTTCCAGAGTTCCGGGCGCTGGTTCTTGGGATCCCAGACGTGCTGGGCGGTGCGGTGCGAGAAGATGCGCTCCTTGGCGCGGCTCTTCTCTTCGTCGCGGCGCGCGCCGCCGAAGGCCGCGTCGAAGCCGTGCTGGTCCAGCGCCTGCTTCAGCCCTTGCGTCTTCCACATGTCGGTGTGCAGCGGACCGTGGTCGAAGGGGTTGATGCCGCGCGCCAGGGCCTCGGGGTTGCGGTGCACGAGGAGTTCGAAGCCGAGTTCGGCGGCCTTGCGGTCGCGCAGCTCGTACATGGCCTTGAACTTCCAGGTGGTGTCGACGTGCAGCAACGGGAACGGCGGCCTGGCGGGATGGAAAGCCTTCATCGCCAGGTGCAGCATCACCGACGAGTCCTTGCCGATGGAGTAGAGCATCACCGGCCGCTCGCACTCGGCGACCACCTCGCGCATGACATGGATGGCCTCGGCCTCCAGGCGCTCCAGGTGGGTGAGCCTGGCGGCGGAGGGGACGATCGCGCCGGCGGGAGAGTGCTGGACGCGCTCGAGCATTGACGACATCGGGGCGGACTCAGGCCTTGGGTTTTTTCGCGATCAGTTGCGCCGCCGCGGCATCGCGGCTGGCGGCCGGCCCTTCGGACTGGTGAGTTAGGCGAGCGGGCAAGCTTGTGCAAGATGCCGCTGCCCATGCGGCTTTGCCGCCATGCGCCGCTGGGGTATTGACGAGGCGACGATGCAAACCCCGCCGGCGAGGCAGAACGGCACCCGATGGCGCCTCCGCGACCGAAGGCTCTGAGCTTCTCGCCGACCGGGGACGGCGCGCCGGCGCAGTCCCCGCCGATGCTGAGGACGGTCGACGCCCGGGACGGCGCGCCGGCGCCGGGCCCCACGCCGACGCGGCCGCCGCGACCGCAGCGTGCGGGCGGCGCCCTCTATGCGGCGGCCGGGCTCGCCAGCCTCGTCTGGATGGGCGGGCTCGCGGCGGTGATCTATGCCGACCAGACCCGCGGCGGCCGCTTCGGCCTCGATGCGAGCGCCATCGCCGCGCTGACCCTCATCGCGCTCGCGCCGCTGGGCCTCGTCTGGGCCGGCGCCTACGCCCTCGTCCAGGCGCGCGTCCTGGCCGGCGAGGCGCGGCGCGCCCGCAGGCTCGCGGACGAACTCGTCGGTCCGACGGCGCTGGCCGCCGCCGAGGCGGGCGCGGCGGCCGAGGCGATGCGCGGCCAGATCGCCGCCGCCTGCGAGGTCGCCAGCCAGGCGCGCGACCACCTGGGCGCCCTGCGCGAAGCCCTGGCGCTCGAGACCGAGCGACTGGCCGAGGCGACCGCCAGGACCGCGAAAACAGCGGTCGGGCTGGCGGAGACCCTGGGCCGGGAGCGCGGCGAACTCAACACCCTGGCGCTCACCCTGGACGCCCGCTCGGCCGCGGTCACCGAGGCCATCAACCGCCAGGCCAGCATGGTCGCCGAAGCCTCCGATCTCGCCGAGACGCAGTTGCGCGAAGCCGAGGCGGCGCTGGCCGCGCGCGCCGCCGACCTCGCCGCCGCCGCCGGCGAGGCCACCGACGCCTCGCGTATCGCCGCCGAGGATCTCGGCCGTCAGGTCGGCCGGCTGGAGACGGCGAGCGCGGGGGTCGGCGACCAGATGCGCTCGCTCGAGGACGGCCTCACCGGTCAGCGGGCGGCGCTGGTCACCGTCGCCCATGGGCTGCGCGCCGAACAGGAAGACTTCGCCATCCTCGCCGAGAACCGCACCGCCCAGCTGGCTGCGTTCATCGCCGGCGCCAAGGACGACGTCGCCGCCCTTGCCGAGGCCAGCGGCGTCGGCGCCCGGGCGCTGAGCGAACTGATCGCCGAGGCGAGGACGAGATTTCACGAACTGGCCGGGGCCGCGGCCGCCGAGCGCGACGCCTTCGCCCGCTCGTCCGAAGGCGCCCTCGCGAGCCTTTCCGAAACCGGCGCGCGCGAGCGCGCTCACCTCGAGGCGGCGATGCGTTCGACCAACGAGGCGCTGTCGGCCGCCGCGATCGAGGCGCGCCAGGCGGCGGACGCCCACGCGGAGGCGGCGCGGGCGCGGGTCGATCTGCTCAACGAGGCCGCCTTCACGGCCGGCCAGAAGGCCGACCAGGTGTTCGAGGCGCGCCTGGCCGAGGCGCGCGGACTGATCGAGCAGTCGGCGAGGCTGATGGAGGCCGCCGGCGAACGCGCGGCGGCCAAGCTCGAAGCCCAGGTGGAGACGGCGCGGACGGCGCTGGGCGATCTCGGCGCGCTCATGACCGACGTGACCCGCCGCGCCGCCAGCCTGCCGCAGGAGACCGGCGCCGCGGCGGACGGGGTCAAGGCGGCCGTGGAAAAGGGTCTCGACGGCCTGCTCGCCGCCGCCCGCCACGCCGCCGACGAGACCCAGGCAATCGACGCGGCGTTCCAGGAGCGGGTGCAGCGCAATTACGAGATGCTGAGCGAGGCCGTGCAGCTGATGGGCGTGGTGGCGCAGGGGGGCAAGGGGGCTTCGGTGCTGCAGCGATCCTCGCCGGCCGAGCGCGCCAGGAGCCGCGTCGCCGCCGCCGAGGCCGCGACCCAGCCCGCCGAGACGGCCGCGCCGGCGCCTGACCTGGAGAGCGCAGCCCAGCTTTCGCCCGCCAGCCCGCCGGCGCGCGGCCGCATCCGGCTGACGCCCACGGCCACGGACGCGGAGTTCAAGGCCGCGTTCGATGCGGCCGGCGGCCAGGATCGCCAGGACCAGGGGGTCGAGGAGTCGGGCTGGACCTGGAAGGAGCTGCTCACCACGCTGGACGGCGCCGCCGCCGGCCAGGATGCCGAGCTGGGCGAGTTGCTGTTCGCCGAGATCAAGGCCATGGGCATCGATCCGCTCGCCCTGCTGCCGAAGGGCCGCATCGAGGAGATCGCCGCCGCCATCCAGAGCGGGGACGGCGGCGGGCGCGCCGTGGTGCGCAGCCTCGCCCCCGCCGCGATCCGGCGGATCGCGCGGCGGCTCGTCGCCGACGGCGCATTCCGCACCCGCGCCCAGGCCCTGGTCCGGCGCTACGCCGAGCTGACCGCCGAGGCGGCGGCCAAGGACAGCCGCGGCTTCGAATCCGGCGCCCTGCTCGCCTCCAACGCCGGCCGCGCCTACCTCCTCATCGAAGGGGCGTCGGGGCACGACCAATAGCGATGAGCACTACGTTTTCGCTATAGCCCTACGATGAGGGCTTTCCTAAGCCGCCTTGTTATCTTTCCCTTTCGTCGTGCTGCGCCGTCTCGATTGCATCCTTGAACCCATCAAAGATGCCGTTCTGAAAGCCCATGCCGGGTTGCCGCCGGGCATAGACGAGCAGACCCGCGACATGATGCTGTATGGCGCCATCGGCGGCGGCATCCGCGTTTACAACACCAGCACGCTGACATTCGCCAAAATCAGGGCGCAGAACCCGACCGACGTTCACAAGAACCTCATCGCCTACATCACGGCCTTCTCGGACTCGGTTCGGGATGTCTTCCTCGACAAGTTCCTCTTCACGGATCAACCGAAGCGGCTCGCCGACGCCACCATCCTATGGAAGGTATTCGAACAGTTCGCCGCGCTCGACCGAGATCGAGGCGTTCGAGCAAAGGTTCGGCGACCTGTTCGATGAACTGTACGGCCCCGAGGGCTGACCGCCTCGGCGGATTTGAAATCGGCGTTGAAATCCGCCCTCCAACGGATTATATGTAGTCATATGTGGCTACATATGTGAGGGCGCAACATGCTGACCATCAACCTCAGAGACGCCAAGGCTGGATTTTCCAGCCTTGTCGATGAAGCCGTCAAAGGAGAGATCGTGACCATCACCCGTCATGGCAAGCCTGTCGCGGCCCTGGTCTCGGTGGAGGCGGCGGAGATCGCGCGCAAGGCGCTCGAACGCAAACGGGCGGGCCTTGTCAGCTATCTCAAGACGTTCCCAGGCGGAGAGTTCCCGCGTAACCGCAGGCCATCGCGGGATATCGAACTTTGAGCGGATTCCTTCTCGACACCAACATCGTCTCCATGCTCGTGCCGTCGAAGGCGGAAGCATCCGCTGGCTTCCTCGACTGGCTGGACCGCATGGACGCCGATGGCCGGATATTTTTGTCGGTCGTCTCCATCCATGAGATCGAGAAGGGAATCGCGCTCCTTGACCACAAGGGAGCGACAACGAAAGCCGCTAGCCTGAAAGCATGGCTGGGTGGTCTCGTCTCCACATACGATGACAAGATCATTGGCTTCGACGCGCAGGCCGCCGCAATCGGCGGACGGCTGGAAGCTAAGGCGCTCGCAGCCGGACACGACCCCGGCATGGCGGATGCCGTGATCGCCGGCATCGCCGCAGCGCACGAACTCGTCGTCGTCACCTGCAACACGAAACATTTTCTGCCGTTCGGTGTCGCCGTGCTGTCGCCTGACGAGGCGGCTGCCGAAGGAGATCGGGCATGACCGCTGCTTCTTCCGCAATTCCGCTACACGCCGCCCTTTACCCGCGCGTCTCGACGGCGCGGCAGGCTCACCGGAAAAAATAGCGTAAACTCAGTGCCCACTCAGGGACTGAAGTGGCGGGGCAGGCGGGATAGGGCCGGCGCTCGACGATAGCCGCTGCAGCTCGTCCGGCGAGGCCACGGTCACCTCCAGGTCGGTGACGAGGCCGGTTCCGAGCGCATAGACCCACCCATGCACGCTGAGGCGGCGGCCGCGGGTCCAGGCGTCCTGGACGAAGAGGTCCGAGGCGACGTTGCGGACCTGGCGGACGACGTTGAGTTCGCACAGCCGACCGAGCCGCGCCGGCGTGTCGGGGAGGGCGGCGAGTTCGTCCGCATGATCATGCGCGACCTCGCGGATCGGATGCAGCCAGTGGTCCACCAGGCCGAGGCGCTTGCCGTCCACGGCCGCCGCGACGCCGCCGCAGCCGTAGTGGCCGACCACCAGCACGTGCTCCACCTCGAGCACCTCGACGGCGAACTGCAGCACCGAGAGGTAGTTGGCGTCCTGCGGCGGGGCCAGGTTGGCGATGTTGCGGTGGACGAAGAGTTCGCCCGGATCGAGGCCGACGATCTCGTTGGCCGGCACGCGGCTGTCGGCGCAGCCGATCCACAGATACCTGGGCGCCTGCTGGCCCACCAGGCGCCGGAAGAAGCCGGGATCGACCGCGACCTTGCGCGCCGCCCAGGCCCGATTGTTGCGTTTCAGGTCGTCGAGCATGGGTTCAGGCGACCCGCCGTGCGTCGGCCGCGCGAAAGCGGATCGGCATGGTCCTGGGACCGGAGATGAAGTTGGAGGCCAGCCACTGCGGCTCGCCGGCGAGTTCGAAATCCTGCATCCGCGTCAGCACCTCGGTCAGCATGGCGTCGATCTCGATGCGGGCGATGTGCTGGCCCAGGCATCCGTGCGGTCCGGTCCCGAAGGCGATGTGCTCGTTCGGCGCGCGGGCCAGGTCGAGGACGTCCGGGTGCTCGAACCTGGCCGGATCGCGGTTGGCCGCGCCGAAATACATCACCACCTTGTCGCCGGCGCGGATCTGGACATCGCCGAGCCCGGTGTCGCGCCTGGCGGTCCGGCGCATGTAGATCACTGGGCTCGTCCAGCGCAGCAGCTCCTCGCGGGCGGCCGGCAGGCGCGCCGCAAGGTCGGCCATCAGCCAGGCGAACTGGTCCGGGTGATCCATCAGCGCCAGGAGCCCGCCGGAGAGGAGATTGCGGGTGGTGTCGCCGCCGGCGTCCACCAGCAGCAGGAAGAACAGCAGGAACTCCGGATCGGCGAGCTTGCGCCCGTCCACCTCGCAGGCGAGCAGCCGCGACGCCAGATCGTCGGCCGGCCGCGCCCGCTTGGCCGCGATGACGCCCGCGCCGTATTCGAACATCCGGGCCACCGCCGCCGCGCCGGCGCCGGGCGCCAGCGCCTCCGGCGCGGTGTGAATGGTCTCGGTGAGCTTGTAAAGTTCGCGGCCGTCGTCCAGCGGCAGCCCCATCAGCTCGGCGATGACGAACGACGGCATCTCGCCGGCGACCTCGGCGACGAAATCGCATTCGCCCGCGTCGATCACCGCATCGACGATCCGCCGCGCCAGCTCGGCGATGCGACCGGCGCGAAGCCGCGCCGATGGCAGGGTGAACTCGGAGCGGATCAGCTTGCGGAACTGGGTGTGCTCGGGCGGGTCCATCATCAGCATCATCTTGTAGGGGCCGAGCCCGCCGCCCTGGGCGGCATCGGCGATCATGATGGTGGGCTCCGAGGAATAGCTGGCGAACTCGCGATCGACCGCCCAGACGTCGGAAAAGCGCGTCACCGCCCAGAAGCCGCGCCCGCCCGGCTCGTCGTGCCAGTGGACCGGATCGTGCTCGCGCAGCCAGGCGAACTGGTCGTGCGGCTGGCCGCCGGCGAAGCTGGCGGGCGAGAGGAGGTCGATGCGCATCGGGCGCTCCTGTTTGGCGCAGCATTACCGCGCCAGGGGGCCATGCCGCCACCGTCACGCGGCGTCAAACATGGCCCCGGTCAGAGGCTCGCAGCCGCTTCGATCAGGATCTGGCGCATCCAGGCGATCGGCGGCTGGCCGAGGCGGTCGCGGCGGTAGAGCAGGGTCACCTCGACCGGCGGGGAAGGGTAAGGCGGATCGATGAGGCTCAGCCGCCCGCTCTGGGCCGAGAGCAGCGCGAACCGGCGCGGAATCAGCGCCGCCATCTCGGAGCGGCTGACGATCGCCATGGCCGAGAAGGTGTCGGGCGCCACGACGCCGACGATGCGCTTCAGCCCGCGCCGGGCGAGTTCGCTCTCCAGCGCGCCGAGATCCTCCCAGCTGAGGCGCAGGTTGATCGCCGAGTGGCCCGCCGCCTCCTGCCGGCCGGCGACGACGACGTGCGGAATGGCCACCAGATCCTCGAGGGCCGCCGGCGAGCGCGCCAGGGGGTGGCCGGCGCGCACCACCCAGGCGAGCTCCTCCTCGATCAGCCGCTCGCGGGCAAAGCGTTCCGGGGCCGAAGTGAAGCCGGAGATGACGAAATCGACGCGGCCGCTGTCGAGCTGCTCGACCAGATCGGCGGGATTTTCGGCGATCTGCAGCAGCACCTTGGGCGCCCGCGCCTGCAGCCGCGCCACCACCGTGGGGATCAGCACGGCGCAGGCGTAGGCCCCGGCGACGACATTGAAGCGCTGGTCGCTGATGCTGGGGTCGAAGTCGGGCGGGGTCAGGGCGACCTGGAGCTGTTCCAGCGCCGCGTGCAGGCCGGGGGCGATCTCCAGGGCGCGCCGGGTGGGTTGCATGCCGCGGGCGTTGCGCTGGAACAGCTCGTCGCCCAGCTGGTAGCGGAGCCGGTTCAAGGCGTGGCTGACCGCCGACTGGGTCAGACCCAGCCGTACCCCGCTGCGCGTCACGCTGCGCTCTTCGAGAAGCACGTCCAGCACGCGCAGGAGATTGAGATCGATGCTGGCGAGATGCACGCTATTCATCTGAACGGTGACGACTTATCATTTCCATCATGCGCCATCGATCACTACCTGCAACCGGGTAAATGCCGACGCCCGCGCGGGGGCCGAGGCTTTCCTTCCGATGCGCGACAGGGGAACCGCCGAGCGTGGCTAGCGCCGAAGCGTTGAGACCGGAGCCTTCGGAGGTCGCCGCCCTGGGCCGTCCGGAGCCGTCGTCGCCGCCGCCGTCGAGCTGGCTGCGGCGGATGCGCTGGCCGCTGATGATCGGCGGGCCGCTGGTGATCCTGGCGGTGGCCGGCTACTTCATCGCCACGTCGGGCAGGTCGCAGTCGACCGACGACGCCTACGTACAGGCCAATCGCGTGCCGATCAGCGCCAGCATCGGCGGGCGCGTGGTCGAAGTCGACGTCCGGGAGAACCAGCAGGTCCGCGCCGGCCAGGTGCTGTTCAGGCTGGACACCCGCGACCAGCAGGCCACGGTGGCGCAGGATGCAGCTCAGCTCGCCGCGGCCCAGCTCAAGGTGACGGCGCTGCGCGCCGCCTACGACCAGCAGCTCGCGAGCCTCGCGACCGCGCGGGCCACGGCGGCCTATGCGGCCAGCGAGGCGGCGCGGCAGAAGGCGCTCTACGCCGCGGGCGTGGCCTCGCGCGATCAGCTCGACGCGGCCGAGCATGCCGCCGTGGTCGCCCGCCAGCAGGTGGCGACCAGCCGCCAGCAGGTCGCGGGCGCCCTCGCCGATCTGGGCGGGCCCAACCTCGACCCCGCGAGCCAGCCCATGGTGCAGCAGGCCAGGGCCGCTCTGGACCGCGCCAGGCTCAATGTGTCCTACGGCGTCGTGGTGGCGCCGCAGGATGGGGTGGTGACGCGGGTCGAGCAGCTGCAGGTGGGCAGCTATATAGATCCGGCGCAGACCCTGTTCTGGCTGGTGTCCGGGGTTCCCTGGGTGGAGGCGAACTTCAAGGAGAACCAGCTCGCCAAGATGCGGGTCTGCCAGCCGGCGACCATCCACGTCGACGCCTTTCCCAGCCATCTCTTCAAGGGTCACGTGCAGAGCTTCAGCCCCGGCGCCGGCGAGGCCTTCTCGCCGCTGCCGGCCCAGAACGCCACCGGCAACTGGGTGAAGGTGGTCCAGCGCCTGCCCGTGCGGATCGCCTTCGACGAGCCGCCGCCGCCCATGGCTGGCCGTGCGGGCCTGAGCGCCGTGGTGAACGTCGACATCCAGCCCAACGCCCAGGAGCGGTGCGCCGGCGCCGGCCGTTGACGCTCGATGGCTTCCGCCGCCGACGTCAGGAATCGCGTCCCCATCACCATCGGCCTGATGCTGGCCACGGTGATGAACTCGCTCGACACCACCATCGCCAACGTCGCCCTGCCGCACATGCAGGGCAGCTTCTCGGCGTCCCAGGACCAGATCGTCTGGGTCCTGACCTCCTACATCGTCGCGGCGGCGATCATGATCCCGCTCACCGGCTGGCTGTCGATCCGGATCGGGCGCAAGCAGCTTTTCCTGTTCTCCATCGCCGGATTCACCCTGGCTTCGATGCTCTCGGGCGCGGCCACCAGCCTGGGCGAGATCGTGGTGTTCCGCCTGCTGCAGGGCCTCTGCGGAGCGGCCCTGATCCCGCTGTCGCAGGCGGTGCTGCTCGACATCTATCCGCCGCGGCAGGTGGGCCAGGTGATGGCGATCTGGGGCGCCGGCGCCATTCTCGGCCCCATTCTGGGACCGGTGCTGGGCGGCTGGCTCACCGACAATTTCTCGTGGCGCTGGTGCTTCTACATCAACCTTCCGATCGGCATTCTCGCCTTCGCGGCGGTATGGATCTTCATGTCCCGCGACCGGGGCCAGCGCGGCCGGCGGTTCGATTTCCTGGGATTCGGCGCCCTGGTGGTCTTCATCGCCTCGCTGCAGCTGGCGCTCGACCGCGGCCCTACGCTGGACTGGTTCTCCGCGCCCGAGGTCTGGGCCGAGGCGATCTGCGCGGCGATCGGCCTCTACGTCTTCGTCACCCATACGATCACGGCCGAGCGACCGTTCTTCGACCGCGCCCTGGCGCTGGACCGCAATTTCGTCATCAGCAACATCTTCGGCTTCTTTGTCGGCATCCTGCTGTTTTCGACAATGGCGCTGATGCCGCCGCTGACCCAGGATCTGCTCGGCTATTCGGTGTTCGGCGCGGGTCTTTTGATGATGCCCCGCGGTCTCGGCTCCTTCGCGGCGATGTTCGTGGTGGGACGCATGGTCGGGCGCATCGATACGCGCCTCATCCTGGTCGCCGGCCTCGCGCTCAGCAGCGTCGCGCTGCTGCAGATGAGCCATTTCGACCTGGCCATGAACGGAACTCCGGTGGTGGTCTCGGGCCTCGTCCAGGGTCTGGGCATCGGCCTCATCTTCGTGCCGCTGACCGTGGTCGCCTTCGCCACTCTCAACCCCGCATTGCGCGCCGAGGGAACCGCGATGTACACCCTGATGCGCAACCTTGGCTCCAGCGTCGGCATCTCCATCATGCAGGCGATCTACACCAACCAGGCGGCGGTGGCGCACGCCAACCTGGCCGCCCACGTGCAGCCGTCGAACCCCGTGTTCAGGGCCGGCATCCCGGCCGCGATGAACCCGGCGACCGGCGCCGGCATCGCCGCCCTCAACGGCGCCGTCACCCGCCAGGCCGCCATGGTCGCCTATGTGGACGTCTTCCATCTGATGCTGGTCATGACCCTCGCGGTCATGCCGCTGCTGCTGATCATGCGCACGCCGCGCAACATGGCGCGCGGAACGGAGGTCGTGATTGACTAGGCGCGCTATCCTGGCCGCAGCGCTGCTGGCCCTGGCCGGATGCAAGGTGGGCCCGAGCTTCGCCCCGCCCGCGGCGCCGGGTGTAAGCGGCTATCTGATGGCCGGAGACCAGCCGAGCGCGGTGGCCGTCCTTGATCCCACGGCGCGGCCCGCCGGCCCCTGGTGGAAGACGTTCCGCTCGCCGGCGCTCGATAGCGTCATGGAGCGGGCGCTGGCCGACAACGACACCCTGGCCGCGGCCGACGCCACGCTCGAGCGCACGCGCCAGCAGGCGGCCGCGGTGCGCGGCGCCGAGCTGCCCCAGGCCGATCTCTCCGCCAGCGCCCAGCGCGAGCGGATCAACATCGCCGCGTTCGGCTTCAAGGGCTTCCCCAATCCGACCATCAACCTCTATGCGATCGGCCCGACGGTGAGCTACGACCTCGACCTCTTCGGCGGTCGCAAGCGGGCGACCGAAGCGGCGCTCGCCCAGGCGCAGGGCGAGGCCCGCCGCGCCGACGCCGCCTATCTCACCCTCACCGGCCAGGTGACGCTGGCGGCCCTTCAGATCGCCACCCTGCGCGGCGAGATCGCCACCCAGAGCGAGGTGGCCGCGGACGACCAGCGCCTGATCGACTTGGTCCAGAGGGCCGTGGCCGGCGGCGGCCAGCCGCGGGCGGCGCTCGCCAGCCCGCGCGCGCAGCTCGCCCAGGACCAGGCAGTGCTGCCGCCGCTCGAACAGCAGCTTTCGCGCGCGCGGCACGGCCTGGCGCTGCTGGTCGGCCAGGCGCCGGCGAGCTGGACGGCGCCGCAGTTCGATCTCGCCAGCTTCCACGCCCCGGCCGCCGTGCCGGTGAGCCTGCCGTCGAGCCTGGTGCGGCGCCGGCCCGACATCCTGGCCGCCGAGGCCGACCTGCACGCCGCCACCGCCCGCATCGGCGTCGCCAGCGCGGCGCTCTATCCGGACGTGAGGCTGAGCGCCAACTTCATCCAATCGGCCCTCTCGCCCACCAGCCTCTTCACCTACGGGTCCACCGGCTGGGACCTCGCCGCCGGGCTGACCCAGCCGCTGTTCCACGGTGGGACCTTGCGGGCGAACAAGCGCGCCGCCGTGGCCGACGCCAGGGCCTCGCTGGCCCAGTACCGTCAGACCGTGCTGACCGCCTTCGTCCAGGTCGCCGACGTCATGGAGGCGATCGCCCACGACGACGACGAGCTTGCGGCCCTGGCCCACGCCGAGGACGCCGCCACCGCCAATCTGAACTCAGCCGAGCTTTCGTTCCGCCTCGGCGGCGGCGCGCTGCTGCCGGTGCTCGACGCCCAGCGGCTGCTCAGCCAGGCCCGCCGCAGCCGCGCCATCGCCCAGGGCCAGCGCCTCGCCGACATCGCCCAGCTCTACGTCGCCACCGCCGCCGACTGGCGCGAGGCCGGGCGCTAGCCGTGGCAATCGTTCAGAGGACCGTAGCAACCTTGGCAACCGCTTCTCCGAGATTCTTGCGAACCAAGAGTTCATCGACGAGCGTGAGATGGCGGACCTGGGCGGCGTAGAGGGGGATGGTGGGCGCGACTGGCGAATGCAGATCGAGCGAGGTGGCTTTTCCAGTGGCCCGTCTGGTCATGACGATGGGGGGCTGCGTCGCCGACCCGGCTGGCGTCGCGATATCGAATTCATCCGAAAACTGTCGTCTGAGGTCGGCCGCCAGCAGATCAACCGACGAACATGCCCGATCGGCGGCATAGGGCGGAGTGACGCCTGTCATGACCTGCCTGAGGACCTGCGCTCCTAGCTTGCGATCGAGCAGATTGTGGTCGAGCCTATTTCGGAAATTGCGGAGGCATCGGTAGCACGAGGCGTCGCATTGGTCCGGGCAGGTCTCCAAGATCTCGAGCGCCTTGCAAAAGAGCTCCGAACCGCGAGACGCCATCTGCGGGGAAAAGCCCGCCCCGCCGGCCAAGGTGTCGTAGAGGAAGACCTCGACGACGGATCCAGCCGCTCCGCTATCGCTCAATGCTGGCCGATGTTCGGCGAGGACTTCTCCCGGTTCGATCTCAAGCACCTGGCTGGCGGCCTTGGCGACCGCTTCGCAGATCGTCCGCATGGCCGATGAGGTCTCGGCGTTCGGCGGCGGGAGGCGGATTGGGTTGGAAAGGCCCAGCGAGAATAGGGCTATGTCGGTCATGAACTCGACACCCAACACCACACCAGGCGACACGGCCCCCGGACAGTCCGGATCGTTGTTGTTGGGATAGGGGAGGGGGTGAGGCTGCCGAAGATTTACCTCCGGCGACGCCGCTGACTCGATCCGCCCACATCGAGAACAATAGGCGTAGCCGTCACCGCCCGGCCCCGAATTCGACACCAGCAGGTGTTGGCGTGTGGCCAGACCTCGCAAGCGGGGGTTTATCTCATGGTCAAAATCCTGGGCTCCCGCCGACATCACCAACTTTGCGCGGGTCGCGTAGGCGGTCTCGTTCGGTTCATCTGGCGTTGTAACGGCCGGCTGGTCCCATAAGTGGGCGAAACCAGGCGGGCGAAACCAAGGTTTGCTTGGCCCGAAGGTCGCCGGAGTTTGGCACGCCTCGCAGGTTAAGGTCTCACCCTGACGCGTATGGTCGAAGTCCTCGGTCTTCGCGTGGCCGCATCGTGAACATTCGTAGTAGAGTTTCCGACGCCCCCAAGCATTCTTTCGGTCGTGTCGAAATGGTGAATAAATGGCCCTTGACGTGTACTGCTTACCCGCGATCCAGATTTGCTTGTTTGGCGCATATTGCGATAAGGCGACGTTCAGGCCCTGGCTGGGCGCGAACTCCAGTTCATGCCGGAACCCGGTGGCGTGGGGGCTGAACACGCAAAACGGCGCGACGTCGGTCGGGAAGGCATAGCGCGGCAGGACGCCCCAGTAGAGCAGCCGGTCGAGTAAGTTCTCTGACGCCACATCCACCAGTTCTTCGGCTTCCGGCTGAGGGTCATGCTCAGCGCCTCCGTCATCGTCACCAGCGCCCGGCTCAGGGGGGCCGCCCACGACCGCGGCGATTTCAAGTTCAGTCCCGTCTTCGCCATCCCCCGGCGGCGCTTCGGGCTGTCCGCCGATCGCCAAGTCGACGGCGCTGAGCAGGTCCGGCACAAAGTCGGCGATCAGCATCGCCCGATCTGCAGGATCAAGCTGATGGGGAAGCCATCGATCCAGTGAGGCCGCCAGGTGAGCGTGCGCTCCGTGCAACCACTCCGACAAGTCAACGCGGTTGAGAATGCCGGTCGAGTCCCGGAAATCACGCACGCTGCCAAGGACCGAGAAGAGATTGGCGACAGCGTCGGTCGCCTGATCGAGGTCAGGCAGCCGGGCCTCATGATACCGCTGCAGAACGAACGCCCGGATGTGCCGACGGGCGATGTCCGGGTTCTCCAACGTCAAACGAGGATCGATCACCTGGCCGCGGATCATTTCCTGCGGCTTGGTGAAGTAATGGTCGTCATGGCTGTCCGCACTGCCGAACGCGACGACCGTGGCCACGGCGTTGCCTCGCCGGCCGGCGCGCCCCGCCCTCTGCTGATAGTTGGCGCGCCCGGGCGGCATGTTGCGAAGCGCCACCCCGGACAACTCGCCGATGTCGATCCCAACCTCCATGGTCGTCGTGCTGGAGAGAACATCGATCGCGGTGTCGGGGACCTCGGTGGTGCGCCAAGCCAGGTCGATGTCTTGGAAGCGCATCTCGTGGCGCTCGGCCCTCGAAAAGGCCTCGTCCGCGCGGGCGGCGTTGAGCTGGGCGGTGTGCTCCGCGGCGATCAACGACATCAGGCTCGGTTCGTCCGAGGACAAGGCGTCAATGACCGGCACACGGTAGAAGCCCTTTCGGGCGTTGAACACCGCGTCAGAGTCTGGATCGAACTCGTGCACGTCGGTGGAATTGCAGTCTATGCAGACTGCGAGCGCGGCGATCGGTCGATGGACCGAGGTGCACCGATTGCAACGTCGCCAGTCGCCGCCGATGTCCAGCGCCAGATTGCGGGCGACTAGGCGGTGCTTGCCGCTGATGTTCTCCGTCAGCATCGGCAGCAGGATGGGCAGCCAGGACTTTCGGAAGGCCGATTTCAATGCCGGGGTGCTGAAAACATATCGCAGCGGCTGGAATTCGCCGCGGTGCGGCCGAACAAAGCCCCCGGTGCCCCACCAGGCATCCGGCATGTCCTTGAACCACACGCCGGGTTTTCGTGACCAGGCGCGAAGCCACACGCGGACGACCGCCAGCTTGGCGTCCGGCGTTTCCGCAAGGCCGACCAGGTCCGGCAAGGACTCCGCGAGCTTGACGGCATGCTTGGGGGCCTCGCGAATCGACGCCACCGCTAGGGCCTCGAGGCCGAGGATATTGTCTCGGAGGGTCTCGGCGATTGCGCGAGTGAGATTGATCGGCGGCTTGGTGCCGAAGAGGTCCATCAAAGCTGCGGCGTCAGGCAGGCTGCCGGGGGCGGTGTCAGACAAGGTCGGCATCACCTCGGACGCTTCCAGGCCCGGTCGGAGCCGAACACCGAAACGATGGGCGGCGACGATGACCGCGATATAGGCTTGGTCGAGCACGACTGTGGGCATATCGGCCGCGACCATCTGGTAGCCTCGCGGAAGCAAGGCGCGGATGGTGTCCTTGAAGGAGAAGTTCTGCAGCGTCGGTGCAAGCCGTGCGGCCACCTGGCGCGAGTCTGAAAACACCAGAACCTTCCGCCCGCGAAGGGGGGCGAACTCTGTGGCGGGCTTGGGACTGGGTGGTTGGACGCGGATCTGCGCGCTGAGCAACGCCTGGAACGGCTGATCGCCCTTGGTCACATGGTCCTGGACGCTGGATTGGTTGCCGCGGGCGAACTTCTGACAGCACCCACAGGGCGCAAACTGACCCGCGCCAACGGCGCCGCCGTCGCCGTTCACATCGCCGTCTTCGTCATCTTCCTCGCCATCATCGACTTGACCGGCCATCGTCGCGGTCGATGGCGCAAGATAGACCGTTCGAATGCGGTCGCTCGGATGCGGCGGGTCGAGCCGACCGGTCACGAGATCGTAGAAGGCAGCCACCCCTTGGGCCGGAGTCGCCGGGTCCTCCAGCAGCAGGTCGAGCGGCTCCAGGGTCTCGGAGAATCCATCCGACGTCAGGAGTTGGTGGCCCTTCTCGGCGAAGATCTGCCGAGGTTGAGAGACATCTTTGGTGTAGGCCCGGGCATAGGATGTCCCGCAGTATCTGCAGGTGAAATATTCAAGGACGGGCGCGTTACACCCGCAGCGCTCCCTGGGCTGGCTATAGAGGCGGCCGATCGGGCCGCCGCGCTCCAGCTCCGGCAGGGCTGTGCAGTCTGGGTCCATGCAAGCCCAGAGGCCTGGCAACCCGCGATAAAAGGCGTGAATCCGACAAGGCAGCAGGCTCGCGTCGTCGGGCTTGAGCCGCGCCCGGCTGCCAAGCGCCAACAACGCGTTGATCGCGCGATCGCCCGCGTCTGTCTCGGCGACGGGGAAGACCTTTGCCCGAACCTCATCGAACGACAGCGCCGCGACCATGGTGGCGTTCACCAGGCGGCTGAATGGACCCCACCCTTGCAGCGCGGCATGGAGCGCGGGTCCATGTGCGGCGCCGGCCGGCATGTTGCGATAGGCCAGGAACGGGGCGATGGCCTCGTCTCGCAGTCCATCGTCTTCGACGTAGAATTTCGCCATATCGACGCTGCAGAGGGCTGCGACGTCCGCCGCACCGCCGTCAGCCTCGCCCGGCTGAAGCTTCAGGGCGCCGGTGACGGGCCGAAAGCTCGACGCATCCGCACCGGACAATTGGCTCCCGAACTGGCCCGCGTTCTTCTTTCCCTCGTCGCTGAAGCTGGCGGTCGCACAGATGACTTGAAAGCGTTCGACGGGGATGTCGAGGCGCTCCCGCAGGCGGCGCAACAGCAACCCGACCTCCGCGCCCTGAGCGCCCCGATAGAGGTGGGCTTCATCCAGAACGATCAGGAATTTTTCATCGGGACAGGCCTGAAGCCAGGCCTTGGTCCGATCAAAGATCGGACGCTCAATCGGCCGGAGCATCATGTATTCGAGCATCGAATAGTTGGTGATCAGGAGGTCCGGCGGGCTGGTCTGAGCTTCACTGCGGGTCAGCAATTCCGCTTCCTCAGGCCGCGTGATCGCCCGTCGAAACCGGCCGTTGGAGTCCTGCCAATTCCCACTCCCGAACCAATCCGAAACGCTGGGCTTAGCCGGCCATTTCCCCTTTTCATGGAGTTTGGCGTAAAGGGCGGCCGCCTTGGCGGCCTCGGACTGCGGCGAGCTGTCGGGACCGAGTTGATTGCGGCTGGCCTCGATGTTCACGAAGAAGTCGCCGATGGACCGCAGGCGCCGCGAGTCCTTCTGGCGCGTGCGAACGCCGGCATAGGGTGTTCGGCTAGTGTAGCGCGCGAAGAGGGCGGCGCGGCCGGACCATTGCTCGAAGAGTTCGACCACCCGGGGATCACCGAACAGCAGTCGAAGGCGTCCCAGTTGGTCGTTGACGAGGGCGTTCATGGGATAGAGCACCATCGCCCGAACGGCATGGTGTTTGGCGAACTGCTCGGACTTGTCCCTCGCCTCGATCGCCAGCTTTCCAAGTATCGGCAAGAGGAAGGATTCGGTCTTGCCGGAGCCAGTCCCCGTCATGATCATGAGGTTGCGATGCTCGATCAGGATCGCCTCTATCGCCTCAGCCTGGTTGCCGCGCGACAATCAGGATGAGAGAGGCGCGACAATCAGGATGAGAGAGCCGAACCGGCCTCGAGCCGCAGGGAGGGCGTAGCCCGACCGGAGGCTCGAGGCCGGTAAAATTCGGCTGACGCCCCCCGGGGGCGGCTGGC
>DATKRO010000067.1:0-8050 GCA_035532115.1 Caulobacteraceae bacterium | reverse complement strand
CCGCGGCGATGATGGCGCTTCGCCCGGGCGCCAGCACACCGCCCACTTCTGCCACAGTCCGGTCACGGGCGGTGGGGCGCGCATGCGAGTCGCCGCCCGCAGCCCCCTCCGCCGCCCGGCGCTGCCGCGCCGGGCGCCACCACCCCCGTTTCACGGGTGAGGAGGAAGTCCCTTCATCCTGCCCCGCGAAGCGGGGGGACCGCCGCGCCGGCAGGCGCGGGGTGGAAGGGGCGCGCGACGAGCGTCTCGCCAACTCGGGCTCTTCGCCGCAGGCGCGGCGTTGACGGCCCGCGTCGCGCCGCGCACGATGGGCGAGGATCGAAAAACCAGGGAGAACGCCATGGCCGACGGCGAGACGATGATTCGGGCGAAGTTCCACGCCATGACCGAGGGCACCCAGGGTGACTGGGACGCCATCCGCGGTGCGGGGCTGGCGTACTTCCGCGGCTTTCCCGACCGGCTGATCGCGCACCTGAAGCTGCTGGAGGGCGACAGCGGCGGATTCGCCGTCGACCGCATGACCCATTCGCTGCAGACGGCCACGCGCGCCTTCCGCGCCGGGCGCGACGAGGAATACGTCGCCTGCGCCCTCGTCCACGACGTCGGCGACATCCTAGGCCCCACCCATCACGCCGAGATCGGCGCCGAGATCATGAAGCCGTTCGTCTCGGCGGAGAACCACTGGATCATGCAGCACCACGCCATCTTCCAGGGCTATTACTACTTCCATTACCTGGGCGGCGACCGCGACCGGCGCGAGGCGTTCCGCGGCCATCCCTCGTTCGAGGCCTGCGCCCAGTTCTGCCACCTCTACGACCAGTCGAGCTTCGATCCGGCCTATGACACCATGCCGCTCGACGCCTTCGAGCCGATGCTGCGGCGCGTCTGCGCCGCGCCGAAACAGCCGCCGGCGGCGTTCAAGGCGAGTTAGCCGCTCATGCGCGGCGCCGCCGCCGCCCTACTCCACGCGCTCGACCGAGAAGCCCTTGGCCCTCAACAGGGCCGGCAGGCCATCGGGGCCGACCATGTGCAGCGCCCCGACGGCGACGAACTGGGCGCCGCGTCCTGCGAGTTGCCTGGCGATGGTGCGGCTCCAGGCCAGATTGCGGCGGCGGATCAGCACGCCGTAGAGACCGGGGGTCTGCTTCAGGTCTCCGATGAGCAGCGGGCCGAGGCTCGAAAGATCGCCGCGAAGCCACGCGCTCTGCATCGCCCTCGCCTGGGAGCCGGCCTTGGCGTCATCGCGCACCGTCTCGTTCAGCAGTTGCACCTGAGCCGCCATCGGCAGGTCGGCCAGGAAACGCATCTGCTGGCCCAGCGTCTCGAATAGGCGCACCCGCTTGCCCTGGGCGCGGGCGTCCGCGGTCAGCCGCACGTCCGCGCCCGCCGCGGGGTCGAATCCCGCCTTCACCATCGGCGCGGCCATGAGCATCAGGGCCGCCGCCCAGGGCCGCATCCGGTCGAGGACGGCGAAGGGCGTCCGCTCGCGGCCGAGCAGCGCCTTCAGCGCCGCCAGGCGCCCTGGGTCGAGCCGGCTCGACAGCGGACGGTCCGGGTCGAGGCCGTAGCGCAGGATGAGGTCGCGCCCGACGGCCGGATCCGCGGCCCTGGAGACGTCGGTCTCGAACCAGACGGTCTTGGCCCTGGCGAAGGCGGCGTCGAGCCGGGGCGTGCGCCAGCGCGCCTGCGGCTCCAGCACGTGCATGGTGCCGAAGAGATAGACCGACGCGGACGGGCTCTTCACCACCCAGAGCGCCGGCGCCGCGCCCGCCGCGCCGGCGAGCGGGACGAGGCCCAGAAGCATCGCCGCCAGGGCGAGCAGCCGTCCGGCCGCCCAAGGCCGCGCCGGCCCCCGCCTCATGTCCACGTCCGGAAATGCTTGGAGAGCTTCAGCCCCTGGCGCTGATAGTGCGAACCGTCCTCGCCGTAGAGGCGCATCGGGCGTTCGGTGAGCGGCTCGAAGACGAGGCGGGCGACGGTCTGACCGTCCTCCAGCAGGAACGGGGTCTCGCGGCTGCGCACCTCGAGGACGCCGCGGGAGTCCTCGCCGCGCGCCTCGGTCGTGCCGAAGCCGGGGTCGAAGAAGCCGGCGTAATGGACGCGAAACTCGCCCACGGCAGGATCGATCGGGGTCATCTCCGCGGCCTGCAGCGCCGGGATCTCGACGCGCTCCTTGGAGGCGAGGATGTAGAACTCGCCGGGATCCAGCAGCAGCTCGCCGCGGCGCGCCTCCAGCGGCTCCCAGAAGTCGCGCGGATCGTGGCCGTCCTCCAGGTCGAGGTCGATGACCCCGGCGTGGCGACGGGCGCGAAATCCGGCGAGGCCGCCTTGCAGATCGACGCCGACGGAGCGCACCGCCAGCGCCGGGGGGCGGTCGCGCTTCAGGCGAAGCTGGTTGAGCCGGGTGCCGGCGCGCGCCAGCACCGAGAAGGTCTGGGGGGCGATCTCCAGGTAAAGCGGACCGGCGTAGCCCTCGGCGATGTCGTCGAAGGCGGGGCCGCGGTCGGTGAGGGTGCGCACGAAGACGTCGATGCGGCCGGTGGAGCTCTTCGGATTGGCGCGGCCAGAGACGCCCGGCGGCAGCGTCAGCCGCTCGGCCAGTTCGGCGATGTAGACGCAGCCTCGTTCCAGCACCGCACCGCCCACCAGATCGAGCTGGTGCATGGCGACATCGGCGATGCGCTGATCGACCCGCCGCCCGAGACCCGGGAGGAACGAGGCCCGCACCCGCCAGGCCCGAGGCCCGAGGCGCAGATCGAGGCTCGCCGGCTGGACCTGGTCGGGCGCGAACGGCGCCTGCGACGCGATCGCGCCGGCGCCGATGAGGGCCTCGATCGACTGACAGGGGAGGATGCCGGCGAGCGTCTCGGACATGGACGGGCGAGGTTCGCCGACGACGCCGAGTCTGGCAACAGTTCGCGCGCTCCGCTCATCCGCTCCGTCGCGAGACTTGACCCTGGCGCGGCGGCGTCTATGCCGGCGCGACATGAGCCAAGACCCGAACGACTGGCAGACGGCGACGCGCCTGGTGCGCGGCGGCACGACGCGTTCGCCGATCGGCGAGACCGCCGAGGCGCTCTACCTGACCCAGAGCTTCATCTACGAGACCGCCGAGAGCGCCGACGCGCGCTTCTCGGGGGAAGAGCCGGGCTACATCTATTCCCGCTACGGCAATCCGACGGTGAAGATGTTCGAGGACCGGCTGGCGCTGCTGGAGGGGGCCGAGCTGTGCCGGGCCACCACCACGGGCATGGCCGCGGTGCATCTGGCGCTCACCGGCTTGCTGCGCGCCGGCGACCACGTGGTGGCGGGCAAGGCGCTGTTCGGCTCCTGCCGCTGGATCCTTGGCCAATGGGGCCCAAGGTTCGGGATCGAGGCGACGTTCGTCGATGCGCCCGAAATCGAGGCTTGGCGCGCGGCGGTGCGGCCAACCACGAAGGTCTTCTTCATCGAGAGCCCCGCCAATCCGCTGCTGGAGATCACCGACATCGCCGCGGTGGCCGCCATCGCCCGCGAGATCGGCGCCCGCGTCGTGGTGGACAACGTCTTCGCCACCCCGATCTTCCAGAAGCCGCTGACCTTGGGCGCCGACGTGGTGGTCTATTCGGCCACCAAGCACATCGATGGTCAGGGCCGGGTGCTGGGCGGGGCGGTGCTGGGCGCCGCCAAGCTGCTGGAGGAGGCCTATCGAGACTTCATCCGCCACACCGGCCCGGCGCTGTCGCCGTTCAACGCCTGGGTGCTGCTGAACGGATTGACCACCCTGGATCTGCGCGTCCGCGCCCAGAGCGCCACCGCCGCGGCGCTGGCCGACCGCCTCGCCGCCCACCCCAAGGTGGCGGCCTGCCGCTATCCGGGGCGGACCGATCACCCGCAACACCAGGTCGCGGCGCGGCAGATGACCGGCGGCGGCAACCGGATGCTCAGCGGCGGCAGCCTGATCGCCTTCGATCTGGGGACGCGCGAGGCGGCGTTCCGGTTCCTGAACGCACTGGAGCTGATCGACATCTCCAACAACCTCGGCGACGCCCGCTCCATGGCCACCCACCCCACCACGACCACGCACCGCGCCATGAGCGAAGAGCAGCGGCGCGAGATCGGCCTGACGCCCGGCTGGGTGCGCCTGTCGGTCGGTCTCGAAGGGGCGCGCGACCTCGCAGACGATCTCGAACACGCGCTCGAGCGCGCCTGATGCGGCCGCCGTCCTCCGCCCGGCCGGTCTACGGGCGGTGACGCGCGACGTGGCCGTGCGCGTACGACCGACCTTTCTGCCGCAGGAGTCGGACCCGGCGCAGAGCCGCTACGTCTGGGCCTATCTGGTCGAGATCGAGAACCGCGGCGACCAGACCGTGCAATTGCACAGCCGCCGCTGGATCATCACGGACGCTCTCAACCGCACCGAAGAGGTGAGCGGAGAAGGCGTCGTCGGCCATCAGCCCACCCTGCGGCCCCAGGAGGCCTGGCGCTACACTTCGTTCTGCCCCCTGGCCACGCACTCGGGAGCGATGCGCGGCGCCTACCAGATGATCTCCGACACCGGCGAAGCCTTCGACGTCGCCATTCCAGAATTCTCGCTGCACCTGCCGGACGCGGCGGGACGGATGAACTGACGAGCGCCTGGGCGGCCACGCACCGCGCCGGGTTCAGGCGACCGCCCTGGGTTCCACTTCGTAGAGCCGCGAGCAATATTCGCAGGTGACGTGGATGCGGCCGTCGGGCTCGACCATGCCGGCCCGCTCCTCCGGCCCGAACGACCTCAGCACATTGACGATCCGCTGGCGCGAACAGCGGCAGAAGGCGGCGAGCGACCGCGACGCGAAGAGACGCACGCCGCGCTCGTGGAACAGCCGATAGAGCAGGGTCTCGGGTCCCAGCGTCGGATCCACGAGTTCGTCCTCGCCGATGGTCTCGAACAGGAACTCGGCCTCGCGCCAGGTTTCGGCGGTGGCCCCGCGCGCCGCATCGGCGGCGATGTTCTGCAGGAGAATGCCGCCGGCCCGCCAATGTGCGCCCGCGCCGGCGTCGACCTGGCCGACCGCGAGGCGAACCCGGGTCGGCGTCTGTTCCGACTGGGCGAAGTAGCGCTCGGCGCAGAGCGCCAGGGTCTCGCCCTCGATCGGCGTGACGCCTTGATAACGGTCCATGTCCGCGCCCTGGTCGATGGTCATGCTGAAGGCGCCTTCGCCGAGCAGAGCCTTCGCCCCCAGGGCCGCGAACCCCCGATCGGCCCCGGCCAGGCGACCTGGCTCGTAGCGGCAGTAGCCCCGCAGCGCGCCGCTGGTGTCGTAGTCGGCGACCACGAAGGAGACCGGCCCGGCGCCCTGGGCCTGGACGATCAGGCGCCCCTCGAACTTCAGGCTGGCGCCCACCAGCGCCGCGAGCGCGCAGGTCTCGCCGAGCAGGTTGGCCACGGCGAGCGGATAATCGTGCCGGCTCAGAATCTCGTGGATCGCCGGACCCAGCCGGACCAGGCGCCCGCGCACGGGGGTATTCTCGATCCGGAACGGCGCGGCCAGATCGTCGCGGAAGGGGGGCTGGGTGGGCACGGCGCGGATATGGGGACGCTCGTCGGCCGATGCGAGCCGCGCCCACGGGCCGCATCCGTTCGCCGTCAGATCGCGCCGAAGCACCAGGCGAGGATGGATTTCTGCGCGTGGATGCGGTTCTCGGCCTCGTCCCAGACCACCGACTGCCGCCCTTCGAGAACCCCGCAGCTCACCTCCTCGCCGCGGTGCGCCGGCAGGCAATGCATGAACAGCGCATCGGGCGCGGCGAGCGCCATCAGCGCCTCGTTCACCTGATAGGGCGCGAGCGCCTCGACGCGGCGGTCGGCATCCCGGTCGCCCATGGAAACCCAGGTGTCGGCGAGGACGAGATCGGCGCCGCGGACGGCGGCGCGAGGATCGTCGCTCACCTCGATGCGCCCCTGCGCGGCGGCGGCGCGCGCCAGGTCGCGGCGATCGGGATGGTAGGGCTCGGGCGAGGCGATGTTGAGCCGGAAGCCGAACTTCGGCGCCGCCTGGATGAAGCTGGAGCAGACGTTGTTGCCGTCGCCGACCCAGGCGAGGGTCTTGCCGGCGAGATCGCCGCGGTGCTCCTCGAAGGTCATCAGGTCGGCCAGGATCTGGCAGGGATGGCTCTTGTCGGAAAGACCGTTGATCACCGGGATCGCGGCGGCGGCGGCCAGGGCTTCGATGTCCTCGTGCCGGATGGCGCGGATCATCACCGCGTCGACCATGCGCGAGAGCACCCGGGCGGTGTCCTCGATGGTCTCGCCGCGCCCGAGCTGCATGTCCGCCGCCGTCGAGATGATCGAGTGGCCGCCGAGTTGCCGGATGGCCGCGTCGAAGGAGAACCAGGTGCGGGTCGAATTCTTCTGAAAGATCATCGCCAAGGTCCGGTCGCGGCCCGGCGCGTCGGCGTCGACGCGGCCCTTGGACCAGCCGCGCCGCGCCGCCTTGCGCGCCTTGGCGTCGTCCAGCATGGCGCGCAGGTCGGCCGCCTCGACGTCCGAGATGTCGAGGAAATGCCGCACGGCGGTCACGCCGCCGCCCTCGACTGGGCGGCTTCGCAGGCGCGCTCCAGCCTCGTGATGGCTTCGCGCGCTTCCTCGCGGGTCAAGAGCAGCGATGGCAGCAGGCGCACGCAGTTGTCGCCGCCGCCGGCGATGAGCAGCTTCTCCTCGCGGGCCAGAGCCATGAAGTCGCGGTTGTTGGGTATCAGCCGCAGCCCGATCAGCAGGCCCTTGCCGCGAATCTCGGCGATCACGTCGGGAAAGCGCTCCTTCAGTCCGCTGAGCTGCTGGGTGAAGTAGCCGGCGATGTCGCGCACGTTGGCCAGGGTCTCCGGGCGGGTCAGCTCCTCCAGCGCCGCCAATCCCACCGCCATGGCCAGGGGATTGCCGCCGTAGGTCGAACCGTGCGAGCCGACGCTCATCCCGCTGGCCGCCAAGGCGCTCGCCAGGCACGCGCCTACCGGGAAGCCGTCGCCGAGCGCCTTGGCCACGCACATGATGTCCGGCGCCGCGTCCTCGGCCCATTCGTGGGCGAAGAGCTTGCCGGTGCGACCCAGCCCGCACTGGATCTCGTCGTAGATGAGCAGCGTCCCGGTACCGCGGCAAAGCTGGCGAAGCCGGGTCAGATCGCGCGGCGGCAGGGCGCGCGCCCCGCCCTCGCCCTGCACCGGCTCGACGATCACGGCGCAGGGCGCCTCTGCGAGCGCCGCCTCGAGCGCCTCCATGTCGCCGAACGGCAGGGTGCGGTAGCCCGGCAGGGCTGGCCCGAAGCCCTCGACGTAGGAGGGATTCCCGGCGGCGAAGATGGCCGCGTAGCTGCGTCCGTGGAAGGCGCCCTCGAAGCCGATCACCTCGATCCGCTCCGGCTGGCCCTTGGCCCAGTGGAACTTGCGCGCGGTCTTCAGGGCGCACTCGATGGCTTCGGTCCCGGAGTTGGTGAAGAAGACCACGTCGAGCCCGGTGGCCTCGCAGAGCCTCGCCGCCAGCAACTCCTGGCCGGGGATGCGGAAGATGTTGGAGACGTGCCAGAGCTTCTCGCCCTGGTCCCTCAGAGCCTGGACCAGCTTGGGATGGGCGTGCCCGAGGCCGGTGGTGGCGATGCCGGCGAGGCAGTCGAGATAGGCCTCGCCCTCGGCCGTGTAGAGCCACGCGCCTCGCCCGCGTTCGAACGCCAGCGGGGCGCGGCTGTAGACGCCCAGTATATGGTCGCTCGGAACCTTCGGCAGAGCGGGCTCGCCCATGACGGCCTCCCAATAGAACGAGAAATCCCCGCACGAGACGCACGGGGACCGGGGAAGCGCGGGGTTTTCCGCGCATGCGCCGTGGTTGTCAATCAGCGTACCGGCGGCGCCACGGCGATGCGGTCGGATTGCGAAAGAGCCAATTCGCGGAGGCTTGACCATCATCGCCGTCACTCCGGACGGCCTGAAAGGGCGATCCGGGGCCGGACCCGCCGCTTCCAAGACGAATTCCAGCCTGGCCGCGGCCCGTCCGGCCCCGGCTCGCGCTTCGCTTGGCCGGGGTGACGGCGATGAT
>DATKRO010000066.1:0-3533 GCA_035532115.1 Caulobacteraceae bacterium | reverse complement strand
TCGGCTTCGCGCCAATGGGTCTGCGCCATCATGGCCAACGGGATGGCGGCGCGCTCCATCGGCCGCAGGAGACGGACGCGGCGTTCAACCTCGCCGTCATCGAGCATCAGGCTGGGTGCGGGAACCTGGACGGCGGCGCGGCCCGACTGGCCGTTGATCAGAAGCGTTGCCCGGGGATCGTCGGCGCGGTCGAGCGCCTCGGCCAGGCCGAGCGGCCGGTTGCGATCCCGGCGTGCGACGGTGAAGACCTGCGTCTCGGCGCCGCTGCCCGGATGGGCGTAGATGCTGCGGCGATCGGTGATGCGCAGCGATTCCGCCGTGACGGTTTCGACGCCGAGATCGTAAGTGCCGGAGGCGACGGCCCCCTCTATCTTCGCCCGCAACAATTCCTCGAACACGCCGAACAGGACGTTCTGCAGGTCGATGGTCAGCGCCAGCAGGCGGTTGAGGAAGGTGGTGATCGGCGGCAACTCCTCGCGCAGGCTGCCATCGCCGTCGGTCAGCCGGAGACCGGTGGCGTTCTCGAACCCCTGCAAGGAACAGCCTTCGACCTTGCCGGAATAGAGCAGCACGTAGAGCTGGCGCAGCGCGGCGCGGCCATAGACGGATTCGAGATTGTCCTCGGTGCGGAACAGCCCCTGCCCGCCGGTCTGGCGCTGGCCCTTGGTGATCGCGCCCAGCGTGTCGAGGCGGCGGGCGATGGTGGAGAGGAAGCGCTTCTCCGCCTTCACGTCGGTGGCGATCGGCCGGAAGAGCGGTGGCTGCGCCTGGTTGGTGCGGTTGGAGCGCCCGAGGCCCTGGATCGCCGTGTCCGCCTTCCAGCCGGCTTCGAGCAGGTAATGGACGCGGAGGCGGCGGTTCCTGGCACCCAGATCGGCATGGTAGCTGCGGCCGGTGCCGCCGGCGTCGCTGAACACGAGGATGCGCTTGTCGTCGTCCATGAAGGCCTGCGTCTCGGCGAGATTGGCCGAGCCGGCCCGGCTCTCCACGAGCAGACGGTCTGCGTGCCGGACGATGCGCCGCGAGCGGCCGGTGACCTCGGCGACCATGTCGGTGCCGAAGCGCTGCACGATCTGGTCGAGCGCGCCCTGCACCGGCGGAAGTGCCGCGAGCTTCTCGATCAGACGGTCGCGACGCTCGATGGCGTCACGGCACTGGACCGGCTGGCCGTCGCGGAACACCGGGCGAGAACAGAGATTGCCCTCGCTGTCGGTGAAAGGCTCGTAGAGCTGCGTCGGGAAAGAATGCGCCAGATAGTCGAGGACATATTCGCGGGGCGTGATATCGACCTGCACGTCGCCCCATTCCTCGGTCGGAATCTCCGCCAGACGCCGTTCCATCAGCGCCTCGCCGGTCGAGACGATCTGGATGACGGCAGCGTGGCCCGCGTCGAGGTCGCGATCGACGGCGGCGATCAGCGTCGGCGTCTTCATCGCGGTAATGAGGTGATTGAAGAAGCGCTGCTTGGAGCTTTCGAAAGCGGAGCGCGCAGCCGACTTCGCCTGGGCGTTCAACGTACCCGTCGCGCCCGTGATGTTCGCGGCCTCCAGCGCCGCGGTCAGATTGTTGTGGATGATCTGGAAGGCGCCGGCATAGGCGTCGTAGATGCGGATCTGTTCCAGGCTGAGCGAATGCTCGACCAGCTCGTATTCGACGCCCTCATATGAGAGAGAGCGAGCCGCATAGAGGCCGAGCGCCTTCAGGTCGCGGGCCAGGACCTCCATCGCCGCGACGCCGCCGGCCTCGATCGCCTGGACGAACTCGGCCCGTGTGGCGAAGGGGAAATCCTCGCCACCCCAGAGGCCGAGCCGCTGGGCATAAGCGAGATTGTGGACGGTGGTTGCCCCCGTCGCGGACACATAGAGAATGCGGGCGTTGGGTAGCGCATGTTGCAGGCGAAGTCCGGCACGGCCCTGCTGCGAAGGTGCCTGATCGCCCCGCTCGCCCTTGCCACCAGCGGCGTTCTGCATGGCGTGGCTCTCGTCGAAGACGATCACGCCATCGAAATCACGGCCCAGCCAATCGACGATCTGCTGAACGCGGGAGGCTTTCGCTTCCCGCGCGTCGGAGCGCAGCGTCGCGTAGGTGGTGAAGAGAATGCCCTGCTCCAGCCGGATCGGCGTACCCTGGCGGAAGCGGGCGAGCGGCGTGATCAGCAGCCGCTCCTGCCCGAGCGCCGACCAGTCGCGCTGGGCGTCCTCGATCAGCTTGTCCGACTTCGACACCCAGACCGCACGGCGGCGAGCCTTCAGCCAGTTGTCGAGCAGGACGCCAGCGACCTGGCGGCCCTTGCCGGCGCCGGTGCCGTCGCCGAGCATCCAGCCGCGACGGAAGCGGACGGCGATCTCGGCATCGTCCGGCGCGGCCGCGATGATGTCGAAGGTCTCGTCGACGGTCCATGACCCCGCGAGGAAGCCGGCATGGGCCTCGCCGGCATAGATGACGCTCTCGAGCTGGGCGTCGGAGAGCAGGCCGTCCGCGATGACGGCAGGCGGGAAATGCGGGCGGTAGCTCGGCTTGGGCGACGCGACCGACGCCATGGCCGCCGATTGCACCAGCCGCGTGGGGTGCGGCTTGGCGTCGGCGATGCGGATCGACTGGAGCGCGTAGCTCTCATAGAGCGCCTCGCTGATGCGCCCCTCTTCGGCTGGTGCCCAGTCGCAAGGCTCATAGACGAGCTCAACGGCGTCGGCCGGAATAGGGCCGACCTGCCGCGGCACAGCCATCGACGCCGTCAGCCGCGCGGCTGGCGGACGCAACGCGGGCATCGCGGCGCGCACCAACAGGGGAATCGCCATCGCGGCGCGCGCCGGAACGTGGCGGATTACCCAATCGAGCAAGGTGGCAGCGTCGGGCGCCACGCCCCGCGAGGCCGGAAACGCCGTCGGATCGTCGGTGAGGATGCGGTCGATCACGGTCAGGCGGGTATCGACGCTGGTGCCATGGCGCGCATAGACGCGGCCGTCGATGGCGGCCGAGAAGACAACGCGGCCACGCTCCTGAAGCCGGACGAAGCCGTCGCGCCAGGTGGGATTGTCGGGGGAGAAGTTGGCGCCGGTGATGGCGACCAGGCGGCCACCCTCGGCGAGGCGCGCCAGCGCCGAGGAGATATGGCGCAGGGCGGCGTCGGCGACCTTGCCGTCCACATGCGCCGCGGCCGAGAAGGGCGGATTCATCAGCACGACGCTCGGTCGGATGCCGGCGTCGAGGTGATCGTGGATATGCGCGGCGTCATAGCGGGTGACGGCCGCGCCGGGAAAGAGAGAAGCGAGCAGCCCCGCACGGGTCTCGGCGAACTCGTTGAGGACGAGCGATGTCCCGGCGAGCTCGGCGAAGATAGCGATCAGGCCCGTCCCGGCCGAGGGCTCCAGCACGAGATCGGTAAGGTTGATCGCGGCGGCGATGCTGGCGGCGAAGCCGAGGGCGATCGGTGTCGAGAATTGCTGAAGCGCCTGGCTCTCCTCGGAACGGCGCGTCTGCGACGGCAGAAGAGCGGCGACCTTGCCGAGCATGGCGAGCTGGGCGGCCGGTGT
>DATKRO010000065.1:0-18548 GCA_035532115.1 Caulobacteraceae bacterium | reverse complement strand
GCCGATGCCCTCGATGGTGGTCACCTCGGCGCCCTCGACCTGGCCGGCCAGCACCGTGCACGCCTTCACCGCACGCCCGTCGAGGTGCACCGTGCAGGCGCCGCACTGGCTGGTGTCGCAGCCCACATGGGTCCCGGTGAGGCCGAGCGGCCCGCGCAGGATATCGACCAGCAGCACGTTCGGCGCCGTCTCCAGCTCGCGGGCGACCTCGTTGACGGTGAACTTCAGCTTCAACGGCCTTCCTCCCTGCGCCATCCAGCCTCTAGCGCGAATAAAGGATCGCCGCGACGATGGCGACGCCGACGCCGACGATGAGCACCAGCCAGAGGCCCGAGGGCCCGCGTTGCGGCTTGGCTGCGGCGGACGGGGCCGAAGCCGCCGGCCCCGCTTCGGCCGGGGCCAGCTCGCGCGTGAACGCCGTGAAGAAGTCGTCGGCCAGCTTGCGCGCGGTCGCATCGATCAGCCGCTGCCCGATCTGGGCGAGCTTGCCGCCGACGCTGCCCGAGGCCTCGTAGCGCAGCACCGTGGCCGCGCCCTCCGCCTCCAGCGCCACCTGGGCGGCGCCCTTGCCGAAGCCGGCGGGACCACCCTTCACGGCGGCGGCGAGGGTGCAGGCGCGCGGCGGATCGAGATCGGCGAGCGTCACCTCGGCCGAGAACAGCGCGCTCATCGGTCCGACCTTCACCCTGACCTGCGCCTCGAACCGATCGTCGGCGAGGCGCTGCACGGACTGGCAACCGTCGATGCAGCGGGCGAGCACGTCCGGATCGTTGAGCGCCCGCCACACCGCCGCCACCGGCGCATCGATCCGGTATTCTCCGGATTGCCGCATCCCTGCCTCTTTGAGCGCGGCGGCGACTAGGCGCATGATCGTCGGCCGCGCGCAAGCGCCGGGCGGGCGGGCGTCAGGGGGACGCTCCACTGTTGGAGCGGACCGTATTCTCACCGATGAAAACGGTCGCCGAGCTGGTGCGGGGGTCGCGGGGCCGAGGGCCTGGCGACCGGCGAGGGCGCGAGCGCGTGCAGCGCTCCAAGCGTACCCGGCCCGTACTTTCACCGATGACAACGGTGCGGTCCGTCGCCGCGCCGCAATCGGGATGGCGCGAGCGCGTGCGGCGCTCCAGCTTCTCGACATGCGACCCTCCCTGAATCCCCGCCTCGCGCCGGGCTGAAGGCCGGCAGTCTAGCGCGGCGGCGGGCTGGATTAAGGTGGCGCTCATGAGCAAGCGCGCGGCGGCATGGGTCAGGTGGGCCCGCCACGACCTCGAAATCGGTCCGCCTGGCGCTTGCGGGAGCGGCGCAGGTTTCGTGCACCGTCACCGGCATACTCAGGTGAAATTGGCGATCTCGACCGAACGGTCGGGAAAGGTCGCGGTGATGTGCAGTTCCCCGCCCATCGCCGCGATCAGGTCGCGCAACGTGCTGACCTTCATGTCGGGGCGGCGGACCAGCTTCGAGATGGCCGGCTGCTGCACCTCCATGACGTTCGCCAGCTCCTCCTGGCTGATGCCGAGACCTTCGCGGAGTTGCTCTAGGCTGACCATTTCGGCCATCAGCTTCGCCTTGCGCGTTGCATTGGCGGCGAGACGTTCCGCACTCCAGCCCTTCTTGAGGTCGGCAAACGGGCGATGTCCGCTCATTTCAACAATCCTTCCTGCTTCAATTCCTTCAGATGCACGTCGTAAAGCTCATCCGCGACCGGGAGCAGCCGCTCATAGAAGCGGTCATCACCGGTTTTATCGCCTCCGATCAGCAGGATCGCCGACCGACGCGGATCAAAGGCGTAGAAGACGCGCAGCGGCCTTCCCTCGCTCTGAATCCGCAGCTCGCGCATGTGCGAGTGCCGCGAATTGCCGATCCCCGACGAGTGCGGAAAGCGCAGGTTCGGGCCTCGCGCGATCAGCAGGTCGACCGTGAAGTCGATCGCATCCTGATCGGTCTCGCTCAGATCGACGAACCAGCTTCCGAACTCATCGGTGTTCTCGACATCCCAGCTCACAAGTCCGCATATTCCATATATGGAATATAGGCCGGATCGCCTTCCAGATCAATAAGCCGGCTTCGCCCCCAAATCAGGATCGGTGGAAAGGCTCGCTTTGCAGTTCGCCCGACTCGCCGCAGGTTTCGTACAGCATCACCGAAACTTCTTCGCGAACTCGAGGAACGCCAGCAGCGGGAGCAACCACCAGAACAGATGAGGGCTTGCGACGGTCAGCGCGAGGCCTCCCGTTCCTTGGGCAAGCGTAATGGCGAAGTCTATTAGGTCCGCGCCAGCTCTTCGGGACCTGACTTTGGCTTGGTCGTCCATTCCGCCGACGAACTCTTGGCCGTATTTCTTCGCCAGTTCGCCAATCGACTTCAGTATGTTGCCCGTGGATTGAATCAGGTCGAACGCCCAACGCTTCGTGGCGGGGGTTATGACCTGCGGCAGGTGGCCTGGAATCGGGGTGAGATCGTGCTGAGATGCAAGTTGCTCTAACGCGGTCGGTACTGAGATGTCGATGAAGGCTAGCGCTTGGTCGGTGATAAGCGCGTCGGTGATGGCGTGCGCGAAGGCAGCCGCTGCCATCACCGTGTCGTCAGTGAGGGCCTGGGCTTCGGTGTCCGCGGTGAAGCGGTGCCAGGCCGGGAAATGGCTGAGAACGCGCTGGAGACGGGTGATGAGCGCCCGATACCGACCCGCGAGTGGAACCGGCCACTCGTCCTGCACCTGGGCGCCGCATTCCTGCAACTCCTCGACCCGGTGTCCAAGGCGATAGATCGTCGCCCGATCGGGGCCACCCGGCGGGACGAAATCAACGAGCCCTCGGACAAGTCCGACCAGACGCGCGTCAAGGTTGCCGTCGCCCTCTGCAGCGAGGTCTGCTGCCAGCACCTCCAGATCGGCGCGAAGGGCGGTAAAGAGGATCGGCAGTTCGCCGCCAAGATCGCTTTCGGCCGGCGCGGGAGGCAGCGAGAGGACACCATCGACCCACACTGGCGCCAGAGCGGCGGGCGCTGGTCCGGGAATCTCAGGCGGAACCGGGATTGCGGATGTGGCCGCGCTGAACGCGAGGGTGTTGTTGGGGCTTGTGCTGAGGGTGGCGCGCCCACCGGCCCCTACCGACATGTGCCCCGACAAGGCTACGGTGTTTTGGAGAACTTGGCCGGGCGGCAGTTCGACCGAATCAACCTGCCCATGGATTTGCTCGGTGTTTCCTTGACGGGTCGCCTCGACCGTGGCTGCGCCGGCAGCGGAGCCGGTCGCGTCTGCGACGCTCTCCCCCTCGCCGACAGATCGGCCCACGCCGTGAGCTTGTCCAGTCGCGGGCGAGACGAAACTGCCCACTTCGCCGCGCGCCTCCACGCCCCGGAGCGAGGAGCCTTCCGCGCCAATATGACCAGCTTCTGCCTTCGCGCTCACCCCTGTCAGCGCGACGGATACCTCAGGCGTAACTTTGCCGGCGGTCGCTTCAATGGCGTTGGGGCTCGCAGGGCCTAGCTCATGGATGCTCGCCGCTTGGAGGTCTTTGTCCGTGTCCGACATCCCAACTTGGCTGGGCCGCCCAGTCGGACCCAAGCTCTCTACGGGGGCGGATAGGGCCGCCGCGATGCCGCTCATGCTCTCGACCGGGGCGGCGCTGTCCGCTGCTACGCTTCCGGTCGACTCCACCGGAAAGCTCATCGTGGAGCGGACGACGGTGAGAGGCTGCCACACGCCAGCCCCATAGTCCCGCATCTCGGCTGCCAGACCTCCTTCAAGCCGAGCCTGTTCCGCGGCGACGAATTCTCCAAGACGATCCGGCGCCCCAGCAAGTCGCCAGTCACGTTGATAGAGCGCGCGCAGATGGTCGCCCAGTTTTGACGCAAGTCTCGGCGCTGTTTCCTCGCGCCGAATGGAGGCCGGGCCAGGGAGGCGATTGGCCTCGCCAAGCGCGACGTTCGTTGCGCGATGCATCTCGTCTTCGAGAGCGTCAAGCTGACGCTGGACGCGCGCCGCGTCGAGAGGCGTCGTCTCGACGTAGATTCGATCAAACTCCTGGGCCGCGTCGCGAAGAAAATTCCGAAGCATTCGATCCAGCCGTTCGTCGAATGCAGTGAAGGGGTCCACGCGCCGTCTCCCTCGAACCTTGACGGTGGGTCTTAGGCCCGGTCGGATCACGCCACAACGGCATGGTTCGCGCCTTGTTCTTCCGACTCCTGTCGATATCGCGGCGGCCACTCTCAACCGATGTACCCGGGCAACCGCACGGCGTCGCCGTTCGACGATCACCTCCCCCGCCTTGCGGGGGAGGAGGAAAGGCGTCCTCACTCCTGCCCCGCGTCGCGGGGAAGGGGGACCGCCGCGCCGCCAGGCGCGGGGGTGGAAGGGGCGTCTCCCCGGCCAGGCGAAGCGCGAGCCCGGGCCGTATTCTCACCGTTGACAATGGTCCCCACCGCTTCGCCGGCGACGAGGCGGGCAAGGGCGGAGATGTGTCTCGTCATGCGGCCCTCGCCGGAAGAGCGCCCCTCGAGCGGGGGCCGAAGGCCGGCAGTCTAACGCCGCCGTGGGGCTCGCTAAGGCGGCGTTCATGGCCGATGCCGGCGCGGCGCGAGCGCCTCCCTTGCGTCTCGAGGAGATGCCGCGGGCGGTGATCGCGATCCTTGCCGACGTGAGCGAGCGCGCGGCGGCGCGGGCGAGGCGCACCCATCACTACCACGAAGGCAGTGCACCTGGCGCTCACGGGATCGGCGCAGGTTCGTGCACCGTCACCGGCGCACGTCGGTGAAATTGCCTTCCAGGACGACGGCCAGCTCGGCCGCCGCGCGTCCGGCCCCGGCTCGCGCTTCGCTTGGCCGGGGTGACGGCGATGATGAGCGGCTCGCCCGACTCGCGCTCCTTGCCGTGGGGCGCCCGCGCCGCCTGGGCGCTCAAGTCTCCAGGAACCGCGCTATCCAGCCGGCGAAGCGGGCGTGGTCGTCTGGCCGCCTCAGGCTCTCGATGGCCGCATCCGCCTGGGCCTCGGGAAGGCGCGCGCCGCGGCGGCCCTCGATCAGGGCGATGGAATAGGCCGGCGTGAACTCGGGGTGGAGCTGGCAGGAGATCGCCGGCTGGTCGGCGTAGGCCAGAAGGCCGTTGGGGCAGAAATCGCTGCCGCCGACCGCAGCGGCGCCCGGCGGCAGCTGCACCACCTGGTCCTGGTGCGAGGCGGAGAGCTGAAACGCCCCGCCGCCATCCATCCAGGCGCGCCGCTCCGCGACGTCATAGGCGTGCAGGCCGACGCCCCAGCCCTTCGGCGACTTGATCACCTGGCCTCCGAACGCCTGCGCCATCGCCTGGTGGCCGAAGCAGACGCCGACCAGCCTGACGCGGCCCCTGGCGGCGCGCAGGAACTCCAGCAGGGCGCCGATCCACGGGTCGGGATCATAGACGCCCGCCGCCGCGCCGGTGACGATGTAGGCCGCGCACTCGGCCGGATCGGCGGGCAGGACGCCGGCGGCGACGTCGTAGGTCTCCCAGCCATAGCCGCGCCCGCCGAGCAGGGAGCGGAACATCGCCGGATAGTCTCCGAAGGCCGGCCACAGCGCCCTGGGCGGCGCGCCGGCGGCCAGGATCCCGATCTTCAAGCCGTCCCCTCCCTAATAGGCCATGCCCTGGGCCACCGCCTTCAGCCTTTCGATGAGGGCGAGCTTGTCGCCGGGAAAGTCGTTCTCCGCCCACCAGGCCTCGACCTCGCGCATCACCTCGCCAACCAGCGGCCCCTGCGGCACGCCGGCGGCCATCACTTCGTCGCCGGTGAGGGGAAAGCGCGGCGGCGTCCAGGTCTGGGCGGTGGGCAGGAGCGCGCGCCACTGGATCGCCGCCGCGGGGCGATCGGACGCCGCCCAGGCGAGCATGACCTTGTCGCAGAACGCCTGCACGCCCAGCCGGTACACCAGCTTGCGCGCGTCGCGGGGGCTCATCCAGGAGACGAGGCGCGGCTCGGGATCGAGGGCGGCGGCCAGACGGTCCCGCTGGGCGTTGGCGAGGCGCAGGCGCACGGCGAGGGCGGCGGCCGCGGCAGGCTCGTCCGGCAGCAGCGCGGCCAGGCGCAACAGCGCGTCCTGGCTGAAGAGGATGCCGGTTTCGACGGCGACCAGTTGCTCGAAGCGGCCGAGCGCATGGGCTTCGGGCAAGGCCTCGGCGAGCACGCCCGCCTGGGCCATCAGCCGCACGGCCGCGCGCGGATCCTCCGCGGCCAGCAGCTTCAGCAGTTCGGCGCTGACGCGCTCGGCCGAGAGCTGGGCGATGCAGCCGCGCAGCGCCGCGCAGGCCCCGAGCCCCGCCGCATCGGGCTCGCCGCGGCCGTACCAGGCCAGGAACCGGAAGAAGCGCAGGATGCGCAGCCCGTCCTCGCGGATGCGCGTCGCCGGATCGCCGACGAAGACGATGCGGCCGGCGCGGACGTCGGCGAGGCCGCCGGCGGTCGGGTCGTAGAGCCTGCCGGCCGGGTCGGCGTAGAGGGCGTTGAGCCGGAAATCGCGGCGCTGGGCGTCCTCGCCCCAGTCGCCGGTGAAGGCCACCACGGCGCGGCGCCCGTCGGTCGCCACGTCGCGGCGCAAGGTGGTGATCTCGAACGGCCGCCCGTGGGCGACGGCGGTGACGGTGCCGTGCTCGATCCCGGTCGGGACCGCCTTCAGCCCCGCCTGCGCCAGCGCCGTCGTCACCGCGTCGGGCGTGAGGGTGGTGGCGATGTCGATGTCGCCGACGGGCGCTCCCAGGATGGCGTTGCGCACGCAGCCGCCGACGAAGCGGGCGCAGGCGGGCCCGCCCGCCGCCTCCAGCGCCGCCATGACGGCGCGGGTCGCCGGATGCGTCATCCAGGGCCGGGCGCCCAGGCTCTCGATCATGCCACCGCCGCCCCGAAGAGCCGGTCGTAGAGGGCCTTCAGCATGCCGGCGGTGGCGCCCCAGATGAAGCGGTCCTCCCAGGTCATGGCGTAGAAGCAGCGCCGGTCGCCGGCCGGAGTCTCGCGCGCATGGCGCTCGTGGTTCGCCGGGTCCATCAGGAAGCCGAACGGCGTCTCGAAGATGTCCGCCACCTCGTCCGGATTGGGCGAGAGCGTGAAGCCGGGCGCCACGAAGCCCACCACCGGGGTGATGTGGAAGCCGGTCCCGGCGGTGCGGTAGGGGGTGGAAAGTCCGGCGAGCTGCACCAGCGCCGGATCGAGGCCGATCTCCTCGCGCGCCTCGCGCAGCGCCGTCTCCCACGGCGTCTCGCCAGGATCGCTGCGACCTCCCGGCAGGGCGATCTGGCCGGTGTGGTTGCGCAGGGTGTCGGACCTGCGCGTGAGCAGCACCGAGAGCCCTTCGTCGCGCTCCACCAGCGCCACCAGCACCGCCGCGGGCGTCCAGGCCACCGGCGCGGCCGGGGCATGCGCGGGGTCGAGACTGAGGTCGGCGCGCACCTCCATGCCGCCGAGGATGGTCGCGTCGAGCGGATCGAGGTGGCTCGCGATCCAGCGGCGCACCTCGCCGCGCTCGCCCGTGAGGCTCATGGCCGGCCGAGCCGCGCCGGTCCGAGCGGGAACCAGGCGCCGTTCGAGGCCACGCCGAGCCGGGGCCCCGCAGGCGTCTGGCGCTCCTCGGCCATCTCCACCAGTTCGTAGAACACCGGCCGCGCGATCAGGGCCTCGAGGCCGCGGCGCACGTGCAGATAGGGACGCGGCTCGCCGGTGCGCGCATCCTCTTCGACCCGGATGGCGTGATCCGGCCCGGCCTCGACCTCGTCGCCGACGTTGGTGAGGAAGACCAGCGCATCGCCGCCGCGATCGACGCGGACGGCCACGAAGGGCGCATCCTCGACCTTGATCCGCATCTTCTCGACCGGCGTGACCAGACAGTAGCCGTCGGGATCCTTGCGCAGCACGGTGGAGAACAGCCGGACCAGCGCCTCGCGGCCGATCGGCGTGCCTTCATGCAGCCAATGGCCGTCGCGGCGGATCAGGATGTCGATGTCGCCGCAGTGGCCGGGGTTCCACAGGTGCACGGGCGGCAGCCCGCGGCCCGGCGACTGGCTTCTCGCCGCCTCGCCAGCGCCTTCGAGCCCACGCGATGTCGCCTCAGCCATGGTCAGTAGGTAAGTCGAACCGCCGGGCCGCTCAAGCGGGCGTCACCGCGCCGCCCAGATCCGCGTCCGCCCCGGGCGCCAGCGCGCGCACCAGCACGCGCCGCTGATCGACCGGACCGGGCATGAGCACCCTGGCGGCCGGCGGCGCGGAGAACCCCAAGGGGCCGTAATAGGGCTCGTCGCCCACCAGCAGGATCAGGGCGTGGCCCGCATCGCGCGCACCCTCGCACGCCCGGCCGATCAGCGCCGCGCCCACGCCCTGGCCCCGCCACGCGGGATCGACGGCGAAGGGACCCAGAAGGATCGCCGCCCGCCCGCCTATGCTCACGGCCCACTGGCGCACGCAGCCCACCGCCTCGGCGCCCGACCAGGCGACGAACGAGAGCTGCAGCAGCGGCGCGCGGCCCTCGCGCAGCCGCTCGGCGCTCTTGGCGAGACGGCCGGGCCCGAGCACGCGCAGAATGAGGCGCTCGACGCAGGGCGCATCTTCGCGCCGCTCGGCGGCGATCGGCGGCAGGGCGGAGGCGGCGGCGAGGCTCATGGAAGGGCGCGCACATAGGGGCAAGCCCGAGGATCGTCAACGCGCCCGGCTGGGGCGCTGCCCGGCATCCCTGCTGGGGCCGGGCGGCGCGCGCCATTGCGAAGCGCGGCAAGCTCGGGCATTCGGCCCCTCCCATGTCTCAGGCCACGCCCACCGCAGCCTCGGCGCGCGATCTCCTGCGCCACAGGGACTACCGGTTCTTCTGGGTCCAGCGCTGGCTGGGCGGGCTGGGCGTGCACATCCAGAGCGTCGCCATGGGATGGCAGGTCTACGAGCTGTCGCGGCGCACGCTGGACGTCGGCCGGTCGTCGTTCAACGTCTCGCTCATCGGCCTGATCAGCTTCGCGCCGCTGCTGCTGCTGTTCCTGCCCGCCGGCCACGCGGCGGACCGCAGCGACCGGGCCAAGGTGCTGAGGCTGTGCTATGCGGCCGAGCTGGCGCCGGCCGGCGTGCTCGCCGCCGCCGGCATCTTCCATTTCGCCTCGGTGCCGCTGCTGCTGGGCGTCTCGCTGATCTTCGGCGCCTCGCGCGCCTTCCTCTCGCCGTCGGCGACCGCGCTGGGGCCGATGCTGGTTCCCAGGGAGCTGCTGCCGCGCGCCATCGCCTGGAACTCCCTGGCGGGGCAGTTCGCGAGCATCCTCGGATCGGCCCTGGGCGGCGTGCTCAGCGCCGCCTCCCCGAGCGCGGCCTACGAGACCTCGTTCGTCCTCTACATCGGCGCGGCGCTGTCGCTCTCGATGATCCGCGGCGTCACCAGGCCGGCGGCGCAGCCTGGCTCGCGCTGGGCGCTGGTGAAGGAGGGGCTCGCCTACGTCTGGACCAACAAGGTCGTCTTCGGCGCGATCTCGCTCGATCTGGCGGCGGTGATCCTCGCCGGGGCGACGGCGCTGCTGCCCGCCTATGCCCGCGACGTGCTGAAGGTGGGCTCGGCCGGCTTCGGGCTGCTGCGCGCCGCGCCCACGGCGGGGGCCAGCCTGGTGGCGCTCTATCTCTCCTTCAATCCGATCCGCCGCCGCGCCGGGCTGAAGATGTTCGCGGGCGTGGCCGTGTTCGCGCTGGCGACCATCGTCTTCGGCGTCTCGCGCAGCGTCTGGATCTCGGTGCTGGCGCTGGCGACTCTGGGCGCGGCGGACATGCTGTCGGTGTTCGTGCGCCAGACCCTGGTGCAGCTGGTCACCCCCGATCAGATGCGCGGGCGCGTGGCCGCGGTCTCCAGCCTGTTCATCTCGGGATCGAACGAACTGGGCGAATTCCGCGGCGGCCTCGCGGCGCGGTTCCTGGGGGCGGTGGCCGCGGTCGTCTATGGCGGCGTCGGAGCGCTCGTCGTCACCGGGACCTGGGCGGCGCTGTTTCCCGCCTTGCGCACCGCCGACCGCCTCGAATAGAGCATCGGGCCGAAGCGGCTTCGCATTTCATCGGCAGGAGATAGACCCATGGGCATTCTGGACGGCAAGGTGGTGCTGGTCACCGGCGGCGGCAACGGCATCGGCCGCGAGTGCGCCCTGATAGCGGCCAGGGAAGGCGCCAAGGTGCTGGTCAACGATCTCGGCGGCGGCCTGGCGGGCGGCGACGAAGGCTCGGCCGGACCGGCGGAGACGGTCGCCCAGGAGATCCGCGCGGCCGGCGGCGAGGCCGCCTCCAACTCCGAGAGCGTCACCTCGCTGAAGTCGGTGCAGGGCATGGTCGAACAGGCGCTCGACACCCTCGGCGGCCTGCACGCCGTCATCAACCCCGCGGGCATCCTGCGCGACGGCATGTTCCACAAGATGGACGAGGCGGACTGGGACCGGGTGATCGAGGTCCACCTCAAGGGCTCGTTCAACGTCTGCCGCGCCACCATCGAGCACTTCCGCACCCAGGAGGACGGCGCCTACGTGCTGTTCACCTCGACCTCGGGCCTGTTCGGCAACATCGGCCAGACCAATTATGGCGCGGCCAAGATGGGCATCGCGGGCCTTTCGAGGATCATCGCCATGGAGGGGGCCTCGAAGAACGTGCGCTGCAACTGCCTGGCGCCGGTGGCCTGGACGCGGATGACGCAATCGGTGCCGGTGAAGGACGAGGCGGCGGCGGCGCGGCGCGCCCAGATGGCGCAGGCGATCCGGGCCGATCAGCCGGCGCGCCTTTCGGTGGCGCTGGTCTCGGCGGCGGCCAAGAACGTCTCGGGCCAGATCTTCGGCGCCAGCGGCGAGAACATCATCCTCTACAGCCAGCCGCGCCCGGTGGAGACCTTGACCAAGCCCGAAGGCTGGACGCCGCAGACGATCCTCTCGGAGTGTCTGCCCAAGCTCAGCGGCAAGTTCTTCCCGCTGTCGCGGCCTATGCCCAGCATGTCGCAGGCGGCCGAACAGGCGCCGGCGCGGGCGGGATAGCGCGCCCGCCTACACCCGCGCCGGCTGGGCGCCGCGCAGGACGAGCCTGGCGGCGATGTTGATGACGAGGACGATGCCGGTGACCAGCAGCGCCGCGGCGTAGGCCAGCCGGTTGGCCTGCACCGACGGCTCGTTGATGAAGGTCCAGATCGCGTAGGTCAGATAGCCGATCGGCGCATTGGTGAGCTGGCCGTTCCACAGATAGTCGGACCAGCCGGCGGTGTAGAGCAGCGGCGCGGTCTCGCCCACCGAGATCGACAGCGCCAGCAGGATGCCGGTGAGCACGCCCGGCAGGGCGCTGGGCAGGGCGATGCGCAGGATGACCGCCGCATCCGCGCCCCCGAGGGCATAGCCCGCCTCGCGCAGCCGCATGGAGACCTGGCGCAGCGCCAGTTCGGTGGTGCGGCAGATGTAGGGCAAGGCGATCACCGCCAGGGTGATGGCGGCCGCGGCCACCGAGAAGTGCCAGCCCAGCCCCACCACCATCATCACGTAGCCGGCGTAGCCCATCACGATCGACGGCACCCCGACGAGGATGTCGCTGAGGAAGCGGATCACCGCGGCCCAGCCGCTGTGCCGATATTCGGCGACGTAGATCCCCGCCGCCAGTCCGCACGGAACCGCGAGCAGGAGGGCGCCGAGCGACGTCACCGCGGTGCCCTCGATGGCGTTCAGCAGCCCGCCGCCGTTGCCCTGGGTGACGCCGGTGAAGATCGAGGGCGTGAGCGCGCCCGCGCCTCGAACCACCACGACCTGCAGGATCCACAGCATCGCCGCGGCGAGCGCGAGGAAGGCAAGGCCCGTCGCCGCCCATCCGGCGCTCGTGCCGAGCCGCCGCCACCACCGCAGCAGCGGCGACCGCTGCCTCGCGTCCGGCCGGGCCGCGGGGCTCACCGGGCGCCTGCCGGGCGCAGGGCGCCGACGGCGGCGAGCAGCAGCCGGGCGAGCGTATTGACGATCAGCGACATGGCCGCCAGCACGATGGCGATCTCGGCGAGCGACTCCACCGCCAGTCCCGACGGGTCGCCGAGCGCGCTGTCGAGCTGGGAGGCGATGAAGGCCGCCATGGTCGAGATCGGCGAATAGATGTTGCCCGGCAAGGCGCCCTGCGCATTGCCGCTGACCATCAGCACGGCCATGGTCTCGCCGAGGGCGCGGCCGGTGGCCAGGATGGTCGCGCCGACGGTCACCCGGTTGATGCCGGGCAGCACCACCTTCCACACCGTCTCGAAGCGCGTCGCGCCCAGCGCCACGGCGGACTCCCGCAAGGCGGCAGGCTGGGCGAGGATGGCGTCGCGCACCGTGGCGGTGATCAGGGGCACGATCATCAGACTGAGCACGAGGCCGGCGGTGAGGAGCCCATAGCCGCTGCCCGGCTCGCCATTGAAGAACGGCAGCCAGCCGAGCCGGCTCGCCATCACCGGAAACACCCACCGGCCGAGCAGCGGGATCAGCACCACGACGCCCCAGAGGCCGTAGACGACGCTGGGAATCGCCGCCAGGAGCTCGACGAAGAACGACACGAAGGTGCGGATCGTCCCGGGCACGGCCTCGGCCAGGAACACCGCCGCCGCGACGCCGACGGGGAGCGCCAGGGCCACCGCGACCAGAGTCGAGGCCAAGGTGCCGACGATCAGGTCGAGGATGCCGTAGTGGGCGCCCGGCTGGACCATCAGCGCGCCCTGCCGCACTGGATCGAGGTAGAGGTTGCCGGTGTTCCAGTCCAAGCCGGAGAGGAAGCCCGGTCCGTTGAAGCCGATCGCCGGCCAAGCGTAGGCGGTCAGGAACACCAGCAGCACCGTCAGCACCGCCGGAGGCGCGCCGGCGGCGAGCGCCAGCCCGGTGCGGAAGCTGAGCGCCCGGTCGAGCGGGCCGCGCCTGCGCAGCGGCGTCATCGCCGGCTCCCGCGGTCGCCTAGCGGATCTGGGCGATCTGGCGGGCGCTGAGGCTGCGCACGGCGGCGGGCAGGCCGACGAAGCCGGCCTGGCTCAGGTAGCGGGCGGAGCCGCCGCCCGCCGGGCTGATCACCCACCCCAGGAAAGCCTGCAGATCGCTCGCCAGCACCGGCGACGGCTGCTGCGCCTTCACCATGGCGTATTCGTAGTTGATGATCGGATAGGCGGCCGGACCGGGCGCAAAGACGAGGCTGAGGCGTTCGTCCGGCGGCGTCCTGCCCGCCGTGGCGGCGAGCGCGGCGGAGATCGCCCCGACGGTCGCGGCGACGAAGCGGCCCGAGCGGTTCTGCAGCGCCGCCTCGCCGAGGCCGGCGCGGCGCGCCTGGCTCCGAAAGCTGACGCCGATGTAGGCGATCGAATAGGGCGTGCTCCTGGCGGCGTTGACCATGCCCGGATTGCCGTTGGCGCCGAGGCTCTGCGGCACGGGCGGCCAGTTGACCGTGGCGCCATAGGCCAGCGAACTGGCCCAGCTCGGGGTGCTGAACGCCAGATACTGGGTGAAGATGAAGGTGTCGCCGCTGCCGTCGGCGCGGTGGATCGGCACGATGGCGTGGTGGGGCAGCGCGACTCCGGGGTTGATGGCCCGGATCGCCGCGTCGTCCCAGTTGCGGATCCGTCCGGTATAGATCCCCGCCAGCACCGGCCCGCTGAGATTGAGGCGGCGGTTGTTCAGGCCGGGAATATTGTAGTCGATCGTCTGAGCCGAGACCGCCAGCGGGATGTTGAGCACGCCGGGGCTCTGGCGCATCTGCGGATCGCTGAGGTAGGCGTCCGAAGCGCCGATCTGGGCGATGCCGGAGATCGCCTGGGCGATGCCGGCGCCGCTGCCCGTGCTCTGGGTGGTGATCTGCACATTGCCGTGGGCGCGGCTGTAATCGGCCACCCAGAGGTTGAACATCGGGTAGAGCAGCGACGAACCGGTTTCCAGGATGCGCTGCTGCGGCGCGGCCGAGACAGGCCCGCCCGCGGCCACCGCGACGGCGAGCGCCAGCGCCGCCAGCGGCGCGCGGGCGATGACGCTCCCGATCGCCCGCGCCGCCCTGCGGTCCAGCCCTGCGGTTCCGATCGATGTCATGAGACCCTCCGGCAGCCCGCTCCGGCGCGAGGCCGCAGGCAGGTTCTAGAGACCAACGATGACAGGGGCATGACAGAGAGGGCCGCGGCACGTTTCATGCTTCACCATCTGCGCTATGCGGCGACGAGCAACTCATTCAACCGATCGCTGGCGGGATCGGTCGAGGCTGACGAGACGTTGTTGGGGACAAGGAGGCGAACAAGAATGCGACCAAGCGCTAGCACAAGGGCCGGGGCGGCGTCGGCAACGCGGTCGTGATGAGCCTCGTCGAGCGGGACGGCGTCCTGCGCGCCGGCACCATCGAGAACGTGAAGGGCGAGACCCTGCAACACGGCGTGCGCTCACACGTCCCGCCGGGACCCAGCCTCACCACGAATGAAGCGCCCGGCTATCGCGGCCCTGGAGGCGACTGCCACCACCACACCGTCAACCACAGCGCCAGCGAGTACTTTCGTCACTACCATGCCCACGCCGACTCGATTGAGAGCGTCTGGGCGCTGCTGAAGCGCCGGATCATCGGCATTCACCGCTGGGTCAGCTCTCACCTTTTCCGCTATGTCGATGAGATGTCTTGGCGCTACAATCGCCGAGACACCGGCGTGGGGGCTCGGGTGAACGCGTTGATCGTAGGCGCGGATGATCGTCTCACCGACAAGGTGCCGATCGCATGACGGCGCGCGACAAAGAACCTCCGAAGCCAATCGAGGAAATGCCGTTTGATGAGGCGCTGGCGCGCTTCCTCCAGACGGACCCGAAAGAGCTGGCCGACGCCATGTCGCGCGTCCGCCAAGGGCAGGCGGAGATCGAGCGGCGTGCCAACGAGGTTCGAGAGAACATCCGGATGGGGCTCAGGCGAAGGGGGCGAAGGCCCGGAAGTCTATGATTTCCTGTACTACGACGCCCGCCGTATTGGGTCGTTTCTCGCTCAGCTAGGCGGCTACGGCACTCCTGGCAAAGTCACCCATCGTCGGTCTAGCGGTGAGAGCAGCCGGGACCTTGCAGGCGGCAGATTGGGCGCTGGCGTTCCCGGCGTCGCGTCCGGGGAAGCCAACAATCAAGCTGAGAAGGCCACCCGGTACGCAGAGTCCTTGGATCAGGAATATGATCCCCTTTGGATCGGCGGCATCAACCTATACAACAACCTTCACGAGCGCAGCCTGATCAAGACCGAACTCGCCGCCTCCGGAATTGGCGACTTTGTCTCCGTTACTGGCGCACTCAGCGTGGTTGATTTCACGATGTTTCGTGTGCTGTGGCAGCAGGGTTCAATCCAGGCACTGATACAAGCCGGTATCGACCACGCCGCGCCGGCGCCGACCCTCCCTGCGGGAAATCGCCACGAACGTCGTCGAAGTGAACTTGTGGCATTGCCACGAACGCGGGACGAAGCGATAGCCGGCGCCACAACCGGAAACGTCGTCGCCGACATCCTGAGCGCGCTCCCGCATCCAGTGCAGGCGCGATTTATGACGGAGGGTCTGCAATCGGTATGGTCTAGCCTCAAGGCTGACAGCCTCCTTATTGAGCCCTCCGACATATTCCTAAAACACGGCATTGCGCTTGATGGTCGGTGGCGGATGTTCGGCATCCTAGACGCATTGCCGACTAGCTCGACCCCCGACGACTTGACGGCGGCGGTTATCGAAGACTTCGCCACTGCGCCATTCGGCCAAATGGCGCTTGGTATGCTGCCCCTATTGCAGGCGGGCTTTGCCCGTCCTGACATCGCCTGGGGGATCACGCCGATCATGATCTTCCGGGCGCTCGGCGCCCGCTAGGTCATATTCGCATATAGAACCCATCGGCAATTGCCCATGCCCGTCGCAAAGAACCATCGGTCGGGGCGGCCGGTTATTCCGTGGGTCCGCGGAGTTCATCGTGCAAGGCATCGGCTGCCATGCACCGCGCCTGCTTCATCGCATCGACAGGCGTCGGCGGCGGCCCGTACTGCTGCGTCTCGGCGGCGATCCCCTCGGCGAGAAGGGGTGCGCACCTTGCGGCTGCCGCATCAACGATCGCATCGTGCGGCAAGTTCAGCGGCGTGCTTTCGATCACCCGCTTGACACAGTTACCGGCGTCCATGTCCGATCCGAACTCTTCGTCCAGGAGGCGTTTGTTGTCGTCAATTGAGAGCGCTGGATTAATCGGCTGACTCTCCCAGCTCAGGCTCTCGCCGCAGTCTCGCGATGGAGCCGCCGGGCTTGGCGAGCTTCCCGAAGGAACGGTTTCGGCATCGATCGCAGGAGCCTTCGCCACTGGTTTCGCCGCTGTCTGCTCCGGCGTCGGCGCGACGGCGACGCTGGATTGCGGCGGCGCCGGCGCGTTCGTCATGATGCCGGCCCCTAGGATAATGCCGAGCAGCCCAACGACGGCATAGGTCAGCGGGTGGCCCCAGCGCTTCCGTGGCTGTACCACCGTCATCGACGCATGTCCTGATCCCCACGTAAATCCCCATCCACCGGCAGCCAGCGCTTGCGAGCGCTGGCGTGCTGAGTGCGGCGCATCACGCCTCGCCCTTCGTCGCCTTGCGCGGTGATAGCGCTAGCGGCCTCAGCATGACGCTCTTCGAATGGGCGTCTAGGCCTTGGCGTCGGCGGCGTCGAAGAGCAATTCGACGCGCTCCATGATCTCGCCGGCGGCCGGACCGCGGCGCGCGTCCAGCCCACGGACGAGGCTCTCGGCGCCATGCCGGCCGCCATGCAGCGCACGGCGCCGCAGCCAGCTTTGCAGAGCGGCGCGCGTCACGGCGGCGATGGAGGCGAACTCGCCGGACTCGACGATGAGGCGAAGCTGCGAAACCTCATGCGGGGCCAGTGCGACGCTGACCCTGCCAGATCCTGTCATGGCGGCTCTCCCGGACGCTGCGTCACCCTAGCACGAAATCGACGTGGGTTAACGCCGCACCCCGCGAATCGCCGACACGCTTTGGTGATGGCCGCGGGCCGGAGAGCGGAAAACCGCTCCACACAGGTCAGGTCTTCAAGGCGTCCATGAGGGCATCGACGATGCGCCAGGAGGCGGGCTCGTCCAGATCGACGAAATAGGGCAGGCCCAGGGTCGAGACGGCGAGACCGTCGGTGACGGGCAGCGGCTGGGCCGGGCAAGCCGCGAACGCCGGCTGGCGGTGGCAGCCATGGCCCCACCAGTCGCGCGCCTCGATCCCCGCGGCCGCGAGCCGTGCGGCGATGGCCGGCGCCGCCGCCGCGGGGGTCCCGACGACGCAGACGCTGGACATCCAGCGCGCGCCCCAGCCCGGCTGGAACTCGATCTGCGGCGTCAGCGCCAGGGCGACGCGCAGATACTGGGCGGCGAAGCCGAAGCGCGCCCGGTCGGCCGGCCAGGCGTCGAGGCTGGCGAGCGCGACCGCTGCGGCGTACTCCGAAAGCCTGCCGTTGAGCGCCGGGTGGCGCGCGCCGGGCTCGCCGCAAAATCCGAAATCCGAGAGGGCGCGGACGCGCTGGACCAGTCCCCTGTCGTCGCTGACGACGTAGCCCCCCTCCCCGGCCGCCACGGTCTTGCTGGCGTGCAGGCTGACGACTGCCGGCACGGGCGCCTCGTCGAGGGCGTCGAAGGCGCCGGCGGCGTCGACCACCACCGGAACGCCGGTCGCCTCGGCGACCGCGCGCCAGGCGCGAAGGTCCGGCAGACGTCCGAAGGCCGACACCGGCATGATGGCGCCGACCTCGCCCGGAGCTGCGCCGACGGCCTCGACGGTGCGTCCAGGATCGAGCATCCAGGTCTCGGCGTCGACATCGAGGAACCAGGGCGTCAGTCCCGCCTGGGCGGCGGCGTGGGCGCTGGCGACACATGTCCAGGCCGGCATGGCGCACAGCGAACCAGGCTTGGCGCCCGCCGCCCTCAGCGCCAGGGTGAGCGCCAGGGGGCCGTTGGCGACCGTGCTCACCTGGGCGCCGCCGCCGAGCCGGGCGGCGAGCCGCGCCTCCAACTCGCGCACCAGCGGGCCGAAGTTGGAATAGCAGCGGCTCTCGTCGATCCGGTCGAGGTAGGGGACGAGCGCCTCGCGCGTCGGCAGCCGCGGCCGCGCCACCGGCACGGGCGGCGCGGCCGGGGCGATCAGCTGGCGTCTCAAGGCGGCCATTGGCGCTGTACCCCGTATCGAAGGCCCAAGCCCACCACCCTATGGTTAAGGCCACGCTAAGAACGGCGCGGCCGGGCGACCGCCGCTTGACCCCGCGCGCGCCAGGCCCGAAAGCATTTCCAACAAGCGTTTGAACGAGCCGTTTTAGTGAGCGAGGGAAGAACGGGCATGGGCCGGCTGGAGGGGCGATCCGCCGTGGTCACCGGCGCGGCCAGCGGCATCGGCCGGGCGAGCGCGCTGCTGTTCGCCGCCGAGGGCGCCGGCGTCGTCTGCGTCGACCGGGCCGGCGAGGTCGAGGCCACCGCCGCCGCGATCCGCGAGGCCGGCGGGCGCGCCGTGGCGCTGCAGGGCGACGCCGGCCAGGAGGCGGACGTGAAGGCCTATGTGGCGCGGGCGCTTTCCGAGTTCGGCGGCCTCGACGCGGTCTACGCCAACGCC
>DATKRO010000064.1:0-50494 GCA_035532115.1 Caulobacteraceae bacterium | reverse complement strand
GCGCAAGCTGCTGGAGGCGGAGGAAGCCGACCAGTTGCTGGACAACGACCGGCTGGCGAAGGACGCGGTGGCGCACGCCGAGAACAACGGCATCGTGTTCATCGACGAGATCGACAAGATCTGCGCCCGCACGATGGAAGGTGGCTTCCGCGGCGGCGACGTGTCGCGCGAAGGCGTGCAGCGCGACCTGCTGCCGCTGATCGAGGGCACCACCGTCTCGACCAAGTACGGGCCGGTGAAGACCGATCACATCCTCTTCATCGCTTCGGGCGCCTTCCACGTCGCCAAGCCCTCGGACCTGTTGCCCGAGCTGCAGGGGCGCCTGCCGATCCGGGTGGAGCTGAAGGCGCTCAGCCGCGACGACATGCGCCGCATCCTCACCGAGCCCGAGGCCAACCTGATCCGCCAGCAGCAGGCGCTGCTGGCGACGGAGAACGTCACGGTGCACTTCACCGAGGACGCCATCGACGCCCTCGCCGACGCGGCGGTGGCGGTGAACGGCGCGGTGGAGAACATCGGCGCGCGGCGGCTGCAGACGGTGCTGGAAAAGGTGATCGAGGAGATCAGCTTCACCGCCTGCGACCGCTCGGGCGAGAGCCTCACCATCGACGCCGACTATGTGCGCGAACGGGTCGACGCCCTGGCCCGCAACGCCGACCTGTCGCGATACATCCTCTGACATGGCCAAGCAGGCCGCACGCGCGCGGCGCATCTCGCCGGCCGAGCGCGCCCGCATCGCCGAGATCTTCGCCCGTTTCGAACGCGCCAGTCCGCGCCCGCGCACCGAACTCGACCATGCTTCCCCGTTCACCCTCCTCGTCGCCGTCGTGCTCTCGGCCCAGGCGACCGACAGGTCGGTGAACAAGGCGACGCAGCGCCTCTTCGCGGTCGCCGACACGCCTGCCAAGGTGCTGGCGCTCGGCGAGGCGGGCCTCATGCCCTACATCGCCGCGATCGGCCTCTTCAGGACCAAGGCGAGGAACGTCGTCGCCCTGTCGCGCATCCTCGTCGATGCCCATGGCGGCGAGGTCCCGTTGCGGCGCGACGCGCTCCAGGCGCTGCCCGGGGTCGGGCGCAAGACCGCCAGCGTGGTGCTGAACGAGCTGGGCGTCGAACCGGCCATCGCCGTCGACACCCACGTGTTCCGCCTCGCCCACCGCCTGAAGCTCAGCCGCGGCAAGACGCCGGACGAGGTCGAGCGCGAGCTGATGAGGCTGACGCCGCCGCAGGCGCGCTCGCGGGCGCACCACTGGCTGATCCTGCACGGCCGCTATGTGTGCGTGGCGCGCAAGCCCAGGTGCGCCGACTGCATCGTCGCCGATCTCTGCCCCTCGCGGGAACTGTTCCTGGGGGCGTGAGGCGGCGGCGGAAAACCCTGGACATCGCCGCCTTCGCCCACCAATAGCCCCCGCATGAGCCGGACCGCGGAGATCAGCCGCAACACCAAGGAGACGCAGGTCCGCGTCGCCCTGGACGTGGACGGGACCGGCGCCGCGAGCATTTCCACCGGCATCGGCTTCTACGATCACATGCTGGAGAGCTTCGCCCGGCACGGCGGCTTCGACCTGGAGATCCAGACCAGGGGCGACCTGCACATCGACATGCACCACACGGTGGAGGACACCGCGATCGTGCTCGGCCAGGCGTTCCGGCAGGCGCTGGCGGGTTTCGTCGGGGTGCGCCGTTTCGGCCACGCCTATATCCCCATGGACGAGACCCTGACGCGGTGCGCCGTCGATCTCGCCAACCGGCCCTATCTGGTCTGGCGCGTCGAGTTCATGCGCGCCAAGGTGGGAGAGATGGACACCGAACTCTTCAAGGAGTTCCATCACGCCCTGGCGATGAACGCCGGGGCCTGCGTGCACCTGGAGACGCTTTACGGCGAGAACTCGCACCACATCGCCGAGAGCGGCTTCAAGGCGCTGGCGCGGGCGCTGGGCATGGCCGTCGAACTCGATTCCAAGGCGCTGGGCCGCGCCCCTTCCACCAAGGGCGTGCTCTGAAAGGACCCTTTTCGATGCAGAGCGTCGCCCTGATCGACTACGGGTCGGGCAATCTGCGCTCGGCCGAGAAGGCGCTGCAGCGCGCCGCCGCGAGCCTCGCGACCTCGATGCGGATCGTCACCACCGGCGATGCCGACGAGATCGCCCGCGCCGACCGCATCGTGCTGCCGGGCGTCGGCGCCTTCGCCGCCTGCATGGCCGCCCTCGCCGCGCGCGACGGCGTCGTCGAGGCCATGACCGAGGCGGTGCGCCGCCGCGGCGCGCCGTTCTTCGGTATCTGCGTCGGCATGCAGCTGCTGGCGAGCCGCGGCCTCGAGTTCGGCGAGACCGCCGGCCTCGGCTGGATCGCCGGCGAAGTGAGGCGGCTCGACCCGGCCGATCCGGCCTGCAAGGTGCCGCACATGGGCTGGAACGCGCTGGAGATCGCCGACGGGGCCGCGGTTCTGGCCTGCCTGCCGCAGGGGGCGCACATGTATTTCACCCACTCCTTCGCCCTCTTTCCCGCCGACGAGACCGACGTCAGCGCCTGGACGGACCACGGCGGACGCTTCCCCGCCGCGGTTGAGCGCGGCAACCTCGCCGGATCGCAGTTCCACCCGGAAAAATCCCAGGCCCAGGGAGCGAGGCTGCTCGCCGGCTTCCTCGCGTGGCGTCCGTGATCCTCTATCCGGCCATCGACCTGAAGGAAGGCCGCTGCGTGCGGGTGGTGCGCGGCGACTTCGCCACCGCCACGGTGTTCAACGAGGATCCCGCCGACCAGGCCACGGCCTGGGCCGAGGCGGGGTTCGAGTGGCTGCACGTGGTCGACCTCGACGGCTCGGCCGAGGGCCGGGCGGTCAACGCGGCGGCGGTGGAGTCGATCCTGAAGGCGGTCTCCATCCCCGTGCAGCTGGGCGGCGGCGTGCGTTCGCGCGCCGCCATCGAGGCCTGGATCGAGGCCGGCGTCAGCCGGGTGATCCTCGGCACCGCCGCGGTGCGCGACCCCGAGCTGGTCAGGGGCGCGGCCCGCGACTGGCCAGAGCAGATCGCGGTCAGCGTCGATATCCGCAACGGCCAAGTCGCGGTGCGAGGATGGCTGGAGGATTCGGGCCTGGACGCCCTGTCGGTGGCGCGGCGCTTCGAGGACGCCGGCGTCGCCGCCCTCGTCGTCACCGACATCGACCGGGATGGGGCGCTGATGGGCTTCAACGTCGAGGTTTTCGGCGCGGTGGCCGACGCCGTGCACATCCCGGTCATCGCGGCCGGCGGCCTGGCGGGCGTGGAGGACATCCAGCGCCTGAAGGCCTGGCCGGGCGCGCCGATCGCCGGGGCGGTGCTGGGCCGCGCCCTCTACGCCGGCGCGATCCGCCCGGCCGAAGCCCTGGCGGCGGCGTGATGCTGAAGGTCCGCGTCATCCCCTGCCTGGACGTGAAGGACGGCCGCGTGGTCAAGTGGGTGCAGTTTCTGCAGCTGCGCGACGCCGGCGACCCGGTGGAGCAGGCCAGCGCCTATGACGCCGCCGGCGCGGACGAACTGATGTTCCTCGACATCACCGCCAGCCACGAAGGCCGCGACGCCATTCTCGAGGTGGTGGCGCGCACCGCCGACGTCTGTTTCATGCCGCTCTGCGTGGGCGGCGGCGTCGGCTCGGTGGAGAGCGCCCGCGCCCTGCTGCGCGCCGGCGCCGACAAGGTCTCGATCAACACGGCCGCGGTGGAGGCGCCGGACCTCGTCAGCCGCTGCGCCGACGCCTTCGGCTCTCAGGCGGTGGTGGTGGCCATCGACGCCCGGCATGGTCCGGCCCGTTCGGCGGGCGGTCGCCGCAATGACGGCTGGCAGGTGTTCACCTATGGCGGGCGCAGGGCCACCGGGCTCGACGTGGTCGAATATGCCAAAGCCGCCGTGGCGCATGGCGCCGGCGAGATTCTGCTCACCTCCATGGACCGGGACGGCGCCCGCCGCGGCTATGACGTGGCGCTGCTGAAATCCGTCTCCTCGGCCGTGGCCGTGCCGGTGATCGCCAGCGGCGGGGCGGGATCGGCCAGGCACATGATCGAGGCGGTGCAGGCCGGCGGCGCCGACGCCGTGCTCGCCGCTTCGGTGTTCCACTTCGGCGAGCTTTCCATCGCGCAGGTGAAGGCCGCCATGGCCGCCGCCGGGGTTCCGGTGCGCCTGCCCGATCCGGCGGCGGCGCCATGAGCCGGTTCGCCGACGCCCTCGAGCGCCTGGTCGCGGTGATCGAGGCCCGCCGCGGCGGCGATCCGCAGCAGAGCTGGTCGGCGCGGCTGCTGGCCGATCCGCCGCTCGCGGCCAAGAAGCTCGCCGAAGAGGCGCTGGAGGCGGCGCTGGAGGCGGTGAAGGGCGACGCCGACGCGCTCGCGGCCGAGAGCGCCGACCTCGTCTACCATTGGCTGGTGGTGCTCGCTCTCGCCGGCGTCAGCCTGGACGATGTCGCCGCCAGGCTCGAGGCGCGCGAGGGCGCGTCCGGCTTGGCCGAGAAACGGGGCCGCACGCCGGTCTGAGGCCTCGCCTCAGCGCGGCCGCTTCAGCGCCACGTACAGCGCGCCCTCGCCGCCATGGCGGCGATGGGCCTCGGAGAAGCCGGCGACATGCCGGGCGAGGGACGGCTCGGAGAGCCAGTCGGGGGCGCGGCGGCGCAGGACGCCATCGCCCTGGGCGCCCTTGCCGGTGATCACCAGCACCGCGCGCCAGCCCTCGTCCGCCGAGCGGGCGATGAAAGCGCCGAGCGCCGCCTTGGCCGCGTCCTGGCCAAGGCCGTGCAGATCGATGCGGGCCACGAGGCGTTCGCGCCCGCGCGCCAGGCGCCGATGCAGGGCGGTTTCCACGCCCTGGATGGGCCTCGGGCTCGCCGCCTGGATCGGGCGCGGCGCGCCTGGGCGACCCCCGGGGCGCGGCCTGGGCGCGGCAGCGGCGCCGGGCGGAGCGAGCGGCAAGACCGCGGCGCCCGCCTTGGCCGCCGGGGCGGCCCGGTTCGCCTTCAGCGGCCGCACGGTCGCGGCGATCACGGCCCAAAGGCGCAGATCCTCGGCCTCCGCGGCGCGCTTCATCGGCGCGACCCCCGGGAGGGAACGATGCGATAGAGGCGCAGCCGGTGGCTCACGCGCCCGGCTTCACGGCCGGCCGCCGCGCCCTGGCCGAGATAGAGATCGGCGCGCACCTCGCCCTTGATCGCCGCGCCCGCGTCGAGCGCCACGACCAGGCGCCGATAGCTGGAGCGCGCGCCCGGCAGGCTCGGCGCCCCGGCGTCGATCCAGAGAATCTCGTCATAGGGGTGATGCGCCGGATCGACGGCGACGCTGCGGCCGGCGATCAGCGGCGCCCCGGCCGCCCCGATCGGCTGGGCGCCGTCGTCGGGCGAAAGCCGGAAGAAGATGTACCGCGGGTCGAGCCGCATCGCCTCGTCGGCCGCCGGTCCGCGATGCCGGGCCAGCCAGGCGTGCAGCGCGCCGCCCGAGGTGTCGCGCCCGAAGCTGCGCCCGCGCCTCGCCAGGGCCGCGGCGATGGAGGCGTAGGCGCGGCCGTTGTCGGCGGCGTAGGCCGCGCGCCACATGGCCCCGTCGCGAAATCTCAGCTCGCCCGAGCCCTGGATCTGCAGGAAGAACAGATCCTCTGGCCGCATCCAGGCCAGGGCGTCCGGCGCCGGCCTGCTCTCGATGGCGGCGCGATCGCCCGCGGCATGCGGATCGGCGGGCGCGGGGCGGACCGGAGCGTCGAAGCGGGCGTCCGGCGCGTGGCGCGCCGGATAGAGCGGCGCGAAATAGCCGGTCAGCAGGCCCTCGCCGGCCACCGGCTCGGCGCGGAAGCGCCGCTCCAGGAACGCCTTGGCCCGCGGCTCGTCCAGAACGCCCTGGGCGAGGACGCCGCGGCAGACCGCCAGGGGCCGGCGCGCCTGCACGCACGCCGCCCGGATCGCGGCGAAGGCGGCGGCGTGGTTCTCCGCCTCCCAGCCGGGCAGCCGGGCGAGCGGCAGACGCCGGACCGCCGGCGTCGGCATCGTCGCGCAGCCTGCCAGCACGGCCGCGGCGAGCGCCGCGGCCCAGCCCCCCGCCCGCAAGGCTCAGGCCTCCGCGGGATCGACGTTGACGAGGGTCCAGTTGGGGTCGCGGCTGGCCAGGCTGCGCTGGAACGTCCACACCTCGGCGGTGCGGCGATCGTCCACCGCCTCGCCCTCCGGACCCTTGGAGCGGCTGCGGAACTCGGCCAGGAAACGGACGGACGCCTTGACGAGATCGCCGACCAGATTGACGCTTTCCAGGTCGGCGCGCGGCTCCTGGAGGAACTCCACCTGTTCGGAGCGGCCCTCGTGTTCGCGGCTGGCCATGGCGTTCTCGAAGGTTCGCATCACTTCGGGCGCGAGCAACGGCTCCAGGGCCTTGCGGTCCCCGAGCGCGAACGATTTGACGATGATCTGGAACGCCTGTCGCGCGCCCTGCATGAACCTCGCCGTGTCGAAGCCCGGATCGCGGGTGCGAAGCTGCGCCAGCCCGGTCAGGGCGGCCGGGTCGGTCACCGCCGCCGGCGGCGGTCGCGCGCCTTCCGGAACCGCCGGACCTGGCCTGGCGTGCGCCGTGTCCTCGGCTTGCCGGCCGACGCGGCGGCCCAGCACGGCGTAGAGCTGGAACAGCACCACCGCCGCCACCAGGGCCAGTATGATCATTTCAACGACCTGCACGAGCAGCGGCCTTAGAGCATTTCTGCGAACGGGTTCCTAATATAGGAACGCCTTCGCCGCCCGTCAGGTCCCTGGCGTCGCCGTGGAACGCGCGCCGGGCGCCCGCTTGCCCGGCCGCATGTCCGCGTGTTAGCGAGCCGCGCCGGCCCCGAAGGACCCGCGCTATCCTCCAGACACCAACGAGGCGCTTTCGGCCGATGACCGACCTTCCCGTTCCGGACGCGGCCAATCGCGACGATCAGCCGGGCATTCGCATCCTGGCCCAGTACATCCGCGATCTCTCGTTCGAGAGTCCACACGCGCCCGAATCCCTGCGCGGCGGCGCGGCTCAGCCGCAGGTGGATCTGGGGGTGGAGCTGAACGCCCGCGGCCGGCCCGACGGCCTCTTCGAGGTGGAGCTGAAGCTGAAGGCCCAGGCGATGCGCGAGAGCGAGGCGGTGTTCGTCATCGAACTCGTGTACGCTGGCCTGTTCCAGATCGCCGGCGTCGCCGAACCGGATCTGGAGCCGGTGCTGATGATCGAGTGCCCGCGGCATCTGTTCCCCTTCGCCCGGCGCATCATCGCCGACCTTAGCGGCGAGGGCGGCTTCCCGCCGTTCCTTCTGGAGCCGATGGACTTCGCCGGCATCTACGCCGCCCGCCGGGCCCAGGCGGAGGCGCCGGCCGGCTCCGCCTGAGCCTCGATCGCGCCCCGGACGGCGGGCGGCTTTCAGTCTTCGAACTGCGACCAGACGACGTCGCCTTCGAGCGCCTCGCGGATGAAGGCGGCGTGGCGGGCGCGCTCCAGGTCGCCCGCACGCGGCGCCAGCGGACGCGGACGCGGACCGTAGCCCTTCCGGACGGCCCCCGCCGCGGCCGGCCGCTCCGTCGCCAGCCTCAGGTCGAGCGCCCGCTCGCGTCCGCCTTTCAGCTCCAGATAGACGCCCGCCAGCAGTCTGGCGTCGACCATGGCGCCGTGCTTCTCGCGCTCGGAGAGCGAGATCTTGAAGCGTTTGCAAAGCGCGTCGAGCGAATTGTACATGCCCGGAAACCGCTTCTGGGCCAGCGCCAGGGTGTCGATCCAGCGCGCCGTCTCGAGGGTGGCGCGGCCGGCGCGCTCGAGTTCGCCGTTGACGAAGCCGCGGTCGAAGCCGGCGTTGTGCGCCACCAGCGGGTCGCCCGCGACAAAATCCAGCAAGGCGTCGGCGACCTCGGGCGCGGCGAAGCGCGGCTTGCCGGCCAGGAAGGCGGCGGAAAGGCCGTGCACCCGCTCGGCCTCGGTATCGATGTCGCGTTCGGGATCGACGTAGCGATGGAAGGAGCGCCCGGTCGGGACCAGGTCGTCGAGCTCGATGCAGGCGATCTCCACCAGCCGGTGGCCGTTCCCGAAGTTCAGCCCGGTGGTCTCGGTATCGAGGACGATCTCGCGCGCCATCGCCGTTCAATGGCCCGGTTCGCCAGCCCCTTCAAGCCGACGCTTGCGCCAGGTCGGATCCTTCAGGGCGGCGATGACGTCGCGGACCTGGCGGCGGGCCTCCTCGAAGCCGGCGCTGGTGTCGATGACGAAATCGGCGCGGGCGCGCTTGTCCACGTCCGCGATCTGCCGCGCCAGGATGGCGTCGAGTTTGGCCGCGCTCATGCCTTGGCGCGCCAGCACGCGCTGGCGCTGGGTCTGCGCCGGCGCCGAGACGACGACCACCGCGTCGACGTTGCGCTCGCCGCCGGTTTCGAAGAGCAGCGGGATGTCGAGAACCACGATCTCGGCTGCCAGCGCCTCGGCCTTGCGGAAGAACTCGCGCCGGCTCGCCCCCAGTAGTGGATGAACGATGCGGTTCAGCCGATCCATCGCGCCGTGGTCGCCCACCACGCGGGCGCTCAGGGCGGCTCGATCCACCGCGCCGTCGGCGCCGACCACGCCGGGAAAGGCCTCGCCGAGCGGGGCCGCCGCGCCGCCCCCAGCCATGTAGAGCCGATGCACCTCGGCGTCGGCGTCGTAGACGGGGCAGCCCTCGGCTTCGAACATCGCGCCGGTCGCCGACTTGCCCATGCCGATGGAGCCGGTGAGTCCGACGGTGATCATGGCCCGGCCTCCAGGGCGCGCACGCAGAGCCGGCGCACGTCGAGCGGGGGCGGCGGGGCGCCGAACAAGGCCTCGAACGACGGCGCCGCCTGGCCGATCAGCATGGCGAGGCCGTCGACCACCGCGAGCCCGCGGCGGCGCGCGGCGCGCAGCAGCGGCGTCTCCAGGGGGCGATAGATCATGTCCATGACGACCGCGCCCGGCGCGGCGTCCTCGAGGTCGAGCTCCGGCCCGGCCCCGCCGTCCAGGCCCAGGCTGGTGGCGTTGACGACCAGGCGCGCACCGGCGATGGCGCGCTCGGCGGCGGCGACCCGGACCGGTGCGCCCAGGGCCGCGGCCAGGGCCTGCGCACGTGCACGCGTGCGGTTGAGGAGGCGGATTTCCGGCGCGCCCGCCTCCAGCAGGGCCGCCGCGGCGCCGCGCGCCGCGCCGCCGGCGCCCAGGATCAGCACCGGACCGGCGCCCGGCTCGAACAGCGGCGCCTGCTCGGCGAGGGCGGCGGCGAGCCCCGCCCCGTCGGTGTTGTCCGCGGCGATGCGCCCGTCCGCGCTGAAGAGGAGCAGATTGGCGGCCCCGGCGCGGCGGGCGAACGGGCTCGCCTCGTCGGCGATGGCGAGCGCAGCCTCCTTGAACGGCACGGTGACGTTGAGGCCGCGTACGGCGCCGCCACGCAGTCCCTCGGCGAAGGCGGTGAATCGGTGCGGCGGCGGGGCGAAGGCCACGTAGACGGCGTCGAGGCCCGCGGCATCCAGCCAGGCGTTGTGGATCAGCGGGCTGAGCGAGTGCGCCACCGGCGCGCCGACCACTCCCGCCACCACGGTTGCGCCGGAGACGAGGTTCACGCCGCCAGCGCCCCTTCGCGCCTGAGCAGTCCCAGCAAGGGCACGAGCGGCAGGCCCAGGATCGCGAAATAGTCGCCGTCCACGGCCTCGAACAACTGCGCGCCGCGGCTCTCCAGCCGATAGCAGCCGACCGATCCCAGCAGCGCCTCGCCTTCCTGCGCCAGATAGGCGTCGAGGAAGCCGTCGGAGAAATCCCGCATCAGCAGGCTCGGGCTCTCCATCATCGCCCAGATCAGCGTTCCGCCCCTGGCGATCGCCACGGCGGCGTGCAGGGCGTGGCGGCGGCCGCGCAGGGCCTGCAGCCGCCGGCGCGCCTCGTCGAGACTTGCGGCCTTGTCGTGGAGCGCCCCGTCGAGTTCCAGCGTCTGGTCGGCGCCGATGACCAGGGCGTGCGGGCGCCGGGACGAGACCCGCAGGGCCTTCGACTCGGCCAGCCGCGCCGCGACCTCGCGCGCCGTGGCGCCGCGGGCGAGCAGCGCCGCCTTCTCGGCGTCCTCGTCGACATCCGAAGCCACGGTCTCGAAGCCGACGCCGGCCGCTGCGAGAATCGCGGCCCGGGACGGGCTCTGCGAGGCCAGCACCACGGCCGTCATCCCAGCACCTCGACCTGGCCGCGACCGCCGGACAGGATGTTGATCACCGCCGCGGCGGTCTCTTCCACCGAGCGCCGCGTCACGTCGATCACCGGCCAGCCCTGGCGCTCGAACAGCCGCCGCGCCTGGACCACCTCGGCGCGAACCGCATCTGGCTCGACGTAGGCGCTTTCGCGGCGCTCGTTGAGGCTTCTGAGGCGATTGCGCCGGATTTCGAGCAGCCGGTCGGGCGCGAGGGTCAGGGCGACGATCGGCACCCGATCCAGCCCTTTCAGCCGCAGCGGAACCTCGCCGGCCGGCACCAGGGGGATGTTGGCCGCCCGCACGCCGCGGTGGGCGAGATAGATGCACGTCGGCGTCTTGGAGGTGCGCGACACCCCGACCAGCACCACGTCCGCCCGTTCCAGATCCTGGCCGCCCTGGCCGTCGTCGTGGGCGAGGGCATAGTTCAGCGCGTCGATGCGGTCGAAATAGCCGGCGTCGAGGCGCGTTCCGGCGCGCGCCGAGCCGGTGGCGCCGAGGTAGCGGGAAAGCTCCGACACCAGAGGATCGAGCGCGGCCAGGCAGGGCATGTCCATCGCCCGGCATCCGCTTTCCAGCGCGCTTCGCAGCGCCGGGTCGATGATGGTGTGCAGCACCACGCCCGGCGCATTGGCGATTTCCTCCAGCGCCCGGTCCAGCTGGCGGTGCGAGCGCACCAGCGCATAGATGTGCTCGATCGGCAGCACGTTGGTGAAGCGGGCGCACACCGCCCTGGCGAGGGCGTTCAGCGTCTCGCCGGTAGAATCGGAGACCAGGTGCACGTGGAAATAGGTGGCGAGCCGCATCGTGGCCGTCATGGGTCGGCGTCGGAATGAAAATAAAGCTGGGTCGGAAACCGTGGGCGGATGGTTGACAAATGGTTAACGCAAGCCGGGCAAAGCTGCGCCCGGGGTGGATCGTTGCGCCTCCGCACCGCGCCGCCGCGCCGGCTGGGGACGAGCGCCCCATTTATCCCGGCCATCGTCCCCAGCCGTTCGGCCCTGGGGACGTCCGCGGGGCGCGGCTCAGCCATGTCGGTCGACAAGCTCGTCTGTTCCCATTTGTACGCCCATGGAGATGGCGCAGAGGCGGTTGCGCAACAACAGTCTGCCTGCTTCTCCCCGCAATTCACAGCGACCGCGCCACGGCGACGCAGACTCTGCACCGCTGCTGGACCCAGGCAGGCGCCGGGCGTCCGCCTCGCCGGTTGTCCCCGGTCTCCACCAGCCCTTAACCTTTTCAAACAGGCCTTAAGACTTTCTTAAGGAAGGGGAGAAGCCGGTGGCCGGAAACTGGGCTCTTGAGCGGGGAAGGGCGAGCCGGTTTAAGGAGCGCCATGGATCGCGAGCCGAAACCGCTGCTGCTGCGCACCCTGGCGGGCGAGACGGTCGAGCGGCCGCCGGTCTGGTTCATGCGCCAGGCCGGCCGCTGCCTGCCGGAATATCATGAGCTGCGAGCCAGGGCGGGCGGCTTTCTCAACCTCGTCTTCGATCCGAAGCTGGCGTCGGAAGTGACGCTGCAGCCGATGCGCCGTTTCGCCTATGACGCCGCCATCGTCTTCTCCGACATCCCGCTGGTGCCGCAGGCGCTGGGGCAGGCGCTCTGGTACGAGGAAGGCGAAGGGCCGAGGCTCGGGCCGCTGCCGGACCTGGACGCCATGGCCGAGAAGGCGGCGACCGTCGGGGAGACGCTTGGCTCGGTGGGCGAGACGGTGCGGCTGGCGCGGGCCGGCCTCGAGCCTGAGCGGGCTCTGATCGGTTTCGCGGGCGCGCCCTGGACGCTCGCGACGTACATGCTGCAGGGCCGCGGCGGCGAGGCGGCCCGGGCGGTGGCGCGGGCCAGGGCCGTCACCGAGCGAGCCACGATCGAGCGGCTGGTGGACATCCTGGCGGATGCGACCGCCAGCTACCTGATCATGCAGGCCAGGGCAGGCGCCCAGGCGCTGCAGATCTTCGAGTCGTGGTCCGACCTGCTGCCGGAGGACGTGTTCGAGCGCCTGGTGATCGGGCCGCACGCGAGGATCGTCGGCGCGCTGAAGGCTGCGGGCGTGACCGCCCCGGTCATCGGCTTTCCCCGCGGGGCGGGCGCGCTCGTGGAGCGCTATGCGATCGAAAGCGGCGTGCAGGTGGTGGGGCTCGATGTCCAGGCGCCGGCGGCGCTCGGCCGGCGGCTGCAACGGCGCGTGGCGATCCAGGGGGCGCTCGATCCGGTGTTGCTGCGCGCCGGCGGCCAGGCGCTGGCCGACCGCATCGACGGCCTGCTGCGGCAATGGACCTGCGGTCCCTACGTCTTCAATCTCGGCCACGGCGTCCTTCCAGACACCCCGGTCGAGCACATCGCCGCCGCCGTCGCCCAGGTGACCGCGTGGCGCAATCGCTGATGCGCATCGCCCGACGGCTTCGGGAGGTGCGATGAGCCGCATTGCCGTGGTGCTCTTCAACCTCGGCGGGCCGGACGGCCCGGCGGCGGTGCGTCCGTTCCTCCTCAACCTGTTCTCCGATCCGGCGATCATCGCCGCGCCATGGCCGCTGCGGCGCGTTCTGGCCGAGGCGATCTCGCGGACGCGGCGCAAGCTGGCTGCGGCGAACTATGCGGCGATGGGCGGCGCCTCGCCGCTGCTGGCCGCCACCGAGGCGCAGGCCGAGGCGCTGCAAGCGAGCCTGGCCGAGGCGCTGCCGCGCGACGAGGTGCGCTGTCTCGTCGCCATGCGCTACTGGCGCCCGACCGCCGCCGCCGCGGCGCGGGCTCTGGCCGCCTTCGAGCCCGACGAAGTGGTGCTGCTGCCGCTCTATCCGCAGTTTTCCACCACCACGACGGCCTCGTCGCTGGCGGCCTGGCGCCGGGTCTGGCCGGGCGCGTGCAGGACCATCTGCTGCTACTTCGAGGACGAGGCGTTCATCGCCGCCCATGCCACGACCGTCCTGGCGGCCTGGCGCGCCGCCGGCTCGCCCGGCAAGGTGCGGGTGCTGTTCTCGGCTCACGGCCTACCCAGGCGCATCGCCGCGGCCGGAGATCCCTACCAGTGGCAGGTGGAGCGCACCTGCGCGCGCATCGCCGAGCAGCTCGGCGCGGCATGGGACTGGCAGGTCTGCTACCAGAGCCGCGTCGGGCCGCTGCAATGGATCGGCCCCTCCACCGTCGAGGCGATCGAGCGCGCGGCGGCCGACGGTCTCGGCGTCCTCGTCGTCCCGGTCGCCTTCGTTTCCGAGCACGTGGAGACGCTGGTGGAGCTCGATCGCGACTATGCCGAGGTGGCGCTGCGGGTCGGCGCCGAGCCCTATCTGCGGGCGCCGGCCCTCGGCTGCGAGCCGCTGTTCATCGCCGCCCTGGCCAGGCTCGTCCGCGCCGCCCTGGCCCAGCCGGCGGGGGTGCGGCCGGGCGGCGAAAGCTGCCCGAGCGGCTTTTCCTGCTGCGCTCTGCGGCGCCCCGAGCCAGGTCGATACCCAAAGCCAGGTCGCTGGGCGGAGCCGGGGCGGTGAAGCATCTCGTCTTCTACCACAACCTGCTGATCGCCCTGCACATCATCGCGGTGATCGCCTGGCTGGCCGGCCTGCTCTACCTGCCGCGCCTGTTCGCCTATCACACGCGCGCCGAGCCGGGCTCGCAGATGGACGAGACCTTCAAGATCATGGAGCTGAAGCTCTACCGGATCATCATGAACTCGGGGATGGTCGCAGTCTGGGCGCTGGGCCTGACCCTGATCTGGTTCGACGCCACCCGCATGGCCTGGGGCTGGGGCTTTCTGCTGACGCCGTGGATGCTGACGAAACTGGCCGGAGTCCTTTTCCTGACCTGGTGGCATCACTATCTGGGGAGAGCCCGTAAGGGGCTCGCCGCCGGCCGGCGCGATCGTTCGGAGCGCTTCTGGCGCATGACCAACGAACTGCCGTTTCTCGCCGCCATCGTCATGATCATCGCCATCACCACCAAGTTCGCGTTCTAGGAAGTTCACATCCCAGGCCAGGCGCGGGCTTGACGGCGCCGCCGCGGTGTGGTTCGGCTGGGGACCGAGGCGAATCCCGTCTCGCCTCCCCGCCCTTCCTTCCGGACCGCCGCCGCGCAAAGGCGAAGATCGGCCGGCCCCCTTTGGCATCGTCGCGCGTTCCGGCTTACCGACCGGGCGCCGGCGCCGCGAAGCGATCGATACCGGGCCCGGCCCGGCGTCCAACCCCAACAGCGATCCTGAAACGCCCATGTCCGACATCACAGAAATCGAACCCCTCGACGTCGAAGCCGAGGCCCAGCCCGACGACGGCGACGGCGGGGTCGACGCCTCAGAGCCGAGCGCCGCCGCCAGGGCGATCGCCGAACTCGCGCTCACCAGGATGTCGCTGCAGGAGCTGAAGCAGAAGTCGCCCGCCGATCTGCTGGCCTTCGGCGAAAAGCTCGACATCGAGAACGCCAACAACATGCGCAAGCAGGACATGATGTTCGCGATCCTGAAGACCCTCGCCGAGGAGGGCGTGGAAATCTCCGGCTCGGGCACGCTGGAAGTGGTCCAGGACGGCTTCGGCTTCCTGCGCAGTCCGGAGGCCAACTACCTGCCCGGGCCCGACGACATCTACGTCAGCCCCTCGCAGATTCGCAAGATCGGCCTTCGCACCGGCGACACCGTCGATGGCGGCGTGCGCAGTCCGCGCGAGGGCGAGCGCTATTTCGCCCTCACCAAGGTCGATCAGGTCAATTTCGAGAACCCGGAGAACGTCCGCCACAAGGTGCTGTTCGACAATTTGACGCCGCTCTACCCCGAGGAGCGGCTGATCATGGAGATCGACGACCCGACCCTGAAGGACAAGTCCGGGCGCGTCATCGACATCGTCTCGCCGCTGGGCAAGGGCCAGCGCTGCCTGATCGTCTCGCCGCCGCGGGTGGGCAAGACCATCATGATGCAGAACATCGCCAAGGCCATCGCCCACAATCACCCCGAGTGCTACCTGATGGTGCTCCTCGTCGACGAGCGGCCCGAGGAAGTCACCGACATGCAGCGCACCGTAAGGGGCGAGGTCATCGCCTCGACCTTCGACGAGCCGGCGACGCGTCACGTGCAGGTGGCCGAGATGGTGATCGAAAAGGCCAAGCGCCTCGTAGAGCACAAGCGCGACGTGGTCATTCTCCTCGACAACATCACCCGGCTCGGGCGCGCCTACAACACCGTGGTGCCTTCCTCGGGCAAGGTGCTCACCGGCGGCGTCGACGCCAATGCGCTGCAGCGGCCGAAGCGCTTCTTCGGGGCCGCGCGCAACATCGAGGAAGGCGGCTCGCTCACCATCATCTCCACCTCGCTGATCGACACCGGCAGCCGCATGGACGAGGTGATCTTCGAGGAGTTCAAGGGCACCGGCAATTCCGAGATCGTGCTCGACCGCAAGGTCGCCGACAAGCGCATCTACCCCGCCATCGACATCCTCAAGTCCGGCACCCGCAAGGACGAGCTGATCACGCCCAAGGACCAGCTGGCCAAGACCCACGTGCTGCGCCGCATCCTGGCGCCCATGGGCGCCCAGGACGCCATCGAGTTCCTGCTCGACAAGCTGCGCCAGACCAAGAACAACGCCGACTTCTTCCAGTCGATGAACACCTGAGGAACCGGGGGACGCCATGCTGGAGATCTTCCATTCGCCGCGGTCGCGCTCCATGCGGGTCGTCTGGCTCGCCGAGGAGATGGGCCTTCCCTACGAGCTGAGGACCGAGACCTTCGGCCAGCCCAGCGCCGACTTCCTCGCCGCCGGCCGCACCGGCGCCTTCCCGGCCATCCGCGACGGCGACATCGCCATGGGCGAGTCGGTGGCGATCATGCACTATCTCACCGAGGTCCATGGCCCGACGCCGCTGGCGTTGAAACCCGGCCATCGGCGCTACGCCGAGTATGTCCAGTTCCTGGTCTTCGGCGAGGCCTCCATGGCGGCCTTTCTCAACCCCGTCCTCGGCACTCAGTTCTTCGCGCCCGAGGCGGAGCGCCAGAACGTCACCGTCGATATCGCCAAGCGCAGCTTCACCAATCGGCTCAAGGCCGTAGAGGCCCAGCTCGACAAGGCCGATCACGTCGCCGGAGACTTCACCGCCGCGGACATCTCGGTCGGCTACGCCCTCGGCCTCGGCGCCATGGTGGGACTTTCCGAGTCCTACTCGCCGAAGATCGGCGCCTACCGCGAGCGCCTGGAATCGCGCCCCGCCTACCAGGCCGCCGCGTCGAAATAGCGCCGCCCCACCCCTCAACCCCTCTTGCGGCGGCTCGGTCTCTATCTCCGCGCGAAGGTGTAGCCGAAGCGGGCGCTCTGGCGGAAGACGCCGGAAGGCTCGCAGTCGCCGAGCGCCGCAGCGAGTTCGGCCTCGAAAGCGCCGGCGCGATCGCCGAGTACCGCCAGCGAACAATAGGATGTGGAGTGGAGATGGCCGAGCACGCTGTTCGCGGTCCAGTCGAGCTCGACCTCGAAGTCGAAGCTCTGCACCTCATGAAAGCCTGCGTCGCGGAGCAGGGCTTCGTCAGCGGCTCGCCCGGAATAGTCGCCCGGGCCGCTGGGCGAAGGGCGGTCGCTGAAGCGCCGGACCACGTCCTGGGCGGCCCTCTGCCATAAGGCGTCGCCGACGACGGCGCCGTCGGCGCCGAGGATCGCCAAGCCGCCGCCAGGCTTCAGCCAGGCAAGCACAAGTCGGGCGATGCCGGGCCGGTCGAAACGGTGGAAGGCCTCCGCCGCAGTCACGAGATCGAGGGCGCCCGGCGGCGCCTTCAAGGCCTCTGCGGCGCCGATGCTCCAGACGATGTTGCGCAGTGCGCGCCGAGCGGCTTCGGCGCGCCCGACGGCGATCATCTCGGGCTCGATGTCGACGGCGAGGACCTGGGCGAACCGCGGCGCGAGATCGATCGTCAGGCGCCCTGGACCGCAGCCCAGGTCCAGCAGCCGCTCGCGCCCGGCGATGCGCGCGAGGAGGTGTTCGAGCAGGGCGCCGGGGTAGGGCCGCCGGTTCAGCAGATAAGCCTCGGCCGTGCCGGCGAAGGCGTCCGAGGCGAAGCCCGCGGGGGTGAGGCCCGCGCTCATGGGAGCAGCACGCTGGCGCCCGTCGTGGCGCGGCTCTCCAGCGCCTCGTGCGCGGCCCGTGCCTGCGCCAGCCGGAAGCGCTGGCCGATCTCGACCCTGACCTTGCCGGAGGCCAGCATGGCGAAGAAGGCGCCGGCGCTCTCCTCGAGCTCCACGCGGGTGGCGGTGTAGTCGAAGAGCGTCGGCCGGGTGATGAAGATCGAGCCGGCGCGTGTCAGGCGCAGCGGCTCGACCGCGGGCGCGGGGCCGGAGGCGTTGCCGAAGCTGACGAAGAGGCCGCGCCGGGCGATGCTGGCGAGGGTGCCCTCGAACGTATCCTTGCCCACCGAGTCGTAGGCGACCTGCACGCCCGCGCCCTGGGTGATTTCGCGAACCCGCGCCGCGACGTCCTCCTGCCGGTAGAGGATCACCTCGTCGCAGCCGAGCCGGCGCGCCAGCGTCGCCTTCTCGTCGGATCCCACCGCGCCAATGACGCGCGCGCCGATCGCCTTCGCCCATTGTACGAGGAGGGCGCCCACGCCGCCGGCGGCGGCATGGACGAGGATGGTCTCCCCGGCGCGCAGCGCATGGCAGCGGCGCAGCAGGAACTCGGCGGTCATGCCCTTGAGCAGCGATGCCGCCGCGGTCTCGGCCGAGACCGCGGCGGGAAGCGCCAGGACCCGATCGGCGGCCACCGCGTGCAGCTCGGCATAGGCGCCGGCGACGCCGCAATAGGCGACACGGTCTCCCGCCGCGAAGCGCGCCACCCCCTCGCCCACGCTCTCGACCACGCCGGTGCCCTCCTGGCCGAGGACGGCGGGAAAGCGCATCGGGTAGAGCCCCGAGCGCTGATAGGTGTCGATGAAGTTGAGGCCGATCGCCTGGTGGCGCACCAGCACCTCGCCCGGCCCGGCGCGGGGGGCCTCGATCTCCACCGGCTCGAGGACGTCGGGGCCGCCGGCGCGAGTGGCTTGGATGGCGAGCATGGCCTAGCCGAGAGCCCTGCCGAGGAAGTCGAGCGTGCGCCGCTGCGCCAGAGCGGCGTCGGATGCATGGTAATGCTCGCCGCCCGCCCGCGCGAAGGCGTGGTTGCGGCCGGGATAGGTGAACAGCTCCACGAGGGGGTGGTGCTTCAGCGCCGAGATGATCAGGGCCTGCGCCTCCCTGGGCACGAACTGGTCCTCCTCGGCGACGTGGAGCAGCAGCGGATTGGCGAGCTTGTCGGCCTCGGCCAGATGCCGCTCGATGCCGACGCCATAATAGCCGACGTCGGCGTCGACGTCGGTGCGCGCCCCGGTCAGGAAGGCGAGCAGGCCCCCCAGGCAGAAGCCCACCGACCCCACCTTGCCGTTGGCGGCGGGGTGGGCGCGGGCGTGGGCGACCGTGGCGGCGATGTCTCTGACGCCGAGATCGACGTCGAAGGCGTTGAAGAGTTCGAAGGCGCGGCTCAACTCGGCCTGCGACCGGTCGCTGAGGTCGATGCCCGGCTCGATGCGCCAGAAGAGATCGGGGCAGATCGCCAGGTAGCCCTCCCGCGCGAAGCCGTCGCTGATCGCCCGCATCACCGCATTGACGCCGAAGATCTCTTGGATGACCACGACGGCGGGCGCCTTGGCGGCCGCGGGCCGCGCCAGATAGGCGTCGAACTCGCCGTCCGGCGTTCGGATGGTGACGGTCTCGCTCATGGACGCCTCCCTTGCGCCGGGCTTTTGCGGAACGCGCGTGCGAGGCCCATAACACGAAGCCTCTGCGGGAAGGGAGCCCGTCCTATGAAGCTGAACATCGACATCGATCTGACGCCGCAGGAAGCACGCCAGTTCCTGGGCCTGCCGGACGTCGGGGCCTTGAACGAGCACATGGTCGCCGAGGTGAAGAAGCGGCTCGACGCGAACCTGGCCATGGCGGCGCCCGAGGAGCTGATGAAGAACTGGCTCGCCTTCGGCGGCCAGGCGTCGGCCGAGTTCATGAAGCTGATGAGCGCCGCGGCGGCGGGCGGCCTGAAGGGCGGCGGACGCGGCGGATGAGGCCGACGATCTTTGCGCTGGCCACCGCTCCGGGCCGGGCCGCCATCGCGGTGGTGCGCGTCTCCGGGCCGGCGACGGCGGCCATGCTGACCGCGCTTTCGGGCGCCCTGCCGCCTCCCCGCCGGGCGACGCTGAAGCGGCTGCGGAGGGCCGACGGCCTGACGCTCGACGAGGCCGTGACGCTGTGGTTTCCCGGGCCGCACAGCTACACCGGCGAGGACGCGGCCGAACTGCACCTGCACGGCGGCGCCGCCGTGATCGCCGGCGTCGCCGAGGCGCTGGCGCACCTCGGCGCGCGCCTCGCCGGGCCGGGAGAGTTCACCCGGCGCGCCTTCGAGGCGGGCAGGCTCGACCTGGATCAGGCCGAGGCGGTGGCCGACCTGGTCGAAGCGGAGACCGCCGCCCAGGCGCGCCAGGCGCTGGCCCAGCTCGAGGGGGCGCTGGGCCAGCGGTATCGGACCTGGCGGGAGCGGCTGGCGCGGGCGCTCGCCCTGCTCGAGGCGGCCGTCGACTTTCCGGACGAGGATGTTCCGGCCGACGTGGCGGCGCGGGCGGCGCCGCTGGTGGACGGGCTGGTCGCCGAGCTGAAGGCGGCGCTCGCCGACGCCGGCCGCGGCGTGCGGGTGCGCGAAGGCTATCGCATCGCCATCGTCGGGGCGCCGAATGCCGGCAAGAGCAGCCTGCTCAACGCTCTCGCCGGCCGCGACGCCGCCATCGTGACTCCGGGCGCGGGCACGACGCGCGACGTCATCGAGGTCGCCCTGGTCCTGGCCGGCCACAAGGTGCTGCTGGCCGACATGGCGGGGCTGCGCCCGACGGTCGAGCCCGTCGAGGCCGAAGGGGTGCGCCGGGCGCGCGCCTGGGCCGGCGCCGCGGCGCTGCGCCTGTGGATCGTCGATGCGGCCGACGCCGGCGGCGCCTGGCGCGAGGGCGAGTCCCTGGCCAGAGCGGGCGACGTGCTGGTCCTGAACAAGATCGACTTGGGCTGCGCCGCCGACGCGGCCGAGGCGCGGCGGGCCGCGGCCCGGCTGGGCCTGGCGGTGCTGGAGGTGTCGGCCCTGAAGGGCGTGGGCGTCGAGGCGCTGGCGGAGGCGGTTTCGGCGCGCGTCGCCGCCGAACTCTCGGGCGCGGATTGTCCGCCGGTGACGCGGCAGCGCCATGCACGGCTGCTAGGCGACGCCCTCGGCCACCTGGAGCGCGCCCGCACCGCGATGCCGGCGCCGGAGCTTGCCGCCGAGGATCTGCGCCTCGCCGCCGCCGCCCTGGCGCGGATCACCGGCCGGATCGGGGCCGAGGACGTGCTGGGGGTGATCTTCGCGAGCTTCTGCATCGGCAAGTGAGTGTTTCACGTGAAACACCCGGGCCGCCGCCGCGGATCGTGGCTCGATTTCCCGGCCGGTCCGACGTAAAGACGGATCATGCGCTCGAGTTGGGATGTCATCGTCATCGGCGGCGGCCACGCCGGCTGCGAAGCCGCCGCCGCCGCCGCCCGCGCGGGCGCGGCGACCCTGCTGCTCACCCACAGCATCGAAACCATCGGGGAAATGTCCTGCAACCCGGCCATCGGCGGCCTGGGCAAGGGACATCTGGTGCGAGAGATCGACGCCCTCGACGGGCTGATGGGCGTGCTGGCGGATGCGGCCGGCATCCAGTTCAGGATGCTCAACCGGTCCAAGGGCGCCGCGGTGCGCGGACCGCGCGCCCAGATCGACCGGGCCCGGTACCGCCGCGCCATGCAGGCGGCTCTGTTCGCCCAGCCCGGTCTCGAACTGCGCGCCGCGGCGGTCGAGGACCTGGCGATCGACTCGGGCCGGGTCCGCGGCGTCGTGACCGCCGGCGGCGAGACCTATGCGGCGGCGGCGGTGGTGCTGACGACGGGGACCTTCCTGAAGGGGGTGATCTGCCGCGGCGACAGCCGCATCCCGGCCGGGCGCTTCGGCGAGGCGCCGGCGATCGGCCTGGCCGAGCGGCTCTACGGCCTGGGGCTGCGCATGGGGCGGCTGAAGACCGGCACCCCGGCGCGGCTGGATGGCCGCAGCATCGCCTGGGACCGGCTCGAGTCCCAGCCGGGGGACGATCCGCCGACGCCGTTCTCGTTCCTGACCGGCGCGATCGAGACGCCGCAGATCGCCTGCGGCGTCACCGCGACGACGCCGGAGACGCACCGGATCATCGCTGCGCGCCTGGGTGAATCGGCGGTCTACGGCGGTCGTCTCCAGGGGCGCGGGCCGCGCTACTGCCCCTCCATCGAGGACAAGGTGGTCCGCTTTCCCGAGCGCGCCAGTCATCAGATCTTCCTCGAGCCCGAGGGCCTCGACGACGACACCGTCTACCCGAACGGCGTCTCCACCTCGGTCTCGGAGGAAACCCAGGACCTCTTCCTGCACACCATTCCGGGGCTCGAGTCGGTGCGGGTGACGCGCTACGGCTACGCCATCGAGTACGATTACGTCGACCCGCGCGAGCTCGGGGCCGGCCTCGAGGCGAAGCGGCTGCCGGGCCTCTATCTCGCCGGCCAGATCAACGGCACCACCGGCTACGAGGAAGCGGCCGCGCAAGGGCTCGTCGCCGGCCTCAACGCCGCGCGCGCCGCCGCCGGCGCCGAGCCGGCGCGCTTCGGGCGCGACGAGGCCTACATCGGCGTCATGGTGGACGACCTCGTCACCCGCGGCGTCACCGAGCCCTATCGGATGTTCACGAGCCGCGCGGAGTTCCGCCTGCGCCTGCGCGCCGACAACGCCGACCAGCGCCTGACCGCGCGCGGGCTGGAGCTGGGGTGCGTCGGGCCGCAGCGGGCCAGGGCGTTCGCCGCCAAGGCCGGCGCCCTGGCCAAGGCGCGCGCCCTGGCGCGCACGCTTTCGCTCACCCCCGCCGAGGCCGGCCGCGCCGGGCTCGCCATCAACCCCGACGGCCGACGCCGCGATCTCGGCCAGCTTCTCGGCCATCCGTCGATCGGCTTCGACGCGCTTGCGCGCATCTGGCCGGCGATCGGCGCCTGGTCCGGGGAGGTGCGCGAGCAGATCGAGATCGACGCCGCCTACGCAGCCTACCTCGAGCGCCAGGATGCCGACGTGGCCGAATTCCGTCGCGACGAGGCTTTGCAGCTGCCGGGGGGGCTCGACTATTCCCGCGTCGGCGGCCTCTCCAGCGAGGCGCGCGAACGCTTGAGCCAGGTGCGGCCCGCCACGCTCGGCCAGGCCTCGCGCATCGAAGGCGTCACCCCCGGCGCGCTCACCGCCCTGCTCGCCCATGTGCGCCGACCCAGGGCCGCATGAGCCTGGCTCCAACCCCTGCGGGCCGGCGTCGGCGGACGCAACGAGCTTCGCCCGCCTGGCTGGCGCGACCCCGACCCAGATGGCCGACCTCGCGCGCTTTCGGCGCATGCTCGGCGACTGGAACGTCCGGATCAATCTGGTGAGCGCCGCCAGCCTGGAGGCGTTCTGGCCGAGGCACGCGTGGGACAGCGCCCAGTTGCTGCAGCTCGAGCCCCTCGCCCGCGTCTGGGCCGACCTCGGCGCCGGCGCCGGATTTCCGGGTCTGGTGCTGGCGATCCTCCTGAAAGGCAAACCCGGCGCGCAGGTGCATCTGATCGAGAGCCAGGCCAGGCGATGCCGGTTCCTCGAGGCCGTGGTCGCGGCCCTGGACCTCCCGGCCACGGTGCGCCGGGCGCGCGCCGAGTCGGTGACGCTGAAGGTGGAGGTGGTGACCGCCCGGGCGGTCGCGCCGCTCACCCGGCTCATCGGCCTGGCCCAGCCCATGCTGGCCCTGGGCGCGCGCGGGCTGTTCCTCAAAGGTCGCGGGGCCGAGGCCGAAATCGCCGAGGCCCGCAGGGCCTGGCGGTTTTCCCTGAAAGTGATCGAAAGCCGCAGCGACCCGCAGGGCCGCATTCTCGAGATTCGCGGTGTCTCGCGTGGCCGCTGAGGGATGCCGCATCCTCGCCGTCGCCAATCAGAAGGGCGGCGTCGGCAAGACCACCACCGCCATCAATCTGGGCACCGCGCTCGCGGCGGTGGGCGAGCGGGTGCTGCTGCTCGACGCCGACCCGCAGGGCAACGCCTCCACCGGCCTCGGCGTCAGCCGCAGCATGCGCCGCCGCACCCTCTACGACGTCCTGATGGAAGGCACGCCCGCGCTGGAGGCGGCCATGCGCACCAGCCTTCCGGGGCTCGACCTGCTGCCGGCCGACCCCGATCTCTCGGGCGTCGAGGTCGAGCTGGGGGCGACGCCGCGCCGGTCCTACCGCCTGCGCGACTGCCTCGCGCCGATCCGCGCCGGATGCGCCTACGACTATGTGCTGATCGACTGTCCGCCGGCCCTGTCGCTGCTGACGGTGAACGCCATGACCGCGGCCGACGCGGTGCTGGTGCCGTTGCAGTGCGAGTTCTTCGCCCTGGAGGGGCTGACGCAGCTGATGCGCACCATCGAGCTGGTGCGCGGCAGCCTCAATCCGGGGCTGGAAATCCAGGGCGTGGTGCTGACCATGTACGACCGCCGCAACAGCCTTTCCGGTCAGGTCGCCAGCGACGTCCGCGGGCACCTGGGCGCGACGGTCTACGACACCGTGATCCCGCGCAACGTGCGGGTCTCCGAGGCGCCCTCCTTCGGCAAGCCGGCGCTGATCTACGATCTGAAATGCGCCGGCAGCCAGGCTTATCTGATGCTGGCCAAGGAGCTGGTCGGCCGCGAGCGCGCCCGCCTGAAGCCGTCGTGAGCGCCGCCGACCACGGCAAAGAGTTCGGGCTGACGAGACGCTCATCATCGCCGTCAGCGCGGCCAAGCGAAGCGCGAGCCGGGGCCGGACGGGCCGCGGCCAAGCTGGAATTCGTCTTGGAAGCGGCGGGTCCGGCCCCGGATCGCCCTTTCAGGGCGTCCGGGGTGATGGCGATGATGGTCAAACCTCCGCGAATTAGCCCTTTCGCAATCCGACCGCATCGCCGTGCCGCCGATGCTCCGGGCTTGGCTTTGCCCCCCGACCTGAAGAGGATTTGACGCGCATGCCCGAGATTCGCAGGGGACTGGGACGGGGTCTTTCCGCCCTGCTCGACGAGGTGGAGCGGCCCGCGATCGGCGGTCCGCACCCCGCCGGCTTCGCCGAGCTGCCCATCGACATGATCAAGCCCGGCCCTGAACAGCCGCGGCGGCGCTTCGACGAGGCGGAGCTCGAGGAGCTGGCCCAGTCGATCCGGGTCAATGGCGTCTTGCAGCCGATCCTGGTGCGTCCGGACGGGCGCGCGCAGGGCGGCTACGAGATCGTCGCCGGCGAACGCCGCTGGCGCGCCGCCCAGCGAACCGGTGCGCGCACGGTGCCGGCGCTGGTCAGGACCTTGAGCGACGCCGAGGCCCTGGAGATCGCCATCATCGAGAACGTGCACCGCGCCGATCTCTCGCCGGTCGAGGAGGCCGAGGGCTACCGCGCCCTGATCTCCCGGCTCGGACGCTCGCAGGGCCAGATCGGCGACACCGTCGGCAAGAGCCGCGCCCACGTCGCCAACGCCCTTCGCCTGCTGCAGCTGCCCGAGCCGGTGCTGGAACACCTGCGCCAGGGCCGGCTGACGGCGGGCCAGGTGCGGCCGTTCATCGGCCGTCCCGACGCCGAGCGGCTCGCCGCCCGGGTGCTGGAACGACGGCTGACGGCGCGGCAGGCCGAGAGCCTGGCGCGAGAGGGCGCCAAGGCGCGCCCGCGCCTGCGCACGGCCAAGGACGCCGACACCCTGGCGCTGGAGTCGGACCTCGGCGAAGTGCTCGGCCTGGAAGTCGAGATCCGCGACGCCGGCGGCGCCGGCGAGGTGCGCATCCGCTATCGCACCCTCGAGCAACTTGACGACGTCTGCCGCCGGCTGACGCGCGGCTGAACCTTGCATTTTCGCTCCCGTTCGCGCCCGCCGACGCCTAGGGTGGAGGCCGGGACAACGCGGAGGAGCGCCATGCTGAACTGGCGGGTGGGGCGGGTGAAGGTGACCCGCATCGTCGAGATGGAGCTGCCGGTTCCGGCCGGCGCGGAGTTCTTCATTCCCCAGGCCACGGCCGAGGCGCTGCGCCGCTCGCCCTGGCTCTACCCGCATTTCGTCAGCGAGGACGAGGTGATGCAGCTGTCCATCCATGCGCTGCTGGTCGAGGCGCCCGGCCTCAGACTGGTGGTGGACACCTGCGTCGGCAACGACAAGCCGCGGGCGCTGCTGCGCGGCCGGGCGCTCTCGACCCGCTTCCTGGACGACCTCGCCGACATCGGCTGGCGTCGCGAAAGCGTCGATGCGGTGGTGTGCACGCACCTGCACGTCGATCACGTCGGCTGGAACACCATGCTCGAGGACGGCAAGTGGGTCCCGACCTTCCCCAACGCCCGCTACCTGATCGGCCGGCGCGAATACGAGCACTGGAGCGCCGAGACGGGCGAGGAGCAGCAGGCGATCCTCTCCGACAGCGTGCGGCCGATCTTGGACGCCGGCCTCGCCGAGCTGGTCGAGCTCGACCATCGGATTTCGCCGGAACTGCGCCTCGTTCCCTCCACCGGCCACACGCCCGGCCACGTCAGCGTGCTGATCGAATCCGAGGGCGAGAAGGCGGTGATCACCGGCGACATGTCGCACCATCCCTGCCAGATGGCCCATCCCGACTGGTCGCCGGCCTTCGACAGCGACCCGGCGGCGGCCGCGGCCACGCGCGCGCGCCTCTTCGGCGAATGGGCGGACGAGCCGATCCTGGTCATCGGCACCCATTACGCCGCCCCCACCGCCGGCCACGTCCGCCGCGACGGCGCCGCCTTCCGCTTCGAGGTCTGATCCCATGCCGACGCCCAGCCGCGAGGTCCACCTCGTCAGCCGTCCCGAGGGCCTGCCCAGGACCTCCGACTTCGCCCTCGTGGCCACCGAGATCGCCGATCCGGGCGCGGGCGAGGTGCTGGTCCGCAACCTCTACATGTCGGTGGATCCGGCGCTGCGGCCGCGCTTCTCCACGGGCCAGGCGCTGAACGAGGCCATCGCGGGCGGGGCGCTCGGGCGGGTGGAGAAATCCCGCAACCCGGCTTTCCGGGAGGGCGACCTCGTCACCGACCGCTTCGGCTTTCGCGAGGCGTTCCTTTGCGACGGCAAGGGTCTCGCGCCGCTCCAGCCCGAGCCCGGCCTGCCGCTCACCGCCCACATGCACGCCCTCGGCGGCCCCGGCTTCACCGCCTATGGCGGCCTGCTGCACATCGGCCAGCTCAAGGACGACGAACAGGTCTTCGTCTCCACGGCGGCCGGCGCGGTGGGCTCCATCGCCGCCCAGATCGCCAGGCTGAAGGGCTGCTACGTGGTCGGCTCGACCGGGTCGGACGACAAGGTGCGCTGGCTGCTCGACGAGGCCGGTCTCGACGCGGCGATCAACTACCGGGCCGGCCCGATCCGCCCGGCGCTGAAGCAGGCGACGCCGAAGGGCATCGACGTCTATTTCGACAACGTCGGCGGCGAGACCCTCGACGCCGCCCTGGCGGGGATGAATCTGCTCGGGCGCGTCGCCGTCTGCGGCATGATCAGCGGCTACAACGAAGCCGGCTCGCGCACCGTGGTGCGCAACCTCGCCAACATCATCTACGGCCGCATCACCCTGCGCGGCTTCACGGCCGCCGATTTCATGCACCTGCGCGAGGCGTTCCGCGCCGACATGGCCGGCTGGCTGAAGGCCGGCAGGATCAAGACCCGCGAGACCATCTACGACGGCATCGAGAACGCCGCGGCGGCCATGGTCGGCCTGATGCAGGGCGCCAACACCGGCAAGATGCTGGTCAGGCTGGCGCAGTAGCCGCCCGCCCGCCGGCGCCCGTCAGCGCGGCTGAAGCGCACCGGCCGGCGCGGGCGTCGCCCATTCGGCGGCGTCGGGGGCGGCGGCGATGAGGGCGAGGCCGCTGGCGATCGAGACGAGTTCGCCGCCGCTCTCGAGCTTCGCTTCGCCGAAGCGCGCGGCGAAGATGCGGCGCACGGCCGGCACGAACGACGAGCCGCCGGTGAGGAACACCCGGTCGATGGCGCTTTGCTCCAGGCCGGCGCGCGCCAGCGCCTGGTCGGCCGCTTTGGCGATGGCGGCCAGTTCCGGCGCGATCCAGCGCTCGAAATCGCCGCGCCGCACCGCCTTTTCGATCCGCACCGGACCGGCCTCGAAGCGAAACTGCGCTTCCTCCTTCGCCGACAGAGCCTCCTTCAGCCGCGAGACCGCCTGGTAGAGCCGGTAGCTGTGATTGTGGTCGAGCACCTCGACGAGACGGGCGATCTTGTCCTTCTCGACGGCGCTGCGGACCAGGGAGCGGATCTCGCGCATGTCGCGCGAGGCCCGCAGCAGCGCCAGCTGCTCCCAGCGGGCGAAGGCGGCGTAATAGCGTGCCGGGATCGGCAGCAGCTTGTCGAAGGCGCGGTAGCTGCCGCCCTTGCCGAGCTCGGGCGAGACCAGGTTGTCGATGATGCGGTAGTCGAAGGCGTCTCCCGCCACGGCGACGCCGGCGTTGGCGAGCCCCTGCGAAGCTATATGGCCGCGCTGGCTGCGGAACCGCACGATGGAGAAGTCGCTGGTGCCGCCGCCGAAGTCCGCCACCATCACCGTGGCGTCGCCAGCGAGCTGGCGGGCGAAGAAGAAGGCCGCGGCCACCGGCTCGTAGGCGTAGCGGATGTCAGAGAAGCCGAGCCGCCGGAACGCCGCCTCGTAGCGGGCGAGCGCCAGGGCCGGGTCCGGCTGCAGCCCGGCGAAGCTCACCGGGCGCCCGACGACCAGCCGCGGCGGCGCGGCGGCGAGCTCGGCGCCGCCGTGCGCCTTCAGGCGCAGGAGGAAGGCCGAGAGCAGGTCCTCGAAGGCGAAGCGGCGGCCGAGAATGCGGGTCTCGGTGAAGAGCGGGCTCGCCGCATAGGACTTGAACGACTGGATGAAGCGCGTCTCCAGCGGCTCCTCGAGATAGGCCTCGATGGCCCAGGGGCCGGCCTCCACCAGGCGCTCGTCCGGCGCCGTGGCCGAGGCGAAGAAGGAAAGCGCCGAGCGGAAGGCCACGAGCCTGGCTTCCTCGTGCGCGAATTCCACCAGCCGCGCGTCGCCCTCGCCGGCCGCCAGGGCGACGACGGTGTTGGTGGTGCCGAAATCGATGCCGATCGCCGCGGCGCCCATGGCCAAGCCCCCAACGCCGAACGGGCCGGCGCCGATCTGGCGGCCAGCCTTAGCCGAAGGTTTCGAAGTAGCGCCTGATCAGGGTTCGGTAGAGGTCTGTCAACCGTCGGATATCGTCCACCGGGACGCGCTCGTCGACCTGGTGCATGGTCGCGCCGACCAGACCCAGCTCGACCACCGGGCAGAGGCTGCGGATGAAGCGGGCGTCCGAGGTGCCGCCGGTGGTGGAAAGCTCGGGCCGGCGCCCGGTCGCCTCGGCCACCGCCGCGGCCACCAGCTCGACGAAAGCGCCGGGTTCGGTGAGGAACGCCTCGCCGCTGATCTGGCTCTCCACCTCCACGGCGCCGCAGAAACCCGCTCCGGCGCGGGCCGCCTCGGCGGCGATCCAGTCGCAGAGGTCGCGCCCGGCGTGACCGGGATTGAAACGGATGTTGAGGCGCGCCCCGGCGCGGCGCGGGATCACGTTGGCCGCCGGATTGCCGACGTCGACGCTGGTGATTTCGAGGTTGGAGGGCTGGAAACCGTCGAAGCCGTCGTCGAGCCGCCGCGCCATCAGCGCCGAGAGCAGACCGATCAGCACCGGCACGGGGTTGGCCGCCCGGTCCGGATAGGCGACGTGGCCCTGGACGCCGGTCACGGTGATCTGGGCGTTCAGGCTGCCGCGCCGGCCTATCTTGATCATGTCGCCGAGCGCCGCCGCCGAGCTGGGCTCGCCGACGATGCAGTGATCGATCCGCTCGCCCTCGGCGGCCAGGGACTCGACCACCGCGCGGGTGCCGTGGATGGCCTTTCCCTCCTCGTCGCCGGTGATCAGCAGCGAGAGCGAGCCCGCCGCCTCCCCGGCCGCGACCGCGCCCTCGGCCGCGGCGATGAAGGCGGCGATGGCGCTCTTCATGTCCGCCGCGCCGCGGCCGGCGAGAAATCCGTCCTCGATCACGGCCGCGAACGGATCGGTCCGCCAGGCGGCCGCGTCCCCGGCCGGGACCACGTCGGTATGGCCGGCGAAGCAGAGGTTCGGGCCGGCGTCGCCCCGGCGCGCATAGAGGTTCTCGATGTCGCCAAAGCGCAGCCGGCGGCAGACGAAGCCGATCCCGGCGAGCGCCTCCTGCACGATGTCCATCGCCCCGGCGTCCGCCGGCGTCACCGACGGGCGGCGGATCAGCGCCTGGCTGAGGGCGACGGGATCGAGCGGGCGGTCGGTCATGCGGCCGGGTTTAGCGGGACTTTTGCGGACGGCAAGCGGTCGCGCTGGACGCGGGGGCGGCGGAACCCTTACATCCCTCCCATGTCCGGCAAGACCCTCTACGACAAGATCTGGGATGCGCATCTCGTCGCCGACGCCGACGGCGAGCAGATCCTCTACATCGACCTGCACCTCGTCCACGAGGTGACCACGCCGCAGGCCTTCGCCGGTCTGCGTGCGGCGCATCGGGGCGTGCGCCGGCCCGAGCGCACCCTGGCGGTGGCCGACCACAACGTGCCCACCGAGGGCCAGGCTCTGGGCGTCGCGGCGGTGGCCGACGCCGAGGCGCGCCTGCAGCTGCAGACCCTGGAGCGCAACGTCGCCGCGGCCGGCATCGAATTCTTCCCCATGGGCGATCCCAGGAACGGCATCGTCCACGTGGTCGGGCCCGAGCAGGGACGCACCCAGCCGGGCATGACCATCGTCTGCGGCGATAGCCATACCTCCACCCACGGCGCCTTCGGCGCCCTCGCCCACGGCATCGGCACCTCCGAGGTCGAGCACGTGCTCGCCACCCAGACGCTGCGCCAGACCCGGTCGGGCAACATGCGGGTGAGCTTCGCCGGCCGGCCGGCGCCCGGCGTCGGCGCCAAGGACTACGCCCTGGCGATGATCGGCCAGATCGGGACCGCCGGGGGCGCCGGGCAGGTGATCGAATACGCCGGCGAGGCGGTGCGCGCGCTTTCCATGGAAGCGCGGATGACGCTCTGCAACATGACCATCGAGGCCGGCGCTCGCGCGGGCCTCGTCGCGCCCGATGCGACGACCTTCACCTATCTCGCCGGCCGTCCCGCCGCGCCCAGGGGAGGCGCCTGGGAGATGGCCGTGGCGCACTGGAAGACGTTCTTCAGCGATCCCGACGCCCGCTTCGAGCGCGAGGTCGTCATCGACGTCGCCGCCCTCGCGCCCATGGTCACCTGGGGCACGAGCCCCGAAGACGTCGTCGCCGTGGATGGCCGCGCGCCCGACCCCGCCGGCCTGGGCCAGGCCAGGGCCGCGCAGGTGCGGCGCGCCCTCGACTACATGGGCCTCGAACCCGGCCAGCCGATCCAGAGCGCCCGCATCGACCGCGTCTTCATCGGCTCGTGCACCAACAGCCGCCTCGAGGACCTGCGCGCCGCCGCCGGCCTCGCCGCCAGGGCGCTGGAGCGCGGACGCAAGGTCGCCGGCCACGTGCGCGCCATGGTCGTTCCCGGGTCGGGGCTGGTGAAGGAGGCGGCCGAGGCCGAGGGGCTCGACGAGGTGTTCCGCGCCGCCGGCTTCGACTGGCGCGAGCCCGGCTGCTCCATGTGCCTGGGCATGAACCCCGATCGCCTCGCGCCCGGCGAGCGCTGCGCCTCCACCTCCAACCGCAACTTCGAGGGCCGCCAGGGCCGCGGCGGCCGCACCCATCTGATGAGCCCCGTCATGGCCGTCGCCGCCGCCATCGAAGGCCGCATCGCCGACGCGAGGGAGTGGCTGTGACGGCCGGCGGCGCTTCGGCCGAGCCGAAGGGCGCCAGGCGCGCGGAGTCGAAAGGCGGCGGCGTCATCGGGCTCTATCGCCGCCATGCCGGCGCCTGGGCGCGCGACCGCGGCGACCGCCTGACCGAGCGGGCGTGGCTGGATCGCTTCCGCGAACTGCTGCCGGCCAACCCCAGCGTGCTCGACCTCGGCTGCGCCCTGACCGGCGTCGATGCATCCGCCGAACTCATCGCCATGTGCCGGCGCGACTTTCCGGAGCACGCATGGCGCGTCGGCGACATGCGCCGGGCGAACCTCGGCGCCAGCTTCGGCGGCGTGCCGGCCTGGGACAGCTTCTTCCACCTCGGCCATGCCGACCAGCGCCGGATGTTCGACCGCTTCCGGCGCCATTGCGCCCCGGGCGCCGCGCTGATGTTCACCTGCGGGCCGGCCCACGGCGAGGCGATCGGCGCGTTCGAAGGCGAGCCTCTCTACCACGCGAGCCTCGCGCCCGACGAATACCGGGCGTTGCTGGCCGAACGGGGCTTCGAGGTTCTTGCCCACGCGGCCGAGGACCCGGACTGCACCGGCCGCACGGTCTGGCTCGCGCGAGGCGCAAGGCCATGATCGAGGCCCTCGACCACGTCGCCGTCGCCGTCGACGATCTCGACCGCGCCGCCAGCGCCTACGAGGCGCTGCTGGGGCGCCGTCCGGACTGGCGCGAGGAGGCGCAGGGCGCGCGCCACGCCTGGTTCCAGCTCGCCAACATGGCGCTCGACGTCGTCCAGGCCGACGGGGCCGGCGAGAGCGGCGACCGCGTGCGCGCCCAGATCGCGGCGCATGGCGAGGGGCTCTGGGGCATCGCCTTCGTCTGCGCCGGCCTCGACGAGACGCGCCGCGTGCTCGCCCGCCGCGGCGCGCCCTCCGGCGAGGCCGCGGCCCTGCTGTCGACAGACGCCTGGCGCCTCGCGTTCATCGATCCGGCGGCGACGCATGGCGTTTCCATCGCCCTCGCCGATCGGGCCGGCCGCGCGGCGGCGCGCCCCGTCGCCGCCGGCGCCGTCCAGGCGCTGGACCATGTCGTCGTCGCCACCGCCCACCCCGACCGGGCCGCGGCGCTCTATGGCGCGCGCCTGGGGCTCGATCTGCGGCTCGACCGGTCGAACCCGCAATGGGGCTCGCGGCTGCTGTTCTTCCGCTGCGGCGGCGCGGTGATCGAGATCGGCGCGCGGCTCGGCGGCGAAGCGTCGGACGCGCCCGACCGGCTCTCCGGCCTCGCCTGGCGGGTCGGCGACCCGGACGCGGCGCAGGCGCGCCTCGCCAGGTCCGGCTTCGATGTCTCGCAGGTCCGCCCCGGCCGCAAGCCCGGCACCAAGGTGTTCACCGTCCGCTCCGGCGTCCCTGGCGCGCCCGCCCTGATGCTGAGCGCCGAGCCGGCGGCGCAGGAGGAGCCCTGAGCGGCTGCGTCAAGCGCCGATCCGCCGCCCCTGCGCTCAGCGATGGGCTGCGGGTCGTGACCGGGGACGGTGATTTCGAATTCCATGCGGGGGCGCCGACCTGCTACGGATCCGGCCCATGCAGCCGTTCACCGAACTCACCGCCAGGGCCGCGCCGCTCGACATCGCCAATCTCGACACCGACCAGATCATCCCCAAGCAGTTTCTGAAGACGGTGGAGCGCGTCGGCCTGGGCAAGGGCCTCTTCCACGACCTGCGCTTCGATGAAGCCGGCGCGCCGCGCCCCGATTTCGTGCTCAACGATCCGCGCTACGCCCAGACGGGCGTGCTCATCGCCGGCGAGAACTTCGGCTGCGGGTCCAGCCGCGAGCATGCGCCGTGGGCGCTGCTCGACTTCGGCATCCGCTGCATCATCGCCTCCAGCTTCGCCGACATCTTCTACGGCAACTGCTTCGAGAACGGCCTCCTGCCCATCGCCCTGCCCGCCGACGCGGTGCGCGAGCTGATGGCGCAGGCCCGGGGCGGCAATCACCTCTTCCGCATCGATCTCGCCGCCCAGACCGTCACCGCCCCATCCGGCGCGGTGCTGAGGTTCGAGATCGATCCGGCCCGCAAACACAAGCTCCTGCACGGCCTCGACGCCATCGGCCAGACTCTGGGGCGCGAGAAGGACATCGACGTCTACGAGATGCGCCAGGCCCTGGCCCGGCCGTGGCTGGAGCGCCCCTGATGCTCATCGTCGCCGGCACGGTGCGCGCGCCGCCGGAAAGGCTCGACGGCCTTCGCCCGCACATGGCGGCGATGCTGGCGGCGAGTCGGGCCGAGGACGGCTGCCTCGACTACAGCTATGGCGAAGACGTCGCCGAGCCCGGCCTGATCCATGTCTTCGAGCGCTGGCGCGACCAGGGCGCGCTCGACGCCCACGGCCGCACGGCGCACATGGCCCGCTGGCGCGCCGCCTGGCCAAGCTTCGGGGTTCACGACCGCCGCCTCTTCGCCTACGAGGTCGCCTCCGAACGCGCGCTCTGACCAAGGCGGCCCGTCATGCCCAGACTGCTGCTCCTGCCCGGCGACGGCATCGGTCCGGAGGTCATCGACGAGGTGAAGCGCGTCGCCGAGCGGCTGACCAATGATCTGGTCGTCGACGAGCGCCCGTTCGGGGGGGCGAGCTACGAGGCCGCCGGCGCGCCGCTCACCGACGCCGCGCTCGCCGAAGCCAGGGCGAGCGACGCGGTGCTGATGGGCGCGGTCGGCGGCCCTCGCTGGGCCGACGTCACGCGGCGGCTGCGCCCCGAGGCCGGACTGCTGGCCCTGCGCGCCGGCATGCAGGTCTACGCCAACCTGAGGCCGGCGATCTGCTATCCGGCGCTCGCCGACGCCTCCAGCCTGAAGCGCGAGGTGGTCGAGGGGCTCGACCTGATGATCGTGCGCGAACTCACCGGCGGGGTCTATTTCGGCGAGCCGCGCGGCGTCGAGACCCTGGCCAACGGCGAGCGGCGCGGCGTCGACACCCAGGTCTACACGACGCACGAGATCGAGCGGGTGGCGCGGGTCGCCTTCGAGCTGGCGCGCGGGCGCCGCGGCAAGGTCACCTCGGCGGAGAAGTCCAACGTCATGGAAACCGGCCAGCTCTGGCGCGAGGTGGTGAGCGAGCTGCACGCGCGCGACTACGCCGACGTGGCGCTGGAGCACATGCTGGCCGACAACGCCGCCATGCAGCTGGTCAAGAACCCGCGCCAGTTCGACGTCCTCGTCACCGACAACCTCTTCGGCGACATCCTCTCCGACGAGGCGGCTCAGCTCACCGGCTCGATGGGCATGCTGCCCTCCGCCGCCCTGGGCGCGCCCGGCGCTCCCGGCCTGTACGAGCCGATCCACGGCTCGGCGCCGGACATCGCCGGCCGCGGTGTCGCCAACCCCCTGGCGGCGATCCTTTCCTTCGAGATGGCGCTGCGCTGGTCGCTGGGGCGCCCCGACCTCGCCGAGCGTCTCTCCGGCGCCGTGCAGGCGGCGCTGGAAGGCGGGGCGCGCACGGCCGACCTCGGCGGCTCGCTCGGGACGCGCCAGATGGGCGACGCGGTGCTGGCGGCGCTGCGTTAGCCCGGGCGGCTCTCGGCCGGCAGGGCGAACCTGGCCTCAGAACGCGTTCTCCCCGGTGATGGCGCGGCCGAGGATCAGGGCGTGGACGTCGTGGGCGCCTTCGTAGGTGTTGACGGTCTCGAGGTTCGCGGCGTGGCGCATCACATGGTAGTCGCCGGAGATGCCGTTGCCGCCGTGCATGTCGCGCGAGACGCGCGCGATCTCCAGCGCCTTGCCGCAGTTGTTGCGCTTCATCAGGCTGATGGCCTCGGGAACCCAGGCGCCCTGATCGATCAGGCGACCCAGCGCCAGGGCGCCTTCGTAGCCGAGGGCGATCTCGGTGGCCATGTCGGCGAGCTTCTTCTGCACCAGTTGGCGCGCCGCCAGCGGGCGGCCGAAGACGCTGCGCGAGGCCACATAGTCGCGCGCCGCATGGAAGCAGAACTCCGCCGCCCCGATGGCTCCCCAGGCGATGCCGTAGCGGGCCTTGTTGAGGCAGGAAAACGGTCCCCTCAGGCCTTCGACGCCGGGCAGCATGGCGTCCTGCGGCACGAACACTTCCGAAAGCGCGATCTCGCCGGTGACCGAGGCGCGCAACGACAGCTTGTTCTCGATCCTCGGCGTCGCCAGGCCCCGGGCGCCGCGCTCCACCAGGAAACCGCGGATGACGCCGTCGAGCTTGGCCCAGACCAGGGCCACGTCGGCGATCGGCGCATTGGTGATCCAGGTCTTGGCGCCGTCGAGCACGAAGCCCCCCGGCGCCGGCCGGGCGACGGTGCGCATCGAGGCCGGATCGGAGCCGCCGTCCGCCTCGGTGAGGCCGAAGCAGCCGACGATCTCGCCCCTGGCCATGCCCGGCAGCCAGCGGCGCCTCTGGGCCTCCGAACCGAACTCGAAGATCGGGTACATGACCAGCGAGGACTGCACGCTCATCGCCGAGCGGTAGCCGGAATCCACCGCCTCGATCTCGCGGGCGATGAGCCCGTAGGCGACGTGGCTGACGCCAGCGCCGCCATAGGTCTCCGGCAGCGTCGGCCCGAGAAAGCCGAGCTGGCCCAGTTCGGTCATTATCTCGCGATCGAAGCGCTCGTCGCGCCAGGCGCTCACCACGCGCGGCAGCAGCTGGTCCCGGGCGTAGGCGCGCGCCGCGTCGGCGATCATGCGCTCGTCTTCGGTGAGCCGCGAGGCGAGATCCAGCGGATCGTCCCAGCGGAAGGTCTTGCGCGCGGCGCCGGCGTCGAGGGGCATGGGCTGGTCTCCGGAGGGTTCAGGTCCCGGTATAGACGCCCTGGCGCTTCTCGGCGAAGGCGGCGATGGATTCGCGGGTGTCGGCCGTGGCCTTGCGCGCGAAGGTGATGCCGACGCTCTCGTAGCGCAGCGCGGCCTCGAACCCGGCGTCCTGGTTGTGCTGCAGCACGCGCTTGGCCATGCGCACCGCCAGCGGCGGCCACCTGGCCATCTCCTCGGCGAGCGCCACCGAGGTTTCGATCAGCGCCTCCGGGGCGACCAGGCGGTCGAGGAGGCCGATGCGATGGGCCTCTTCGGCGCCGACCGCCCGGCTGGAAAAGATCAGGTCGGCGGCACGGGAGTAGCCGACGATGCGCGGCAGGAAATAGCTCATGCCGCTGTCGGGCGAGAGATTGCGCTCCACGAACACGGTCTTGAACCGGGCCGCCGTCGAGCCGACGCGCACGTCGCAGGCGAGCGCCATGCTCATGCCGGCGCCGGCCGCGACCCCGTTCACCGCCGCGATCAGCGGCTTGTCGAAACAGGCGAAGCGCCTGGCCCAGCGGCCGACCCAGCCGGTCTCGTCCAGTTTCTCGGCCATGGTGGCCGCCGATGGCGCGGCGGCGCCGGCGCGAGCCGCCGCGCCCGAGAGGTCCGCGCCCGAGCAGAAGCCCTTGCCTGCGCCGGTGATGACGGCGGCGCGAACCTCGTCGTCCGCGCCCGCCGCCTCGATGGCGGCGTGCACCTCCTCGCGCACCGCCGCGCCGATGGCGTTGAGGCGCTCGGGGCGGTTCAGGGTGATGATCGCGACGGGACCGCGCCGCTCGACGAGAATGGCCTGATATTCCACGGGCAGCCTCCAGGGCTGAAAGAGCGGCGATGTTTTCCGGTTCTGCCCGCATTGAAGACCATCGCAGCTTGCGGTGGAAGGGTGCAGGTTGGCTGTCGCAGGGTGAGGCGATTAGGAGGTTCGCATGGAGATCAATGGCGTCGCGCACGTCTTCGTCACCGCCGGGGATTTCGAGCGCTCGAAGGCCTTCTACAGGCAGCTGTTGCCGTTCCTGGGGCTGCGCGAGGTGATGAACGCCGCGGGCGTCTACTATTGCGTCGGCGGGCGCACCGGCTTTGCGGTGCGCGCGCCCGCGCCCGAGCACGCCGGCGAGCGCTTCGTGCAGAACCGCGTCGGCCTGCACCACGTCTGCTTCAGGGTGCGCGAGCGCGACGAGGTCGACGAGGCGCATCGCTTCCTGGTCTCGATCGGCGCGGCCATCGTCCACCCGCCCCAGGACGACGACTATGCCCCGGGCTATTATTCGGTGCTCTTCGAAGATCCGGACGGCGTGCGCCTGGAGATCAACTACGTTCCCGGCCAGGGGCTGCTGACGCCCGGCGGCTCGGGCCACGTCGGCCAGCCGCTCGCCTAGGCCGCCCGCGAGCATCCGCCAAGGAGCCCATCCGATGGACGACGCCAGCCCGATCAGCGAAGCCGACGAGCGCGCCCTGCTGGATTCCATCGACCGGTGGCTGGAAAGGAAGGTCGCGCCGGTCGCCGCCAAGTTCGAGCAGGCCGACGCCTATCCGACCGAGCTGGTCCGCGACATGTGCGAGATGGGCCTCTTCGGCGCGCTGATCGAGCCGCAGTGGGGCGGCCTCGGGCTCTCGGCGCTGACCTATTCGCGGATCGTCGCGCGCATCTCCGAGGAGTGGATGAGCCTTACCGGCTTCTTCAACAGCCACCTGATGATGGCGCTGGTGGTGCAGAAGTTCGGGACGCCGGCGCAAAAGGACCACTGGCTGCCGCGGTTCGCCGCCGGCGAGCTGCGCGGCGGCCTGGCGCTGACCGAGCCCGACGCCGGCACCGACCTGCAGGGCATCCGCACGACGGCGCGGCGGGTCGGCGACCGATACCTGATCAGCGGCGCGAAGCTCTGGATCACCAACGCCATCGAGGGCGACATCCTGGCGGTGCTGGTCAAGACCGATCCGGACGCCCAGCCGCGCCACCGCGGCATGTCGATGCTGATCATGCCGACGCGCGATCCGGCGACCGGCGGCGACGCCGATGGCGTCACCCGCGGCCGCAAGCTGCCGAAGCTCGGCTACCTCGGCATCGACACCGGCGAGATCGGCTTCCAGGACGCCCCCTGCGATGCGCGCCTCGGCCTCGTCGGCGGCGAGGAGGGCAAGGGCTTCCTGATGGCCACGGGCGGCCTCGAGATCGGCCGGGTGAACGTGGCGGCGCGCGGCGTCGGCGTCGCCCGGCGGGCGTTGAAGGAGGCGGTCGCCTACGCCCAGGTGCGCCGGACCATGGGCAAGCCGATCGCCCAGCACCAGGCGATCCAGCTCAAGCTCGGCGAGATGGCCGCCAAGACCCGCGCCGCCGAACTGCTGGTCGAGGACGCCGCCCGCGCCTACGACCGCGGCGGCCGCATCGACATGGAAGCCGGCATGGCCAAGTGGTTCGCCACCGAGACCGCCTTCGAGGTCGCCACCGAGTCGATGCGCATCCACGGGGCCAACGGCTACTCCAAGGAGTACCCCATCGAACGCCTCTACCGCGACGCGCCGCTCCTGATGATCGGCGAAGGCAGCAACGAGATGCAGCGCATCATCATCGCCCGCCAGCTGATCGCGCGAAACCCCGTCTGAGGCGTTCGAAGGCCGCGCTGGCGCCTCGGGATGACGCACAAACGGGGGGCTTCCCCCATGTTCGTCATGGCGGGGCGCGCCCGGAGGCGGCGCGTCTCCAACCCGCGCAGCTTCAGCAGCCCCGCGCCACGAACCAGCCGTTCCGGAAGCCCTGATCGGCCTTGCCGTAGACGAAGGGCTCGCCCTCGGGCGTGGTCACCGCGCCGCCCGCGGCGATGAGCACGGCATGGCCGGCGGCGGTGTCCCACTCCATCGTCGGGCCGTGGCGCGGATAGATGTCGGCGGCGCCCTCGGCGACGCGGCAGAACTTGATCGAGGAATCCATCGGCTCGGTGCGGTGAAAGCCGTATCGGCGCGCCAGAGCGTCGGCCGTCTCGGTCTTCATGGTGTGGCTGATCAGCGCCAGCGCCCCGCCCTCGGGCCAGGGCCGCGGCCGCACCGGGCTCGCGGGTCCCCCGCCGTGGCGCTTTACCACCCCGCCGTCGCGCGTCAGCCAAAGCTCGCCGCTGGCGGGGGCGGCGACGGCGCCGGCCACGGGCACGCCATGCTCGACGAGGGCGATGTTGACGGTGAAGTGCGGATCGCCGCGCACGAAGGCCTTGGTGCCGTCCAGCGGATCGACCAGGAAGAAGCGCGCCGCGATCCGATCGGGCGTGCCGAACTGGCTGGCGTGTTCCTCGGAGACCACCGGCACGCCCGGAAAGCGCCGCTCCAGCGCCGTCAGGATCAGCGTCTCGGCGCGCTGGTCGGCCTCGGTGACCGGGCTCATGTCGGCCTTGTCGGTCACCACGAGTTCGGTCTTCCAGAGCGGCAGGATCAGCGCCGCCGCGTCCGCGGCGATGTCGGCGAGCGCCTCGCCAATGTCGAGATGGGTGATCATGGCGCCTCTATGGCCCGAGCCTGCCTCGCCATAAAGGGGCGGCAGGCGTTTCCGAAGCGGCCAAATCAGGCGATGGTCCGGCCAATGAGCGATGTGGCGGCGACCTCGAACCCGGCCCTGGCGGTCGTCGCCGCCGACGAACTGGCGGCGCGGCTGGCGGCGCGGCTCTGTCACGACTGCATCAGCCCGGCGAGCGCCATCGTCTCGGGGCTGGACCTGCTGGAGGATCCCGACGCCAAGGACATGCGCCAGGACGCCATGAACCTGATCGCGGCGAGCGCCCGCAAGCTCGTCGCCCTGCTGGCGTTCTCGCGCGTGGCGTTCGGCGCCTCGGCCGGGGCCGAGGACTTCGGAACCGCCGAACTCGAGCGCCTCGCCCAGGGGATCTTCGCCCACGTGCGCGCCGAACTCGCCTGGGCGATCGAGCCGCAGGCGCTGGCCAGGACCGCGGCGCGGGCGTTGCTCAATCTGGCCCAGCTCGCCGCCGGCGCGCTGCCGACGGGCGGGACGGCGACGGCGGTGCTCCAGCGCCGCCCCGGCCGGGTCGCCCTGGCGGTCGAGGCGAGGGGTCCGAGGGCGCGGCTGCACGAGGAGGTGCGCGCAGGCCTCGCCGGCGAGCCTCTGGGCGAAGGCCCGGGCGGCCGCTGGGTGCAGGCCTACTACCTTCGCGTCCTGGTCGCCGCCGCGGGCGGAACGGTGGCGGCCACGGCGGGCGAGGAAATCGTGACGCTGGGCGCGGATCTGCCGGACTGATTAAATCGCCGCGCCGCGGGCGCGCCATACGGCTCCTTAACCAGGGCTGGGCGAGAACCGGCGCTCAGGCGCGGCTTTCGGCGCCGGAGGAGAGTGGGCGCGCTGGACCGATGCGAACCTGTCTCGTCGTCGACGACAGCCGGGTGATCCGCAAGGTCGCGCGGCGCATCCTCGAAGACATCGGCTACGAGATCGCCGAGGCCGCCGACGGCATGGAGGCGCTGGCCTGGTGCCGCGCGGCCATGCCGGACGCCATCCTGCTCGACTGGAACATGCCGGTGATGGACGGCATCGAGTTCCTGCGCCGGTTGAGGACTGAACCGGGCGGCGCCGCGCCGGTGGTGATCTTCTGCACCGTCGAGAACGACCTCGCCCACATCGAGGAGGCGCTGGAGGCCGGCGCCAACGAATACATCATGAAGCCCTTCGACGGCGACATCATCAGCGCCAAGCTCACGGAGGCGGGGCTGTGAGAGCCGAGGAGATCGCCCTCGTCGTCGCCATCTGCCGCACCCGCGCCGGCCTCGAGGTGGCGCCGGAGAAGACCTATCTCATCGAGAGCCGTCTTGCGCCGGTGGCCCGCCGCGAGGGCTTCGAGACCATCTCCGAGCTGCTGGAGGCCATCCGCGCCCGTCGCCAGGACGCGCTGATCTGGGCCACGGTGGAGGCGATGGCCGCCGGCGAGACCGGCTTCTTCCGCGACCGCGCGCCGTTCCAGCATTTGAAGGACGAACTGATCCCTCGGCTGGCGCGCTCGCGCGGCGGCCGCGGCGTGCGCATCTGGAGCGCGGCGGCTTCCAGCGGCCAGGAAGTCTATTCCATCGCCATGATCGCCGCCGAACTGATGGACGCGGGCGCGCCGCTGCGCATCGATCTCGCCGCCTCCGACCTGTCGAGCCGGGCGCTGGAGCGGGCGCGGGCCGGACTCTACGACCAGTTCGAGGTGCAGCGCGGCCTGCCGATCCGCCTGCTGGCTCGGCATTTCCGCAAATCCGACGAGAGCTGGGGCCTCTCCGAGACGCTGCGCGCCATGGTGCGCTGGCGCCGCATCAACCTGATCGCTGGCCTTGCCGCGCTGGGCAGCTTCGACGTGGTCTTCTGCCGCTATGTGCTGGGGTCGATGACCCGCGATGCCCAGCGCCGGGTGCTGGAGGAGCTGACCGCAGTGGTGGCCGAGGACGGCTACCTCGTGCTCGGGCTGGACGAGGACGTCGCCGGCCTCGCCGAGACCTTCCGGCCCATCGTCGGCCGCCCCGGCCTCTATCGCCGCAATCCCGACTTCCGGGCCGCCGCCGCGGCGTGACCGGCGCAATTGGCCGGCGGCGATCTCAGGTCACCCCCGCCCGCAGGAAATCGTGCATGTGCACCGCGCCCACGAGCCGGCCGGCGTCGCACACGAACAGCAGCATGAACGGCCGCTCGCGCTCGTTCATCAGCCGGATCGCCTCGCTCGCCAGCATGCCCGGTTCGGCGGCGAAGGGATTGCGCGTCATGTGATCGGCCACCGGCGAGGCGAGTTCGGCCTTGCCGAGGGCGCGGCGCAGATCGCCATCGGTGAGCGCGCCCACCAGGCGCCCCTCCCGGTCCACCACCGCCGTGCCGCCGTACCAGGACTTGGCGCCGATCTCGGCGATGGCCTCGGCGAAGGTCGCGGTCTCGCCGATGCGCGGAACCGCCTCGCCCACGCCCATCAGCTCGCCCACGGTGAGGAGTTGCGCCCCGAGCTTGCCGCCCGGATGGAAGGCGTGGAAGTCGCGCGCCGAAAAGCCGCGCGCCTCCAGGAGCGCCATGGCGAGGGCATCGCCGAACGCCAGCTGCATGGTGGTCGAGGTGGTGGGCGCGAGCCGGTTCGGGCAAGCTTCCTCGGCGGCCGGAAGCACGAAGGCGAGGTTCGCGGCCTCGACGAGCGCGCTCTTCGGGCCCGAGGCGACGGCGATCAGCGTCACGCCGAAGCGCTTGCAGTACCAGATCACGTCGCGCAGCTCCGGGGTCTCGCCCGACCAGGAGAAGGCCAGCACCACGTCGCCGACGCCGACCATGCCCAGATCGCCGTGACTGGCCTCGGCGGGATGCATGAAGAAGGCCGGCGTCCCGGTCGAGGCGAGGGTGGCGGCGACCTTGCGCGCGATATGGCCGCTCTTGCCCATGCCGGTGACGACGACGCGCCCGGCGGCCTTCAGGATCGTCTCCACCGCCGTCTCGAAGCCGGGGCGCAGCGAAGTCCCGAGGGCTGCGGCTAGCACCTCGAGGCCGGCGATCTCGGCGGCGAGGGTGCGCGCCCCGGCGGCGACGTGGCCGGCGCGGCTCGGCGCGGTCTTGCGGGTGGCGTCGTCAGGCAAGCGGACCTCGCGCGGAAAACCGGGGGCGGCCCCACTCTAGGGCGCCGCGCGGCGCCGTTCAAAGCCGCCCGAGCGGCCGGCGGCGGGCGCGGCGCGGCGAAACAGTCGGTTACCAGGATTGTGTCGTCTCGCCTGGCGAAGCGCCATAGGAGCCGGCCGGTGACCGCGCCGGTTCCCATGATCCCGTTCATCGACTTGGCGGCGCAGCAGGCGCGGCTGAAGCCGGCGATCGAGGCGGCGATCCAGCGGGTGCTGGCGCACGGCGCCTATGTGATGGGTCCCGAGGTGCGCGCCTTCGAGCGCGACCTCGCGGCCTTCGGCGCCGCCCGCTTCGCTCTGTCCTGCGGCAACGGCACCGACGCCCTGGCGCTGCCGCTGCTGGCCTGGGAGATCGGACCGGGCGACGCGGTGTTCTGCCCGGCCTTCACCTTCGCCGCCACCGCCGAGGTGATCCCCTGGACCGGGGCGAGCCCGGTGTTCGTCGACATCCGGCCCGATACCTACAACATCGATCCCGATCACCTGGAAGCTGCGATCGAGGCGGTCTCGGCGCGCGGCGAGCTGCGGCCGGCCGCCGTGATCGCGGTCGATCTCTTCGGACAGAGCGCCGACTATCCGCGGCTGGCCGCGATCTGCCGCCGGCGCGGCCTGAAGCTGATCGCCGATTCAGCCCAGGGCTTCGGCTGCACCCTCGCGGGCCAACAGCCGGTGCGCTGGGCCGATGCCGCGACCACGAGCTTCTTTCCGGCCAAGCCCCTGGGCGCCTACGGCGACGGCGGCGCCGTGCTCACCGACGATGCGGCGCTCGCCGAGCGCATCGATTCGCTGCGCGTCCACGGCCAGGCCGTCCCGGGCGACGTGGATGGGCGCCCGCTCGCCTGCGATCCGAAGTATCTCAACATGCGGATCGGCATGAACTCGCGCCTGGACACCTTGCAGGCGGCGATCCTGATCGAGAAGCTCGGCGTCTTCGCCGACGAGATCGCGCGTCGCCAGACCGTCGCGGAACGCTACGCCGACGGCCTGGCCGGGCGCGTGCTCTCCGTCCCTCGGGTGATCGAGGGCGGGGTCTCGGTCTGGGCGCAGTACGTCATCGAGCACCGCGACCGCGACGGCCTCGCCGCCCATCTGAGGGCGGCGGGCGTGCCCAGCGCCATCTATTACCCTGTCCCCATGCACCGCCAGGCGCCCTATGCCGGCTTCCCCGTGGGTCCGGGCGGCCTGCCGGTCTCGGAGGCCAAGGCCGCCAGCGTGCTGGCGCTGCCGATGCACGCCTATCTGGGCGAGGCGGTGCAGGACCGCATCATCGAGGCGGTGCGCGCCTACGACGGCTGAGCGTCGATTGACATCGCGATATCGTATCGCGATATACACGCCATGCGGACGCTCGTGGACATCCCGGACGACCAGCTCGCCGAGCTGGCGAAGATCGCCCGGCAGGAGAAGGTCTCGCGCGCGGCGCTGGTGCGCCGGGCCGTCGCGAACCTGCTTGAGGCGAGCCGCGCCAACCCGAAGGACGTCCTCGCCGCCAGCTTCGGCCTCTGGGGTCCAGGCGAGGACGGGCTTGCCTATCAGGAACGTCTCCGCAGCGAATGGTGAAGGCGCTCTTCGACACCAACGTTCTCATCGACTTCCTGCACAATGTAGCCCCGGCGCGGGATGTAATCGACGGTTACGAGGCGGGAGCGATCAGCGTCGTCACCTGGATCGAAGTCATGATCGGCGTCGAGCGGGACCTGGAGGCGGGCACGCGCGACTTCCTGAACAGTTTCGAGTTCGTCGGCCTTGAGCCTCCCGTAGCTGAAGAGGCCGTGCTGTTGCGCCGCACGCACCGCATCAAGCTGCCGGACGCGATCATCTGGGCGTCGGCGCGCCGGACCGGGCGGTTGCTGGTCACCCGCAACACCCGGGACTTCCCCGCCGACGATCCGGGCGTGCGCCACCCGTACGTGCTTTAGCCGCCCATGCGTTCCAGCATCCGCTCCAGCGTCGCCAGTTCGTCGGCCTCGCGGGCCGGCTTGTCCCAGCGGATGCGGCTGATGCGCGGGAAGCGCATGGCGACGCCGGACTTGTGCCGGCTGGAGCGCTGCACTCCCTCGAAGGCGATCTCGAGCACGAGGCCGAAGTCGCGGTCGGCGCGCACGGCGCGCACCGGGCCGAAGCGCTCGACGGTATGGTCGCGCACGAACTTGTCGAGCGCCCTCAGCTCCTCGTCGGTGAAGCCGAAATAGGCCTTGCCCACCGGCGTCAGCACGCGCGCGCCGGCCTCGTCCTGGCGCCAGACGCCGAAGGTGTAGTCCGAATAGAAGCTGGAGCGCTTGCCGTGGCCGCGCTGGGCGTACATCAGCACCGCGTCGATGCGCCAGGGATCGCGCTTCCACTTGAACCAGGGCCCCTTGGGCCGGCCGCCCTGGTAGATCGAATCCCAGCGCTTCAGCATCAGGCCCTCGGCGCAGCGCGGATCGCCGGGCGGCGGCTGGGCGCGCAGCGCCGCCAGCGCTTCCCAGCTCTGGAACGGCTGCAAGGGCGAAAGGTCGATCGCAGGCGCGCCGAGGGCTGCGACGAAGCGCTCGAGCCGGGCGCGCCGCTCGGCGAAGGGCAGGGACCGCAGATCGTCCTCGCCGTCGAGCAGCAGGTCGTAAGCGCGGATCCCCGCCGGATAGGCCGCCATCAGCCGGGCGTCCGCGCCCTTGCGGTTGAGGCGCTGCTGCAGCTCGCCGAACGGGGCGACGCGGCGACCGCGCATCACCAGCAGCTCGCCGTCGACGACGCCCTCGAACTCGAGCGCCGCCACCACGTCCGGGAACGCGGCCGACACATCTTCGCCGGTGCGGCTCCAGAGCCGCTTTTCGCCGCGCTCGCTGACGGCCTGGACCCGGATTCCGTCCCATTTCCACTCGGCGGCGTAGTCGGCCGGATCGAGCCTGCGCAGATCGACGGCATCGTCCAGGGCCTGCGCCAGCATCACCGGCCGGAACCGGCCCGGCGAGGCCGACGAAGGCCGGGCGCTGCGCCCCTCCAGCCAGGCGAAGAGGTCGCCATAGGGCGCGCGCACCGCATGCCACACCTCCTCGACGTCGGCGACGTCCACCTTGCCGAGGTCCGCCGCCGCCTGCTTGGCGAGCCGGGCCGAGACGCCGACGCGCAACCCCCCGGTGACCAGCTTCAGGAGCGCCCAGCGCCCATCCGTATCCAGCTCATCGAGCCAGCCCTCGATGAGGCCCTGGACCTCGCCGCGCGCCGCGGTGCGAAGCGCCTCGACCACTTCGGACAGCTCCGGTTCGCGCCCGGCGCCGGCGCGCTGCGGCCAGACCAGGGCCACGGTCTCGGCGAGGTCGCCGACGAAGTCGTAGGACCAGCCGAAGAGGACCGGGTCCATGCGCGCCTCCACCGCCCGGCGGATCGACGCCGGCTTGGCCGCGGCGAAGCTCAGCGCTCCGGTCAGGGCGGCCAGCGCCCAGCCCCGGTCGGGATCGGGCGTCTGCGCCAGGAAATCGCGCACCAGGACGAGCTTGGCGTTGCGCCCCGGTGTCATCGAAACCCGATCGAGCAGGCGGGCGAAGGCGCGCATGCACGTCCTCAGCGCGGCGCGGCGCGCTGGTCGAAGCGGCGGCGCGCCGCCTCGATCCGATCCTGATTGGCGCGCGCCCAGCCGCCGAGAGCGGCCACCGGCTCCCACAGCGAGCGCCCAAGCTCGGTCAGTTCATAGTCCACCCGCGGCGGCACGGTGGGAAAGACGGTGCGGGTGACCAGACCGTCGCGCTCCAGCCCCCTCAGGGTGAGCGTCAGCATGCGCTGCGAAATGCCGCCCACCATCCGCCGGATCTCGTTGAAGCGCCTTGGCCCGTCGCCGAGCAGGCTGACGATGAGCACGCTCCACTTGTCGCCCACCCGCGCCAGCACCTGGCTGACGGCGCGGCAATCGGCGCTCTGATGCAGGGGCGCGCCATTGGCGTGTGGCATCGGGTCGGGTCACCTCGGTGTGCTCAGGTACCACAGATGTACCTTCTTGCGGCCGGCGGCAACGGTCTCACATCTAGCCTTGGTCACTTTTCCATACCAACTCTAGGCAAGCACCCATGCACCTCCTTCACGTCGACTCCAGCGTGCTCGGCGACGACTCCGTCAGCCGCAAGGTTTCCGCCGCCATCGTCGCCAGTCTGCGCAGCGCCGACCCCGGCGCTTCGGTGACCTACCGCGATCTCGCAGCCCGGCCGCTCGCGCATCTGAGCGGGCGCCACCTCGTCGCCCTCGCAGGCGCCGAGGCCGCCGACCTGCGCGCCGATATCGACTCCGGCCAGGCGGCTCTGGAAGAGTTCCTGGCCGCCGACGTCGTGGTCGTCGGCGCGCCGATGTACAATTTCACCTTGCCTACTCAGCTCAAGGCCTGGATCGACCGGCTGCTGATCGCGGGCCGCACCTTCCGCTATGGGCCGGACGGACCGCAGGGCCTGGCCGGCGGCAAGCGGGTGATCGTGGCCGTGTCGCGCGGCGGCTTCTACGGCCCTTCCTCGCCCAACGCCGGCGCCGAGCACCTGGAAAGCTACCTGCGCACCGTGTTCGGCTTCATCGGCGTCACCGATCTGGAATTCGTGGCCGCCGACGGCATCCGCACCGGCCAGGAGCAGCGCGAACGGGCGCTCGCGCAGGCCCTCGGGGCCGCCGAGCGGCTGCGCGCAGCCTAGAGCACGGTCGCAAAGCCGGTTCCACTTTTTGCGGAACGCGCTCTGGCGACCCTGCTCAGGCCTCCTCATCCTCGTAGCCGACCAGGGCCAGGGCGCGCGCCGGCAGGCCGTGCAGCTCGGCCCAGCGGGCGAGGGCCTCCTCGCGCCCATGGGTGATCCAGACCTCGCCGGGCGCCAGCTCGGCGAGGGTGCCGGTGAGTTCGTCCCAGTCGGCATGGTCGGAGATGATCAGCGGCAGCTCGACGCCGCGCTGCCTGGCCCTGGCGCGCACCCGCATCCAGCCCGAGGCGAAAGCGCTCACCGGATCGGCGAAGCGCCTCGCCCAGCGATCGGCGAGCGCCCCGGGCGGCGCCAGCACGATCTCGCCGGCGAATCCGGCGGGGGTCGCCTCGGCGGTGGCCGGCGCGAGCGGTCCCAGGTCGACGCCGAACTCGCCATAGAGGGCGTCGAGCCGCTCGAACGCGCCATGGACGAAGATCGGCCGCTCCCAGCCGGCCTCGCGCAGCAGGCGCACCAGCCGCTGCGCCTTGCCGAGCGCGTAGGCGCCGACGAGGTGCGCCCGCTCGGGGAACTGCTCGAGCGAGCGCAGCAGCTTGCCGATCTCCTCGGCCGGCTCCGGGTGGCGGAACACCGGCAGGCCGAACGTCGCCTCGGTGACGAAGACGTCGCACGGGACCGGCTCGAAGGGCGCGCAGGTGGGATCGCGCCGGCGCTTGTAGTCGCCGGAGACCACGATGGTCAGCCCCTTCCAGCACACCACCACCTGGGCCGAGCCCAGCACGTGTCCGGCCGGGACCAGCGTCACCGCGACGCCGTCGCGTTCGAGCGTCTCGCCGTAGGCGAGGTTGCGGCGGGTCCCGGCGAAAGCTTCGCCATGGCGCGTGGCCATGATGGCCAGGGTCTCGCGCGTCGCCGCCACCGCCCCATGGCCGGCGCGCGCATGGTCGCCGTGGCCATGGGTGATCACCGCCCGGGCGACGGGGCGCACCGGGTCGATGTAGAAGTCCGCCGGCGGGCAGTAGAGGCCGCCGGGCCTCGGGCAGATCAGGGCCTCGGGACGGATCACGCGCGATCATATAGGCGCGGCTATCGCAAGCGCGCGTCATCACCCTATAAGGCGGCGATGACAGATGCGATCCTGGACGCGGCCGAGCTTGGCCGCGAGATGATGCGCCGCACGCCGCAGTCGGCGGCGCTCGGCTTCGAATACGTCGCCGCACCCGAGCCGGACGTCGGCGCCATGAAGGCGCCGTTCCGCGACGATCTCGTCGGCGATCCGGTCGGCCAGGTGATCGCCGGCGGCGTCATCACCACCTTGCTCGACCACACCTGCGGGCTGGCGATCAGCCTTGCCCTGCGCGCCCAGGAGGCGCCCGGCGCCGAGGCGGCGGCGCGCATGGGCGCGATGGCGACGCTGGACTTCCGCATCGACTACATGCGCCCCGCCAGGCCGCGCAGCGACGTCATTGGCCGGGCGCATTGCTACCGGATCACCCGCTCGGTGGCCTTCGTGCGCGCGGTGGCCTTCGAGGACGATCCCGCCGATCCGATCGCCACGGCCCAGGCCGCCTTCGCCATCAATCGCGCCGGAGCGGGCGCATGAGCCCGCAGGAGCGGCTGAACGCCGGGCTGGCGCAGATCCCCTATGTGCGGTTCCTCGGCATGCGCGCCGAACTCGCGGGCGACGAGATGACCGCCATCCTGCCGTTCTCGGAACATCTGGTGGGCAATCCGGTGATCCCGGCCCTGCACGGCGGCGTGGTCGGCGCCTTCCTGGAAATGACGGCGCTGGCCCAGCTCTTCGTCAGCCAGACCCAGCGCCGCCAGCCCAAGACCATCGACGTCACCATCGAGTATCTGCGCCCGGCCCGCGCCCAGACCACCTTCGCCCGCGCCCACTTGCGCAGGATCGGCCGGCGCATCGCCAACGTCCAGGTCGAAGCCTGGCAGGACCGGCGCGGCTCGCCGGTGGCGGCGCTGCACGGGCATTTTCTTCTGCGCAGCGCCGAAGGCTAGGTCGGCGCGATCAGCGACCCAGCGCGGCGGCGTTGTCGATCTGCAGGGGCGCGAGGGCGTCGGCCGGGGTGAAGCCGAAGACGCGGCCGTAGAAAGAGAGTTCCGCCTCCTTGGCGCGGACGATGGTCTCGGCGCGCCGCCAGCCGTGCGCCTCGCCGGCGAACTCCAGATAGGCGACCGGCACGCCCCTGGCCTTCAGCGCGTCACGGATCATGTGCGCCTGGTTGGGCGGCACGATGGGATCGTCCGAGCCCTGCAGGATCAGCAGCGGCGCGGCGAACCCGTCCAGATGGTTGATCGGCGAGCGGGCGTCGTAGACCGCCTTGGCCTGCGGCCACGGCCCGATCAGTCCGTCCAGATAGCGGCTCTCGAATTTGTGGGTGTCGCGCGCCAGGGCGCCCAGATCGGCGACGCCGTAGAAATCCGCCCCGGCGGCGAAAATCTCCGATTGGCTGAGCGCGGCGAGCACGGTGAAACCGCCGGCGCTGCCGCCGTGGATGGCGATCCGCCTGGGGTCCACCCGCCCGGCGTCGGCCAGAAACCGGGCCGCGGCGATGACGTCCTCGACATCGACGACGCCCCACTGGCCGTCGAGCAGCTTGCGATAGGCGCGGCCGTAGCCGGCCGAGCCGCCGTAGTCGACGTCGACCAGGGCGAAGCCGCGGCTGGTCCAGAACTGGGTGGCGAGGCTGAACGCCGCGGAGGCCGCGCCGGTGGGGCCGCCATGGGCCTGGACGATCAGCGGCGGCTTTTCGCCGGCGGGCGCGCGGAAGTCGTCGTTCCTCGGCGGATAGAAGAGCGCGTGGGCGGTGCGTCCGCCTGCGCTCGCAAAGCTGATCGGCTCGGCGTGCGAGACGTGGCCGGGCCCGAGGCTTGCCGGCGAGGGGCGGCGCACCAGCGTAAAGCCGCCGCCGTCGATGTCGACGACGATGAGGGCGGCGCTCTCGGCGGCCGAATGGGCGATCATCGCCACGCGGCGGGAGTCGAGCTTGCGCAAGGCCCCGAACGCCAGGAAGGGCAAGGCGATTTCGCGCGCCGTCCGCGCGGCCGCATCGACGACGAGCAGGCGCTCGCCCTTCGGCCCGCGCGCCGCCGCGACGATCTCGCCGCCTTCCATCAGGGCGTAGTTGGCTTGGCCGAGCCCCCAGAGCGGGCCGGCGAACTCGGCCCGCAGCGGATGCAGCGCTTCGGGGCCGCCCTCGCCTTGCGCGTAGAGGTTCCAGAAGCCGCTTTCGTCGGAGATCCAGTGCAGCGCGCCGTCCTCGCGCCACTGCGGTTCGACGACGGAGATTCCCGGTCCGCCGGCGACGACGCGGGTGTTCTCCAGGCCCTGCGCCGTCAGGTTGGCGACGTGGAGGCGGGTCTCGTCCCAGG
>DATKRO010000063.1:0-35015 GCA_035532115.1 Caulobacteraceae bacterium | reverse complement strand
GTCGCGGTGGGTGACGAAGACGAAGAGGTGGCGGCGGATCTTCTTCAGGATGGTCCGCAGCGTGTGGCCGGCCGGCGCGGTGGGGACGAGGTCCATGAGGCGGTCGAGACGTTTCTCCAGCCTGGCCTCGTAGGCCTCGAGCGTGGCGTCGGCCAGATGGCCGCGGCGCGCGCCGATGGCGCAGGCGTCCGAAAGCAGCCGCCGCACCTTCGGAGCCAGCATCTCGTCGCCGGCATCGATGGCGTACTGGACGTCGAGCACCAACCCTGTCGCCACGATCAGCACCCGATACCGCAGCGTCTCCCCACCTGTGGTCACCACCTCGTGCTGGTCTGGCCGGAATTCCGCGGCGGCGTCTCGCAACCAGCGCACGCCGGCGGGGATGCAGCCTTCCATCGGCCGCGCCGTCCTGTCCGCTCGGAACGCCCCACCACCCACCAGAGTCCAAGCCGGTTGATAATAGTGGGTCTCGGACGGTTCCAGGATGGCGATGTCGAGCCGCTTGTTGCGCCGACGCAGGCTCGCGGCCGCGGCGGCGCCGGCCGCGCCGCCGCCGACGATCAGAACATCGATAATCTTTGGAGCAGGCTGGGCGGGATTGAACTTAGCGGGCACGGGCGAGCGCCTTCTCTGAAACGCTTTGAGGTCCGCCGGAGACCAGCTTCGCAGCGGAGCCGGAGAGGAACAGGCCGAGGCCAAGGGCGGCGAGGAAGCCAACGAGGCCAAGGCTGGGTGCGGTGAGCGAGGCGATGGCCGGGCCCGGGCAATAGCCGCCGAGCCCCCATCCGATCCCGAACAGCGCCGAGCCGATCCACAGCGGTCGCTCGATGCGCCGATTGGTCGGGAGGACGAAGCCGAGCTCGAACAATGGCCGGCGTCGGCGCTTGGCGAGCCAGAAGGTCACGGCCGACACCGGGATCGCCGACCCCATCACCAGCGCAAGACTGGGATCCCAGTGGCGGGTCACATCGAGGAAGTTGAGAACCTTGTGCGGGTTGGTCATCCCCGCAACGGCAAGCCCTGCGCCGAACAGGAGGCCCGCCGCCAGTGCAGACAGGACTTTGGCGAGGTTCATGTCAGCCTCCAACCAGGAGATGGCGTCCGACGGACGCGGTGAGAAATCCGAACGCCATGAAGACGCCGGTGGCGACGATCGACCGGGGCGACAGGCGCGAGACGCCGCAGACCCCGTGACCGCTGGTGCAGCCATTGGCCATGCCCGTGCCGAGCCCCACCGCCAGGCCGGCGACAACCAGCGCCGGCAAACTTGCTGGCGAGGGTTGGATGAGGGATTGCCCGGTCAGCTGGATCGCGACGACAGGCCCAAGCAGCAACCCGCCAAGGAAGGCGAAGCGCCAAGCCCGCTCGGACATCGGCGTGGCTTTGCGGAACGCGCCGGAGATCATGCCGCTGACGCCGGCGATGCGACCCAGCGTGTGGAACAGCACCAGGATCGCCGTGCCGATCAGCAGCCCGCCGACCAGCGCCGCGATGGGTGTGAATTCGGTTGGCATAGCGCCATCCTACTCCGGGTCCGCCACCGGCAGGCCTTCCGAGCGCCAGGCGTCGATGCCGCCCTCGAGCAGATAGGCCTCGCAACCGTTCACCTTCGCGGCCAGGGCGGCGGCGTTCAGGCCGGTGCGTCCACCGCTCTTGCAGTGGAAGATCACGGGCTGCCCAGGGGCGACGGGAATCTCGCAAGCCTGCAGCGCCGAAAGGGGCGCGTGCGCGGCGTTGGGGATCACGCCAGATTGCCGCTCGGCCGCTTCCCGGATGTCGACGAGCAGCGCGCCCTCTTCCAATAGGGCGGCGGCGGCGGCGGGCGAGATGGTCTTGGGGTGAGTCATCGGATTTGCTCCAGATCGGTGCCCAGCGCGGGGCAGAAGATGTCCTTGAGAACGGCCAGGAGGCGCGCAGCGCGGTCGTCGCACACCCGGTAGTGAAGGGTCTGGGACTCACGCCGGAAGGCGACGAGCCCATCTTCACGCAGTCGGGCCAGGTGCTGCGACAGGGCCGACTGGCTGAGGCCAATCCGGTCCACCAGTTCCGTCACCGTCATCTCGCCGAACACCAGCAGATGGCAGAGCACCAGCAGACGATGTTCGTTGGCGAGCACGCGCAGGAACTGCGCCGCTTCTGCGGCGTGGGCCTGGAAGTCGGCAACGGAGAAGCCGTCAAACGGTTCAGTGGTGGAGTCCGGCTGCATCATGCATCTCTTATATATCAGACTTGCCTAATTTAGGATGTGCTCATATATGTGTCAACACGCATGACGAGGAGTCAGGACATGACATCCCAACTTCAAATCCGGGCCTTCTTCGACGAGGCGACCAAGACCGTCACCTACCTGGTGTGGTATGAGGGAACGCGCGAGGCGGCGGTCATCGACCCTGTGCTGGACTTCGATTTCGCCTCCGGCGAAGTCGACACGCGCTCCGTGGAGCAGGTGCTCGCATCGGCCGTGGAACTGCAGCTGAACGTGGTTTGGGCGCTGGAGACCCATGCGCACGCAGACCACCTGAGCGGCGCGCCCTACGTAAAGGCCAAGACCGGCGCCAAGATCGGCATCGGCGAGCACATCCGCGATGTGCAGAAGATCTTCCGGCCGATCTTCAAGGCCACCGATCTCAATCCTGACGGCAGCGACTTCGACCACCTCTTCAAGGACGGCGAGCGCTTCCCGCTGGGCGACCTCGAGGTCGAGGTGCTGCACGTTCCCGGCCACACCCCCGCCGACGTAGCCTACCGCATCGGCGACGCCGTGTTTGTTGGCGACACCCTGTTCATGCCCGACTACGGCACGGCCCGGGCTGACTTCCCCGGCGGCGACGCCCGGCAGCTCTATCGATCCATGCGGCGCCTCCTCGACCTTCCTCCCCAGACCCGGCTGTTCATGTGCCACGACTACAAGGCGCCGGGACGCGACACCTACGCGTGGGAGACGACAGTCGAGGCCCAGCGCGAGCAGAACGTGCACCTCAAGGACGGCGTCACGGAGGACGCCTATGTCGCCATGCGCGAGGCGCGTGACGCCACCCTCTCCGCCCCTGCACTTCTGATGCCGTCCATCCAGGTAAACATCCGCGCCGGCCGCTTCCCGCCCGCCGAGGCGAATGGCGTCCGCTACATGATGGTCCCGGTGAAGATCAAAAGCCCGTCCGCCGCCGAGGCGGTCGAGCCGAAGCGTTAAGGCAGTCTCACGTCATGTCCCTGCAAGACCTGCTCGCCATCTTGGCCGGCGGCATCGTCGGTTTCTCGCTCGGCCTGATCGGTGGCGGCGGCTCGGTGCTCGCCGTGCCGCTGCTGCTCTACGTGGTCGGGGTGCGCGACCCGCACGTGGCGATCGGGACCAGCGCGCTCGCCGTGGCCGTGAACGCCTTCGCCAACCTGGCCCAACACGCCCGCGCCGGAAACGTGAAGTGGCCTTGCGCCGCCACCTTCGCCGCATCAGGCGTGGTTGGCGCGCTGATCGGCTCGACCATCGGCAAGATGATCAACGGCCAGCATTTGCTCGCCCTTTTTGCCGTGGTCATGGTCGCGGTCGGCGTCTCGATGCTGCGCAGCCGCTCCGGCGAAGGCGATTCCGACGTGCACATGGACGCCAAGATGGCGCCCCGCCTCGTCGCGACGGGCCTCGGCGCCGGCCTGCTGTCGGGCTTCTTCGGCATCGGCGGCGGCTTCCTGATCGTTCCAGGGCTGATCGTGGCCAGCGGCATGCCGATCCTCAACGCGGTGGGCTCGTCGCTGTTTTCGGTCGGTGCTTTTGGCGTCACGACCGCCGCCAACTACGCCGTCTCCGGCATGGTGGACTGGCGCATCGCGATCATATTCATCGTCGGCGGTGTGGTCGGCGGCACGGTCGGCATGAAGCTGGCGATGCGGCTGGCGAGCAATCGCGGCGCCCTGGTGAAGATCTTCGCCGTCGTCCTGTTCGCGGTCGCCGCCTACATGCTCTACCGCAGCGTCGGCCCCGTGCTCGGTCTGCACTAAGCCTTAGAGCGCCAGCAAGCTGACCGTGCCAACCACCTAGATGAGGTTCCCCATGCTCGTTCGAGATCTTCCCATCCGCGCGGATCTCCGTCGGCTCGCCGCCGGCGCGCTGCTCGCCGCCCTCACCCTGTCGCCAAGCGTCACCTTCGCGGAGACCCGCCCCTGATCGCCGAGTACGGCAAGACCGCACCGGTCGAGAACCCGGGCGAGCGCCCGGATCCGGCGCTCGACTACAAGGTGGTGATGAGCGTCACCAAGGGCGGCGAGGACGGCGCGCCGCCCCCGGCGCTCGAGAAGGCCGCGCGTCTGGCCAACCTCCTGGCGCAGTCCGGCGTGCCGGCGGCGCATCGCCATATTGTCGTCGTGCTGCATGGCCCCGCCACAGCGGCGGTCCTCAACAGGGCCGGGCTAAAGGCCCGCGGGAAGACCATCAACCCGAGCGCCCGGTTGATTGCCGAGCTGGCCGAAGCCCGCGTGAGCGTCCGCGTCTGCGGCCAGGCGCTCGCGGGCGCGAAGATCGCCCGGAACGAGGTGTTGCCCCAGGTGCAGGTCGACCTCTCGGCCCTGACCACTCTGTCGACCTTGCAGTTGCGCGGCTACGCGCTGCTGCCGGATTGAGCGAAGGACAACGCCTGGCGCCCGCCGATGCCCGCGGTCCATATCATCAGCGCGATCCTGAGCGCCTCGGCGCTTGCTGGGGGCATTGCCGCCGCCGCGGCGGCCCCTGCGCCCGATGCGCAACGGATTGCCCAGCTGGGGGCCGTCGAGCATGGCGTGCCCGCTTGCCAGTCCTGCCACGGGGCCCAGGGCGAAGGCGTCTCCGTCCAGAACGGACCACGTCTGGCGCACCTCGACGCCGAATACCTTGAGGGACAGCTGGACGCGTTCGCCACCGGCGAGCGGCGCCACCCCGTGATGGGGCCGATCGCCCGCGCGCTCACGGCTGACCAGCGGGCCGCGCTCGGCGCCTACTTCGCGGCCCTGCCGCCCGCCGCCCCGAACACCGCCGGTTCTCCTTCGGCGCGGGAGGTTGCGCGCGGGGCGTGCGCTCGCCCTGGCGGGCGATTGGCCGCGTAATGTGCCTGCCTGCACCTCCTGTCACGGTCCGGACGGCCGGGGCGTCGCGGGCGTCACACCGCCTCTGATAGGCCAGACGCAGGCCTATCTGCTGCACCAGCTGACCGCCTACCGGGACAAAGACCGGAAGGGGACGCTCGGGCTGATGAACGGCATCGCCCAACGGCTGTCGCCGAAGCAGCAACGCGACGTCGCCGCCTATTTCGCCAGCCTGAAACTCCCCCCGGCTGCCCCCACGAGGACCCGATGACCCGCGGCGATCTCTTCCGAACTGTCGCGCTCACCCTGTCGGTGGGCGCCGTAACCTTCGCCGCCGGCGCGGCCTCCATGCACTGGCTGCAACGATCAGGACCTGTCGCGAGTTTCAGCCCGTCCCGCGGGGACGCCCTGCCCGCCGGACCTTTCGGCGAGGAAGTCGCCCGCGGCCGAGCCATCTTCACCAACACCGGAACTGAAGCCCCGCAGTTGGTCGGCAACGCGCTTAAGTGCTCCAACTGCCATCTCGATGCCGGCCGAAAGCCGGACTCCGCACCGCTCTGGGCGGCCTTGGTGATGTTTCCGCAGTACCGCGCCAAGAACGGACGCGTGAACACCTTTCAGGAGCGCCTGCAGGGCTGCTTCAAGTACAGCATGAACGGCAGGGCCCCGCCGCTCGGGGACCCGGTGCTCGTCGCCTATCGGTTATTGGGGAGGAACGCTGATGCATCTCACGTTCGAAACGCATAGTTGGAGCGAAGACAACGACCGCGGAGTGGCTACAGGATGGCTGCCTGGGCGACTCTCGGCGAGGGGCAGGGACCTCGCGGGGGAGCTAGGAGAACGACGCCGCGATGCGGCCGTCGTTTACGTCTCCGATCTTGGTCGCGCGATGGAGACTGCCACGATCGCCTTCGGGGAAATGGGCAAGCCCATTCTGGCCGATTGGCGACTGCGTGAGTGCGACTATGGACGGCTCAATGGAATGCCAGCAATCCAGCTCCACCCGGGACGCCGCGCCCACCTCGACGAGCCATACCCGGAAGGAGAGAGCTGGCGCGCCGCGATCGGGCGAGTCGACGAGTTTCTGAACGATCTCCAAGGGCGGCTGGGCGCCCGATGGTCTCACGGGCGAGTGCTGATCATCGGCCACGTCGCGACGCGCTGGGCGCTCGATTGTCGCCTTGCCGGCCGGACGCTGGAGGACCTCGTCGATGCGGACTTCGCCTGGCGAGAAGGTTGGGACTACGAACTTGACCCCAGCTAGAGTCCCGTTCCAGGTCGAAACGCCGATTTGGCTCGCTGCCGGATAGCTTACCTCCCGCCCGCGTCCGTAAGCGGACCGCTTGCGGACAGACGAGCGTGGCCACGACGTCGCGTCCGCGCGGCGCGCGCGGCCATGAGCTGGTGGCTGATGGCGAGTGAGGGCCACGATCGTCTACAACCGCCGCTATGGATAATTGGGCTGGCTATCCGATACGGCTGCCGGAGACGCTGACCGACGGCGTCGCGTTCCTTGATGGACCGCGTCCTGAAGACGCCGAAGCGCATTGGTCCGGCGAGGATTTCGAAATGATCCGTCGCTTCGATCCACCGCTCCACCGAAAGGGGACGCTGGAGCGGATTCGCGGCGTCATGCTGCAGTGGGCCGAGGCGCGCAGGGCCGGCGGTCCTATGTTCGTTTACGCCATCCGTGCTCGCAACGGTCCGCTCGTCGCAGGTGTCGAGCTGCGTCGGATCACGCCAGAGCGCGGCAACGTTTCCTACTGGACTTACGCCCCGTTCCGCCGCCGGGGCTACGCGGCGCGGGGCCTGCGGCTGCTCAGCGACGCCGCACGCGGCGTCGAAGGGCTCTTGCAGCTCGAGGCGCACATCGACGTGGACAACGCTGCCTCGCAACGTGTGGCCCAGGCAGCCGGCTACATGCCTGCGGGAGAGATCGACGACGAGGACGCCAACGGCGACCACATCGTGCGCCTGCTCTTCGTGCGCCGCCTCTGAAGGGAAGGCGGAATCACGCACTGTCTTGCGAGCCTGCGGCAAAGTCTGCTCTGCATCGACCGCTTGGCGTGCGTCCCTTCCACCCCCGCGCCTGGCGGCGCGGCGGTCCCCCGCTCGCGAGGAAGGAGCGAGGACGCCTTCCTCCTCACCGGTGAAACGGAGGGGGCTGCGGGCGATGAGTCGCATGCGCGCGCCACTGCCCATGCCCGAGCCCCGTCACGCCGATAGCGCCTCGGGCGCCTGCAGCGCCGCGAGGCGCGCCCGCAGCGCCTCGATCGGCTCGGGCCTGGCGAAGAGGTAGCCCTGCATGGCGTGGACGCCGGCGATCTTCAGGAATTTGCGCTGCGCCTCGGTCTCCACGCCCTCGGCGACCACCTTCATGCCGAGCGCGCGGCCGATGGAGACCACCGCGTGCACCAGGGTCGCCGACTGCACGTTCTCGGCGCAGCCGGTGACGAAGGCGCGGTCGATCTTGAGCTTGTCGAACGGAAACAGCCGCAGGTGGCTGAGCGACGAATAGCCGACGCCGAAATCGTCCAGGGCGATCTTCAGCCCCAGCTCATGCAGCCGCGCCATGTTGCGCCGCACGCCCTCCTCCTCGGCGAGCACGGCCGTCTCGGTGACCTCGATCTCCAGCCGTCTCGGGTCGAAGCGATGGCGCGCGATCAGCACCGCGAGCTCGTCGACGAACGCCGGATCGGAGAATTCCACCGCCGAGGCGTTGAAGCTGATGGTGAGGTCGCCGAGCCCTTCGGCTTCGCGCATCGCCCGGGCCAGCACCCACTGGGTCACCCGACCGATGAGGCCGTGGCGCTCGGCGATCGGGATGAAGAACGCGGGACTGACGAATCCCCGCGTCGCATGGTTCCAGCGCACCAGGGTCTCGACCCCGGTCACGGTCTCGCCGTCGCGGTCGAACTGGGCCTGATAGGCGAGGGTGAGTTCGTCGCGGTCCAGCGCCTCGGAAAGGTCGGCGAGCAGGGCTTCCTCGTCGGGGGCGCCGTCGTGGCGGCGGCCGGCGCGCGCCGGCGGATAGCCTTCCAGCACGTCGAAGGTGGCCAGGAGCTGGCGATGCAGGATCTGCGCCTGGTCGACGTTGACCAGCTTCAGGTCGCGGGCCTGGGCCTCCAGCCGGGCCGCCGTGTCGGCGACGAGGCGCGCGCCCATGTTGAGGCTCATCGACTTCAGCGCGTGCGCGGCCCTGGCGACGGCTTCGCAGTCGCGGTTGGTCGAGGCCTCGATGACTGCCTTCACCGCCGCCGGCGCGTTCTCGCGATAAAGACGGCGGACGCGCGCGACGAAGTCGCCCTTGCCGGCGGCCGCCAGGCGCTCGAGTTCGCCGGTGACCTGGGCGTCGAGCAGGTCGGACGCCGCCCTGGGACCGAGGCTCGCGGTGAGTGGCGGGGGCGGATCGGCGCTCGCGGCCGGCGCCGGCGCCGCGCTCGCCGGCGTCAGGAATGCGGCCAGGCTGGCGGCGAGCCCCGCCAGGGTGAAGGGCTTGGTCAGCACCGCGTCCATGCCCGCCTCGCGCCAGGCCGCGGCGGGCGCGCCCACCACGTGCGCGGTCAGGGCCACGATCGGCAGCCGCGCCGCGCCCGACTGGGCTTCCTGGCGGCGGATTTCGGCGGCCGCCTCGTAGCCGTCGAGCTCGGGCATCGAGCCGTCCATGAGCACGAGGTCGAAGCCGCCGCCGCGCGCCGCCTGAACCGCGGCCAGTCCGTCGGCGACCAGAGTCGCGGCGACGCCCAGGCGCGACAGAGCCTCCATGGCGACTTCGCGGTTGACGGCGCTGTCGTCGGCCACCAGCACCCTGCGGCCCTCAAAGCTCGGCAGGGCGGCGCCCTCGGCGCGGGACGAGGCCGCCAGCGCCTCGCCGAGAGGCGCGCCGGCGGCGAGCTGGGCGAGGGCGGCGGCCAGCTCGCGCCGGCGCAGCGGCTGGACGAGGACGAGATCGACGAGGCCGGCGCCCCTCGCGGCCTCCGGGGTGGAATCGCCATACTCGCCCAGGCAGAGCACCGGCGCCTCGCAGCGCGGCGCGCCGGCGAGGCCGCGGGTGTCCGCGATGACGAGAGCGGGGGTTCCGCCCGCGCCCTGCGGCTCGGCCAGCGTCATCCCCGCACCGCGCAGATAGCGCGTGAGCGCCGAGCGCGTGGCCGGGCCGTCGATGCGAAGCGCCGCGACGGCGCCGGCGAGGCTCGGCCAGGGCGGCGCGGGCGCCAGCGCCTTGGCCGCCACCTCGAAGGCGAAGATCGAACCCCTGCCCGGCTCGCTGGTGGCGTAGAGCCGCCCGCCCATGGCCTCGACCAGGCGCCGGCAGATGGCGAGGCCGAGGCCGGTGCCGCCGAAGCGGCGGGTGGTCGACTGGTCGGCCTGGGCGAAGGCTTCGAACAGGCTGGCGATCTTGTCCTTCGGCACGCCGACGCCGGTGTCGCGCACCGCGAACCGCAGCGCCTCGCCCCTGCACGAGACCTGCACCATCACCGCGCCCGCCTCGGTGAACTTGATGGCGTTGTTGACCAGGTTGCCGAGCACCTGGCGCAGCCGCGTCGGGTCGGCCTCGATCAGCCCCGGGACCGCCGCATCGACGTGGGCCGCCAGATCCAGCCCCTTGGAGCGGGCGCGCTCCCAGAACAGCGCCAGCACGTCCTCGACAATCTCGGCCGGGTCGGTGGGCGCCGCCTCCAGCTCCAGCTTGCCCGCCTCGATCTTGGAGAGGTCGAGGATGTCGTTGATGATGGCGATCAGGCTCGCGCCCGACTTGGCGATCACCTCGGCGAAGCGGCGCTGCTTGGGCGCCAGATCCCCTGCGGCCAGCATCTCGGCCATCACCATGACGCCGTTCATGGGCGTGCGGATCTCGTGGCTCATCGTGGCCAGGAAGTCGCTCTTGGCGCGGTTGGCGGCTTCGGCGGCGTCCTTGGCGAGGTTCAGATCGGCGGTGCGCTCGGCGACGGCGCCCTCCAGGCCCGCCACGTGCTCCGCCAGGGCGCGGTCGCGCTTTCGGATCTGCGCCAGCATGTCGTTGAAGCCGGCCACCAGGTCGCCGACCTCGTCGTCGGCCTCGACCTCCGCGGCGAGCGCATAGTCATGGCTCTCGCGCACCTTCTGCATGGCGTGGGTGAGGGCGATGATCGGCCCGGCGATGCGGCGCTGCAGGCGCCGCGCCACGGCCAGGCCCGCGAGCGCCGCGGCGAGGCCCGCGCCCAGGCTGAGCAGGAGACTGGAGGCGAGGCGCGCGGCCCCGTCGCCGAGGCGTCCCAGCAGCACCACCCGGCCCACCACCCGGCCGCCATCCTCGATCGGCGCGCTCACTTCGGCGGTGCGCGAACTCAGCGCCGAGAGGAACGAGGCATGCCCGGCGGCCGGCGCCGCCAGGTCGCGGGTGAGGCGCACGCCGGCGCCGGTCTCGGCCAGCAGCGAACGGTCGGGACGTTCGATGCGCGCGTAGGCGACGCCCGGCGTCTGGGCGATGGCGCGCAGAGCTGCGTAGGCGCCCTGGCGATCGCCGGCGGCGGCGGCCGCCTCGCTCATGGAGGCGGTCACCCGCGCGGCGGCGGAGAGCCGGTCCACCGCCAGCTCGGTTTCGCGCGCGCCGTCGCGCCAGGCCATCACGCCGGTGACCAGGGCGACGGCGATGCCCACCGAGGCCAGCACCAGCAAGGTCAATTTGGCGTGAATCGAGCGGCGCCCGAAGCCCCCGCTTTTCTGAACCTGCGACAAGCTGAATCGACCCCGCTCGGACCGTCACCCAGCCGTTACGCGGGATTAATGACTCCAGGTTTAATGGCAGGGTGTCGATTGATTGCAGAAACGCAGCGCAAATGGCTGTTCATCCGGACAAGGCCGGTCCGTTCTTCTTCGTGTTGAATGACGCGCTGCGTATACTCTACGTCGATGACGATCCGATCCTGCGCGAATTCGCGGTCGTCAATCTCTCCAGCGAGACCGCGACGGTCGAGACCGCCCCCGATGGCGCGACCGCCCTGGCGGCGATCGAGGCGGCGGCGCCCGACGTCCTGCTGCTCGACCTGGAAATGCCGACCCTGGACGGCTTCGACGTGTTGCGGCGGCTGCGCGCCAACCCGGCCCGCCGGCATCTGCCGATCATCGTGGTCACCGGCCGCGAGGATGTCGAGGCCGTCGACCAGGCGTTCCAGGCCGGCGCGACCTCGTTCGTGGTCAAGCCGCTGAACTGGCGCCTGCTCAGCCATCAGATCCGCTACGTCTGCCGCGCCGCCGACGCCGAGCGCCGGCTCGCCGAGCGCGGCGGCCTGGCCGCCCGGCGGCTGCAGTCGCTCGCCGCCGAGGCCGCGCGCTTCATCGCGCGGGCGCTGCCGATGCACCCGGCGCTGAAGCCGGCCGCCGCAGCCTTCGCGCGGGCGGCCGATGCGGCGCTGGGCGAGGCGGGCGGCGGCGACGCCGAGGCGGCCTGAGCGGATGCGGAGCCTCATCCGCCGGATCGCAGCGCTCTTTCGCGATCGTCGCGGCGGGACGGCGGTGATCTTCGGCCTCGCCGCGCCGGTGCTGGGCGTGATCGTCTGCGCCGCCATCGACCTGGCCCAGGTGGGCGCCGACAATTCGGCGATGCAGGATGCGGCCGACGCCACGGCGCTGGCCATGGCCAAGCAGCTCGGCGTCGCCACCGCCGTCGGCATCGGGGCGCGGGCGCAGGCGTTCGCCGACCGGGAACTCGGGCCGATCGCCGCGGCCGACGCCGTGCGCGTCGGCGTCCTTGTCGCCTCGGACAATTCCAGCGTCACCGTGCGCCTCGCCGGTCACCGTTCCTCGTTCTTCGGCGACCTGCTGCCCGCGGGGGGCTGGAGGCTGCACGCCCGGGCCACCGCCGCGAGCCTCGGCGAGCTGCCGCTCTGCGTGCTCAGCTACGGCGCCGCCGGCGGCTACAACCTCGATCTGACCGGCCAGGCGCGGCTGACCGCGGCGAACTGCCTCGTGCAGTCGAACGGCGACATCACCGCCGCCCCCGGCGCGGCGCTGCAGGCGGGGATGGCCCAGGCGTCCGGCGTGGCCACCGGGCCGATCACGCCGGCCGCCCAGACCGGCGCCCCGGCGATCGCCGATCCGTTCGCATCGATGAACGTCTCCCTGCCGCCGCTCGGCCTCTGCAATCCGCTCGACCTGCTCTTCACCGCGGGCGTCAACGTGCTGGCGCCCGGGGTCCATTGCGGCAACATCACGGTGAGGAACGGCGCCGTGGTGGAACTGCTGCCCGGCGAGCACTACTTCGAGAAGGGCCAGCTGCGTCTGCAGCAGAATTCGCAGCTGGTCGGCTCCGACGTGGTGCTGGTGTTCGACGAGTCCTCGCAGTTCCACTTCGACGACACCTCGGTGGTGACGCTCTCGGGGCGCACCAGCGGCCCCTATGCCGGCTTCGTGATCGCCACGACGCGGGCGAACACCGGCGTCTTCGGCATCTCCTCGACCAGCGCGCGCAAGCTGGAAGGCACGATCTATATTCCGAGCGCCACCCTGTCGGTGCAGGGCGCGGTCAACACCGTCGCCGATCAGTCCGCCTGGACCGTCGTGGTGGCCCAGTCGATCCGCATGGGCGGCAGCGCCAATCTGGTGATCAATTCCGCCTACGCCACCTCCAGCGTGCCGGTGCCGGCCGGCGTCGGCGCCAGCTTCGCCAACAGCAAGGTGAGGCTGGAGCGGTAGGGGCTCAGGGCTTCTTCCAGAACACGCCCGTGCGCGCCACGCAGCGCGCCGGAAGCTCCTTGCGCCCGGCCTCCACGTAGCCGAGCCGGCCCATGAGTTCGGCGGTGAGCCGCTGCGCCGTCGGCGCGGCGGCCTCGTTGCGGCGGTAGGCCTCGCCGATCTCTTCGTGCAGCAGCACGTCGACGCCCGCCATCGCCGGCAGGCCGTCGAGCGTCGCCTCGAGCGCCGCGGCCCGGGCCCGGGGCTCGGCCATGAGCTGGCGCATCCGCGCCGTCAGCGGATCGTCCGCGCTCAGAGGCTCGGGCTCGGCGTAGGGCAGCCCCAGCCGCTCGATCGCCCGGGCGAGGTGGTTGCCTTCGGCCGAGTGCAGCGCCTTGGCGCGCTTCCAGACCGCGTGGCGCTCGTTCTGGCTGCGCGCCCGCAGCCATGCGCGCGTGACGCCGCCGATGAACAGCTCTTCGTCTCTCATGGGACGTCGATTAAGGCGCCCGCGGCCTCGAGCTCAAGAGGCCCCGCGCTCAGGAGGCGTCCGCCGGCGGCGGGGCGATGAACCCGCCGACGCGGTCCTCGATGGCCTCGGCGACCGCCAGGGTGCGCGAGTCCGCGCCGCGCGGCCCGATCAGCTGCACCCCCACGGGCAGGCCGGCCGGGGTCTGGCCGGCGGGAACCGCCGTCGCCGGCAGTCCGCACGCGGTGGCGAGCGCGATCCAGCGGATCATGGCGCCATAGGGCGCCGCGCCGCCATCGGAAAGGGCGAGCGCTCGCCGGCGGAACGGCCCGTGGTCGTGCGCGAAGGCGGGCACCGGCGCGATCGGCGCCAGCAGCACGTCCAGACGCGTGAACAGCCGGCGCGCCTCGGCGCCGAGCTTGGCCCTGGTTTCGTCGGCGGCCAGCCATTCCATGTGGCTCGCGGTGTAGGCGAGGGTGGTGCTGGCCCAGCCTTGGGAGGCGTCGGCGCCCGCCAGCCTGGCGAGGCCCGCGACGCCGCGCAGCCGCCGCATCGCTCTTTGCCGCCGCGGCGCCATGTCCTGGGCCAGCAGGCTGGCGAGCAGGGTCTGATAGGTGGCCAGCAGCACCCTGGCGTCCACCGGGCCGCGCACCGGCACGATCTCGGCGCCCTGGCGGGCGAGTTCGCCGGCGAAGCTCTCCACCACGCGCCGCACCTCGGCGTCGAGGACGAAGGCCGGCTCGTCCAGCCAGAGCCCGATCCGCAGACCCTCCAGCTCCAGCGGCGCGCTGGATCTGGCCGAGAGCGGCCCGGCTTCCAGCACCGAGAGCAGCAGGCGAAGATCGCGCGCCGACCGGGCCATGGGGCCGACGACGTTGAGATCGCGCTCGGCCAGGGCGCCTGGCCGGGGCGGCACGTGGCCGACCTGGGAAATGATCCCCCAGGTCGGCTTGTGCGCATAGACGCCGCAGAACGAGGCCGGCACGCGCAGCGATCCGCCGATGTCCGAGCCGATCTCCAGCGCGGTGATGCGCGCCGCCAGCGCCGCCGCCGCCCCGCCGGACGAGCCGCCGGGCGTGCGGCCGAGGTCCCAGGGGTTGTTGGTGGTCCCGTAAAGGCCGTTGTGGGTCTGCCAGTCTCCGGCCATGACCGGGGTGTTGGTCTTGCCCCAGATCACCGCCCCGGCGGCGCGGGCATGGGCGACGGCGACGGCGTCGGGCCGGTGGCCGCGCCGCAGCGCCTCCAGCCCGGACGAGGCCGGCAGGCCCTCGACGTCGAAGGTGTCCTTGACCGTCATCGGCAGGCCGGCGAGCGGTCCCAGCGCATCGCCCTTGGCCCGGTGATCGTCGATCGCCCGCGCCCGCTCCAGCGCCCGCTCCAGGTCCATGGCGACGACGGCGCCCAGGGCGCCGTTGACCGCCTGGCAGCGCTTCAGGGTCGCCTCCAGCAGCTCCAGCGCGCTGATCCTGCGGCTGGAAAGCGCGGCGAGCTGGCCGGTGGCGTCGAGGGAGAGGATGTCCGCCATCAGCCGCGAAATCCCAGCACGTCCTGCATGTCGTAGAGCCCCGGCGCCTTGCCGGCGATCCACGCCGCCGCCTCCACCGCGCCGCGCGCGAACAGCGAGCGCTGGCGCGCCGAGTGGGCCAGGGTGAGGATCTCGTCCTCCGCGGCGAACACCACCTGATGCTCGCCGACGACGCCGCCGCCGCGCATCACCGAAAAGCCGATCGAGCCCTGCGCCCTCGGGCCGCCGGAGCGCGCGCGCGCCTCGTCGTTCGCCAGCGCCCGGCCGCGACCGCGTGCCGCCGCCTCGCCCAGCATCAGCGCCGTCCCCGAGGGCGCATCGAGCTTGCCGCGGTGGTGGGCCTCGAAGAGTTCGATGTCCCAGTCGCGCGCCGCCAGCCGCCGCGACGCCTGCTCCACCAGGCCCGCCAGCACGTTGACGCCGAGCGAGAAGTTGCCGGAGCGGACGATGGCGACGCCGCGCGCCGCGGCCCGGAGCGTCGCCTCCTGCGCCTCGGTCCAGCCGGTCGAGCCGATCACCAGCGCCGGTGCGCCGCGCTCCGCCGCCAGGGCCGCGAGCGCCGCCGAGGCCGCCCCGGTGGAGAAATCGATGACCACGTCGCAGCCCGCGGCGTCCCCGACCTCGCCCAGCCGGCCGCCATTCAGCGCCTCGCCTTGCGTCTGCGGCCGATCGAACGCCGCCGCCAGCGTCATGTCGGCGCGCTCCCGAACGACGAGCGCGACCGCACGCCCCATGCGCCCGAGGGCGCCGGCGATGCCGATGCGAAGAGGAAGCGGGCGCTGGGCCATGAACTCGCCGGATGTAGCACGGGCGCGCCGAAGCTCCACGCTTCGCCGCAGCGCCGGGGCGCCTGCCGTCGGACCCAGGCCCAGCCCGGGACAGGCGTCTGCGAGCGCGCAAACAGCAGAGGTAATTTCGTTTCCCCGGAAAGGGTGACGACGCGTTTGATCCGCGCGAGGCCGGGGCTCCCCGGCCTCGCCATGCAAGGTGTGTTTGCACACGACTTGGGTAGGGTCGTCGCTCTCGGGGACGGCGGCGCCGATCCGCTGCCGGCTTGCAAAGTCAGGAGAGACATAAACAGCACTTTGTGGAATTGATCGAGGAAGGGAAGGCATGGTTTTCTATAGAGGCGGCCCTTGAAACCACGGTGTGCGTGCTCCTGGAATCGGCGAGTCCTTTCATGCCCCTGAATCGAAATGCGGGCTCGAGCCCTGCAATTGTCGCCCGGTCCGCTGCCGGACGCCGCAGCGCTCGCCTTCCGCCGGCGCCCCGAATCTTCTCCGCCTGCTTGGCTCCTGGGGCGCGAAGGCGAGGGCTGGCAGGCGCACTCGGCGTTTGCCTCGCGCTCGCAGCGGGCCATGCCGCACTGGCGGCGCCGGCGGTGGTCAAGATCGATGATGGCTTGCTGCGCGGCGTCGTCTCGCACGGCGTCGCCAGCTTCAAGGGCGTCCCGTTCGCGGCCCCGCCGGTCGGCGACCTGCGCTGGCGCGCGCCCCAGCCGCCCCCGTCGTGGCGCGGCGTCCGCGACGCCAGCCGCTACGGACCCGAGTGCATGCAGATGAGCGACCAGCCCCTGCCGGCCGGGGTCCGCGAGAGCGAGGACTGCCTGACGATCAACGTCCTCACGCCGGCGCATCGGCGCGCGGATGCGAAGCTGCCGGTGATGGTCTGGATCTACGGTGGCGGCCTCACGGAGGGCTCGGCCAGCGACGTCGATGGAACCCGCTTCGCGCAGGACGGTGTCGTCCTCGTCACGTTCAACTATCGGCTCGGCCGGCTCGGCTTCTTCGCCCACCCGGCCCTTGCCCGCACCAATCCGGAAGGTGCGCTCTCGGACTACGGCTTCGCCGATCAGATCGCGGCGCTGAAGTGGGTGAAGCGCAATATTGCAGCCTTTGGCGGCGACCCGGCTCGCGTCACCATCTTCGGCGAGTCCGCCGGCGCGACGTCGGTGAACTACCTGCTGGTCTCGCCCGAAGCGCGTGGTCTTTTCGCCGGCGCCATTGCCGAGTCCGGGTTCGGCCGGCAGCCGGGGCGCCCGCTTGTCGATGCCCAGGCCGTCGGGGCCGCCTTCATCAGCAGCCTGGGTGTAAGCGGCGACGATGCAGCGGCCGCAAGAGCCATGCGGGCGCTCCCGGCCAAGGCGCTGATGACGCCGGTGCAGGGCCTCGTCAACGCGGCCGCCGGGGCGATCGTCGACGGCGTCGTCGCGCCGGAATCGCCGGCCGAGGGGTTCGCCAAGGGCAACCAGGCGCGCGTGCCTTACATCGCTGGCGGCGACAGCTTCGAGGCCAGTTTGCTGCCGGACTACGTCGCCAAGCCCGAGATGCTGCTCGACAGCCTTGGCAAGGCTCGCGACCAGGCGGTCACCCGCCTTGGCGACGGCGACCCGACCAAGGCGGCCGAAACGCTCTTCACGCTCGGCGGGGATATCGAGCCGGACCGCTACCTCGCACGCCAGGACGCCATACGCGGCATTCCCGCCTACAACTACTACTTCGCCTACGTTCCCAAGGCTGAGCGGAGGACGTCGAAGGGCGTCAGCCACGGGGACGAGATCGCTTACGTCTTCGACACCCTGCCGAAGACTGCAACCGCCGCGGACGAGGCGGTCGCCCGCGTCGTCCACGCCTACTGGGTCGCCTTCGCCAGAACAGGCCGCCCGGACAGCGCCGGTGGCCGGTTCTGGCCCAAGGCTGAGCCGAACGACGCGGTCATGGTGTTCGGGGACGGCGGCGCCCAGGCCGTTGCGAACTTCGAAAAGGCGCAGCTCGATCTGGTCGCGTCCTACCGCTACGCCCGCCCGCCGCGTGACTGACCGGGAGGGTCTCGGGATGGATCAGTCGCATCACTTTTTCTTCGGCGATGGCCGCAGAACGGTGACGGCCCGCTCTCCGCACCGCTACGTTTAGGTGGCCGAGCTGGATCTCCAGCGCCCTGTATCAGCCGCCGCCGACGGGCGCCGCTCGGGCCAGGCCCAGGTTCGCGGCGCTGGCCGCGCGCCGCGCCCAGGCCGTGGCGGCGCCGAGGCGCCTCGTTCCCCAGTTCCAGGCGCTCCAGGCGGCGACGCCGCCGGCCATCGCCGCCGCCCAGATGGCGATCACCGGAATGCCGGGGAAATGGTGGGCGAGCCACAGGAACTTCAGGTGCAGGAGGTAGATGAAGAACGAGGCGCCGGCGAGCATGTGGACCGGCAGGGACAGCGGCCGCGGCAGCCTCGTTTTCGGAACGAACAGCAGCAGGGCGGCGACCGCGGCGAGCGCGACCGAGTCGCCGACGCCATAGATCGGCGCGCTCAGGCCCGCATAGGCGAGGGTCGCGGCCATCAGGGCGAGCCTGTGCTTGCGCCCGGTGAAGCCGGACAGGGCGGCGAGGGCGAAGGTCGCCAGATAGGTCGCCGGCGAGTGATTGAACACCGACATCGGGTTCACGGGCTGGCTCCAGAAATGCGGAACCACGAGGGCCGGCAGCACGAAGCGGCCGGCCAGGCCGAGCCCCACGGCGGCGATGAGCGCGGTCATGACGGGGCGGCGGACCTTCAGGATTTTCGAGAACACGAAGATCAGCGCCGCGAAGATCAGGATGATGTGCAGCAGGCAATGGATGTACCACATAAGGAATTCATGGCCGCCATAGGCGTTCGGGCCCGAGTTCGGCAGGCCGGTGTAGTCCAGCAGGTCGGTGTAGAGGAACACGCTGGAGAGCCGTGCGTGGTAGTGCAGGGCGAACTTGACCAGCACCTGCGGCGCCTCGACGGCGAAGAGCGGGATGAGGATGCTCTTCAGCAGCCGGCCGATGGGCTTCAGGTTGGCCTGATGGTCGACCTCGTGCAGTTGCAGGTTGCCGAATAGCGCGCCCGAGACCCAGATCAGCGCGCCGGTGGCGGCGCCGCCGGTGAAGAGCAGCTGGAAGTGGCTCGCCACCACCGCGGCGATGGCGAGGGCGCGCATGAGGATGGCGCTCTCCACGTCGACGAGGAAGCCGCGCTTGCGTTCGGCAGGCGCCCCGGCCGCAAGCTCGGCGATGGTCATGGTGGTCCAGCGTTCGGGCACGCTTCCCAGCGCCTCTTCGAGGCAGAGATAGGCGTTCACGTACGAGAGGCTGTCGCCGCCCAGCGAGGCGAAGCTGCTTGCCGCATCGACCTGCTCGCGGCCGAAGATGTCGCGCCAGCCGTCCACCAGCGCGGCCGCCGCGACGCTCGCCCCGGCCATCGCGGGGGTCGCCGCCGCGGGCGGCGACGGCGCCGGCGCCCGGCTGCCGCGTTCGATCAGCGCCTGGCGATCGATCTTGCCGTTGGGCAGCAGCGGCAGGGCGTCCACGACGACGAGGGCGTCGGGCAGCGCGTAGGCGGGCAGGCGCGTCTCGAAATGGCGGCGCAGCGCCTCCGTCTCCAGTCCGGCGCCGGGGTCGCGCGGCTGGACGAAACAGGCGAGCCGCACCGCGTCCGGTGCGCCGAGGTCGAGGGTGATCGCCTGGGCGACGTTGGCCGCCGCCAGGGCGCAGGCGGTGAGCTGCGCCAGCTCGAGGCGATGGCCGCGCACCTTCACCTGGTCGTCGCGCCGCCCCAGGATGCACGCCTGCCCGTCGGGGCGGAGATAGCCGAGATCGCCGGTGGCGTAGCATGACTGCGCTTCGGCGGCCGTGGGCGGGCGCCCGTCGCGGACCTGCCCGAGGCTGAGGAAGGCGGAGCGCACGACGATCTCTCCGGGCTCGCCCGCGGCCGCCGGGGCGCCTGCCTCGTCGCGGATTTCGAGGCTGAAGCCGTCGATGCCGGTTCCGATCGGCGCCCTGTCGTCGGCGCAGCCCGGCGGGACGCGGAAGCAGCTCGCGGCCTGCGGCGTCTCGGTGGCCCCGTAGAAGTTGACGCTCTCGCACGCCGGCGCCATGCGGCCGACGGCCTCGACGAGGGGGCGCCTCAACACGTCGCCGCCCCAGAAGACGTAGCGCAGCTCCGCCAGCGGCGCCGGCCGGCCGCGCACCGCGGTCAGCAGATGGCCCAGCGGCGGGGTCATGTGGGCGGCGGTGGGCCGGGCCTCGAGGAACCAGGCGTGCAGGCCTCCCGGGGCCGTGAGCACGTCCTGCGCGGGGATGTGCAGCGAGGCGCCGAGGCTCAGCGGCGTGAAGATGTCGCGCAGCACCGGATCGTGCGAGAGGCCCGAGAGCAGGGTGAAGCGGTCGCGCCGGGTCAGGCCGAAGGTGCGCGCCTGCCAGTCGACGAAGTGGACCAGGGGGCGGTGCGAGCAGGCGACGCACTTGGGAAGGCCGGTGCTGCCCGAGGTGAAGAGGAGATAGGCGACCGCGTCCGGCGAAGACGCCGCTGTCCGGGCCGGCGCAGCCGCCGCCCCGCAATCCAGGTCGACGGCCAGCGCCGGCGTTTCGAAGCCGCAGGCGCGCGTCCGCGCCTCGTCCCCGGCCTTCAGCAGCAGCTTCGGCCGGCAGATCCGGGCCAGTTCGGCGAGCCGCGCCGGCGGGTAGGCCAGGTCGAGCACGACGAACGGGCGCCCCGCCCGCGCGCAGGCGAGCGCCGCGACCACCAGGCGCGGCCCCCGCTCGGCCAGGATCGCCACCAGCTCTCCGGGGCGGCAGCCCGTCGCCTCGATCTGGGCGCCGAGCCGGGCCGAGAGGCGCTCCAGTTCGCCGTAGCTGATTGAGCCCTGATCGCTGCAGATCGCCAGCGCGTCCGGCGCCGAGCGCGCCTGCGCCTCGAACCTGGCGTGAATCAGGTCTGGGTGTTCCATGCGAGCCCTCGGCCACCGACTTGCGGCGCGACCTTCAAGATCGAGGCCAGCGCCCACGCGGCGGCGCGACCTTCAAGATCGAGGCCAGGCGGCCGACCTGACCGGCCTCGATCAGCCCAAGGTGTCCGCCGTGGTGAGCGGACGTCTCGGCGGCTTCTCCAGGGATCGGCTGATGCGCTGTCTGACAGCGCTCGGCCAGGACGTGGAGACCGTGGTCCGTAGGCGGACACGATCCCGCGCCCGGGGTCATCTGCGCGTGGTCGAGAAGGCGGCGTAGGCGGCGATCGTGCTCATCTGCGCGACGCATCCTTACGTAGAGCCGGACGTGGCCACGAGGGGCCGCTTGGCGACCGTTGGTCCATCCCGGCGGGGGCCCCCGAAAAAGCGCCGATACCCAGCTCGCTTTGCGCGCAACGGGGGCCCAGCTATTCTGAAGAACCTGGGATGGAGATGTTGGCGCATGGCCAAGCTCGTCTTCGGATTGAACCAGTCTCTCGACGGCTACGTCGACCACCAGGAATTTGCGCCCGGCCCGGCGCTCTTTCGTCACTTCATCGAGCAAGTGCGCGACCTCTCGGGCAGTGTGTACGGTCGGCGCATGTATGAGGTCATGCGCTATTGGGACGAAGATCTTCCCGGCTGGGACGCGGAGGAACGCGACTTCGCGGCGGCGTGGCGGAGCCAGCCGAAGTGGGTCGTGTCGCGAACCTTGCAGTCGGTCGGCCCCAACGCCACGCTCGTCGCCGATGACGTCGAGGCCGTGATACGCAAGCTGAAGGCGGGGCTCGTCGGGGACATTGAAGTTGGCGGTCCAGACCTGGCGCGAGGCCTGACCGAGCTGGGTCTCATTGATGAGTATCGACTCTATTTCCGCCCCGTCGTGCTTGGTCGCGGCAAGCCATTCTTTGCCGGCCCCCGCCCGCCGCTCCGCCTCGTGGCCAACGATCTCATCGGCGAGGACGCGATCAGGTTGACGTACGTTCCTGCCTGATCACGCAACTCGCCCGCGGATCGCAGCAACGCGTCAGGTCCGCTTTGGGTCGAACTTCGTCCGCCAGATCGCCAGATGGACGGAGGCCGACGCCAGCTGAATTCCATTTGGACGGGCCGGCGACTTTCAGACGGACGGCTTCTCACTTTCAATTGGACGGTCCTTCGCCTTCAAACGGACGGACGGCGCCACGCATCCCAGGTTCGCCACGGCCCGCATGGAACAGGCGCTGGCGGACATGCGCGCCGTTCTCTTGGCCGGACCGCGCCGGTCCTTCGTCCCCGACCCGGCCCATGCACACCGGGACGGGCGGAAGTGCAGGAGGCGGCTCGGAGCGCCTTCGTGTCCTTGGTGCGCTTCGTGGTCGACTGACCGCGTTCACCCGGTTGCCCAGTGCGCCGCGCCCAACGCGGTTGTGGCGGCGCGGGCGCGCCGCTAGGGTGCCGGGCTTCAGCAAACCGTGAAGCTCCAATGATGTCCGCCGCATGAGCGACGCCGAGAAACGCACCTTCACCGACGAGGAGGCGCTGGCCTTCCATCGCCTGCCCACGCCCGGCAAGATCGCCGTGGTCGCGACCAAGCCGATGGCGACGCAGCGGGATCTGTCGCTCGCCTATTCGCCGGGCGTCGCCGTGCCGGTGCTGCGCATCGCCGCCGACCCGGAGAGCGCCTACGACTACACCTCCAAGGGCAACCTCGTGGCGGTGATCTCCAACGGCACCGCGATCCTCGGCCTCGGCGATCTGGGGGCGCTGGCGGCCAAGCCGGTGATGGAGGGCAAGAGCGTGCTCTTCAAGCGCTTCGCCGACGTCGATTCCATCGACGTCGAGGTGGCCGCGCGCGACCCGGACGAGGTCATCACCGTGGTCAAGAACATCGGCCTCACCTATGGCGGCATCAATCTGGAGGACATCCGCAGCCCCGAGTGCTTCCGGATCGAGACCGAGCTGCAGGAATTGCTCGACATTCCGGTGTTCCACGACGACCAGCACGGCACCGCGATCATCTCGGCGGCGGCGCTGATCAACGCCTGCAAGGTCACCGGACGCCGGCTCGAGGACATCAAGCTGGTGCTGAACGGCGCCGGCGCCGCGGGCATCGCCACCCTGGATCTCGTCAAGGCCATGGGCGTGCGGCCAGAGAACTGCATCGCCGTCGACACCAAGGGGGTGATCTGGCGCGGCCGCACCGAGGCGATGAACCAGTGGAAGTCGGCCCATGCGGTCGAGACCGACGCGCGCACCCTGGCGCAGGCGCTGACCGGGGCGGACGCCTTCTTCGGCCTTTCGGTGAAGGGGGCGGTCACCCGCGACGAGATCGCCCTCATGGCCAGGCGGCCGATCGTCTTCGCCATGGCCAACCCGGATCCGGAGATAACCCCCGAGGAGGTGCGCGCCGTCCGCCCCGACGCCATCGTCGCCACCGGCCGCTCCGACTATCCCAACCAGGTCAACAACGTCCTCGGCTTTCCCTACATCTTTCGCGGCGCCCTCGACGTGCGCGCGCGGCGCGTCAACATGGAGATGAAGATCGCCTGCGCCCGCGCCCTGGCCAAGCTCGCCCAGGAGGACGTGCCCGACGAGGTCACCGCCGCCTATCGCGGCGGCCATCTGAAGTTCGGACCCGACTACATCATCCCCTCGCCCTTCGATCCGCGCCTGATCTGGTACGTGCCGCCGTTCGTCGCCCAGGCGGCCATGGACACCGGCGTCGCGCGCCGGCCGATCCCGGACATGGACGCCTATCGAGAGGCGCTGGCGCGGCGGCTCGATCCCTCGGCGGGCCTGCTCCAGAAGATCTCCGCCGCCGTGCAGCGGGCGCCCAAGAAGCGCATCGTCTTCGCCGAGGGCGAGGAGCCGTCGGTGATCCGCGCCGCCTATGCCTTCGAGAGCCAGGGGCTGGGCAAGGCGGTGCTGGTCGGGCGCGAGGAACTGGTGGCCGAGAACATGCGCGGCGTCGGGCTCGATCCGGCCGAAGCCAAGCTCGAAGTGATGAACGCGCGCCTGTCGCACCGCAATCCGGAGTTCGTCGACTTCCTCTATGGGCGGCTGGAGCGGCAGGGCTATCTGCGCCGCGACGTGCTGCGGCTGATCAACCAGGACCGCAACTCCTTCGCCGCCTGCCTTGTGGCCCAGGGCCACGCCGACGGCATGGTCACCGGCGTCACCCGCAGCTTCGACCAGGCGCTCGAGGAGGTGCTCAAGGTCATCGACCCGGCGCCGGGCGGGCGCATCATCGGCATGTCCATCGTGCTCTCGCGCGGACGCACCGTCTTCATCGCCGACACCAACGTCACCGAGATGCCGGAGGCGGCTGAGCTGGTCGAGATCGCCATCGAGGCGGCGGCCGCGGTGCGCCGGCTGGGCTTCACGCCGCGCCTTGCCTTCATGTCCTATTCGGCCTTCGGCAACCCCATGGGCGAGCGCTCGCAGAAGGTGCGCGCCGCCGTCGCCATGCTGGACGCGCGCGGCGACCTCGATTTCGAATACGAAGGCGAGATGCCGCCCGAACTGGCCCTCGATCCGGACCGGCGCGCCGACTATCCCTTCATGCGTCTCACCGGGCCGGCCAACGTGCTGATCATGCCGGCGATCCACTCGGCGTCGATCTCCACCAAGCTGGTGCAGTCGCTGGGCGAGGCGACCGTGGTGGGGCCGATCCTGCTCGGACTCTCGCGCTCGGTGCAGATCTGCCCGCTGTCGGCTTCGGTCTCCAAGATCCTGAACATGGCCATGATGGCCGCCTACGACCGGCCGCTGGCGGACGTCGAAGCCTGACGGCCGGCGCCCCGTTCGGGCGTGCGCCGCCTCAGGCGGTCGCCGTCGCGGCGGCGCGATTGGCGACCAGATCGGCGACCACGGCGGGGTCGGCCAGGGTGGTGGTGTCGCCGAGATTGGCGATGTCGTTCTCGGCCACCTTGCGCAGGATGCGGCGCATGATCTTGCCCGAGCGGGTCTTGGGCAGGCCGGGCGCCCACTGGATCACGTCGGGCTGGGCGAACGGGCCGATCTCGCGCCGCACCCAGGCGATCAGTTCGCGGCGCAGCGCCTCGCTGGGCGGCGCTTCCAGCTTGAGAGTGACGTAGGCGTAGATGCCCTGGCCCTTGATGTCGTGCGGGTAGCCCACCACCGCGGCCTCGGCCACGCCCGGATGGGCGACGAGGGCGCTCTCGATCTCGGCGGTGCCGAGCCGGTGGCCGGAGACGTTGATGACGTCGTCGACCCGTCCGGTGATCCAGTAGTAGCCGTCCTCGTCGCGCCGGCAGCCGTCGCCGGTGAAGTATTTGCCCAAATAGGTGGTGAAATAGGTGGCGATGAAGCGGTCGTGGTCGCCATAGACGGTGCGCATCTGGCCAGGCCATGAGTCCGTGAGGCAGAGGTTGCCGCTCGCCGCGCCCTCGAGCACCGCGCCGTCGGCGTCGACGATCTCCAGCTTGACCCCGGGCAGCGGCTTCGTCGCCGAACCGGGCTTGAGCGGCGTCGCGCCGGGGAGCGGCGAGATCAGGGTCGCGCCGGTCTCGGTCTGCCACCAGGTATCGACGATCGGACAGCGGCCTTCGCCGACGACGCGGTGGTACCAGAGCCAGGCCTCGGGGTTGATCGGCTCGCCGACGCTGCCCAGCAGCCGCAGCGAGGCGCGCGAGGTCCTGGTCACCGGCCCGTCGCCTTCACGCATCAGGGCGCGCAGCGCCGTCGGCGCGGTGTAGAAGATCTCCACCTCGTGCTTGTCGATCACCTCCCAGAAGCGGCTGGCCGAGGGCCAGTTGGGCACGCCCTCGAAGATCAGCGTCGTCGCTCCGTTCGCCAGCGGGCCATAGACGATATAGCTGTGGCCGGTGACCCAGCCGACGTCGGCGGTGCACCAGAACACCTCGCCCGGCCGATAGTCGAAGATGAGTTCGTGGGTCCAGCTCGCCCAGGCCAGATAGCCGCCGGTGGTGTGCAGCACGCCCTTGGGCTTGCCGGTCGAGCCGGAGGTGTAGAGGATGAACAGCGGATCCTCCGCGCCCATGGGCTCGGGCTCGCAGGTCGCCGAGACCTTGGCGCGCTCGTCCTCGTAGCGATGGTCCCGCCCGGCGAGCATGGCGACATCCGCCCCGGTGCGGCGCACCACGATGACGCAGTTCACCTGCGGGCACGAAGCCAGCGCGGTGTCGACATTCTCCTTCAGCTTGATGGCGCGTCCGCCGCGCAGGCCCTCGTCGGCGGTGATGACGATGCGCGAATCGCAGTCCTGGATGCGTCCGGCGATGGAGTCGGGCGAAAAGCCGCCGAAGATCACCGAATGCACCGCCCCGATGCGCGCGCAGGCCAGCATGGCGTAGGCCGCCTCGGGGATCATCGGCAGATAGATGGTCACCCGGTCGCCCTTCTTCACCCCGCGCGCCTTCAGCACATTGGCCATGCGGCAGACCTCGGCGTGAGCCTCGGCGTAGGTGATCTTGCGGCTGTCCTTGGGGTCGTCGCCTTCCCAGATGATGGCGACCTCGCCGGCGCGGTGCGGCAGGTGCCGGTCCAGGCAGTTGGCGCAGACGTTCAGCACCCCGTCGGCGAACCAGCGGATGCGGAAGTCCTGCGCCCGGAACGAGACGTCCTTGACGACGCTGAAGGGCGCGATCCAGTCGAGCCGGCCGGCGACCTCGCGCCAGAACCCGTCCGGGTCGCTCTCCACCCGCCGCCGGGCCGCATCATAGCCGGCGCCGTCCATGTGCGCCCGCTTCGCCCACGCCTCGGGCACTGGAAACACCTGGCCTTCGCTCATCGGCGCGCTCCGTCGCTCGAACCGGAGCGAAGTATGCGAACCGCCCGCCCAGGCGCAAGCGCGCCTCGCCCCACCCGCACGGCGATGCGGTCGGATTGCGAAAGGGCTAATTCGCGGAGGTTTGACCATCATCGCCGTCACACCCGACGGCCTGAAAGGGCGATCCGGGGCCGGACCCGCCGCTTCCAAGACGCATTCCAGCTTGGCCGCGGCCCGTCCGGCCCCGGCTCGCGCTGCGCTTGGCCGGGGTGACGGTGATGATGAGCGTCTCGTCAGCCCGAACTCTTTGCCGTGGCCCCACCCGCCGCCGGCGCGGGGGCGGCGGGGGCGCTGCCGCTACGCCGGCTGCTTGGTGGTGCGCAGGTAGGGCTTCAGTTCCTTGAAGCCGCCCGGAAACAGCTTCCTGGCGTCGTCGTTGCTGACCGAGGGGACGATGATCACGTCCTCGCCGGGCTTCCAGTTGCCGGGCGTCGCCACCTTGTGCTTGTCGGTGAGCATCAGCGAATCGATGGCGCGCAGGATCTCGTCGAAGTTCCGGCCGGCCGAGGCCGGGTAGGTGAGGGTCAGGCGCACCTTCTTCTGCGGGTCGATCACGAACACCGAGCGCACCGTCAGGGTGTCGGAGGCGTTCGGATGGATCATGCCGTAGAGGTCGGCGACCTTGCGGTCGTGGTCGGCGACCAGGGGGAAGTTCAGCGCCGCCCCCTGGGTCTCCTCGATGTCCTTGGCCCAGGTCTGGTGGCTGGCCACCGGATCGACGGAAAGCCCGATGGCCTTGATGCCGCGCTTGTCGAAGTCGGGCTTCATCCGGGCGACGATGCCCAGTTCGGTGGTGCAGACCGGGGTGAAGTCCTTCGGATGCGAGAACAGCACCACCCAGCTGTTCCCCGCCCACTCGTAGAAATGCAGCGGTCCTTGGGTGGAGTCCTGGGTGAAATCGGGAGCGGTGTCGCCTAGCTGAAGCGCCATGGGGATGTTCTCCTGCGAGCTGGATGTCGAACTTCGGCCCGTGCGGGTTTAGCTAGTACCGGCCCGGGGCGAATCCTATGGGGCCGGCGGGAGAATCCGATGCTGCTGCATCTTTCCACCTGGGCCGAGATCGAGGCCTTCCTGCAGCGCTCGCGCACGGTGGTCATTCCCATCGGCTCCAACGAGCAGCACGGCCCCACCGGGCTCCTGGGCACCGACTGGCTCTGCCCCGAGATCATCGCCCGCGAGGCCGAGAAGTCCCATCCCGAGCTTCTGGTCGCGCCCACCTTCAACATCGGCATGGCGCAGCATCACCTGGACTTTCCCGGCACCATCGCCCTGCGGCCCTCGACCTTCATGGCCGCGATCGGCGACTGGGCGCGCTCACTCGCCCACCATGGCTTCACCCGCCTCTATTTCCTCAACGGTCACGGCGGCAACGTCGCCACCGTCGAGGCGGCGTTCTCCGAACTCTATGCCGAGGCGAGCTTCGCCGGCCGGCCGCGCGGCTTCGCCCTGCGGCTGAAGAACTGGTGGGACCTGAGGGGCGTGATGAAGCTCGCCTACGCCCAGTTCCCCGCCGGCCACGGCAGCCACGCCACGCCCTCGGAGATCGCCATCACCCAGTGGGCCTATCCGCAGGCGATCAAGGCCGCCAACTACGCGCCGCAGATCGCGCCGGGCGGTCCGATCCGCGAGGCGTCCGACTTCCGCGCCCGCTTCGCCGACGGCCGCATGGGCTCCGATCCGGGCCTGGCGACGCCGGAGAAGGGCGCCGAACTGGTGGCGCTGGCGGTGCAGGGCCTGGTGGAGGACGTGGCGGCGTTCGGCGCCGATGCGGCGGCGCAGGCGTCGGCGGGCTGATCGGGTCGGGTTCAGCCGCCGAGCTGGACGCCGCATCGGCGCAGCAGCGCCTCCAGCGCCGCCTGGCTCTCGAACACCTCGGCCTCGAAGCCCGCCCGCCGGGCGCCTTCGACGTTGGCGGGCGCATCGTCGAAGAAGATCGAGCGCGCCGGCTCGATCCCGGCCCGCTCGGCCACCAGTCTGAAGGCGTCCTCCGAGGGCTTGGCGCGGCCGAGCTCGTAGCTGAGGTAGGCCTCGAAGCCGGCGAGGGCGCCGCCGGACGCCGCCACCAGATGCTCCCAGTGCTCGAGGTTGGTGTTGGAGAACAGCATGACGCGGTTGGCGCTCGCGAGGCGCCGGACAAAGGCCAGCATGGCCGGATCGAGCCCCAGATGGCAGCACCAGTCGGCGACGAAGCCCTCCCAGCCCAGCCCATAGCCCAGCTCGGCGGCGAGCTGGCCGTGCAGGGCCGAGATCGGCGCGCCGGTCTCCCAGCTCTGGCGGCGCAGCAGGGCGCGCACGTCGGCCAGGGCGGCCGGCGCCGGGCAGCGCGAGGCGAGGCGCTCCACCAGCATGCGGTTGTCGTGGCGGGCGATGACGCCGCCCAGATCGAAGATGATCGCCTGGAACGGGGTCGCGGTCACGCGCCGCTCCCGCCGGCCAGGTGTGCGCCCAGGGCGCGCAAGGGGCGGCTCTGCTCATCGGGGATCACGCCGTCGGCGCGCGGTCCGACATTGATCAAGAGATTGCCGCCGCGCCCGGTGACGTCGCTGTAGAGGTCGATCAGCGCGTTGCCGTCGAGGTAGTCCTCCGGCCGCTCGGCGGCGTTGTAGCCGAAGGCGAGGCCGAGGCCGCGGCAGGATTCCCACTTCTGCTCGCCCATGTCCTCGCCGCCGGCGTATTCGACGGTGCGGAAGTCGTGATGGAACGCCGGGCGCGAACGGTCGGCGTGGCCGGCGGCGCTGCGCGCCCTCGCCCGGTCGTCGAAGGCCTTGCGCCCGGCGGGATCGGCGAGGCTCTCGAACAGCCTGGCGTTGCTCAGCCAGCGGTCGTTGACGACCCCGTCGGGGACTTCGGCGTAATAGTCGGCGAAGAGCTGCGCCAGCCCTTCGCCGTCCGGCCAGGCGATGTCGTTCCAGAGCACCTGCGGCCGATAGCGGCCGATCAGTTCGCGCACCTGGGCCGCGGCGTAGGCCTTGTAGTCCGCCTCCTGGGGCACGCAGGCGAACATGTCGCCGATGGTCTGGATCGGACCTTCGCGGAACGTCCAGTCGAGCCCGCCGGAATAGTAGAGGCCGAAGCGCAGGCCGCGCCGTCGCACGGCCGCGGCGAGTTCGCCGACGAAGTCGCGTCCGGCGTTCCACCCGGGCCGGCGCGGGTTCTCGACCGCAGTGGGCCAGAGGCAGTAGCCGTCATGGTGCTTGGCCACGAACACCACGTAGCGCGCTCCGGCGCGGGAGAAGAGCTCGGCCCAGGCTTCGGCGTCGAAGGTCTGGGCGGCGGCTTCGAACTGCGGCCGGAAGCTCTCGTAGCTGGCCTCGCCATAGAGCGCTGCGTGATGCGCCGCCGTCGGGCTGCCTGGGATGCGCAGGGCGTTGGCGTACCATTCGGCGTAGGGGGCGAGCGCGAACAGCCGATCATAGTCGGTGCGCGCCAGCTCGGTGATCGAGGCGCCCCGCGGCGCCCAGGCCGGCACGGCGAAGACGCCCCAGTGGATGAAGATCCCGAGCTGGGGCGTGCGATACCAGGCTGGGCACGGCCGGCCGGCAAAGGCGCTGAAATCGGGCATCCGTCGTTGCTCCTCGCCATGCAGCGTCCGCCTAACGACCCTTCCGCGGCGCAGAGCGCGGTCGCGCTGGACAGATGCGGACCGTCGCCTCATATCTCGAAACATTCGCCGGCGCCGACTGGAACCGGCTCGTGCGCGAGCACAGCCTGCGCGATAATCCGGACTATGGCGAAGGCGACGACGTTCAGACCTGGACCTACGATCCCGCCGTGTTCGCCGAGCGCAGGGTGGTGGACCGGATCTCCCTTTACCTGAGCGTCCGCCATCACGCTGACGAGCGGGTGGCGCAGGCGGCCGGGCAACTTCTGGAGAGCGCGCATTGGTGATCGGCCTCGACCGCTGGCAGGCCCACTTCAAGGATTTCGCCGACCGCTACGCCCTCATCGGTGGCGTCGCCTGCGATCTCCTGATGGGCGAGGCTGGCTTGGCCTTCCGCGCCACCAAAGACCTCGATGTAGTAAACCTTCCGACTTTGGCCTCGAGCTGAGCCGCGAGGCGGCTTTGGCGCGGCTGTCAGCCGCCTATGGGCTGTAAGGCTGGCCAGGAGTCCGACCCGAAACTCCGATGGCGCGCGTCATTCGCCGGGTTCAGCCCCTCTCACCCCGCCACCACCGCCTCGCCCTCGACGTGCACCGGCCAGGGCCAGAGCGAGCGGCCGGCGCAGGGACCGCCGATGCAGCGGCCGTCGGTGACGCGGAAGAGGGCGCCGTGCGAGGAGCACAGGATCAGGTCCTTCTCCGGCGTCAGGAAGCGGTCGGGCATCAGGGCGAGCGGCATGCCGGCGTGCGGGCAGCGGTCGACGTAGCCGAAGACGCCGCCGGCCCAGCGGACCACGAATCCGAGGAAGAGCTTGTCCCCGGCCCGGAACAGGAAGCCCTTGGCGCCCGGATCGGCGAGATCGGCGAGGGCGCACAGGCGCGCGCCCGGGGCAGGCTGGGCCGGGTTCTGCGTCATGGAACCTCGCCCACCGTGGCGCGCCAGGGCCGGATCTCCACCCGCTCGAAGAGCCCGGCGAGCCGGTAGGGATCGGCGGCGTGGAAGGCTTGGGCCGCGGCGAGGTCGTCCGCCTCCAGGATGAACAGCGAGCCGGCCATCTCGCCGGCCTCGTCCAGGAACGGCCCGGCGAGCCGCAGCATCGCCCGATGTTCGCCCGCATAGGCCAGATGCGCCGCGCGCGTAGCGCGCCGCAGCTCCAGCGCCCCCGGCTTGTCGATGCAGACCAGCACGTAAAGTCCCATCAGGGCGCCTCGCGTTTCAGCGGTCGGGCCAGCAGGCCGGCGATGACCGCGTCGAGGTCGGCCTCGCCGGCCAGAGTCCGCGCCACGGCGTCGGCGATCGGGGTCTCGACGCCGAGCCTCGCCGCCAGCGCCGCCAGCGCCGGCGCCGTGGCGACGCCCTCGGCCACCGAACGCTTGCCGGCGAGCGCGGCGCTCAGGCTTTCGCCGCGCCCCAGGGCGAGGCCGACGCTGTAGTTGCGCGACTGGGCGCTCGAACAGGTCAGCACCAGATCGCCCAGGCCGCACAGCCCCGCCACCGTCTCCGCCCGGCCGCCCAGCGCCACGGCCAGCCGGGTCAGCTCGGCGAAGCCGCGGGTGATCAGGGCGGCGTGGGCGCTGCGCCCCAGTCCGCGGCCCTCGACCACCCCGCAGGCGATGGCCAGGACATTCTTGATCGCGCCGCCGGCCTCGGCGCCGATGATGTCGTCCGAGACGTAGGGACGCAGCGCCGGCGTGGCGATCGCCTCGGCGAGGCGCTCGGCCAGGGCGAGGTCCGGGCAGGCCAGGGTGATGGCGGTGGGAAGGCCCCGCGCCACCTCGGCGGCGAAGCTCGGGCCGGAAAGCACCGCCGCCGCCGCGGCCGGGACGGTCTCGGCCAGCACCTGGCTCATCAGCTTCATCGAGCCCTGTTCGACGCCCTTGGCGCAGAGCACGATCGGCGTGGCGGGCCGGCAATGCGGCGCGAATCGCCCCAGCAGGCCGCGCATGTGCTGCGCCGGCGCGGCGGCGAGGATCAGGTCCGCCTGCGCCAGCTGCGCCAGCTCGCCGGTGGCGCGCACCTGGGGGTCCAGGGCGACGCCGGGCAAAAACAGCCGGTTCTCGTGGTCCCGGTTCACCGCCTCGATCACCTCGGGCTCCAGCGCCCAGAGCACCGGCTCGAGGCCGGCGCGGGCGGCGATCTGGGCCAGCGCCGTGCCCCAGGCGCCGCCGCCGATGACGCCGGCCCGCCTCACGCCTTGGCGCCCTTGCGGCCCGGAACATGGGTCGGACGCTCCAGGGCCGCGGCGCCATCCAGCGGCCAGCGCGGCCGCGCCGCGACGCCAAGATCGTCGACCAGCCCCGCAGCCAGCCGCTCGGCGCCGGCGAGCGCGATCATGGCGGCGTTGTCGGTGCAGTACTCCAGCGGCGGGGCGGCGAACGCGAAGCCCCGCGCCTGCGCCAGCGCCTGCAGCCGCGCGCGCACGCTGCGGTTGGCGGCCACGCCGCCGGCGACGACGAAGCGCCGATGCTGCGGCCCATGCTGCGCAGCATAAAGGGCCATGGCGCGCCCGCTGCGCTCGACGAGCTGGCCGGCGATGGCGCCCTGGACCGCGGCGGCCAGGTCGCGCCGCTCGGCCTCGCCGGTCACCCGCTCGGCGGCGCGCGCCGCGGCGCTCTTCAGTCCCGAGAACGAGAAGTCGCAGCCCTCGCGGCCCAGCAGCGCCCGCGGCAGCGGCTGGCGGCTGGCGTCGCCGCCCTCGGCGAGCCGCTCCAGTGCCGGACCGCCGGGATAGCCGAGCCCGAGCGCCTTGGCGATCTTGTCGAAGGCCTCGCCGGCGGCGTCGTCGATGGTCGAGCCCAGCCGCCGGCAGCGGCCGATCCCGGCCACTTCGAGCAGCTGGCAATGGCCGCCCGAGACCAGCAGCAGCAGGAACGGGTAGGGCACGTCCGCGCTCAGCCTCGCCGAGACGGCGTGGCCCTCCAGATGATTGACCGCCAGCAGCGGCCGCCCCAGCGCCAGCGCCATGGCCTTGCCGAAGCTGAGCCCCACCATCACCGCCCCGACGAGGCCGGGTCCGGCGGTGGCGGCGACGCCGTCGAGGTCGCCGGGCTCGACGCCCGCCTGGTCCAGCGCCCGGCGCGTCACCGGCTCGATCAGCTCGACGTGGGCGCGCGCGGCGATCTCGGGCACGACGCCGCCGAAGGGCGCATGCGCCGCCGCCTGGCTCGCCACCACCGAGGCCAGCACCTGCGCGGGGCCCGCGCCGCCGGCGCGCACCACGGCCGCGGCGGTCTCGTCGCAGCTCGATTCCAGGCCGAGGACGAGGAAGGGCGGGGTCATGCGATGTGGCGGGCGAAGTTGCCGGGCGGGCGGCTTTGCGTGTAGCAGGCGCAGGTCGGAAGCGCCCCAAGTCTTCGCAGCTAGTCGTTTGGCCTCGTCCCCGCAACCATTCCTCACGATCGGCGCCCGCGCCTCCAGGCTGTCGCTCGCCCAGGCGGGCCAGGTGCAGAGGCGCATCGCGCGCGCCCTCGGCCATGCCGAGGCCGACGCCGCGCGCATCGCCCCGATCCTCGCCATCGCCACCACCGGCGACCGCATCCAGGATCGCCGCCTCGCCGAGGTCGGCGGCAAGGGCCTCTTCACCAGGGAGATCGAGGAGGCGCTGCTGGCCGGCCGGATCGACTGCGCCGTGCATTCGCTCAAGGACATGCCGGCCGAGCTGCCGGCGGGGCTGTGCATCGCCGCGGTTCCCGAGCGCGAGGACCCGCGCGACGCCTTTCTCAGCCCCCGCGCCGCCACGCTCGCCGGCCTGCCCGCCGGCGCCAGCCTCGGCGTCGCCGGCCTGCGCCGCCAGGCCCAGGCGCTCGGCCAGCGTCCAGACCTCGAGATCGTGCTGCTGCGCGGCAACGTGGATACGCGGCTCGCCAAGCTGGATCGCGGCGAGGCCGACGCCATCATCCTGGCGCTGGCGGGGCTGAAGCGGCTGGGGCTGGCGCACCGGGCGACGTCGCTGATCGACCCCCTGGCGCAGCCGCCCGCCCCCGGCCAGGGCGCGCTCGCCATCGAGACCCGGCAGGACGATCGCGACGCCGCCTGGGCGGTGGCGCTGCGGCATGCGCCCTCGCAGATCGCCGTCGCCGCCGAGCGCGCCGCCCTGGCCGCCCTCGAGGGCTCGTGCAAGAGCGCCATCGGCGCCTATGCGCGGCTTCAGGGAACGCGGCTAAGCCTCGTCGTCGAGGCCCTCGCGCCCGACGGCGCCCACCGCTTCCGGCGCGAGGCCGCGGGCGAGGCCGCCGACGAGGCCGCCGCCCGCGCCCTGGGCGCGCGGCTGGGCGAGGCGGTCCGCGCCGACGCCGGCGCGGCGCTGGAGCCCTGAGGATGTCCGCCCCGCCCGAGCCTGCGCCGCCGAGGCTGAGGTCGGGCGGGCTCGTCTGGATCACGCGCACGGCGCCGGCGGCCGAGATCACCGCCGAGCGGGTGCGGGCGCTGGGCTTCCAGGCCTTCGTGCGCCCGCTGCTGCAGGTGCGCCCGGTCGAGGCGGGGCCGCTGGATCTGGTCGGCGTCGGCGCGGTGGCGTTCACCAGCGTCAACGCCGTCGCCGCCTTCTGCGAGCGCTCGCAGGTGCGCGAGCTGCGCGTCTTCGTCGTCGGCGACGCCACCGCCCGCGCCGCCGCCCAGGCCGGCTTCGAGACGGTGCTCTCGGCCCAGGGCGACGTGGCGACCCTGGCCACGGCGCTCACCGCCCGCCGGCGCGAGATCGCCGGCGCGGTCTTCTATCCCTCGGCCGCCGAGCCGGCCCAGGATCTGGCCGGTGCGCTGCGCCGCGCCGGCTTCGAGGTGCGCCAGGCGCCGCTCTACGAGACGGTGGAGACCACCCCCGCCCCGGCGCTGATCGCGCGCCTGCCCGACGTCGACGCCGTGCTGCTGCATTCGGCCAAGGCGGCGCACGCCCTGGCGCGGCTGCTGGGCGCCCATCCTGCGCCGCAGCTCGTCGCCCTGTGCCTCTCTGCGCAGGTGGCCGCCCCGCTTCTCGCCGCCGCGCTCGCCGGACGCCTCGCCGCCGCGGCGAGCGCGCCCGAGCCGCACGAGGCCTCGCTGCTGGCGCTGCTGGAGCAATCGGCCGGCGGGTGAGGCGTCGTGTCTAAGTTTGAAATCCGGCCCCGTGGGCAAGCACGGCGTCGGCCACTGGGCCAGGAAGGCGGCGGCTAAGCGCTGGGCCCCTTGAGCCTGCGCGTCCTTTTCAGCGGCCCGAG
>DATKRO010000062.1:0-15534 GCA_035532115.1 Caulobacteraceae bacterium | reverse complement strand
GCGAGGTTCTGGGCGGTGGTCGAGGTCAGCAGCACGCCGCCGTCGTTCACCACCAGATTGCCGGTCATGTAGATGTTGGTGCCGGCGGTGTTGGACGTGAAGCCGATGCTCGCCGCCGGGCCGGGTCCGCAGACGATCGTGCCGCCAGTGGATCCGACAGGCACCGTGTACGTCCCCTCCGTCTGAGGCGTGCACGTCGCCGCCAGCGCCACCGAAGGCGTGAACGCGGTCAGGGCCATGCCCCCGGCGCCGGCCAGCACCGTGCTGGCGACGAAGGACGAAGAGGCGAGCAGGGAAATGCGGCGTGCGTTGGCGCGGGTCGAGCGGAACATGCGGTGTAAGCCCCTCAGCTTTTGTCTCTGGCGCAAGCGCGTGGGGGCACACCGCCCCCACGGAATTGCATTCGCCGCCAGTTGTAGTCGATGCGCCGGGAGCCGTCTTGGACGCCCGAGCCCGCGCACCTATGCAAAAAGAGAACTTCGCTGTTCGCCGTCGCCAGCGGCGGCTGCCTTGAATTCATTGCGCTTTGCGGCGCAGCCGTGACGCCCGCGCCAGTTGAGTTAATGTCCTGTTGGCGCCATAGCTGGGCCAGGCTGGGGAGCGGGCGGATGCGGGTGAGTCCGGAACGGGCGGTCGGGGCGCGAGCCGTCGGGGTGCAAGCCGCTGGGGCGCAAGCCACTGGGGCGCAAGCCACTGGGGCGCGGGGGCCGTCGGGGCGCGCCGGCCGTGCGGGCGCGGCGCAGGCGGCGCGGCGCTGGCCGCTCGGCGGCGTCGGAGCTGGGGCGCGGCTGGACGCGCGCGCGGTGGGGGAACTGACGGTCTTCGAACTCGGCGGCCGGCCGGCGCTGAGCTGCGGCGCGCAGGCGCGTTTCGCCCAGGCCGGACGCGAGCGGGTGCTGCTGGCGGCCCTGCTCGAGGGCGGGTGCGGCTATCGCGGCGCCGGGGAAGGCTTCTGCGAACTCGCGGCCGGCGAGGTGCTGGTGGCGCTCTGCGCCGCGCCGCTGGAGCTGCGCGGACAGGCCGGCGCGCGGCTTTGCGGCCTCGCCATGCCGGCGCACCTGATCGTGCCGCGGTTCGTCAGCGCCGAGCGGCTGGCGGCGGCGGCGGGGCGCAGCCATGGGCGCGGCGTCGCCCCGGTGCTGCACGGCTTCCTCGCCTGGCTGCCCGGGGCGGGCGGCGCAGGGCTTGGGCCGGGGGCGCTCTGCGACGCCGTGGGCGGCCTGCTCGCGGCCATGCTGGAGGACTGCCTCAGCGTCGCGAGCGCACCGGCGGGCGGGGCCGGGCGGGTGCATCTGGAGGAGATCGGGCGCCATCTGCGCCGCCACTTCGCCGAGCCGGGGCTCTCGGCCTGCGATGTCGCCGAGGCGGTGGGGGTGTCGCGCCGCTATCTGCACCGGATCTATGCCGAGGAGAAGCGCAGCTTCCGCGGCGAGCTGGTGGCCCTGCGCATCGAGGCCTGCGTCAAGGCGTTCCTCGACGAGCAGCAGGCCGAGCGGACCATCGCCGAGATCGCCTTCTCCGCCGGCTACGCCGACATATCCCAGTTCAACCGGCACTTCCGCCGCCTGAAGGGCGCGACCCCCAGCGCCGTGCGCAAGGCCGCCCTCGCCGACCTCGCCGCCGCCGAGGCGCCGATACGGCCCCCGCGGCGGGCTGGATAAGGCGGGGACTTAGGGCCTCCCTCCCCCTCGTGGGGAGGGACAGACCGCGCAGCGGTCAGGGCGGGGGACTCTGGGGCGGTGCGCAAGCGCCAGCCTCGAATCGAGCGTTGACGCGGCAGACTCCCCCACCCGTCCGCCGCTGCGCGGCGGCCACCCTCCCCATGAAGGGGAGGGAGGCTATGCGGCGGCCTGGGTGGGGTCGAGGGGGGCCCAGGCGTTGTCGTAGCTGATCAGCGACTGCAGGTCGGGCGAGGTGGGGCCGATCAGCATCGGGCAGGCGACGTTCTCGATCACGGCGACGTCGAAGAGTTCGCCCACCTGGCCCTCGAAGCGCATCCATTCCACCGTGTCGCCATGGGTGAGGTCGATCACCAGCACGCCGCACCAGGGCTCGCCGTCGCGGCGCTTCAGCTCGGCGTCGAGCTCGAGGTCGCCGAAACCGCTCTCCTTGCGCGGCAGCGACACGGTGACCACGGCGAAGCGGCCGATGAAGGAGAGGCCGCGCAGGAAGCCGGGGCAGAAGGCGATGTTCTCGGACCTGCCGGTCTGGCGGTCGATGCGGATGAGCTGGCCGCGCCCGGAATCCAGCGCATAGAGCTGGCCGCCGTGCACCCTGGGACTGTGCGGCATGGAGAGCTTGTCGGTGAGGATGCGGTCGCTCACCACGTCGATCAGCACCCCGCCCTCCTGGCGCCGCTCGCGCCAGCCGGTGACGATGTCGGAGCGGCTGACGGCGGTGACGTAGCGCGGCACGCCCGCCTCCATGGCCATGCCGTTGAGGTGGCAGCGGTCCTCGGCGGCGAGGCGGGAGATGAACGGCGGCTTCCAGATCGGCGCGAAGCCGTAGGCGTGGCTGACGGTGGCGAGGCAGGAGAACTTGGTGTTGACGAAGATCACCCGGCCGGTCTTGTCGATGCCGAGCTCGTGGATGTCGACGTCGCCGAGGGTCTGGGCGGCGCGGGGGATGTAGAGGCGGTCGAAATGCTCGTTGGCGCGCTCGGCGGGGGCGAGCACGTTGGCCAGGCGCCAGAGCTGGGTGAGGCCGCCGACGTAGAGATTGTCGCGGTTGCCGGTGACGCCCATGGCGCGGGTGAAGTTCTCGACGCAGACCGAGAGCCGCTCGCCGGGCATCACCCCCAGCAGACAGAGCCAGCCGGTCTGGTAGCAGGTCATGGCGAGGCCGCAGCGCTGGGCGGCGAGCCAGCCGGCGAAGCCGCGCGAGGCGGTGATGGAGGAGGCGTTGGGCGCCAGCGGCGCGCCGGCCTTGGGAACCAGCACCGGCCGCGCCGCGGCGTCGGGCGCCGGCTGCGGCGCCTCGGCGGCGGGCGCCGCGGCCAGGGTGGGCTCGGCCAGGGACGGCTGGGATTCGGGCGGCTTGGCCACGGGCGGCTTGGCCGCGGCGGCCCTGGGGCCGGCGCGCTTCTTCGTCGTCGTCGCCTTGGTGTCGCTCATGGGCGGGCTTGCACGTCTCGGCATTGCAGAAAGGCGACGCAATAACGAACGCCTCGCAGACTGGCCAGACGTGTTTTGCCGCGCCCCCCGGCGAAGTGGCGGCGCAGGGGCGGTCGACCGGGGCGCGGCGCTGCGATAGCCTGGCCGTCCGCCGCGGGCCGAACGCTGAAGATGAGCGACGAAGAGCACGAAAAACACGAACGCAGGGATCGCCTCCCAGGCCGGCGCGGCCGACGGCTGGAGGCCGTTGGGGCGTTTCGTGGCCAGGCGGGCCTGGCGGGATGGACCGGATGGGGACCATGAAGACTCTTCTCGTCGTGCTCGCCGCGCTGGCGGCGTCGGCGCCCGCGGTGTGCGCCGCGCCGCCGGGGCCGATCGTGCGCGTGGCGGCCGGGCGGGTGCAGGGGAGCTGGGTGGACGCCGTGCGGGTGTTCCGCGCGATCCCCTACGCCCAGCCGCCGGTGGGGCCGCTGCGCTGGCGCGCGCCGCGTCCGGCCGCGCCCTGGACCGGGGTGCGGGCGGCCACGGCCGACGGGCCGGCCTGCGAGCAGGCGGTGAGCCCGGGCCGCTACAATCTGGGCGGCTATCGCGGGCCGGTGAGCGAGGACTGCCTGACCCTCGACGTGTTCGCGCCGGCGCGGGCGGCCCGCGCGCCGGTGATGGTGTGGATCTATGGCGGCGGCGACGTCGCCGGCGCGGACTCGATCTCGCCCAACGACGGCCGCTTCTTCGCCCGCGACGGCGTGGTGCTGGTGGCGATGAACTATCGGCTGGGGGCGCTCGGCTTCTTCGCCCATCCGGCCCTGACCCGGGCGGCCCGCGCCGGCGCGCCGCTGGCCAACTATGGGATCATGGACCAGATCGCGGCGCTGAAGTGGGTGCGGCGCAACATCGCGGCCTTCGGCGGGGATCCGCGCAACGTCACCATCCTCGGCGAATCGGCGGGGGGCGAGGACGTGCTCACCCTGATGGCGACGCCCGCGGCGCGCGGCCTCTTCGAAAAGGCGAGCGTCGAATCCGGCGGCGGCTGGGGCCGGCCGACGAGCCTGGCGAAGGCCGAGGCGGCGGGCGCGGCGCTGGCCGGATGCCTGGGCCTGGGAGCGGACGCCACGGCGGCGCAGCTACGCGCCCTGCCGGCGGGGGCGCTGATCGGCGCGGGCGGACGCTTCGGCCCGGTGGTCGATGGCCGGCTGATCGACGAGACGCCCGCCCAGGCGTTCGCCCGCGGCGACGAGGCGCCCGTCCCGCTCATCATCGGCGCCAATACCTGGGAGGCCTCGCTGCTGCCGCCCGCCGCCGACGCCGCCTATCTGGCGACCACCTCGCCCAAGCTCCGCGCCGCCTATGCGGCTGAATCGGGCAATCCGGGCAAGCTCGCCCAGGCCATGTTCACCGACGCCGTCATGGGCGCGCCGGCGCGCTGGTTCGCCGCCAGGGCCAGGGGTCCGGCCTGGCTCTACGAGTTCGCCTATGTGCGCGCCTCCAAGCGCGGCAGGATCCCGGGCGCCAACCACACCTCGGAAAACCCCTACGTCTTCGACACCCAGACGATCATTCCCGGCTATTCGCGCCAGATCGTGGCCCAGGACCGGGCCGTGGCGGCCTTCATGCACTCGTGCTGGGTCGCCTTCGCCAAGACCGGGGCGCCGGACTGCCGCGCCCAGGGCCGAACCTGGCCGCGCTATGATCCGAAGACGGACGAGCTGATGTGGTTCGGCGCGAGCCCCCGGATCGTGCAGCACTATCGCAAGGCGCAGCTCGACGCCCAGGAGGCTGCGCGGCGATAGCCAGGCAGGCCCGCTACGCCTGCTGGATCCTCGCCCGCTTCATCGCGAACATCGCCGCGTCGGCGAGCGCCAGCAGCGCCTCGGGCTCGAGGGCCGGATCGACCTCGGCGACGCCGTAGCTCGCCTTCAGGGGCGCGAGCCATTCGCCGAGGCTGAAGGGCTCGCCGGCGATGGCGCGCGCCAGGGCGGCGGCCTTGGCGTCGGCGGCGGCGAGATCGCTCTGGCGCAGCAGCACGGCGAATTCGTCGCCGCCCAATCGTCCGACCGCGTCGGAGTCGCGCACCTGCGCCGAAAGCCGCCCGGCCACGGCGCGCAGCGCCGCATCGCCGGCGGCATGGCCGAAGCGGTCGTTGACGGCCTTGAAGTCGTCGAGGTCGAAATAGACGAGGGCCGCGGGGGCGCCGTAGCGCTGGCGCAGCGCCGCCGCCCGCGCCAGCTCGTGCAGGAAGGCGCGGCGGTTGGCGAGGCCGGTGAGCGGATCGGCGTCGGCGGCGGCCTCGGCCTCGAGCAGTCGCGCCTTCAGCCGCCGCACCTCGACGCGCAGGTCGTCCAGCTCCAGCATCAGGGTGGCGAGCGCGCCGCGCACCGCCGGGGTCAGCTCGGCCTCGGCGATGCCGAGGAAGCTGGCCTGGTCCGCCGCCGGCGCGACCAGGACCGCCCGCGCGCCGGCGCCGGCGCGGCCGATCGGCGCGTAGGGCTGGCTGGCGGCCCGGGAGATCTTCATCTTCGAAAGCGAATCACCTGCCCGATGGCGCGCGAATCCTAGCCAAGCTCGGTTGCGGGCGCAAAGCGGGCGCCTATACTGGCCGGCTTTTCCGGGCGCGAAGGAGCATTGGGTGGCCGCGCCGGTGGCGATCATCATGGGGAGCCGCTCCGACTGGCCGACGCTGCGCGCCGCGGCGGAGATCCTCGCCGAGCTGGGCGTGGCCTGCGAGCCCAAGGTGGTGTCGGCGCACCGGACCCCGGAGCGGCTCTACGCCTTCGCCAAGGGCGCGCAGGCCGCCGGCGTCGAGGTGATCATCGCCGGCGCCGGCGGGGCGGCGCACCTGCCCGGCATGACCGCCGCGCTCACCGACCTGCCGGTGCTGGGCGTGCCGGTGCGCAGCGCCACGCTGGACGGCCTGGATTCGCTGCTCTCCATCGTGCAGATGCCGGCCGGCGTGCCGGTGGGAACCATGGCGGTGGGCGAGGCCGGAGCGCGCAACGCCGGCCTGATGGCCGCGCGCATCCTGGCGCTGGGCGACGCGGCGCTGGCGCAGCGCCTCGCCGCCTTCACCGCAGCCCAGAGCGCCGCCGTGCCCGAGCGGGTGGAGGATTGAGCCGCGGCGCCGACCAGACGCCGCTCGCGCCCGGCGCGGTGATCGGCATCCTCGGCGGCGGCCAGCTGGGGCGGATGCTGGCCATGGCGGCGGCGCGGCTCGGCTTCGACGTCGCGGTGCTGGATCCGCAAGCCGGCGCGCCGGCGTCGCGGCTGGCGGCCTGGCCGATCGTGGGCGCCTACGACGACCCCGCGGCGCTGGCGAGGCTGGCCGAGGTCGCCGACGTGATCACCTTCGAGTTCGAGAACGTCCCGGCCGGCGCCCTGGAGACGCTCGCCCGCCTCGGCGGCGCGGTCGCGCCCTCGGCGCGGGCGCTGGCCATCGCCCAGGACCGGCTGGACGAGAAGCAGTTCCTCAACGGCTGCGGCGTTCCCACCGTGGCCTTCGCGGCGGTGGACGGCGCGGCCGACATCGTCCGGGCGCTGGAGAGCCTCGGCCACCCGCTGCTCGTCAAGGCGCGGCGCGGCGGCTACGACGGCAAGGGCCAGGCCTGGATCGAGCACGCCGGCGAGGCCGAGGCGGTGTTCGCCCAGGTGGGCGCCGGCCCCGCCATCGCCGAGACGCCGGCCGATTTCCGTCGCGAGCTTTCGGTGATCGCCGCGCGCGGGCCGGGCGGCGAGATCGCCTGCTATCCGCTGGCGGAGAACTACCACGAGGCGGGCATCCTGCGGCGCACCCAGGCGCCGGCGCGCGCCGGCGCGCGCACGCTCGCCCAAGCCGAGCGCATCGCCGCGACCCTGCTCGCGGCGCTGGACTACGTGGGCGTCATCGGCATCGAGCTGTTCGAGCGCGACGACGGGGCGCTGCTGGTCAACGAGTTCGCGCCGCGGGTGCACAACTCCGGCCACTGGACCCTCGACGGTTGCGAGGTGGACCAGTTCGAGCAGCACGTGCGCGCCATCGCCGGCTGGCCGCTGGGGACCGCGCGCGCCATCGCCCACGTGGAGATGATGAACCTGCTGGGCGAGGAGGTCGACCAGTGGCGCCGCCTCGCCGCCGAGCCGGAGACGCGGCTGTGGCTCTACGGCAAGGGCGAGGCCCGCCCCGGCCGCAAGATGGGCCACGTCAACCGCCTGACGCCGCTGAAGGGATAGGCGCCCGGCCAGGGCTTCGCGGATGCGGCCGAGCGCGGCGGCGCCATGCTCAGCCGAGGACGTAGCGGACGCGGCCGAGGGCGGCGGCGGCGCCATGGCCGAGGTCGCCGGGCCGCAGGCGCGCCTTGAAGCGCTCGAACGCCATCACCTGGGCGATGCGCCGGTCGAGCCGCCGCAGCGCGGCCGCCTCGCCGGCGGCGAGGCGCACCAGGACGACGCCGGCCAGCACCTCGGCCAGGATGGCGCGCTTGGAATAGTGGTTCTCGTCGGTGGCGCGGTCGCCGGCCCAGCGCCAGAGCCCGTCGGCGCTTTCCCAGAGCAGGCCGAGCCCCAGCGTCAGGTTGGCCGGCAGCGCCAGGAAGCCGGTCCAGCGCCGCGTCGCCGCCTCGCAGGTCATGGCCGCCTCGACGCGGGCGAGGCAGGCGCGGCGGATGCGCTCGCGCACCTTCAGGGCGCCCGGATCGACCGCGGCGAGGCTCGCCAGCGCCGCGGCGTCGCAATGGCGCGACCACAGGGCCGCCAGGTCGCGCGGGCCCTGCGGCAACAGCAGCTCGGCCTCGCCCGGGGAGAGGCCGGCCGACGCCGCCGCCGCATAGGCCATGGTCCAGGTCCAGCCGCGCTGGGGAGCGAGCGCCAGCGCCGCCTCCAGCACCTTGGCCTCGGTGGCCGCGGCCCAGTCGGGCGCCGCCGCGCCGCCTTCGTCGTCGCCCTGCATGGGCTCCATCTAACCCGCAAACGCCGCGGCTGTCTCGGGGCCTCGGCTCTTCGACACGGCAAAGAGTTCGGCTTGACGAGACGCTGATCAACGCCGTCACCCCGGCCAAGCGAAGCGCGAGCCGGGGCCGGACGGGCCGCGGCCAAGCTGGAATTCGTCCTGGATGCGGCGGGTCCGGCCCCGGATCGCCCTTTCAGGCCGTCCGGGGAGACGGCGATGGTGGTCAAACCTCCGCGAATTGGCCCTTTCGCAATCCGACCGCATCGCCGCACGTGTTCGCCGTAGAAGGCGTGAAAGTGCGGCGGTGGGTGGTCGTTGAAGAACATGCGGATGGCGATTCCGTAGAACCAGGAGATCGTCGGCATGTCCCGCCCCCGCTTGGCAGGGGATGTTCCTGCGTCTGGCGCTGCGTGTCCAGTTCGCCACGCTGGACCGGCTTCGAGCAGCGGCGGTCTCATCCGAGGGCGGCTGCGCCTTTCTCGGCCGCGCGGCGCACCCTAAATGCCGAGCGGGGCCGGGTCGGCGCCCCGATCGGAGTTCCCGTGAGCGCCATGGCGAGCCAGCCCGCGCCGCGCGGCCGGATGGTCGCGATCGAGCCGGACCGGCGCCTGCGGCTGGTGTGCGAAGGCCCGCCCGCCGGTCGCCGGCCGACCGTCGTCCTCGAAGCCGGCGCCTTCGGGTTCTCGGCCGACTGGGCGCAGGTCCAGGCGAGCCTGGCGCAGGCGGGGCTGCGCTCGTGCGCCTACGACCGCGCCGGCCTCGGCCATTCCGATCCGGGACCGGCGCCGCGCGACAGCGCCGCGATCGCCGCGGACCTCGCCAGGCTCCTCGCCGCCGCGGACGAGCCGGGTCCCTACATCCTCTGCGGCCACTCCATGGCCGGGCTGCACCTGCGCGTCTTCGCCGCGTCGAACCGCCGCCGCGTCGTCGGCGTCGTCCTCGTCGACGCCACCACGCCCGAGGCCATGGACCAGCCGGCGGCCCGCCATCTGGTCGCCGGCTTCGCCCGCATCTCGCATCTGGCCGCCTGGGGCGCCGAGGCCGGACTGCAGCGGCCGCTCTCCGGCGCCTTCGGCGATCTCATCGGCCTGCCGGGGCCCGCGAGGCGCGAGAAGCGCTGGGCCTTCGCCGATCCCGGCCACAACCGCTGGTCCGCCGCCGAAGTGGACGAGTGGGCCAGGGACGCCGAGGCCGGGCGCGCCGCCGGTCCCTACGATCCGGCCTGGCCCGTCGGGGTGGTGCTGACCGGCCCGGGCGAGGGCGGCGAGACCAGCCAGCAGGTCCCCGCCGCTACCTCGCGCCACGGCTTCGTCATCCATGCGCCAGGCGCCAATCACGCGACCCTGCTGGGCCGCCGCCATGCCGGCCGCGTCGTCGAGGCCATCCTGCGGGTCGAGGCGGCGGCGGCAAGCGCCTGATAAGGGTTGGTCCGCTAGGGTGGACCGATGCAGGCGGCGCTCGAACTGGAGGCGGTGACCAAGCGCTACGGCGCCTTCGCGGCCGTGCGCGATCTGTCGTTCCAGGTCCGGCGCGGGACCATCCTGGGCTTCTTGGGGCCGAACGGGGCCGGCAAGACCACCACGCTGCGCATGGTGCTGGGCCTGGTCGCGCCGACGTCGGGGCGCCTCGAGGTGCTGGGCCAGAGCGACGGGCGCAGGGTGCGCGACCGCATCGGCTTCCTGCCCGAGGAGCGCGGCCTCTACCGGCGCATGACGCCGGTGGGCGCCATCGCCTTCCTGGCCTCGTTGAAGGGACTTTCGCGGCGCGCCGCGCGCGACAGGGCCGTGGCTCTGCTGGCCGCGCACGGGCTCGGCGACGCGGCCCGGCGCCAGATACGCGCGCTCTCCAAGGGCATGGCCCAGAAGGTGCAGCTGCTCTCGGCCATCGCCCACGATCCGGAGCTGGTGATCCTCGACGAGCCGTTCTCGGGCCTCGATCCGGTGAACCAGCAGGAGCTCGAGGGCATGATCCAGGGCCTCGCCCGCGGCGGCGCCACGGTGATCTTCTGCACCCACGTCATGGCCCATGCCGAGCGCCTGTGCGACCAGGTGGTGCTGATCGCCGGCGGCCGGAAGATCTTCGACGGCCGCGTCGACGAGGCCTGCGCCGCCGCCCCGCGCGCCCTGGTGCTGGAGGGCCGTCTCGCGCCCGACGCGCTCGCCGGCGCGCCGGGCGTCCGCCAAGTCTCCACCGAGCCGATCGGCGAGGGCAGGCTGCGGCTCTGCGCCCAGCTCGAGCCGGGCGCGCCGGTCCAGGCCGCGCTGCGGGCGGCTTTCGCCCGCGATCTCGACATCACCCGCCTGGAGCTGAAGGAGCCGCACCTGCACGACGCCTTCATCGCCCTCACCGAAGGGGCCGCCGCTTGAGCCGGCTGCTGCGCATCGCCGCGCGCGAGTACGGCGCCTTCGTGCGCACCGTCGGCTTCTGGCTGTCGATCTGCCTGATGCCGCTGGGCCTGCTCCTGGCCATCTTCGCCTCGGGACTGGCGGCAAAGTCGGCGCCGCCCCCCAGGCTGGCCATGGTCGACGTCAGCGGCGGCGGCTACGCCAGCGCCCTTGCCCGCGTCGTCGCGCCGCGCCCCGGCGCGCCGCCGGCCGCGGTGGTCGTGGCCGCGCCGGGCGCACCCTTCGCCAGCGCGGCCGACGCGGCGCGGCGTCTGAGGCCCTACCTCTCAGGCGATAGGCTGACGCCCTCGGGCCAGCGCCTGGACGCGGTCGCCATCGTTCGCGGCCCTCGGGACGCGCCGGCCCTCGATCTTTGGACCCGGAACATCAACGAGCCGGGTCTCGAGGCGCGCCTCGCCGCTGCGCTCGCCGGCGCGATGCGCGCACGGCGCCTGGAAGCCGCCGGGCTCAGCGCGGCGCAGGTGCGCGCGCTCGCCGGCGCCGCGCCCCAGGTCACCCAGTACTCGCCCCGCAGCGCCGCCGGCCGCGTCTCGCTCAGCGACCGGCTCCCGGGCCTCATCGGCTTCGCCATGGGCATCGTGCTGTGGAGCATCGTCCTCACCGGCGCGGGCATCCTGCTCAACAGCGTCATCGAGGAGAAATCGAGCCGGATTCTCGAGGTGCTGCTCACCTCGGCCTCGGTGCCCGAGATCATGGGCGGCAAGATCCTCGGCGCGGCGGCGATCACCGCCACCGCGCTCATGGTCTGGCTGGGCGTGGCGGGGCTGGGCCTCGCCTCGCGCGATCCCGCCCTCGTCGGCCAGATCGCCTCGATCCTGCTGCGCCGAGGCCTCGGCCTCTATTTCATCCTCTACTTCGTCGGCGGCTATCTGATGTACGCCACCCTCTTCACCACCATCGGCGCCTTCTGCGAGACCGCGCGCGAGGCCCAGACCCTGCTCGGGCCACTGATGATCCTGCTCACGGTCCCGGTCGTCTTCATGGGCCAGGCGATCCAGCGCCCCGACGCGCCGCTGCTGCAGGCGCTCTCCTGGATCCCGCCGTTCACGCCCTTCCTCATGGCGGCGCGGGCCGCGAGCGGTCCGCCCTGGTGGCAGGTGGCGGGGACGGCGGCGGCGATGTTCGCCATGACCGGGCTGGAGCTGTGGGTGGCGGGCCGCGCCTTCCGCACCGGCGCCCTCGCCACGGGGCGCTTCGACCTGCGCCTGCTCCTCGCCGGCGTCCTGGGCCGCGGCGAGCGCGCTTGACCGGCCCTGGCGCGGCGCCCATCCTGGGGCCTCGCCGAGAGTCTCCCAGGAAGCCCCAGAGAGGTCCGACATGGCTGCCGCCGCCAAGACCCAGCCTGCGCGCGGCGACGAGGAATCGGAACTGAAGCAGTTGATCCGGACCCGATCCTTGAGGATCGGCCGCTTCACCCTGACCTCGGGGCGTGAGAGTGACCTCTACGCCAACCTCAAGCCCACCATGATGCACCCGCGCGGCGCTCACCTCTGCGCGCGCGCCTTCCTTTCCCGCATTCCGCGCGGCGTCGAGTGGGTCGGGGGGCTGGAGATGGGCGCCGTGCCCATCGTCGCCGCCCTGGCCGCGGTCAGCGACATCGAGGGCCGGCCGATCCGCACCTTCTTCGTGCGCAAGGCCGCCAAGGCCCATGGCACGCGCGAGCTGGTCGAGGGGCTGGCGAGCGGCGAAAGCCTCGAGGGCCGGCGCGTTCTCGTCGCCGAGGACGTGGCCACCACCGGCGGCTCGATCCTGGCGGCCGTCGAGGCGGTGCGCGGCCTCGGCGCGCGGGTGAGCGAGGCCCTGGTGGTCATCGATCGCCGCGAGGGCGCCGCCGAGGCCCTCGCCGTCCACGGCGTCGCCCTGATCTCGGTGTTCACGGGCGACGATTTCCGCTAGGCGGTCGGCTCGGGGGCTCCATTCAGGCGAAGGCTCGCGCAATGCCCATGAGGCCCAGGCCCGGCTCGGCCGTGGAGACGGTCACCCGCATCGCCGCCGGCGACGACCGCACCGACTACGACGGCGTCGCCGTCGCCCTGCACTGGGTCACGGTGGTGCTGGTGCTGACCCAGTTCGGCCTGGCCGAGACCTGGCATTTCTTCACCCGGCCGGAACGGCGCCTGATGGTGATGCTGCACATGTCGTTCGGCATCCTGCTGGGCGCGGCGGTGCTGGCGCGCGTCGTCTGGCGGCTGATCCCGGGCCATCAGGTGGCGCCGGCCGACTCCGGCCTGGTCCAGCTCGCCGCCAAGGCGGTGCACTATCTGCTCTACGTCCTGATCTTCGCCCAGTTCGTCATCGGCTTCGTGCTGCGCTGGACGGGCGGCGAAGCGATGATCTTCTTCGGCCTGCGCATCGCGCCGCTGATCGGCCGCGTCCCGCGCCCGGAGCACCGCTTCATCGGCGAGCTGCACAACTGGGTCGGCTGGAGCATCATCGCGCTGGCCGCCGCCCACGCCCTGGCCGGCCTCTTCCACCACTTCGTCGTCCGAGACGCCGTGCTCGCCCGCATGATCCCGGCGCTGCGGGCGCGCCGCGCGCAGACGCCGTAGCTCGATCGTCCGCCCCTTCGCGCCATGATGCCGCGCATTACCGCGAGTTATCTTTCCCGCCGCGAACCGGGCCGACACAATGGCTCGCCCTGGCCCAGCCTCCCACCTCGGAGCCATAGCGCTTGATCCCGCTCGTCGCCGCCTTCGCCCTGGCGCTGCAGATGCCGCAGCTGCCGCAATTGCCGCCGATCCGGCGGGCGCCGCAGATCACCTATCTGGACCGTTCCGGCCAGGTGCTGGGCGTGCGCGGCGGCCGCTACGGGCCGCCGGTGGACATCGCCAGGCTGCCGGCCTACGTGCCGGCGGCGTTCGTGGCCATCGAGGACCGGCGTTTCTACGAGCACGCCGGCTTCGATCCGGTGGGCATCGCCCGGGCCATCGTCGCCGACGTCAGCCAGGGGCGCGCCGCCGAGGGCGCCTCGACCATCACCCAGCAGCTGGCGCGCAATCTCTTCCTCACCGACAACCGCACCCTGCAGCGCAAGGCCACGGAGCTGGTCTACGCCGTCGAGCTGGAGCAGAAGTTCACCAAGCCGCAGATCCTCGGCCTCTATCTGAGCCGCGTCTATTTCGGCTCCGGCGCCTACGGGCTGGAGGCGGCCGCGCGGCGCTACTACGGCCGCCCGGCGGCGCGCCTCACCCTGATGCAGGCTGCGACCCTCGCCGGCGTCGTTCAGTCGCCCACCTATTTCGACCCGGCCGATCATCCCCGTCACGCCGCCGCGCGCGCCCGGCTGGTGCTGGACGCCATGGTGGAGACCGGCAGGATCACGCCGCTGCAGCGCGCCCGGGCGCTGGCGCGACCGCCCCGCGTGCTCTCCCAGCCGCTCTCCGAGGCCTCGCAGTATTTCATCGACTGGATCGACCCGCAGGTGCGCCGCCTCGCCGGCCCCGCGCTCGCCGGCGACGTGGTGGTCCAGACCACCCTCGACCTGCCGATGCAGGACGTCGCCGCCGCCGATGCGCGCCGCATCGTCGCCGCCCACGCGCGCCAGGACGTCCAGGAGGCGGCGCTGGTGGCGCTGGACGGCGCCGGCGCCGTGCGGGCCATGGTCGGCGGCGTCGACTACGGCTCGAGCCAGTTCAACCGCGCCGTCGATGCCCATCGCCAGGCCGGCTCGTCCTGGAAGCCGTTCGTCTACCTGGCCGCGATGGAGGCCGGCCAGACCCCGCAGACGCAGGTCGTCGACGAGCCGGTGACCATCGACGGCTGGTCGCCGAAGGACTACGAGCCCAACTTTCTGGGCCAGATCACGCTGCAGCAGGCGCTGGCCCAGTCGATCAACACCGTCGCCGCCAGGCTGGCCGACCAGGTGGGGCGCCCGGTGGTCGCGGCCGACGCGCGCCGGCTGGGCATCGTCACGCCGATCAACACCGAACCGGCCATGGCGCTCGGCACCTCGCTGGTGACGCCGCTGGAGATGGGCGAGGCCTACGACGCCTTCGCCAACGGCGGCGATCGGGTGGGCGCCTACGGGATCGAGGCCATCCGCACCGGCGCGGGCCGCCTCGTCTGGCGCCACGTCGCCGCGCCGCCGGTCCCGGTGATCGAAAACCCGCCGCTCTCCGAGCTGGATCAGATGATGCGCGCCGTGGTCGCTTCGGGCACCGGGGTCGGGGCGCGCATCCCCGGCTACGACATCGCCGGCAAGACCGGCACGGCCTCCGACTACAGGGACGCCTGGTTCTGCGGCTTCTCCGGCGACTTCGCCACCGTGGTCTGGATGGGCCGCGACGACGACCGGCCGATGGCCGGCGTGGTGGGTGGCGGCGCTCCGGCCGAACTCTGGCGCGATTTCATGCGCGTGGCCTTGAGGCGCGTCCGCGCCGGACCGATTCCGCCCGGCCGTCCCGCGCCGCCGCCGCCTCCGGTCATCGCTCCGGCCGCGCCGCCGACGCCGCCTCCGGTCATCGCTCCGGCCGCGCCGCCGACGCCGCCTCCTCCGATGATCGTTCCGCCGGCCCCGTCGCCCGCTCTCTAGGCGTGGGTGCGCAGAGGCGTCAGGCCCTGGCGGGTCGGACCGGCTTCTTCGGGGCGGCGATCAGGCCCTCGCGCTGGGCGCGCTTGCGGGCGAGCTTGCGCGCCCGGCGCACAGCCTCGGCCTTCTGGCGGGCGCGCTTCTCCGAGGGCTTCTCGTAGTGCACGTGCCGCTTCATCTCGCGGAACGAGCCCTCGCGCTGCATCTTTTTCTTCAGCGCCTTCAGCGCCTGGTCGACATTGTTGTCGCGAACGAAAATCTGGACGATGACCCGTCCTCCTCTAGCGGCCCGGCTCCTCGGGGGAGGGCGGGGCTGATACCAGAGGCGTCCCCGATTGTCCATCGAGGCCCGAAGAACCCACGGCGATGCGGTCGGATTGCGAAAGGGCTAATTCGCGGAGGTTTGACCATCATCGCCGTCACCCCCGACGGCCCTGAAAGGGCGATCCGGGGCCGGACCCGCCGCTTCCAAGACGAATTCCAGCCTGGCCGCGGCCCGTCCAGCCCCGGCTCGCGCTTCGCTTGGCCGCGGTGACGGCGATGATGAGCGTCTCGTCAGCCCGAACTCTTTGC
>DATKRO010000061.1:0-37319 GCA_035532115.1 Caulobacteraceae bacterium | reverse complement strand
GTTCGAGAAGGCCGCCGGCGACGCCGATCTCGCCCCGGCCGCCCGAGCCACCGTCGAGCGCGCCTATGCCTCGGTGAAGCTCGATCACGACGAGATCAGCGCGCTGAAACACCAGCAGCACTGAACCGGCCCAGGCACGCTGCGGGTCGAGGCGCCTGGCCGCGCCGCGCCCGCCGCCGCGGTTGCGCGAGCGCCGGCCCATCTCCATAAGGTGGGCCATGTCCGCGGTCGCGCCGGCGAAGCGCCTCTACATCAAGACCTACGGCTGTCAGATGAACGTCTACGACAGCGAGCGCATGGCCGACGTGCTCGCGCCGCTGGGCTACGGCCTGACCGACGCGGCCGAGGGGGCGGACCTGGTGGTGCTCAACACCTGCCACATCCGCGAGAAGGCCAGCGAGAAGGTCTATTCCGAGCTCGGCAAGATCCGGCGGATGAAGGCGAGGAAGGCTGCGGCCGGCGGCGCCATGCTGGTGGCGGTGGCCGGCTGCGTGGCCCAGGCGCAGGGCGAGGAGATCATCGCCCGCGCCCCGGTGGTGGATCTGGTGGTGGGACCCCAGGCCTATCACCGCCTGCCCGAGCTGATCGCCCGCACCCATCGGGCCGCCGGCGAGCGCCTGGCGGCCGACTTCACGCCGCAGCAGAAATTCGACCGTCTGCCCGCCGAGCGGTCGGCCCGCGGCGGCGGCGCCTTTCTCACGGTGCAGGAAGGCTGCGACAAATTCTGCTCGTTCTGCGTGGTGCCCTATACGCGCGGCGCCGAATATTCCCGGCCGCCGGAGGCCGTCGAGGCCGAGGCCCGGGTGCTGGCGCGGCGGGGCGTGCGCGAAGTGACGCTGCTCGGCCAGAACGTCAACGCCTACGACGGCGGCGACGGCGGCGGCCTGGCGGCGCTGATCCGGCGGCTGGCGCGGATCCCGGGCCTCGCCCGCATCCGCTACACCACCAGCCACCCGCGCGACATGGACGCGGCGCTGATCGCGGCGCACGCCGAGATCGAGGCGCTGATGCCCTATCTGCATCTGCCGGTGCAGGCCGGCTCGGACCGGGTGCTGAAAGCCATGAACCGCGGCCATGGAGCGGGCGACTATCTGCGCCTCGTCGAGCGGGTGCGCGCCGCGCGAGCGGACATCGCGCTCTCCGGCGACTTCATCGTCGGCTTTCCGGGCGAGCGCGAGGTGGATTTCGAAGCCACCCTGACGCTCGCCAGGGAGGTCCGCTACGCCGGCGCCTTCGCCTTCAAGTACTCGCGCCGCCCCGGCACGCCCGCCGCCGCCATGCCGGGCCAGGTCGCCGAGGCGGTCAAGGCCGAACGTCTGGCGCGCCTGCAGGAGGTGCTGGAGCAGACCAGGACCGAGTTCAACGCCGCCCAGGTCGGCAAGGTGCTGCCGGTGCTGCTCGATCGGGAGGGGCGCCGGCCCGGTCAGGCGGCCGGGCGCAGCCCCTATCTGCAGGCGGTGCATTGCGAGGCGCCGGCGGAGCTGATCGGCCAGATCGCGCCGGTGCGGATCACCGGCGCGGCGGCGGGCAGCCTCGCCGGCGTGCTGGAGCCGGCTTGAGCCGCGGGCCATCCGATTTCATGCCGCTGTCCGAGGCCGCGGTGCGCGCCGCCTCCGGGCCCGGCGGCCGGCACGCCGCGCTGATCGAGGATGCCTTCCACGTGCTGGTCGAGACGCCCGGCGGCGGCGTCTCGGTCAACGGCGACGCCAGCGCCCGCCGCGGCGCCCGCAGGGTGATCGAGGCGATCGCCGCGCGGGCCGACGAAGGGCTGGAGGTGAGCCAGGCCGACGTGCGCGTCGCGGTGGCGCAGGCGCGGCGCGGCGAGGCGGCCGCGGGCCCGGCGGGGCGGCGGGGGGCCGTCGCCGCCAAGACCGCGGCCCAGGCGCGCTATCTCGAGACCATGGCGGCGCACGACCTGGTGTTCGCGCTCGGGCCGGCGGGCACCGGCAAGACCTTCCTCGCCGTCGCCCAGGGCGCGGACCTGCTGGTTTCGGGGGCGGTCGATCGGTTGGTGGTGACGCGGCCGGCCGTGGAGGCGGGCGAGCGCCTCGGCTTTTTGCCCGGCGACCTCCTGGAAAAGGTCGATCCCTACATGGCGCCGGTGTTCGAGGCGCTCGCCGAGATCCTTGGGGCCGAGCAGCTGCGCCGGCGCCGCGACCGCGGCCAGATCGAGGTGGCGCCGATCGCCTTCATGCGCGGCCGCACCCTCGCCCACGCCTTCGTCATCGTCGACGAGGCCCAGAACGCGACGCGGCTGCAGATGAAGATGGTGCTGACGCGCCTGGGCGAGGGGGCGCGCATGGTGGTGACCGGCGATCCCAGCCAGGTCGACCTGCCCAATCGCGCCGATTCCGGCCTCGTTCACGCGGTCGCCATCCTGGAGGGCCTGGCGGGGATCTCGGTGATGCGCTTCTGCGCCCAGGACGTGGTGCGCCATCCGCTGGTGGAGCTGATCGTGGGCGCCTACGACGCCGACGCCGGCCAGCACCTGTGATCGAGGTCGAGATCGAGGAGGCGGCCTGGACGGCGGCGGCGCCCGAGGCGGGGCGGCTGGCGGCGGCGGCGGCGGCGGCGGCGCTCGATCACGAGGGCGCGCGCGGGGGCTGCGACATCGCCATCCTGCTCGCCGGCAACGCCCGCCTCCAGGCGCTCAACGCCGCCTTCCGCGGCCACGACGCGGCCACCAACGTGCTCGCGTTTCCAGCGGCGTCCGGACCAGCGGGCGGGCTCGGCGACGTCGCGCTCGCCTTCGGGGTCTGCCGCCGCGAGGCCGCCGAGCAGGGCAAGAGCCTCGCCGATCATTTGCAGCACCTCGCCGTCCATGGAGTCCTGCATCTTCTGGGCTACGATCACCTGACCGACGCCGAGGCCGAGCGGATGGAGGCGCGCGAGCGCGCCATCCTCGCGGGGCTCGGTGTCGCCGACCCCTACGCCTAGAGCCGGGAGATCATGGCCAGCCAGGGCAATGAAGAGGCCGCCGGGCCCCGCGAGGCGGCCGGCCGAGGACCTTGGGGCGCGCTGCTGGGCGCGCTGGGACTGAGGCGGATCGCCAGGCCCGCGCCCGCGGCGCCGCAGCGCACCGGCTCGGAACTGGTCGGGCAGGCGCAGGCCTTCCAAAGCCTCACCGTCGCCGACGTGATGATTCCGCGCGCCGACATCGTGGCCCTGGAGATCGGCGCGCCGCTCGAGGCGGTGGCGGCGCAGTTCATCGACACCGAACACTCGCGCCTACCGATCTACCGCGAGACGCTGGACGACCCCGTGGGCTTCGTCCACATCAAGGACGTGTTCAAGCTCATCGCCGGCAAGGTCCGCACGCCGGCGCCGGGCGAGGCGGTGCTGCGGCGGTTGCGCCGCGAGACCCTCTACGTCCCGCCCTCCATGCGCGCGGCCGACCTGCTGCTGCGCATGCGCGCCAGCCGCATCCACCTGGCCATGGTGATCGACGAGTTCGGCGGCGTGGATGGGCTGGTGACGCTGGAGAACGTCATCGAGGCGGTGGTGGGCGAGATCGACGACGAGCACGACGTCGCCGGCGCCGCCCGCATCGTCGCCCGCGCCGGCGGCGTCTTCGAGGTGGACGCCCGCCTGGGCCTGGACGAACTGCGCGCCGCGCTCGACCGTCCTCTGCAGGCGCCCGATCCGGACGAGGAGATCGACACCGTCGCCGGCCTCGTCACCGCCATCGCCGGGCGCGTGCCCCGGCGCGGCGAGGTCGTGGCGCTGGACCAGTCGCTGGAGGCGGAGATCGTCGACGCCGATCCCAGGCGGATCAAGCGCCTGCGGCTGCGGCCGATCGCGCCCGAGCCGCCCGCCGCCGGGGCCGCGGCGTCTGGCGCCGGATCGCCCCCAGCCCGATCGCCCCCGGCCGGATCGTCCTGAGCGGCGATGACCACGGCTTCCAGAGCGTGGGCGCTGAGAGGCGCGGCGGTCGCGGCGGGCCTCGCGCCGGCCTTCGCCAATCAGCCGTTCGGGTTCCTGCCGGGGCTGCTGGGCTATGCGGTCCTGCTGCGGCTCCTCGACCGCGCCGATCCGCGCCGGCCGCTGCGCTCGGCGTTCTTGCGCGGCTGGCTGGCCGGGCTGGCCTATTTCGTCGCCTCGGTCTGGTGGATCGGCGAGGCGTTTTTCGTGCATGCCCGCGAACAGGGCTGGATGGCGCCCTTCGCCGTGGGCGCCCTGGCCGCGCTGATGGCGGTCTCCTGGGGCGGAGCGGCGGCGCTCTACCGCGGACTCGCGCCCGCCAACGCCTGGCGGCTGCTGGTCTTCGCCGGCGCGGTGACCGCGTTCGAATGGCTGCGCGGCCACGTCCTTCTCCTGACCGGCTTTCCGTGGGACCTCGCCGGGGAAACCTGGAAGGCCGGCTCGGCGCCATCGCAGGCGGCGAGCCTCTTCGGCGCCTATGGCCTCAGCTGGATCACCGTGGCCATCGCCGCCGCGCCGGGCCTCGGCGTGCGCACGCGCGGCGCGCGCATCGGGCTCTGCCTCGCCGCCGCCGCTCTGGCCGGCCTCTATGGTTTTGGCCTCTGGCGGCTTGCGGCGGCCGACGATGCGCCCGCGCCGGGCGCGCCGCTGGTGCGCATCGTCCAGCCCGATACGCCGGTGCGCGCGCTCTACGATGCGGCCGCCTTCGACGACATCGCCCGGCGCAATCTCGAACTCACCACCCGGCCTGCGCCGCGCCGGCCCGACATCATCGTCTGGTCGGAGCAAGGCCTGCCGGCGTCGTTCAACGAATATCTCGCGCCGGGAACCTGGACCCGGCGGGCCATCGAGGCGGCGCTGCAGCCGGGCCAGACCCTGCTGAGCGGCGGCTACCGGGTCGAGACCGCGCCGCCGGGCGCCTACGCCCCGGACGGCTATCTCTATTTCAACAGCCTGATCGCCCTGACCCGCAGCGCCGCCGGCCTCAGCCTCACCGCGACCTACGACAAGCATTATCTGGTCGCGTTCGGCGAGTACCTGCCGCTCGACCGCTTCCTGACGCCGCTGGGGGTCAAGCAGCTCGTCCATGTCGGCGACGGCTTCACGCCGGGGCCGGCGCCGCGGCCGATTTCCCCGCCGGGCATCCCGCCGCTGCAGCCGCTGATCTGCTACGAAAGCCTGTTCTCGGGCGTCACGCGCGATGGCGCCCAGGCGTCGGGCCTGCGCCCGGCCTGGATCCTCAACATCTCGGACGACGCCTGGTTCGGCCGCACCATCGGGCCCTGGCAGCACCTCAATCTCGCCAGCTACCGCTCCATCGAAGAGGGCCTGCCGATGGTGCGCGGCACCCCCACCGGGCTCTCGGCGGTCATCGACGCCGAGGGCAGGCTGGAGCCGGGCAAGCTGCTGGGACTGGGCGCGTTCGGGGTGATCGACGCGCGCCTGCCGCCGGCTCTGCCGCCGACGATCTTCGACCGCTGGGGCAAGCTGCTGTTCCTGGGAATGCTGCTGGTCTCGCTGGGCGCCTACGCCCAGGGTCTGGACCAGAGCCTGCGCCGCCCTGGCGGCGCCGGGCGGGCGCCGAGCGACGGCGGCGCCTGAGGCCATGTCCACGCCGGCCCCCGTCCTGCGCAGCTATGGCCGCATCCGCGGCCGCAGCCTCAAGCCGCGCCAGGCGAGGCTGCTCGAGACCCTGCTGCCCAAGCTGGCGGTTCCGCAGGCGCCTTTCGATCCGCGGGCGCTGATGGCGTCGGCGTCCGAGGTCTGGCTCGAGGCCGGATTCGGCGCGGGCGAGCATCTGGCCTGGCAGGCGGCCAGGCGCCCGGATCGGCTCTTCATAGGCGCCGAGGTGTTCGTCAACGGCGTCGCGACCTGCCTTGCGCGGATCGAGACGCTCGGCCTCGCCAACGTGCGTCTGCACGCCGGCGACGTGCGCCCCCTGATGGCGCGGCTGCCGGCGGCCAGCCTCGACGGACTCGTGGTGCTGTTTCCCGACCCCTGGCCGAAGAAGCGCCACGAGAAGCGCCGCCTCGTCGGGCCGGACTTCATCGCCGAAGCCGCGCGCCTGCTGAAGCCGGCGGCGAGCGTGCGCCTCGCCACCGACTGGGCCGGCTATGCCGATTGGATGCTGCAGAGCTTCGCCGCCGCCCCCGACTTCCGCTGGACCGCCCAGCGCGCCAGCGACTGGCGCCAGCCGCCGCCGGACCACCTGGTCACGCGCTACGAGGCCAAGCGCCTGGGCGACTGCGCCCCGATCTGGCTGGAGTTCGAGCGCCTCGAGACCCGGGCGTGACCCGGCGCCGCGCTCGCCTTGGGCGGGCGTCTTCGTCTAAAGCTCCCCCATGAAGTTCCTCGACCAGTGCAAGGTCTGGATCCGCTCCGGCGACGGCGGGGCCGGCGCGGTCTCGTTCCGGCGCGAGAAGTTCATCCCGCGCGGCGGTCCCGACGGCGGCGACGGCGGCCGCGGCGGCGATGTCTGGATCGAGGCCGTCGAGGGCCTCAACACCCTGATCGACTACCGCTACCAGCAGCACTTCAAGGCCGGGACCGGCGGCCACGGCATGGGCCGCAACCGCTCGGGAGCGGCGGGCGAGGACGCCGTGCTGCGCGTTCCCGTGGGCGTCGAGGTGCTGGAGGAGGATCGCCGCACCCTGATCGCCGATCTCGACCAGCCGGGGACGCGGGTGCGGCTGGCGGCGGGAGGCAACGGCGGTTTCGGCAACACCCGCTTCAAGGGACCGGTGAACCGGGCGCCGCGCCACGCCAATCCGGGCCTCGCCGGCCAGGAGCGATGGATCTGGCTGCGGCTCAAGCTGATCGCCGACGTCGGACTGGTGGGCCTGCCCAACGCCGGCAAGTCGACGCTGCTGGCGGCCGTATCGGCGGCGAGCCCCAAGGTCGCCGACTACCCGTTCACCACCCTGACGCCGCATCTCGGCGTCGTCAGCCTCTCGGCGGGCGAGCGCTTCGTGCTGGCCGACGTGCCCGGTCTCATCGAGGGGGCGGCCGAGGGCGCGGGACTGGGCGTGCGCTTCCTGGGCCATCTGGAGCGCACGCGCGCCCTCATCCACCTCGTCGACGCCACCTGCGCCGACGTCGCCGGCGCCTGGGCCGCGGTGCGGCGCGAGCTGGCGGCCTACGGCGAGGGCGTGGCCGAGGAGCCGGAACTGGTGGCGCTGAGCAAGATCGACGCCCTGGACCCGACCGCGCGCCGCAACAAGGCGCAGGCGCTCGGGGCCGCGGCCGGCCGCGCGCCGCTTCTGGTCTCGGCGGTCTCGGGCGAGGGCGTGACCGAGCTGCTGCGCGCCGCCTTCGCCATCGTGCGGCGCAGGGACGAGGACGCCGCGGTCGCGCCGGCGGACTGGCGGCCGTGACCGGCCTCGCCGCCGCGCGGCTGGTCGTCGTCAAGCTCGGCTCGGCGCTGGTCGTCGACGACGCCACCGGAGCGGCCGACGCCGCCTGGCTGGGCGCCTTCTGCGCCGACCTCGCGCGGCTGAAGGCGCGCGGACAGAGGGCGCTGGTGGTCTCGTCCGGGGCCGTGGCGCTCGGGCGCCGGCGGCTGGGCCTGAAGCGCCGGGCGCTCAGCCTGCCGGAGAAGCAGGCGGCCGCCGCCGCCGGGCAATCGCTGCTGATGCGCGCCTGGGAGGAGGCGCTGGCGCCGCAGGGCCTCGTGGCCGCTCAGGTGCTGATGACGCCGGACGACACCGAGGTGCGCCGCCGCTTCCTCAACGCCCGCGCCACCCTGGAGACCCTGTTCGAACTCGGGGTGACGCCGGTGGTGAACGAGAACGACACCGTGGCCACCGAAGAGATCCGCTACGGCGACAACGACCGGCTGGCCGCCCGGGTGGCCCAGATGGTGGGCGCCGACCTGCTGGTGCTGCTCTCCGACGTCGATGGCCTCTACTCCGCCGATCCGCGGCGCGACCCGGGCGCCCGGCACATCGCCCACGTGGAGGCGCTGACCGCCAGCATCGAGGCCATGGCGGGGGGCGCCCATGCGGGGACCGGCGGCATGGCCACCAAGCTCGCCGCGGTGCGCATCGCCGGCGCCGCCGGCTGTTCGACCCTGATCGCGCTCGGGCGCACGCCCCGGCCGCTGGCGGCCGTCGAGGCCGGCGCGCGCGCCACCCTGTTCACCGCCGCCGCCACGCCGGGGGCCGCCTACAAGGCCTGGATCGCCGGGTCGCTCGCCCTCCAGGGGGTGCTGGTGGTGGACGCCGGCGCGGCCATGGCGCTGCGGGCCGGCAAGAGCCTGCTTCCGGCGGGCCTGACGACGGTCGAGGGCCGCTTCGGCAAGGGCGACGCCGTGCTGGTCCGCGGCCCGGACGGTGGCGAGGTCGGCCGCGGCCTTGCGCGCTACGACGCCGCCGACGCCCAGCGGATCGTCGGCCTGCGCTCGGGCGCGATCGAGGCGGCGCTCGGCTACACCGCCGGCCCGGTGATCCACGCCAACGACCTGGCCCTGGCGGGGTAGGGGTTTGCGCGTGCCCCCGGCGCCGCTACCAAGACGCTGGGCGGCGCGAGGGGGGATCGGCTGGATGTGGTTCGCAGGCCCTGCCGCCAGGCGTCCCGCCGCGGGCCGGCCGCAGGCTGCGCGGCTGGGGTTCCACCTCGCCCCCGGGATGCGGGTCGGGCTCTTCGGCGGCTCGTTCAACCCTGCCCACCCGGGCCATTCGCACGTCGCCGAGACCGCGCTGAGGCGGCTGGGGCTCGACCGGGTGATCTGGCTGGTCTCGCCGCAGAATCCGCTGAAGGGCGCGGGCGAGACGGCGGGGCTCGCCGATCGCCTGGCGGGCGCGCGCCGTCACGCCCGCGGCCCGTCGATGATCGTCTCGGACGCGGAGGCGAGGTTCGGCTCGCCCTACACCATCGACACCCTTCGGCTGCTGAAGGCGCGCCATCCGGGGGTGCGCTTCGTCTGGATCATGGGCGCCGACGCCCTGGCCCAGCTGCATCGCTGGCGCGGCTGGACGCAGATCATGGCCGAGGCGCCGGTCGCGGTGATCGCGCGGCCGTGGAGCGGCCTGAAGAGCCGCTTCGCCCCGGCCGCGCGGCGATTCGCCCACGCCCGCATCCCCGCCCGGGCGGCGCGCACTCTGGCCGATCGCGCGCCCCCGGCCTGGGTCTTCCTCGACGGCCGCCTCGACTTCACCACCTCGACGGCCCTGCGGCGCCGGTCCGAAGCGCGGCGGGCGGGGCGCCAGATTTCCCCCTGACCGGCGCGCGCGAACGTGGTAGTCTCGCCTTGCGAGAGCCTGACAAGGGAGCATCCGCTGAACCGCGAAGCCGCGCTCGACGCGCACGAGGAGATCCCCGCCGGGGACGCCTCGGAGGACCACCAGGGCGTCCGCGCCCTCGAACGCCTCCTCCTCGACCGCCTGGATGACGAGAAGGCCCAGGATGTCGTTTTCATCGACCTGAAGGACAAGAGTTCCGTGGCCGACGGCATGATCGTCGCCTCCGGACGCTCGCACCGCCACGTCGGCGCCATGGCCGACCATCTGCTGCGCGCCCTCAAGGACGCCGGGCTGGGGCGCGCGCGGGTCGAGGGCATGCCGCATTGCGACTGGGTGCTGATCGACGCGGGCGACGTGATCGTGCACCTGTTCCGCCCGGAAGTGCGCGCCTTCTACAACATCGAGAAGATCTGGTCGGTCGAGCCGCCGCACCGCGCGGTGAACTGACGCGCGCCGGGCACGGTCCGGTTGCGCATCTCGCTGATCTGCGTGGGCAAGCTGGGCCAGACGCCCGAGGCCGTGCTGGCGCGCGACTACGTGCGGCGCGCCGGCGCGACCGGTCGCGCCCTCGGGCTCGCGCCGGTGGAGATCATCGAGGTCGAAGCGCGCAGGCGCGGCCGGAGCGCCGAAGCCGAGGCGATCCTCGCCCAGGCCGACGAGGCGATCCTGATCGCCTGCGACGAGCGCGGGCGGACGACGACATCCGCGGCCTTCGCCAGACGGCTGGCCGAACTGCGCGACCAGGGCGCGCGGCGGCTGGCGTTCGCGATCGGCGGCGCGGATGGACTGGACGCGAGCGCGCTCGGCCGCGCCGCCGAGCAGGTCTCGTTCGGTCCGCAGACCTGGCCCCACGCCCTGGCGCGCGTCATGCTGGCCGAGCAGATCTACCGCGCGGCGACGATCCTGGCCGGCAGCCCCTATCACCGGCCATGATCTCCCGGCGGGCGCCAACGGCCCGGCCGGCGCCGAGGCGGGGCGGGCGCGCCCGGGCCGGAGCTGGCCTGATCGCCTCGGGCCTGATCGCCTGGGGGCTGGTCGGCCTCGCCGGCGTCCCGGCCCTGGCCCAGAGCCTCGAGGCGCGCCGGGCGACGCTGCAGGCGCTGGAGACCCGGGCGGCGGTTCTGCAGGCGCGGATCGGAACCGACCGCAATGCGCTGGCGCGGCTGCTGGGCGCCCTGGAGCTCTTCAGCCGCGACCCGCCGCCGCCGCTGCTGGTCTCGCCGGGCGACGCCAAGGCTGCGGTGCGGGCGATGATCCTGGCGCAGGCGATCGCGCCGGAACTCGAGGCGCGCGCCCGCGCCCTGGCGGTCCAGGCGCAGGAGCTGGCCGCGGCGCAGCGCCAGGCGGCCGAGGCGAGCGGCGAGCTCTTCGCGGCGGAGAGCGCCGTCGAGGACCGCGAGGGCCGCCTCGACGCCCTGACCAGGGATGCGGCGCGGCTGGCGCCTCCCGGGCCGGCGTCGCAGGGCCTGGACGCCGAGGCGCCGCCAACGCGGCTCGCCGCACCCGTGGCCGGCCCGGTCGCGACCGGATTTGGCGGACGGCTGGCGAGCGGGCTGCGCTCCGAGGGCCTCGCCTGGAAAACCAGGGCCGGCGCGAGGGTGCGCAGCCCCGCCGCCGCCGTGGTCGCCTACGCCGGACCGCTGAAGGGATGGGGCGAGGTGGTGGTCTTGCGCGGCGCCGGTGGATGCCACATGGTGCTGTCGGGCCTGGGCAAGGTGACGGTGGCCGCCGGACAATCGGTCGCGGCCGCTTTCCCCATCGGAAGCATGCCGGCGAGTGGACACGCCTCGCCGGAGCTGTATTTCGAAGTCAGGCTGTCCGCCGGGCCTGTCGATCCGATGTCGATGCTTGACGGGGGGCTGACGGCGCGGCGGGGCTGACCGGCGGCGGGCGCGGGGAGCGATGGTGACGCGGCGGCGCGAGGCCGAGCCGCGAAGGAGCAGACGAGGCTCATGCGCAAGTACCTGATGATCGCGGCCTCCGCCTTCGTTCTCGGAGCCGGAACCATGGCCTACGTGGGCCAGTCCGCCCGGGCGACCACCCAGCCCAGGGCCGAGACCTACCACATGCTCGAGCTCTTCGCCGACGTGCACGACATCATCGAGCACCAGTACGTCGTTCCGGTGGACGAGAAGAAGCTGATGGATTCGGCCCTGGAAGGCATGGTCAACTCGCTCGACCCCCATTCGGACTATCTGACGCCATCGGAATTCAAGGATCTCAACGACGAGACCCGCGGCCAATACGGCGGCCTGGGCCTCGAGATCACTTCCGAGGACGGCGCCGTGAAGGTGATCTCGCCCATCGACGGCACGCCGGCCGCCAGGGCCGGCATCAAGCCCGGCGACTACATCATGGCGGTCAACGGCGAGAACATCCTGGGGATGAGCGTCTCGGACGCCGTCAAGCAGATGCGCGGCAAGCCGGGCGAGGCGGTGACCCTCACCATCGGGCGCGCCAAGACCGATCCGTTCGACGTCAAGCTGGTGCGCGAGATCATCCAGCCCAAGTCGGTGGTCTACCACCTGGAGGGCGACGACGGCTACGTGCGCCTCTCCAGCTTCAACGAGACCGCCACCGACGAGACCCTGGCCGCCATCGACGCCCTGAAAGCCAAGGACCCGCACATGAAGGGCCTGGTGCTGGATCTGCGCAACAATCCCGGCGGCCTGCTGAACCAGGCCGTGGGCGTGGCCAGCCTGTTCCTCGACGGCGGCGAGGTGGTCTCGCAGCGCGGCCGCGATCCGCGCGACGTGGAAGTCTACAACGCCCGCGGCCACGACGTGCTGCACGGCCTGCCGATGGTGGTGCTGATCAATTCCGGCACCGCCTCGGCCTCGGAGATCGTCACCGGCGCCCTGCAGGACCGCCATCGCGCCGCCGTGGTCGGCGTCACCAGCTTCGGCAAGGGTTCGGTGCAGACGGTGATCCCGCTGCGCGGCGGCGCCGACGGCGCGGTGAAGCTGACGACGGCGCGCTACTACACGCCCTCAGGCCGGTCGATCCAGAAGATCGGCATCCAGCCGGACCTCGAGGTCGCCGCGACCCGCGAAGAGGCCCAGCAGATCGCCAACAAGGCGTTCGAGTTCACCGAGGCCACCTTCCGCAATGCGCTCGACGCCCAGGCGGGGCAGATGCGCAGCGCGCCGCACCAGGCCGCCGAGGCGCCGCCGCCCTCCTTCGACGAGAAGAAGGGCGACTTCCAGCTCGTCCGGGCGCTCGCCGTGCTCAAATACGGCTCGGTCCAGGCGACGCCCAAGCTGCCCAAGCCCGCCGCCACCCTGGCCGACGCCGCCGGGCGCCTGGCCAAGGACCCGGCCGTCAGGGACGCCGAGCCGGTGATCGCGGCAAAGCCGTAGCGCCGCCGCGGCTTTTTCGGCTTCATTAACCAACTGCGGCGAGTCTGCTCCCTGCTTTGCAGACCGCCCGCACCTTCGCCAGGCCGCGCCCGCCCAGGCCCGAGACGCCGCCGCGCCCCACGGCGCCCGGCCGCTTCGCCAACCCCTACATGGCGGCGGCCGCGGCCGCGGCCCTGCTCGTCGTCTGCGCGGCGGCCCTGGTCTCGCTCACCGGCGATCCCAGGGCGGGCGCGCCGGTGGTGCGGCTGAACCTGGCCACCATCGCCTCCACCACCGCCCCGCCCGGCTGGCGCGAAGCGCTGCCGAGCGAGCCCGCCGGCGAGGCGCCCTACGGCTCGGCCACGGTGGAGCTCTCCAGCGCCACGACCGACCCGGCCGCGCCCGGCGCCGGGGGGGCGCCCATCGGCGCGGCCATCATCACCATTCCCGCCGACGCCAGCGTCGAGGGGGCGCAGGCCTCCGGGCCGGGATTGCCCCAGGCGCCGATCGCCGGCCTGTTCGCGCCCGGCCCCGGCGGCCCGCTGCCGGTGATCGGCCCGGACGGGCGCACCCCCGCCCAGGCCTACGCCCGCCCGGCGACGTTCGACGGCAAGCCGCGGGTCGCCCTCGTCATCGGCGGGCTCGGCCTCGACGCCGCCGAGACGCGCACGGCGATCTCCGGCCTGCCGCCCCAGGTGACGCTTTCCTTCGTGCCCTACGCCGACGGCCTGCAGGGCTGGATCGACATGGCCCGGGCCGCCGGCCACGAGGTGCTGCTCGAGCTGCCCATGCAGCCGAAGGACTATCCCGACAACGACCCCGGCCCGAAGACCCTGATGGCCGACGCCTCGCCGCAGCAGATCACCTCCACGCTCGAGTGGCTGCTGTCGCGGGCGAGCGGCTATTTCGGCGTCACCAACTATCTCGGCGCGAGGTTCCTGGCCTCGGCGCCCGCCATGGGCGTCTTTGCCGACGACCTGCGCGGGCGCGGCCTCGCCTTCATCGACGACGGCGCGGCGGCGCAGGTCGGCGGCGGCCTGCCGCGCGCATCGGCCGACCGGATCGTCGACGATCAGCTCGACGGCGCCGCCATCGATGCCCAGCTCACCGCGCTGGAAACCCAGGCCTCGCGCTCCGGCCAGGCGCTGGGGTCCGGCTTCGCCTATCCGGTCACCCTCGCCGAAGCCGCGCGCTGGGCCGGCGGGCTGGCGGGCCGCGGCTTCCAGCTCGTGCCCGCATCGGCCCTGATGGTGAAGCGCTGACGCCGGCGGAGCCGGTCGGCTCGGGCAGTCCGGACCAGGGAGGGAACATTGCCATGGGGTCTCTGGTCATGCGCCCGTTCAGCGCCCAGATGAAGGTCATGGATCTGGCCCGGTTGCGCCCCAATGTCGGGATCGTGCTCATCGCCAAGACAGGCAAGGTGTGGCTGGGGCGCCGGACCAAGACGGCGGCGCCGCACAATTGGCAGTTTCCGCAAGGCGGCATCGACGCCGGCGAAGGCGACCTCGAGGCGGCGCTGCGCGAACTGAAGGAGGAGACGGGAGTCAGCTCGGCCAGGCTGCTGGCGCGCACGCGCGACTGGATCGGCTATGAGTTCCCGCCGGAGCACCAGGGCTCCAAGGTGGGCAAGGGCTGGCGCGGGCAAAAGCAGGTGTGGTTCGCCTTCGCCTTCGAGGGCGACGATGCGGAGATCGACCTCGCTGCGCACGGCAGCCCCGAGTTCGACGCCTGGCGCTGGGCCGAGATCGACGAGGCCGCGGACGCGGTGATCGCGTTCAAGCGCGATGTCTACCAGCAGGTGATCGCGACCTTCCGCCCGCTGATCGAGGAACTGCGCGGCGGCGGCCCCTGAGCCGCCCTCGCCGGTTGCGGCGCGGCGCGAAGCCCGCCAATGCTCGCCGCCGCAAAGGAGCAGGCATGATCCTTCCCCCCGTCATCATGGTGCATGGCGCGTTCTGCGCCGGGTGGGTGTTCGAGCGCTTCCAGCGGCCGTTCATCGAGGCGGGCTGCGAGGTGGTGACGCCCGACCTGCCCGGTCATGCGCCGGGCGCCTCGCCCGAGGCGGTCCGGGGGCTGTCGATGAGCGACTATGCCGCTTCGATCGCGGCGACGGCGCGCGCGCTGGGCAGGCCCGCCGTGATCGTCGGCCACTCCCTCGGCGGGCTCGTGGCGCTGCTGGCCGCGGCCCGCACCCGCACTGCCGGCGTCGTCCTGCTCGCCCCCTCGCCGCCCTGGGGCGTCAGCGGCTCGACCATGGAGGAGGCGGTCTCGGCGCTGGGGCTTTACGCCCTCGGCCCCTACTGGGCCCAGGCCGTGCGGCCGGACTATCCGACCCTGAAACGCTGCGGCGCCGACCGGCTGGCGAGCGCGGAACGCCAGGCGGTGTTCGCGCGGATGGGTCCGGAGAGCGGACGGGCGCTCTTCGAGACCCTGAACTGGTGGCTGGATCCGCTGATGACGACGCTCGTGCCCGCGGGCGGCATCGGCGCGCCGATCCTGGCGCTGGCGGGCGAGCGCGACATCGTGCATCCGCCGGCCACGGTGCTGGAAACGGCGCGGCGCATCGGGGCCAGGGCCGAGGTGCTGCCGGACATGAGCCACTGGCTGGTCGCCGAACCCGGCTGGCGCGTGGCGGCCGATCTGAGCCTAGCCTGGATCGCCGAGGGCGCGTCGCGCACCGCCGCCTAAGGCGCTTGCCGGTCAGCTCGCGGTCTTGGTCTCGGCGTAGATCAGTTGCGAGGTGTCGGCGTCGCGCCGCATCGGCGCGCCATCCGGATGGCGCCGGGTCCAGAAGACGATGCTCTGCTGGAGGCCGTCGGCGGCGTGCTGCCACGATCGCGTGGTGAACTGGAAGCCGTCCTGGATATTGGTATCGTTCCGGTAGAGGCTCCAGCCGCGCTCCACCGCCGCCCAGTCCTCCAGCGCCAGCACGATCGGCCGCCCCGGCGCGGCCTGGTCCACGGCGTGGATCACGTCCACGTGGCACTGGTTGGGATTGGAGCCCGGGTCCTCGATGGTGAGCATGTAGCCGCGCTGGCGCAGCACCCAGTTGTCGCCGGACTTGCGATAGCCCGCCGCCTTGGCCAGCCGCGCCAGATCGCCGCCGCTCGCCGCCGGGATGCAGACGTTCTGGAGCACGGCCAGGATGGCGATGGCGGTCGGATCGGTGGGCGGCGCCGGCGGCGGCGGCGGGGTCGGCGGCGGCGCCGAGATGGCCGCTGCGGGCGGCGAAGGCGCGGCGGCGGGGGCCTGGGTCGCCGGCGCCTGCGAGACGGGCGCCTGGGGGGTGGGCGCTTGCACGGGCGGGGCTTGGGCCGGCGGGGCAGGCGGCGCAGTCTGGGCGAAGGCCGAGGGCGCCCCCATCGAGACGGCGATCAGGCTGACGAGCGCGAGGCGCATGAATTCCCCCTTCCCCGAGGTGTCGTGGTGGTCGTTGGCGAGGCCGTTCTAAAGCCGGTTCGCGGGGAATGGGAACTGGTTTCGGGGCTAGGCGACCTCGACCGCATATTCGGCCAGGATGGTCAGGCCCTCGGGCGTCACGTCGGCGAAGCCGCCGCGGACCTCGAACACCTGGGTCTCGTCCTCGTTGAACACCTTGACCCGCCCCTCCTTCAGCGTGGTCATGAACGGCGCATGGCCGAAGAGGACGCCGAAGTCACCCTCCGACCCCGGCGCGTCCACCTGATCGACCTCGCCGCCGAAGAGTTCGCGCTCGGGCGAAACCAGGGAAAAATGCAGCTTGGCCAACGGGGTCAGGCCTCCGCCGCCATCTGCTCGGCCTTCTTCACCGCGTCCTCGATGGTCCCGACCATCCGGAACGCCGTCTCGGGCAGGTGGTCGTATTCGCCGTCGCACACCGCCTTGAACGAGCGGATGGTGTCTTCCAGGGAGACGAAGATTCCCGGCAGATTGGTGAATGCCTCGGCCACGTGCATCGGCTGCGACAGGAACTGGGTGATCTTGCGGGCGCGGGCGACGACCAGCTTATCGTCCTCGGAGAGCTCGTCCATGCCGAGGATCGCGATGATGTCCTTCAGAGCCTTGTACTGCTGCAGGATGGCCTGGACGCGCCGCGCCGTCTGATAATGCTCCTCGCCGATCACCAGCGGGTCGAGGATGCGCGAGGTGGAGTTGAGCGGATCGACCGCCGGGAAGATGCCCAGCGCGAAGACGTCGCGCGAGAGGATGGTGGTCGCGTCCAGGTGCGAATAGGCGGTGGCCGGCGCCGGGTCGGTGAGATCGTCGGCGGGCACGAAGATCGCCTGCACCGAGGTGATCGAGCCCTTGTTGGTGGAGGTGATGCGCTCCTGCAGATTGCCCATCTCGGTGGCGAGCGTCGGCTGATAGCCCACCGCCGACGGGATGCGGCCGAGCAACGCCGACATCTCGGACCCGGCCTGGGTGAAGCGGAAGATGTTGTCGATGAAGAGCAGCACGTCCTTGCCCTCCTCGTCGCGGAAATACTCGGCCTGGGTGAGGCCGGTGAGCGCCACCCGCGCCCGCGCGCCGGGCGGCTCGTTCATCTGGCCATAGACGAGGGCGCAGCGCGACCCCTCGGTGGACCCCCCGTGTTCGCGCGGATCGACGTTCACCTTGGAATCGATCATCTCGTAATACATGTCGTTGCCTTCGCGGCTGCGCTCTCCGACGCCCGCGAGCACCGAATAGCCGCCGTAGTTGAGGGCGATGTTGTTGATCAGCTCCTGCATGGTCACGGTCTTGCCGACGCCGGCGCCGCCGATCAGCCCGATCTTGCCGCCCTTGGTGTAGGGGCAGAGCAGGTCGATCACCTTCATGCCGGTGACCAGCAGCTCCTTGGAGGTCGCCTGATCGGCGAAGGACGGCGCCTCGCGGTGGATCGAGGCTCGCTTCTCATGCGGGATCGGACCGGCTTCGTCGACCGGCTCGCCGATCACGTTCATGATCCGCCCCAGCGTGCCCGGACCCACCGGCACCATGATCGGCCCGCCGGTGTCGGTCACCGGCTGGCCGCGGGTCAGGCCCTCGGTGGCGTCCATGGCGATGGTGCGCACGGTGTTCTCGCCGAGGTGCTGGGCCACCTCCAGCACCAGCCGGGTGGTCGCGCCGGTGCGCTGGTCGTGGTTGGTGGTTTCCAGCGCCGACAGGATCGCCGGCAGATGGCCGACGAACTCGACGTCGACCACCGCGCCGATGACCTGGGTGATCTGGCCGGTGGCGACGCCCTGGGACGGGGCGGCGGCCGTCGCCTTCGACGGGCCGGGGGTCTTGGCGGCGGGCTTCTTGGCGGTGGCGGTGGCCATGGTGGTCGTACTGCCTTCCTCGGTGGATGCGTCGGTGTCTGGCTCGGCGGCGCCGGTCACGCCGCCGCTCGCCTCTTCCGGTTCAATCAATATGGAGGGTCCATCCCTAGAGCGCCTCGGCGCCGGAGATGATCTCGATCAGCTCCTTGGTGATCTGCGCCTGGCGGGTGCGGTTCATCACCAGCGTGAGGCCGGCGATCATTTCGCCGGCGTTGCGGGTGGCGTTGTCCATCGCCGCCATCTGGGCGGCGTAGAAGCCGGCCTCGTTCTCCAGCATGGCGGAGAACAGCTGCACGGTGATGTTGCGCGGCAGGAGGGTGGCCAGAATGGTCTCCTCGTCGGGCTCGTACTCGTAGGCGGCGCCCTTCAGGTCGACGCCGCCGCCGGCCACGGCAAGCTCGGCCGGGATCAACCGCTGTCGGGTGGGAACCTGGCTCACCACCGAACGGAAATGGCTGTAGAACAGGGTGACCACGTCGGCCTCGCCCGCCTCGAAGCGCTGCAGGATGATGTCCGCCGCCGCCTGCGCCCGCGCCAGGGTGGGCTTGGCGCCATGTTCCAGCGCCCCGATCGAGCGGTCGCCATAGAGCCGCTGCAGCTGCACCCGCGCCTTGCGCCCGATGGTCAGCAGCGACACCTGCCGGCCCTGGCTGACGGCCGAGGCCAGGTGTTCGCGCGCGGCGCGGACGATGGACGAATTGAAGCCGCCGGCGAGGCCGCGGTCGTGGGTCGCCACCACCACCAGCTCCCTGGCGCTCGAGCCGGTTCCGGCTAGCAGCCGCGGCGCGCCCGGTCCGGTGACCGCGGCGGCCAGGTTTGCGATCACCGCGGCCATGCGCGCGGCGTAGGGGCGGGCGCTCTGCGCGGCGTCCTGGGTGCGACGCAGCTTCGCCGCGGCCACCATCTGCAGCGCCCTGGTGATCTTCTGCGTCGCCTGCACGCTGCGGATCCGCGTGCGCATCTCCTTGACGCTGGCCATGCCGGCGCGTCCTCAGGCGAAGGTGGCGGCGAAGGTGTCGAGGACGGCCCTGAGCCTGGCCTCGAGATCCTCGTTGAGCGCCTTGTGGACGCGGATCGCCTCCAGCAGGTCGGCGTGCTGGTTGCGCAGCCGCGCCAGCAGCTCGGCCTCGAAGCGGCCGACGTCGCCCAGGGCGATGGGATCGAGGTAGCCGCGCGTGCCCGCATAGAGCACGCAGACCTGTTCCTCCACCTGCTGCGGCGCGTACTGGGGCTGTTTCAGCAGCTCCGTCAGCCGGTCGCCGCGGGCGAGCAGCCGCTGGGTGGTGACGTCGAGGTCCGAGCCGAACTTGGCGAAGGCGGCCATCTCCCGGTACTGGGCGAGTTCGCCCTTGAGCGGGCCGGCCGCCTGTTTCATAGCGCGCACCTGGGCGTCGCCGCCCACCCTGGAGACCGAGAGGCCGATGTTCATCGCCGGTCGGATGCCCTGGAAGAACAGGTCCGTCTCGAGGAAGATCTGGCCGTCGGTGATCGAGATCACGTTGGTGGGGATGTAGGCCGAGATGTCGTTGGCCTGGGTCTCGATGATGGGCAGGGCGGTGAGGGAGCCGGAGCCGAACTGTTCGTTCAGCTTCGCCGCCCGCTCCAGAAGCCGCGAGTGCAGGTAGAAGACGTCGCCCGGAAACGCCTCGCGGCCGGGGGGGCGGCGCAGCAGCAGGCTCATCTGGCGATAGGCGACGGCGTGCTTGGAAAGATCATCGTAGATGATCAGCGCGTGCATGCCGTTGTCGCGGAACCACTCGCCCATGGCGCAGCCCGAGAAGGGCGCCAGGAACTGCAGCGGCGCCGGCTCCGACGCCGTGGCCGCAACCACGATGGTGTAGTCGAGCGCGCCGCGATCCTCGAGGGTCTGGACGATCTGCGCCACCGTCGAGCGCTTCTGGCCGATGGCGACATAGATGCAGTAGAGCTTGGCGCTCTCGTCGCCGCTGGCGTTCACCGCCTTCTGGTTCAGGATGGTGTCGATGGCGACCGCGGTCTTGCCGGTCTGGCGATCGCCGATGATCAGTTCGCGCTGGCCGCGGCCGATCGGGGTCAGGGAGTCGATGGCCTTCAGACCGGTGTACATCGGCTCGTGCACCGACTTGCGCGGGATGATTCCGGGCGCCTTGACGTCGACGACGCGGCGCTCGGCGATCTCGCCCAGCGGTCCCTTGCCGTCGATGGGCTCGCCCAGCGGATTGACCACCCGGCCCAAGAGGCCCCTGCCCACCGGCACGTCGACGATTTCGCCCAGCCGGCGCACCTCGTCGCCCTCGGCGATGGCGCGGTCCTCGCCGAAGATGACGATGCCGACGTTGTCGCGCTCGAGATTGAGGGCCATGCCCTTCACCCCGGCGGAGGGAAACTCCACCATTTCGCCGGCCTGCACCTGGTCGAGGCCGAAGACGCGGGCGATGCCGTCGCCCACCGACAGCACCTGGCCGACGTCGGAAACGTCGGCCTCCTCGCCGAAGTTGGCGATCTGGGATTTCAGGATGGCCGAGATTTCGGCGGCGCGGATGTCCATTTTGCTACGCTCTCTTCAGGGCGAACTTCATCTGGTCGAGCCTCGACTTCAGCGAGGCGTCGTAGAGCCGCGAGCCCACGCGCACCCTGATGCCGCCCAGCAGGGCCGGATCGACGCGGGCCTCGATCTCCGCATGCTTGCCGAGCGCGGCGCCCAGGCTGGCCGCCAGAGCCCGGCTCTGGGCCGCGGTGAGCGGCATGGCGGTCACCACCTCGGCCGAGACCGCGCCCCGGTCGGCCGCGGCCAGCCGCTCGAAGCCGGCGATCATCTCGGGCAGCGCCGCGGCCCTGCGATTGGCGGCGACGAGGCCGAGGAACCGGACCGTGACCGCCGCCAGCCCCGCGGCCCCGGCGACCGCCGCCAGGCCCCGGCCCTTGGCCTCGGCGTCGAACCCGGGCGAGGCGAGCAGGGTGCGCAAATCCGAGCTTTCGGCGAGCATGGATTTCAGGGAGCCGAGGTCCTGCTCCACCACCGCGACCTCGCCGCCCTCCTTGGCCAGGTCGAACAGGGCCTGCGCGTAGCGCGCGCCCACATCCGCCCGTTTGGAATCGTCCGCCACTTACGACCGTCCGGTGCTTGAGAACGCCGGATCTGGAGCGAGCCCCGATCCGGAATTAAGGGCTTGATTGCGCTCGGGAAAGCACGCGGTCGCCGGCGCCGCGAGGACCCCTTCGCCGTTAAGCCGCGGGCCTGATAGCATGGGCGCCCCGCGCTCGCAACCGAGGCCCGCGCCATCGGCGAAGCGCCCAGGCCGACGAGACGCCAAACGCCGTCACCCCGGCCTGGCGCAGAGCGGTGGCGGCTATTGCGCCGCCAGGGTTTCGGCCTGGCGCAGGTCGACGCTGACCAGCTGCGAGACGCCGGCTTCCGACATGGTGACGCCGAAGAGCCGGTCCATCCGCGACATGGTCAGCGGATTGTGGGTGATGGCGACGAAGCGCGTCGGCGCGCGCCGCCGCATCTCGTCGAGGAGATTGCAGAAGCGCTCGACATTGGCGTCGTCCAGGGGCGCGTCGACTTCGTCGAGCACGCAGATCGGGGCCGGGTTGGCCAGGAACACCGCGAAGATCAGCGCCGCCGCGGTGAGCGCCTGTTCGCCGCCGCTCATCAGGCTCATCAGCGCCAGGCGCTTGCCGGGCGGGCAGGCGTAGATCTCCAGTCCCGCCTCCAGCGGATCTTCGGATTCGACCAGGCGCAGCTCGGCCTGGCCGCCCTCGAAGAGGCTGGTGAACAGAGCGCGGAAATGCGCGTCGATCACCCCGAACGCCGCCGCGAGGCGCTCGCGCCCGTCGGCGTTGAGTTCGGCGACGCCCTGGCGCAGCTTGGCCAGGGCGGCGATCAGGTCGTCGCGCTCGCCCTTCAGGGTCTGCAGCCGCGCCCCCAGCTCTGCGGCCTCCTCCTCGGCGCGCAGGTTCACCGGGCCGATCAGCTCGCGCTCGCGCTCCAGCACCGCCAGATGCGCCTCCAGGCCGCGGGCTTCGGGCGGCGCGGCGACGGCCTCGGCGCTCAGCCGGGCGCCGAGCGCCTCGGGTTCGAGCCCGGCCTGGTCGCGGATGGCGGCGGCGGCCTCGGCGAAGCGATCGCGCGCGCCGTCGAGCCGGGCGGCGAGGCTGGCCCGCTGCTCGCGCGCCGCCGCGGCGGCGGCCTCGGCGGCGCGCAGCGACCGATCGGCCCCGGTCCGGGCGGCCTCGGCGAGCTCCAGCGCGTCGGCCGAGCTGGCGCGCCTGGCCTGCGCCGTCCCGAGCTCGTCCAGCAGCCTGACCCGGTCGCGCTCGATGCGCGCCGGCGCCTCGCGGCAGGCCGCCAGCCCGGCCTCGGCGCTGCGGCGCTGGCGCGCCAGTGCGTCCAGGCGCCGGTCCGCCGCGAGGCGTCGCGCGGTCCAGTCGGCGCGGTCGGCCGCGAGGGAAGCGAGCCGCTGCCGGCGTGCGTCGCGCTCGCGCTGTTCGAGATCGAGGGCGGCGCGGCGCCCGGCCTCGAGGGCGCGCGCCTGAGCGGCGAGGGTGCGGGCGCGCGCCAGCGCCGCCGCCGCCGCCGCGCCATCGGCCACGCCGGCGAGGCCGGCAGCGGCCGCGTCGGCCTCCCCGGCCAGTTCGGCGCGTTCGGCCTCGAAACGGCCGATGGTCTCGTCCAACGATTGCGCCCGGGCGTCGAGGCGCGCGCCCTCCCGCTCCAGCACCGCCAGCGCCTGGCGGGCGGCGTGCACCGCCGCCTCGGCGTGGCGCGGCGCCGCCCGGGCGCTCTCGAGCGCCGCCGCGGCGCGGGCGAGGCGCTGCTCGGCCGTGGCGGCGGCGGCGGCGGCCTCCACGGCGCCAGGCGTCAGGGCGGCGATCTGGTCTGCAAGTCTCGCCAGCCGCGAGCGCTGCTCCAGGCGCACCGCCGCCGGCGTCGGCGCGTCGGCGCGGGCGACGAAGCCGTCCCAGCGCCAGAGGTCTCCGGCGCGGGAGACCAGCCGGGCGCCGGGCGCGACGAGACGCATCAGCCTTGGACCATCGGCCGGCTCGACCAGGGCGACGAAGGCGAGGCGCGCGGCCAGTTGCGGCGGCGCCCGCACCAGATCCGCCAGCGGCGTCGCGCCTTCGGGCCAGGCCGGCGGCCGGGCCTGCGCGCCCGCCCAGTGCGCCGGCGCGCGCGGATCGAGCGCCGCCTCGGCGTCCGCGCCCAGCGCCGCCGCCAGAGCTCTCTCCAGGCCCGGCGCGGGCGTGACCTCGTCCAGCACCGGGGCGAAGCCGTCGTCGCGCCGGCCAAGTTCGCCGAGCCCCGCCGCCTCGGCCTCCAGCGCCGCCAGTCGGTCTTGCGCGGCCTGCGCCCGCAGGCGGGCCTCGCCCTGCGCCCGAGCCGCGTCGGCCGCGTCGGCCTCGGCGCTCTCCAGCGCCTGGCGAAGCGCGAGCAGCCGCGCCTCGGCCCCGGATGCGGCCACGGCGGCGGCCTCGAGGCGCCCGCCCTCGGCCGGAGCCAGCGCGGCGCGCTCCGACTTCGCCTGCTCCAGCGCCCGCGTCGTGCGACCAAGACGCGCGCGCGCGTCTTCGAGGCGCATCGCAGCGGCGCGTCGGCGCGCCTCGGCGGCGGCGGCTTCGGCGGCGAGGCGCTCGACCTCGGCATCGGCTCGCTGGCGGGCGCCCTGCGCCTCGCGGGCGGCTGCGGCGAGTTCGGGGAGGCGCTCGGGCGCGGCGGCGATCTCCAGCTCCAGCTTGGCCATCTCGCCGTCCAGGCGCTGCAGCGCTGCTGCCGCGTCGCGTTCGATCTGGGCCTCGCGCTCGCGGCCCTCGTCGATACGGCCGATCTCGCCCGCCAGGCGCGACAGCGTCGCCGCCGCAGCGGCCAGCTCGCGTTCGAGCCGGTCCTTTTCGATGTCCAGCCGGTGCAGCACCGCCGCGGCGGCGGTCTCCTCGTCGCGCAGCGGCCGGATCGCGGTCTCGGCGGTGGCGGCGGCGGCGCTAGCCAGGGCTGCGGCCCGCACGGCCGTCTCCACCGCCCGCTCCGCCGTCCGGCTCTCCAGGTCGAGCCGCTGCAGCGCCGCACGCGCCTCCAGCCAGCGCGCATGCAGCGCCGCGCCCTGCAACGAGCGGATCTGCGCCGAGATCTTCCTGTAGCGCTCGGCCTGGCGCGCCTCGCGCCTGAGGCGCGCGAAGGCCTGGTCGAGTTCGCCGACGAGATCGTCGAGCCGGGTCAGATTGGCCTGCGCGCCCCCGGCCTTCAGCTCGGCTTCGTGACGGCGCGCGTGCAGGCCCGCCACGCCGGCGGCCTCCTCCAGGATCAGCCGGCGGTTCTGCGGCCGGGCGGCGATCAGCTCGGAGATCTGGCCCTGGCGCACCAGCGCCGGGGAATTGGCCCCGGTCGAGGCGTCGGCGAACAGCAGCTGCACGTCGCGGGCGCGCACCTCGCGGCCGTTGATGCGAAAGCTCGAGCCGGCGCCGCGGTCGATGCGGCGCGCCACCTCGAGCGTCGCAGCCGCGCCCCACCCGCCCGGCGCAGCGCCATCCGCGCCCTCGATGGTGAGCGTGACCTCGGCGTGGTTTCTGCCGGGACGGCCGCCCGAGCCGGCGAAGATGACGTCGTCCATGCCGGCGCCGCGCATCGCCTTGGGGGAATTGGCGCCCATCACCCAGCGCAGCGCCTCGAGAAGGTTCGACTTGCCGCAGCCGTTGGGGCCGACGACGCCGGTGAGCCCGGGCTCGATGCGGAACTCGGTAGGCTCGACGAAGGACTTGAACCCTGCCAGCCGCAAGCGGAGGAACTGCACCGCCCGCCCCTTGCCGCCTAGGGCCGCCGCGCCGCCGCGCCGATCGCCTGCGCGAGTTCGTCCAGGCCGATGGCGCCTTCGAGCCGGCGTCCGTTCACGAAGAAGGTCGGCGTCGAATCGACCTTGTCGACCGTGGCGTGGCGGCGGGTGCGCTCGTCGAGCGCGTCGAGCCCAGCCTGGTTCTCCATGCAGGCCCTGAACGCCGCCGCGTCGACGCCCACCGACCTGGCGATGTCCTCGAGCACGGCGCCCGGGGTGTTGGGCGGCTGGTACATGCTGGCCTGGCGGCGGAAGATCGCATCCACGACGGCGAAGTATTTCGCCGGGCCGGCGCAGCGCGCCAGCATGAAACCGGCGGTCGCCAGGGTGGGATCGCCGGTGATCATCTCGCGCATCACGAAGCGTGCGCGGCCGGTGTCGAGGTACCTGGCCTTGAACGCGGGGAACACCACATTGGCCCATTCGGCGCAGTGCGGGCAGCCCACCGAGGCATATTCGATCACGGTCACCGGCGCGCCGGCCTGGCCCAGCGCCATGTCGCCCGGCTCCGGCGCCATCGGCGCCGCCGGCGCGGCCTTGGCCGACGCGCCGGCGAGAACCACGACGAGCGAGAGCGCGCCGGCGAGGGCGGCGCGGCGGTCGGGGCGCGCGCCGGTCATTTCGCCGGCGCCTCGGCCTGGGCGATCGCCTGATCGAGCTGCGCCAGAGTCATGGCGCCCTGATCGTAGATCTTGCCATTGATGACGAAGGTCGGCGTCCCGGTGATGTGGTCGGCCTTGGCGTAATGGTCGGAGCGGTTGTTCAGCGCGGTGAGCGCCGCCTGATTGTCGACGCAGGCGTCGAACTGCGGCTCGGTCATGCCGGCGGACTCGGCGATGTTCAGCAGCACGCTCCTGGGGCTGGCCCCCGGCGCGAACATGTCGTCGAGATGATGGAACACGGCGTCGACGACCTGGAAATACTTGTCCTTGCCGGCGCAGTGCGCCAGCAGGAACCCGGCGGCCGCAATCTGAACATTGCCGGTCAGGAACTCACGCAGTACATAGTGCACCTTGCCGCTGTCGATATACTTGGCCTTGAAGAGCGGAAAGACATTGTTGTTCCACTCCATGCAGTGCGGACAGCCGAGCGAGGCGTATTCGATCACCGTCACCTTGGCGGCGGGATTGCCGAGCGCCATCCCCCCCTGATCCGTCGCGCCGACGGCCCCCGGGCCGCCGGCCTTGTTGCAGCCCGCCAGCCCCACCGCCAGGCTGAGGCCGACCAGGAGGGCGGCGATGACGCGCATGGCGAGGCTCCTATGCTTGCGGTCCATTAGAGCGCGATTCCCACGCGCCGATGAAGGGGCGGATTTGCGGCGCGCCCTATCGCCCCTCGGACCGCATCACCTCGCGGCCGAGGCGGGCGAGCGCGTCGCGCAGCGGCCCCTCGGGCGCAGCCTCGAGACCCAGCGCCAGCGCCCGCTCGGCGGCGGCGTCCAGCGGCGGCCGCACCCGCCGGACAGGACTGGCGCGGGGCTGCATCGGTGCGCTCAGCGGGCCCTGGACGATCCGCAGCCGCGCCACCGCCCCCTGCCCCAGGTAGAGGTTCAGCCGGTCCAGGATCAGCGGCGCCTGATGCTGCACCAGGGCGGCGACGGGACCGGCGACGCGCAGCTCCAGGGTGGCGCCGCCGCTCCTGGCCTTGATCAGCTTCACCGGCTCGGATCGGCTGGCGAGCGATTCGCCGACGATCTCGCGCCAGCGCGCGCGCAGTGTGTCGGGACCCTGGCCGAAGCGCTCGTCCAGCGCCTTGATCAGCGCTGCGAAGCCGCGCGCCGCGTGCCGCGGCGGTCGCGGCGGCGGGCGTGGCCGGCGCGAGGCGAGGATCGCCAGGGCCTTCGCGGGCGATGGCAGAGGACGGGACATCGGGCCTAGCCTATAGACCAATCCATGGCGCCCGTCCCGCCGCCTTCGCCGTCCAGGCTGCGCCGCCGGCTCCTGGCCTGGTACGACGCCCACGCGCGCGAGCTTCCCTGGCGCGTCGGTCCGGCGGCGCGCGCCGCCGGAGCGCGGCCCGATCCCTATCGGGTGTGGCTCTCGGAGATCATGCTGCAGCAGACCACTACCGGCCACGCCGCGCCCTATTTCGCCGCCTTCGCGCGACGCTGGCCCACGGTACAGGCGCTGGCGGGCGCCGAAGACGCCGAGGTCATGGCCGCCTGGGCCGGCCTCGGCTACTACGCCCGCGCCCGCAACCTGATCGCCTGCGCCAGACGCGTGGCCAAAGACCTGGGCGGCGTCTTTCCGGCGAGGGAGGCCGCTCTGCGCACCCTGCCGGGCGTCGGCCCCTATACGGCCGCGGCGATCGCGGCCATCGCCTTCGACGCGCCGGCCAACGTCGTCGACGGCAATGTCGAGCGGGTGGTGGCGCGCCTGTTCGCGGTCGCGACGCCACTGCCGGGCGCCAAGCCGGAGCTGAAGGCGCTGGCCGGGCGCCTCGCGCCGGCGCGCCGGGCCGGCGACTGGGCGCAGGCGCTGATGGATCTGGGCGCGAGCGTCTGCACGCGGACGCGGCCGGCCTGCGGCGGATGTCCTCTCGCGCCGGACTGTGCGGCGCTGGCCGCGGACGCGCCGCAGCTCTATCCGGCGAGGATCGCCCGGTCCGAGCGCCCGCGCCGCCATGGCGCGGCCTATGTGCTCACCGACGGCGAGCGCATCGCCCTGGTGCGGCGCCCGCCCGAAGGCCTGCTCGGCGGCATGCTCGCCCTGCCGACCAGCGACTGGCGGGACCGGGCCTGGTCCGACGCCGAAGCGATCGCCGCCGCCCCCGCGCCAGCGGGCTGGCGCCGGGCCGGCGAGGTCGAGCACGTCTTCACTCATTTCGCCCTGGAGCTGGCGGTCTGGCGGGCCGAGGGCGCCTGGGAATCGGGGCTGTGGCGACCGCGTTCGCAGATCGAGGCCATGCCCAGCGTCTTCGTCAAGGCCGCGCGCGCGGCGCTGGGACCCGTAACCTCCGCGAGATCGGTCCCGTCGAGGGCGAGGCGGATCAGCCGCCCATCTCGGCCCTGACCTTCGCCCTAAGCACGTCGATGGGGGCGAGGCCCTTGTCGGTGCGGAAATGCCAGTAGGTCCAGCCGTTGCAGGCGGGCGCCGACTGGACCATGGCGCCGAGCTTGTGGATCGAGCCGGTGAGCGCGCCGATGGCGAGGCTGCCGTCGGCGCGGACCTGGGCGGAGTGCTGGCCGCGCGGACAATAGACGATGTCGCCGGGTCGCAGCAGGCCGGCCTCGACGATCTGGCCGAACGGCACGCGCGGCTCGTCCTTCCTCGACCCGGTGACCTCGAGGTCCGCCGGCGAGGCGGGCGCCACCTTGTCGATCCGGGCGCGCGCCAGGGAGACGTAGCCGGGGTTCTGTTCGATGCCGATGAACCGGCGCCCGAGCCGCTTGGCCGCCGCGCCCGTGGTGCCGACGCCGAAGAAGGGGTCGAGCACCACGTCGCCGACGCGCGTGGTCGCCAGGATCACCCGGTGCAGCAGGGCCTCGGGCTTCTGCGTCGGATGGGCCTTGGCGCCCGAGCCGTCCTTGACGCGCTCCTCGCCGGTGGCGAGCGGCAAGGTCCAGTCGGAGCGCATCTGCACTTCGTCGTTGGCGAGCTTCATGGCGTCGTAGTTGAAGGTGTAGCGCCGGGCGCCGCGGCTCTTGGCCGCCCAGATCAGGGTCTCGTGCGCATTGGTGAAGCGCGTGCCCTTGAAGTTCGGCATCGGGTTGGTCTTGCGCCAGACGACGTCGTTGAGAATCCAGAAGCCGAGATCCTGGAGCGCCACGCCGACGCGGAAGATGTTGTGGTAGCTGCCGATCACCCACAGGCCGCCGTCGTCCTTCAGCACGCGCCGCGCCTCGGCGAGCCAGGCGCGGGTGAAGCGGTCATAGGCCTCGAACGAGGCGAACCGGTCCCAGTCGTCGTCGACCGCATCGACCCTGGAGTTGTCGGGCCGCAGGAGTTCGCCGCCGAGCTGGAGGTTGTAGGGCGGATCGGCGAACACCAGGTCGACGCTGCGCTCTGGCAGGCGGGCCATCTCGGCGACGCACTCGCCGAGGATGATGCTCGAGGCCGCCTCGCCCCGCCGCGCCGTCGCCGCTGCCCTCGTCCTCATGCCGCACCTCTCGCGCCATCGTGGTTAACGGCGGCTTAAGCCCGCGTCCTTGGAGCGGATCGGCGTCTCGGGCGTTCCATCGCCAGGCTGTTTGGATCGGCGCGCGTCGCACGACGCGCAGGGCAAGGGCGCGGGAGGTCATCTGTGCATAGAACCGTCAGGGCGACGCCCGGGGGGCGCGGCTCGTCGCTGGTCGAGGCGCTCATCGTCGTCGGCGCAGTCTTCGCCGCCGCCCTCGCCGGCATCGCCGCGAGCGGGTTCCTGCCGATCTGAAGCCAGAGCGTTCGAGCGAGCCTCGAGCCGCCGCGCCTAGAGCGCGTTCCGCAAAAGTGGGCCCGGTTTTGCGACCCGAACGCGCTCCAGCGTTTTGAATCTAGAGCGCGTCCGCGTCTTCGGCCAGCTTCGCGGCGCCTCCGAACGCCAGCATCGGGTCCCTGCCCATCAGGGCGAGCTTCACCGGGCCCCAGTTCATCCGATGGATCGGCGAAGGGCCGAGACGCAGCAGCGCCTCGGCGTGAATCGGGGCGCGGTAGCCCTTGTGGCTGGAGAAGCCATAGCCCGGATGGATCGCGTCCATCTGCGTCATCAGCCGGTCGCGGGCGGTCTTGGCGAGGATCGACGCCGCGGCGATCGAGGCGCAGATGGCGTCGCCGCCGACCACCGTCTTGACCGGGCAGGGCAGGTCGAAGGCGTAATTGCCGTCGACCAGGGCGAAGATCGGCGCCACCGCCATCGCCGCCACCGCCCGGCGCATGGCGAGCCCCGTGGCCTGGACGATATTGCGCTCGGCGATTTCCTCCACCGAGGCGAAGCCTACGCCCCAGGCGAGCGAGCGCGCCTTGATCTCGATCTCCAGCGCCTCGCGCCGCCGGGCCGAAAGCTTCTTGGAATCGTCGACGCCTCGCGGGACGGCGCGCGGCCTGAGGATCACCGCCGCGGCGCAGACCGGCCCCGCCCAGGGCCCGCGGCCGGCTTCGTCGACGCCGCAGACCGGCGCCGGCGAAGCGCGCTCGAGCAGCATGTCGGGCATCAGGGCCCGCCGCCCAGCCGCGCCACGGCCGCATGGCGCGGACAATGGGCGACGTGATCGTTGACCATGCCCACCGCCTGCATGAACGCATAGACGATCACCGGTCCGACGAACTTGAAGCCCCGCGCCTTCAGCGCTTTCGACAGCGCCACGGCCTCGGGCGTCTGGGCCGGCACGTCGGCGACCGACGCCCAGGCGTTCTGGACCGGCCGTCCGCCGACGAAGCTCCAGAGGAAGCCCGCGAAGTCCTCGCCGCGCTCGGCAAAGCCGAGATAGAGACGCGCCCCGGCGATGGCGGCGTCGATCTTGGCGGCGGAGCGGACGATGCCGGCGTCGGCCAGCAGCCGGGCGCGGTCCGCGGCCCCGAAACGCGCAACCGCCTCGGGATCGAACCCGGCGAAAGCGGCGCGGAACGCCTCGCGCTTGCGAAGAATGGTGATCCAGGAGAGCCCGGCCTGGAAGCCGTCCAGCACCAGCTTCTCCCAGAGCGCGCGCGGATCATGCTCGGGCACGCCCCACTCGTGGTCGTGATAGGCGAGGTAGAGCGCATCGCCGGGGTTGGCCCAGGCGCAGGCTTGCATTCCCTCGTAGAGCTTCAAGCCCAAGGTCGCCTCGCCCGCTGCACGGCGCCAGACCTAGAGCCGATCGCCCGCCCGCGGCAAGCGGGCCCGGCCCGAGCCTCGCCTAGAGCGCCTCGACGATGGTGACGTTGGCGAGGCCCCCGCCTTCGCACATGGTCTGCAGGCCCCACTTCTTGCCGCGGGCCTTCAGCGCATGCACCAGCGTCGCCATCAGCTTCGTGCCCGAGGCGCCCAGCGGATGGCCGAGCGCGATGGCGCCGCCGTTGACGTTGATCCTGGCGGGATCGGCGCCGGTCACCTTCAGCCAGGCCACCGGCACCGAGCCGAAGGCTTCGTTGACCTCGAAGAGATCGATGTCGTCGATGCTCATGCCCGCCTTCTTCAGGGCGCGCTGGGTGGCGGGGAGCGGCGTCTCCAGCATGATCACCGGATCGCCCCCGATCACCGAGAGGTGATGGATGCGCGCCATCGGCTCCAGCCCGAGCTGCTTCAGACCCCGCTCGGAGACCACCATCACCGCCGAGGCCCCGTCGCAGATCTGGCTGGAGCTGGCGGCGGTGATCCGGCCGCCCTCGCGCAGCAGCTTCACGCCCTTGATGGCGGCGAGCGACGCGTCGAAGCGGATGCCCTCGTCCACGGTGTGATCGCTCTCGGCTCCGTCGGCGTCCTTGACCTTCACCGGCGTGATCTCGGCCTTGAAGGCGCCGGCCTGAGTGGCGGCGATGGCCTTCTGGTGGCTGGCGTAGGCGTATTCGTCGATCTCGTCCTTGGTCAGACCGTACTTCTCGGCCACCATCTCGGCGCCCATGAACTGGCTGAACTGGATGCCCGGATAGCGCGCCTCCATCCGGGAACTCTTCGGATTGCCGAAGCCGTTCTGGGCCGGCAGGGCCACGGACAGGCCCATGGGGACGCGGGTCATGCTCTCGACGCCGGCGGCGATGACGATGTCCTGGGTGCCGCTCATCACCGCCTGGGCCGCGAACTGCAGCGCCTGCTGCGAGGAGCCGCACTGGCGGTCGACGCTGGTGGCCGGCACGCTCTCGGGCATGCGCGAGGCGAGCACGGCGCCGCGGGCGACGTTGATCGACTGCTCGCCGACCTGGCCGACGCAGCCCATCACCACGTCCTCGACCAGGGCAGGATCGGCGCCGGTGCGCTCGAGGATGGAATCGAGCACCGCCCCGGCCAGATCGACGGGGTGCCAGCCGGCGAGCTTGCCGCCCTTGCGGCCTCCGGCGGTGCGGGTGGCCGCGACGATATAGGCGGCTTCAGCCATGGGGGTCTCCTGATGCGTACGGGACGGGTTTCGAGGCCAGTACCAGACCGACGCCGCGTCAGCCAAACGCGGATTGAGGGGCGCCCGCGTGACGCGCACCGCCGCGCGGGGTAGAGCAGCCGTCGCCTCGAGGCCGACGACCAGACGAGGAGACTGCCCGCGTGCGCCTGCCCCAGGCCAGGCTCGATCAGGTGCTCGACCGCTTCCACGAGCTGGAGGCGCGCATGGCCGCGGCCGCCGACGGCGCTGAGATCGTGCGGCTGGCCAAGGAGCATGCGGAGCTGAAGGCGGTCGCCGAGGCCGCCCGGCGCCTGGCCAGGGCCTGGTCCGACCGCGCCGAGGCCGAGGCGATGGCCGCCTCGCACGATGCGGCGGAAGCCGAACTGGGGCGAGAGGAGCTGGCCGCGGCGAGCGGACGCCTGCCGGCGCTGGAGCGGCAGGTCGCCCTGCTGCTGGCGCCGCGCGACGCCGACGAGAACGCCTCGGCCATCCTCGAGGTGCGCGCCGGCACCGGCGGCGACGAGGCGGCGCTGTTCGCCGGCGACCTCTTCCGCATGTACCAGCGCTATGCGGCCGTCCGCGGCTGGAAGCTGGAGGTGGAGAGCGCCTCCGAAGGCGAAGTGGGCGGCTACAAGGAGATCATCGCCTCGATCGCCGGCGAGGGGGTGTTCGGGCGCCTCAAGTTCGAGAGCGGCGTGCACCGGGTGCAGCGGGTGCCTGCGACCGAGGCGGGCGGGCGCATCCACACCTCCGCCGCCACCGTGGCCGTACTGCCCCAACCCGAGGACGTCGACATCGAGATCAACGACGCCGACCTGCGCATCGACACCTACCGCTCGTCCGGGGCCGGCGGCCAGCACGTCAACAAGACCGACTCGGCGGTGCGCATCACCCACCTGCCGACGAACATCGTCGTCACCTCCTCGGAGAAGTCGCAGCACCAGAACCGCGCCCGCGCGATGAAGGTGCTGAAGGCCAGGCTGTACGATCGCCAGCGCCAGGCCCTGGACGCCGAGCGCTCGCAGGCGCGCAAGGCTCAGGTCGGCTCCGGCGATCGCTCCGAGCGCATCCGCACCTACAACTTCCCCCAGGGCCGCGTCACCGACCACCGCATCGGCCTCACGCTCTACAATCTGCCCAAGGTGCTGGAGGGCGAGGCCCTCGACGAGGTGATCGGTCCCCTGATCGCCGAGGACCAGGCGGCCAGGCTGGCCAGCCTGGAGGAGGGCGCTATCTGAGGCCCGCGGGGATGCGCGCCAGACGCCGCAGGAAGCCGGCCACGTAGCCGACCTGACGGCGGCCGAAGTCGGCGAACCAGGTCGCCGCCTCGCGCGGCGAGGTCGTGAAGGCCTTGCCAAGGGTGTCGGCCATCACCGCGCCGCGCTGGCCCATCGGCAGATCCGGCCCGATGGTGGTGTCGACGGCGGTCTGGTGCTCGATCTCGGAATTCAGCTCGGCGCCCACCAGGATCACCATGGCCGAGATCCAGACCCAGAGCATGTAGGCGACCATCGCCCCCAGCGAGCCGTAGGTGACGCCGAAGTGGGCGACGTTGTTGACGTACCACGAGAACGCCAGCGAGACCCCCAGCCAGGCCGTGCCCGCGAGCACGCCGCCGAACACCACCCAGCGCCAGCGGGCATGGCGGCGGCTGGGGCCGAAGCGATAGAGCAGGGTGTAGGTGGAGGCCGCGACCAGCAGCACCGCCAGCCAGCGCACCGGCCCCCACCACAGACCGAAGCGCCGCAGTCCCAGATCGTGGAAGAACACCGGCGCGCCGATCAGCACGCTGATGTCGAGCGCCAGGAACACCAGCGTCACCAGGGTGGCGGCGTAGGTGAGCAGGCTGCGGCGCAGATAGTCGCGCTTCTCGACCTCGTCGAAGGTGACGTTGAGGGCGTCGAAGAGCGACTTCATGCCGGCGTTGGCGCTCCACGCCGAGAGCAGGGTCGACGCAAGAAAGGCGAGGCTCAAGGTGGCATGCCGCTGCGTCGTCAGCCGGACCATCTGGGCGCCGATCAGCGCCAGGGCGTCGCGCGGCAGGATGGTGGAGAGGTGGCTGAGCTGGCGCTCGACCGACGCGACGTCCGAGAACAGCCCATAGAGCGAGACGAAGGCGGCGATGGCCGGAAAGGTGGCCAGCAGGATATAATAGGTGATCCCCCCGGCCAGCGCCGGCAGCCGGTCTCGCCCCATCTCGCGGTAGGTGCGCCAGAGGATGTCCTTCCAGCCCAGGGGCGGAATGGCGAACGGCCAGGCGGCGGCCCGGCCGCGTCCCGGCTCGGCGGCGTCGAATTCGGCGGCGCTGGCCAGGCGCGGCCGCGGCGCCTGGGCGGCGCCGGGCGGCGCCTTGCGCCTGGGCCACAGGGCGGCGACCGCCATGGCCGCCACCGCCAGCCAGGGCGCGAGATCATAGGCGATCCGGGCGCGCTTGCGCCCCGTCTCGCCCCCCGTCTTCCCGCCCGTCGGATCGCTCATGCCCACGCTGACCTCAAGCGGACGCTTGCGTTTCGCCATCCGGCCCGGCAGGGGAGCGCCATGACCGCCCATATCGCCGCACTTTTTCGGCATCCGATCAAGGGGTTCACGCCCGAAAAGGTCGAGCTTGCCGTCCTCGCGCCCGGGAAGGCGTTCCCGGGGGATCGGCTCTATGCCGTGGAGGACGGTCCCAGCGGCTTCGATCCGGCCGCGCCCGGCTTCATCCGCAAGCAGCGATTCGCCGTCCTCGCCAAGATCGCCGAGGTGGCCAAGGCCAGGACCCGCCTCGACGATGCGAGCGGCGTCCTGCACGCGAGCGCCATCGGCATGGCGCCCTTCGCCGGCAAGCTGGGGGATGGGCGCGACCGCGCCGCATTCGAAGCCTGGCTGACGGCGCTGCTCGGCGCCGCGGCGAGCGGGCCGCTTCGCCTTCTCGACGGCGCGGGCCACGTGTTTCTCGACCATCCGCTTGGCCATGTCTCGATCGTCAATCTCGCCAGCGTGCGCGATCTGGAGCAACGGCTGGGGCGGCCGCTGGAGCCGTTGCGCTTCCGCGCCAACCTCTACGTCGAAGGCTGGCCGGCCTGGGTCGAGAACGACTGGAAGGGCAGGTCGCTGCGGCTGGGCGAGATCGGGGCGGACGTCTTCGAACCCATCGTCCGCTGCGCCGCCCCCGGCGTCGACCCGGCCACGGCGATCCGCGACGTGGACGTGCCGGCGGAGATGTTCCGGCTCTACGGGCACATGAACTGCGGCGTCTACGTCCAGGTGACCCGCGGCGGAGTGCTGCGGCAGGGCGACGAAGTTGGCTGAAGCAGCTCTCGTCGTGCGTGCTTCGAGACGCGGTCATCCCGGACCGCTCCTCAGCATGACGAAATTGAGAATCGCCCCGCAGCAACCAAGGTCGTCATCCTGAGGAGCCCGCGAAGCGGCGTCTCGAAGGACGCTCCATCATGCGCGCCCGAGCGCCGTCTCGATGAGTTCGATCGTGTTCGCCAGGCCGTAGATGGCGGCGAAGGAGCCGAACCTCGGACCCTGGGTCTGGCCGAGCAGCACCTCGTAGAGCGCCGCGAACCAGCCCCTGAGCGGCTCGAAACCGGCGTCCTTGCCGGCTGCATAGACCTCGTTCTGGATCGCCTCGCCGTCGCGGCAGTCCCCCGGCAGCGCCTTCAGCCGCGCGGCGAGATCGGCGAAGCCGGCGCGCTCGTTGCCCGTCGGCGGCCGGAAGCGCTTCTTCGGCAGGACGAAATCCTCGTAATAGTGGAGGGCGTAGCCGGCGAGCCGGTCGAGCAGCGGCTCGCTCCGGGGGCTGGCGCCCGGCAGATAGCGCGACAGGAAGCCCCACAGCACCTCCTTGTCCGCGGCATTCGCCGCCGAGACGAGGTTCAGAAGCAGCGAGAACGAGACCGGCGACCCCTTCGCCGGCGGCTCGTCCGGATGCAGGCTCCAGACCGGATTGTCGAGCCGGTTGACGGAGTTCGAACCGTCCGTTTTGGCCCGGTCGTAGGCGTCCAGATGTTGGAGGTATTCGTCGGTCGCCTTGGGGATCACGTCGAAATAGAGCCGCTTGGCCGACTTCGGCGCCTGATGCATGTAATAGGCGAGGCTCTCGGGCGCACCGTAGCGCAGCCACTCATCCATCGAAAGGCCGTTGCCCTTCGACTTGGAGATCTTGCGGTTGTGCTCGTCCATGAAGAGTTCGTAGGTGAAGGTCTGCGGCGGCTCGGCGCCCAGCACCTTGCAGACGCGGTTCGAGACCCGGATGGAATCGACCAGATCCTTGCCGGACATTTCGTAGTCGACCTCGAGCGCCGCCCAGCGCGCCGCCCAGTCCGGGCGCCATTGCAGCTTCACGGCGCCGCCGGTGACCGGGATCTCGGTGCGCGCGCCGTCCTCGTCGGCAAAGACGATGGTCCCGCGCTCCGGATGGCGCTCCAGGGTGGGCGCCTGCAGCACCCGCCCCGAGCGCGGGCTAATCGGCAGGAAGGGCGAGTAGGTGGCCCGGCGCTCGTCGCCCAGCGTCGGCAGCATGATCGCCTGCACCTCGTCGAAGCGCGCCAGCGTGCGCAGCAGCACCTCGTCCAGCCGTCCCGACCGGTAGCAGTCGGTCGCCGAGACGAACTCGTACTCGAAGCCGAAGCCGTCGAGGAAGGCGCGCAGGCGGGCGTTGTTGTGAGCGCCGAAGCTCTCGTACTGGCCGAAGGGATCGCGCACGCTGGTCACCGGCCGATCGAGATCAGCCTCGAGCATCTCGCGGTTGGGGATGTTGTCGGGGACCTTGCGCAGCCCGTCCATGTCGTCGGAGACCACCAGGAGGCGGGTGGGAATGCGGTCCTCCGTGAGGGCGCGGAACGCCTTGCGCACCATGGTCGGACGGGCGACCTCGCCGAAGGTGCCCAGGTGCGGCAGCCCCGAAGCGCCGTAGCCGCACTCGAAGACCACCGCGCGGCCGAACGCGGGGAAGGTCGCCACCAGTTCGTCGATCTTGCCCGCGCCCGCCAGCACGGATGCAAGATCGCGCTCGGCATCGCTGTCGAGGCGCACCCGCAACAGCCGCGCCAGGAGGGCGCGCGCCTCGGCGAAGGTCCACGAGCGCGCCGCTGCGGCCAGGTGGCTGAGGCCTTGAAGCATGGGGCGAGCGGCGTAATGGGTGGCTCGGTCAGGGTCAATGCGCGGCGCGGAGGCGAGGATGGCGGCGACGAGCGGCGGACAGGCGCAGACGCGGCCCTGCGGCGCCTGGGCCTCGCCGGTCAGCGCCGCCAGCCTGGCGCAAGGCGCCGTCGGCGTCGCGGACCTGAAGGTCGCGGACGGACGGCTCTACTGGCTGGAGTCGCGGCCCGCCGAGGGCGGGCGCCTGGTGGCGATGACCAGGGACGGCGCCGGCGCGCGCCAGTTGACGCCGGCCGGCTTCAACGTCCGCACCCGGGTGCACGAATATGGCGGCGCGGCTTTCGCGGTGGTGGCGGGCGAGCTCTGGTTCAGCAACTTCCGCGACCAGAGGCTCTATCGCCAGGGCGCCGGCGCGCCGCAAGCCCTCACGCCCGAGGGCTATCGCTGGGCGGACGCGGCCCCAGCGCCCGGTGGCGGCGTCATCGCGGTGCGCGAGGACCATGCCGATCCGCAAAGGCCGAGGAACGCCATCGTCCGCCACTCCGGCGCGCCGGGCGACGCCGGCCAGGTGCTCTACGGCGCATCCGACTTCGTCGCCTACCCGCGCGTCAGTCCCGATGGCCGGCGCCTGGCCTGGATCGCCTGGGACTTCCCCG
>DATKRO010000060.1:0-14199 GCA_035532115.1 Caulobacteraceae bacterium | reverse complement strand
GTTGCCTTTCTTCGTGGAATCTGCACCCCGAGCCTACTGGCTCAAGGCGGGCAACGCCGACCCCCCTATTTCAACATCGGGCGGGACATCCCCCTCCTGCGCGCTGAGAGTCCTCGAAACTCACGCGGCTCCGACCAGACGTCGCACGAGCAACATGGCGGTTGCGGCGTGGAGGAAGGCTTCGGCCGAAACGATCGAGGCCTCGAAGTCCCCCTCCTTCGCGGGCTAGGCATTTGGCCGGGCGTCATCAGGTCGGAGAGCGCCGTCTCGCCGACCAGCACCGCGTCGAGAGCGGCAAGACCAGTCATGGCGCCGATTGCGAGAACGAGCGCCTCGAGGGGCGCGCGCAGCTGGTCTTCCGGCTCGCCCGTCGCGGCCGGATTGTCGAGCTTGGCCTTGGCGGATGCGCCGAACCGCGAGACAGCGTCGGCCAGGGAAATCGGCGCCGCCACGTTCTTCCCCTCCTCCGGACTGGCTCTGTCGGGCCGATTGCCCGGTTTGTCGCTGCACGGAGCGCAGAATCGGCGAAGTATACAACAATGATACAGCTTGAACTCTTCCCACCGTCGGAAGTCGCCGTCCCGACCAAACCCCCCGATCGAATCGGCCAGGGCCAGGCTGAACGCGGCGCTCGCGACCTTGCGCTCGGCCAGCCAGATGCCGTGGACAGCGAAAGAGGTGGCGTTCTGGAAGGTGGTGTTCCCGCAGATGTCCAAATGGCTGCCCGCCGAGGAGCGGCGCCTCCTTTGCGACGAGTTCGCCAGGCTCGTTTTGGGTTTCGAGGCCGGGCAAGGCTGAAAGGGCGGGCCGCGCCCCTCAGCCGCCCGTCAGCGCCGCGATATCGGCGTCGGCGCAGCTGGCGGCGGCGCCCTCCTTCGCGCAGGCGAGCGCCCCGGCGGCGGAGCCCCAGGCCAGCGCCGCGCGCGCGTCGGCGGTGGCGGCGCAGCGGGCATCGCCTGACCGGAACCTTCCATCGGGCGAAACATTTGCTAAGCTTGGTCGGGGCGGCCAATCGAGTTTCGAGGAGTTCCACCATGCGAAGACTGATGCTGAGCGCCGGGCTGGTCGTCGCCATGGCTGCGGCCACGGGCGCGCCGCAGGCGGCGAGCGCCGAGGGCTATCACGACTACCATCGCCGCGAGTACCACCACGTCGACCACCGTCGCTATTACCACCACCGCTACCATCGCTACGCCGGCTGCATGGCGGGCAAGCGCCGGAGCGGGACCATCGGCGCCGTCACCGGGGGCGTCGGCGGCGCCCTGATCGGCCACGCCGTCGTCGGCGGCCTGGGCGGGGCGCTGCTGGGGGCCGGGGCCGGCGCCCTCGCGGGCAACGCCATCGGACGGCACGTGCATCACTGCTGAGCGGCGCGGTTGCGCCGGATCGGAAGCTGACGGATAGTTGCGTCCAGGGGGACGCGCATGACCGGACATCCTCGCCGCGGGTTCGGCGCCGCGCTGGCGCTGGGGGCCCGGACGCTCGGGGCGCTGGCGCTCGCGGTGCTGGCGCTCGGCGCCTGCTCGCGGCCGGCGCCGGTGAAGATCGCGTCCGCCCCCGACGTCGACTGGCCGTTCTACGGCGCCGATGCGGGGGGCGAGCGCTTCTCGCCCGCCGCGCAGATCACCGTGGCCAACGTGCGCGACCTGCGCGTCGCCTGGACCTTCTCCACCGGCGACCTGGCGTCCAAGGGCCGGGCCATGCACGATGCGGCCTTCGAGGACACGCCGATCCTGGCGGGCGGGCGGCTCTATGTCTGCTCGCCCTTCAACGAGGTCTCGGCGCTGGATCCGGGGACGGGGCGCCAGCTCTGGCGCTTCGATCCGAAGATCGACACCCACGTGGACTATCCCAACAGCTACGTCTGCCGCGGCGTCGCCTACTGGCGCGACCCGGCGGCGCCGGCGAAGGCGCCCTGCGCGGCCCGCATCTACATGAACTCCAACGACAATCGCCTCTTCGCCCTGGATGCGGCCACCGGCCGGCTCTGCCAGGGGTTCGGAGCGGCCGGCGTGGTCGACGTGGCCGCCGGCGTCGTCCTCAATCGCGTGGGCGAGATGCAGATCACCTCGCCGCCGGTGGTGACGCACGGCGTGGTGGTGGTCGGCTCCTCCATCGACGACAACCAGCGGGTTCGGGAAGTCTCCGGCGCGGTGCGGGCATTCGATGCGCGCACCGGGCGGCCGGTCTGGAGCTTCGATCCGCTCGCCGGCGCCAATCCGCCGATCGTCTCGGGCGCGGCCAATGTCTGGGCGCCGATGTCGGTGGACGAGGCGCGCGGCCTCGTCTTCCTGCCCACCACCAGCCCCAGCCCGGATTTCTGGGGCGGACTTCGCCCCGGCGACGACGGCAACGCCGATTCCGTGGTGGCGGTGCGCGCCGCCACCGGCCAGGTGGTCTGGGCGTTCCAGACCGTGCACCACGACCTTTGGGACTACGACAATCCCGCCCAGCCGACGCTCGCCACCATCGACTACCAGGGCCAGAGGCGCGCCGCGGTGCTGCAGCCCACCAAGCAGGGCCTCATGTTCACGCTGGACCGGGCCACCGGCGCGCCGATCATCCCGGTGGTCGAGCGCCCGGTCCCGCAAGGCGGCGCGCCGGGGGAGGCGCTGTCGCCCACCCAGCCGTTCCCCATCGCCCCGCCGCCGCTATCGCCCAGCCGGATCAGGCCCGCCGACGCCTTCGGGATCTTTCCCTGGGAGAAGGCGGCCTGCCGCAGGAAGATCGCCGCGGCGCGCGCCGACGGGCTCTTCACGCCGCCCTCGCTGCAGGGCACGATCGTCTATCCCTTCACCGGCGGCGGGAGCAACTGGGGCGGGCTCGCCTTCGACCCGGTCCGCGACGTCGCCTATGTGAACACCTCGAGCGCCATGCATCTGGTGCGGCTGATCCCGGCGGCGCAGGTGAAGGCGGCGCAGCGCGCCCATCCGAACCGCGAGATCTCGCCGCAGACCGGCGCGCCCTATGGCATGAGCCGCCAGGTGCTGCTTTCGCCCATGGGACTGCCCTGCAACCCGCCGCCCTGGGGCCTGCTGCACGCCATCGACATGCGCGACGGCCATCAGCTGTGGGCCGTGCCGCTCGGCACCACTCAGGACAAGGCGCCCGGCTCGCAGTTCCTGCTGCCCCACGTCGGCGCGCCCAATTTCGGCGGCCCGATCGTCACCGGATCGGGACTGGTCTTCATCGGCGCGGCGATCGACGACTACCTTCGGGCCTTCGACGCGGCCACCGGCAAGGAACTCTGGCGCGGCCGACTGCCGGCCGGCGCCCAGGCGACGCCGATGACCTACGTCTGGCAGGGCCGCCAGTACGTCGTCATCGCCTCGGGCGGCCACGCCAAGTCCGACACCAGGCGCGGCGACGAGGTGGTCGCCTACGCCCTGCCGCGGTGACGGAGCGGGCGCGGGGTCACATCAGCGCGAACATCAGAACGGCGACCACGCCCATGATCGCCGTCGCCGTCCAGCCGCCCCAGCGTTGCCACGGGTTGGCGGTGAAGCGGCCCATCAGGCTCGCGCGGGTGACGAGCAGCATGATGACGACCATCAGCGGCACGGCGATGACGCCGTTGACGACGGCGCTCCAGAACAGCGCCTTGATCGGATCGATCGGCGAATAGGACAGCGCCACTCCGCCCAGCACCGCAAAGCCGATCACGCCATAGAAGCCGTGCGCATCGCGAAAGCGGCTCTCCAGTCCCCCCTTCCAGCCCAGCGCCTCGGTCAGCGCATAGGCGGCCGATCCGGCGAGCGTCGGGATCGCCAGCAGCCCCGTGCCGATGATGCCCAGGGCGAACAGCAGGAAGGCGAGGTTGCCCGCCAGCGGCCGCAGCGCCTGCGCCGCCTGCGCCGCCGTGCCGACATTGTCGACGCCGGCCGCATTGAGGGTCACCGCCGTGGAGAGCATGATGAAAAAGGCGATGATGTTGGAGTAGCCCATGCCGGCGTAGGTGTCCCAGCCGATACGGCGCAGCTCGACGCGCCCTTGCCTGGGCGCATCGACGAGGGCGCGGGCGCCGGGCGCCTTCTCGATCTCCTCGACCTCCTCGGACGCCTGCCAGAAGAACAGATACGGGCTGATGGTGGTGCCGAAGACGCCGGTGATCAGGGTCGCGGCGCTCTGGTCGAACCTGAAGCGCGGCAGGACCACGCGCCGGGCCACCTCCAGCCAGGGCGCGTGCACCATGAAGGCCACGGCGACGTAGGAGAGCAGCGACAGCGTCAGCCACTTCAGGAACCAGACATAGCGGTGGTAGGGCACGAACACCTGCAGGCCGAGCGTCAGCGCCGCGAAGCCGATGGTGAAGACGTGGCGCCAGCCCGGCGCCAGCAGATTCGCCGCCTCGCCCATCGCCGCCACGTCCGCCGAGACGTTGAGGGTGTTGGCCACGAGCAGCAGCACCACCACGCCCGGCAGCACCCAGGGCGGGAACTCGGTCTTGATGTTGGCGGCAAGACCCTTGCCGGTGACGCGTCCGATCCGGGCGCAGACGCCCTGGAACACCGCCATGAACGGGTAGATCAGCACCAGGGTCCAGAGCATCGAGAGCCCGAACTGGGCGCCGGCCTGGGAATAGGTGGCGATTCCGGACGGATCGTCGTCGGCCGCGCCGGTGATCAGGCCCGGGCCCAGCGCCGTCAGCGGATTGAAGTGCCGCGTGCGCCTGGGAAGATTGCGCAGCCCTCGCCGCGCCGCTGGGGTGGCCTGGCGCTTCATCGGGCCGGAACGACTCTGCTCAAGGCGCTGCGCTCCTCGCCCGCGAGGCGGCCCATCGTCGTCGCCTGCCATCCACAACACCTTGGCCGCGAACTGGCTCCGAGGCGCCCGGCGATTCGGCGGCGGGCGTTCCGCCGCGGGGCCGCTCTAATGGCTGACAGGGGGCGAAATCGCCGCTAAGCAGCCGCTCGCTGCCCAACGCGAAGGCGCGCGCCGCATGACCGATCTGCAGGCGATCATCCTGGCCCTGGTCCAGGGGATCACCGAACTCTTCCCGATCTCCAGCCTCGGGCACGCCGTCGTGCTGCCGGCGATCCTGGGCTGGAAGATCGACGAATCGGCGCCCGGCTTCCTGCCCTTCCTCGTGGTCATGCACCTGGGCACCGCGCTCGCGCTGATCCTCTACTTCTGGCGCGACTGGTGGACGTTCGCCGCCGCGGTGCTGGTGCGGCGCGGGCGCAAGGCGCAGCTCGAGCGGCGGGTGTTCTGGCGCGTGGTCGTCGCCACCATCCCCGCGGTGATCGTCGGATTCCTGTTCGAAAAGCCGCTGCGGCACGGCTTCGGCGCGCCAGTGCTGGCCGCCGGGTTCCTGATCGTCAACGGGGTGATGCTGTTCGCCGCCGAGCGGCTGAAGCGCGCCGGCCGCTCGCGGGGGCTGGCGCAGATGCGCTGGCGCGACGCGGTGGTGGTGGGCCTTTGCCAGTGCCTGGCGCTGATCCCCGGCTTCTCCCGCTCGGGCGCGACCATGGTCGGCGGCTATCTGAGCGGCCTCGACCACGAGGACGCCGCGCGCTTTTCCTTTCTGACCGCGACCCCGATCATCCTCGGCGCCGGCGTCCTCGAGGCCCCCAAGCTCATCCGCTATCACGACAGCTTCAGCGCCGTGGCCATCACCGCCGGGCTGGTGGCCGGCGTCGTCGCCTTCGCCAGCGTCGCCATCCTGATGCGCTGGTTCCGCCAGTCGCAGGCGCGCGGCTTCGAGCCCTTCGCCATCTACTGCGCGCTCGCCGGCGCCGGCGCGCTGGCATGGCTGCTGCTGCGCTAGCCGCCCGGGGCGAGGCCCCATCGCTGCGTGAAGCGGGGGCGGCGCTCGGCGCGGCGGCGCCAGGCGACGGCGGGGCTGGAGCGGCCCGCTAGATTCAAAACGCTGGAGCGCGTTCGGGTGCAAAACCGGTTCCACTTTTGCGGAACGCGCTCTAGCCGAGCCGCTTCAGCAGCGCCGGATCGCGGCCGTAGATGTCGGGCGCAAAGGCGATCGCGCCCGCCGCCGTGGGCCGGGCGGTGAGATAGAGGATGTAGACCGGCGTCGGGCGCGGCAGATCGAGGCGCTGGTCGGGTCCGCCGTTCGGATCGGCTGCGAGGGGGTGGCCGAACAGGCGCTGGCCGAGTTCGGCGGCGTCGGCGAGGCGCACGCAGCCGGCGCTGTCGGTGCGCCGGCGGTCGGCGAAGAAGCCCTTCATCGGCGTGTCGTGCAGATAGACCCCCAGGGGATTGGGGAGCATGAACTTCAGCCGGCCCATCATGTTGCCGGGGCCGGGAAGCTGGCGCAGGCGCACGATCTGGCGTCCATCGGCCACCGCGGTCCAGTCCACCGTCTGCGGGTCGAGCGTCGCGGCGTCGGCCGTCCAGCCGGTAAGTACTTGCAGATGCTGCCGGGCGAGCACCTGCAGCCCCTGCGCCGCCACCTTGGCCGCGATCTCGCGGGCCAGATCCGGCGGCACCTCCCAATAGGGATTGAGATCGGCATAGCGGATGAGGCCGATCATCGCCGGCGTCGGCTCGCTGGTCTTGCCGACGATCACCTTCATCCGGTCGATCGCCTGCCCGTTCTGGTAGAGCCAGAGCTTTTCGGCGGCCGGATTGACGAGGATGTAGCGCGGCCCGAGGTCTGGGGGCAGGGCGCGCGCCCGCTGCAGATTGATCCGCAGCAGCGTGATTTCGCGGGCGTTGGGATGGGGCGCGGCGCGGGCCGCCGCCAGGTCGGCGCGAAGCTCGGCATAGATCGGATTGACGCGCTGGACGCTGGCCAGGGCGTCGGCCAGGGAGGGCGCGCGGGCGGCCGCCTCGAGCACGGCGCGAACGCCGGTGGGCGCCACGGCGACGGCCGGATCGACGAAAGCCAGGCGTGCGCCGGCCGGGGCGCGGTGGAGGTCGCGCGCGTAGGCGGCCAGGGCGCCGGACAGCATCAGTTCGGCCCGGGCGAGCGCCGCGGGCTGGCCCGAGCGCGCCCGGGCGAGCGCCAGGGCCAGGCGTTGCGGATGATAGGTCTGCGGCGAGAGGTCGTCGCGCCCGGCGCCGCGCAGCACCGCGAGCAGCTGTTCCGCCTGGGGCCTCAGCCTCGACGCCTCGACCCAAAGCGGACGAAAGCCGCGCTCGCGATAGAACTGGGCGAGGCCGTCGCTGGTCGGCGCGGCCGCGAGGTCGGCGCGCAGAGCCTTCCCCGTCGGCCCGACGTGGACCCCCGGGCGGATGAGCGGCACCACCACCGGCGCGAGGGCGACCCCGACGCCCGCGCCGATGGCGATGGCGAGGATCGCGCTGACGGCCGGGGCGAGCATGGCTCGCCTCGGCCGCCCTCTACGCTGATCGGTGGCGGGAGACTCTCCCGCCTCGGAAACAGGCGCCGTCAGCCGCGTTCCCCGGCGGTTCCGGTGGTGGCCGAACTGTTGGACCCGTACTGGCCGGCGGCCGGCGGATTGTTGGCCGTGTTCTGGTCAGTCGGCGTCGCGCCGTTGTTCTGGTCCGCCGACGTGGCGCCGGTGTTCTGGCCCGAGTTCATCGAACCGGTGTTGCCCGAGTTCATCGAACTGGGGTTGGTGTTGTTGTAGTTCGGGTTGTTGGGATTGGTGGAGCTGGGGTTCGTGGTCTGCGCCACCGCGATGGATCCGAGAACGAGCGCCGCCGTGGCGCCCGCCAGGGCTAGGGTCTTGAGCATTAATTGCCTCCGTGGGTCCAAGGTTGGACCAGCGACAACCCGTCAGAGGGCCTGCCGTTCCAAAGGCAGAGCTTCAGCGAAGGCCCGGCGGCGCCGTTCGGGGCCGCCGGCGCCGGCCGTCAGCGGCGATCCAGCACCAGGATCCGGAACGTCCCTGGCTTGGTGGTGGGCCGCTGGCCGGGAGGGACGGGCAGGTTGTAGGTGGCGGTGGGCAGCCAGACCCGGCCGGTCTTCGGATCGACCGCGCCGGTGCGCGCCCCGATCTGGGTGGGAACCCGGTCGATGATGGTGTTGTCGTGCGGCCCCGAGAGCGCGATCACGTTCAGCCTGCCATCCAGGGCCGTGGGGATCATGGCCAGGCGCCGGACCGGATCATAGAGCACCGCGTCGGGGAAGCCCCCGATCTTCAGGGCGGCGATCTGGCGCCCGGTCGCGGCGTCGAGGATCATCGCCACGCCGCTGGCGCACGAGGAGACCAGCCGGCCGCCCAGCACATAGGCGAGGCCGGTCGGCCGGCCGCAGCCCTTCATCGCATAATAGCCGGTGACCTTGCGCGCCTTCAGATTGACGACCGCGACCTGGCCCTTGTCGACCACATTGACGTAGAGCCGCCCCTTGCCGTCGGTCGCCGCGAACTCGAGCCGGCCGTCCACCTTGATCGTGCCGACCACCTTGCGGGCGGGCACGTCGACGAGCGTCAGCAGCCCCGGCGCCCCGTTGACCACGACGGCCAGACCGGTGGCCGGGTCATAGGTCGCCGCGTCGGCGTCCGCGGCGACCGGCAGGGCGGCGATCAGCGAGCCGTTGGAGGCGCGGAGGATCTTGGCGGTGTCGTCGCCGCTGTTGGTGGTGAGGATCTCGCTCGACCCGGGAATCGGCAGGACCTCGTGCAGCCCGTCGCCCGCCGCAAAGGCGGGGTTCAGCTTCTCGGTGTCGGCATTGACCGCCAGCACCACGTTGCCGTGCGCCACGTAGACGCGTCGGCGGGCGGCGTCGAAGCTGGCGTAGTCCCAGCCGCCGTCGGGACCGGGGATGCGCATGACCACCTTCAGGCCCGATCCGGTCGCGGCCAGCGCCGGGGCCGGCGCCAGGGCGAGCAGCGCGAGGGTGGCGATCACGAGACTGGCGAGGCGCATGGGTCCGGCTCCGGTTGCGCCATGCCTGTAGCGCCGCCGCGCCGCGTTCGTCCAGCCTCTCGAGGCGCGGCCGCTTGGCGCCGCGCCTCGGGTGATCCAAGGATGGCGCGGTCGCGGCCGCCTGCGGTCGCTCTGCGCCTCGGAAGGACCTCGCCCTTGGGCCAGATGGCCTCGCATCAGCCGCATCCGGCTTCGGCCCCGCCGGAGGCGATGAAGGCCTGGCGGTTCTCGACCGCGAGCCTTCCCAGGGCCGAGCGCCGCCAGGCCTGGCGCGAGGTGCTGACGCGCCTGCGCCTGCCGCTGGGCGAGGCGCCGGAGCACGAGCCGTTCCGCGGCGAGGTTTCGTGCCTGGTCTCGCCGCTGGGCATGGATTTCGCGGTGATGAGCGCCAGTGCGCAGGCGATCTCGGGGCGCAATCCGAACCAGCCGGCGGCGGTGTGGCTGGTGCTGCTGCTGCGCGGCGAGGCGACGTTCTTCGACGGCGGCGCGACCGCGCCGCTCGCCGTCGGCGACATCGTCTATGGCCCCACCGGGATGAACGCGGCCCTGCGGCTCGCCTCGGCGTTCCGGCTGCTGTTCATCAGCGCGCCCAGAGTGGCGCTGGACCACCGCCTGATCGCGCCGCTTTCCCTGCGCGTCGGCCGCCTGCGCGGCGACAGGGGCGTCGGGCACGTGTTTTCCGGGCTGCTGCGCGCCACCGCCGACACCTTGGACGACCTCACCTCCGAGCAGTTGCGGCCGGTGGAGCTGGCCCTGACCGAGTTCCTGGTCGCGAACCTCGCCGCGGCGGGCTCGCCCGCCTCCCGGGGCGGCGCCGGCGCGGCGCGGGCGGCGCACCTGCACCGGGTCTGCCAGACCATCGAGACCCTGCTCGCCGAACCTGGCCTCACCCTGAAAAGGGTCGCCGACGCCGACGGCGCCTCGCCGCGCTCGCTGCAGAAGCTGTTCGCCGCGGCCGGACAGAGCTTCTCGGCCTACCTGCGCATGCGGCGCCTGGAGCGCTGCCGGCTCGACCTGACCAGCCCGATGTTCGCGGGCCTGTCGATCTCGGAAATCTGCTTCCGCTGGGGCTTCAACGGATCGGCCCATTTCAGCCGCGCCTTCAAGGATCGCTACGGCGCCTCGCCCCGGGACTATCGCCGCGCCGCCGGCGCCGCGCCCTCGCCGAGCGTCACGCCGGGGCCGCCCGCCTCAGCGTCAGGTTGATCCGGCCGCCGCCAGGGACGAGGCTGGACGATCCGGCGAGGATTCTGTCGACGCCGTGATAGGCGCGCCGCGCCTCGCCGCCGAGAAGGCAGACGTCGCCGGACGCAAGGCGCAGCCGGCCGGCCGGATCGGCGCGCCTCGGGCCGCCGATCCGGAACAGCGCCGTGTCGCCGAGGGAGACGGAAAGCACGGGAAAGCGGAAATCCGCCTCGTCCTGGTCGCGGTGCAGACCCATCTTCGCCTTGGCGTCATAGAGGTTGACCAGGCAGGCGTCCGGCCCGGTGCGCGGATCGCAAAGTTCGGCCCAGAGCCGCGTCAGCGTGGCCGGGATCGGCGGCCAGGGGGCGCCCGTCGCCGGGTGGCGCGGCTCGTAGCGGTAGCCGCGCGCGTCGGTGATCCAGCCGAGCGGCCCGAAGCTGGTCATCCGCACGCTCATCGGCTGGCCACGCGGCGTCACCGGGCGCCACGGCGGCGCCTCGAGGGCGAGCGTCAGCACCTCGCGCACGAGGTCGGCCTGGGCCTGCGCATCCAGGCGGCCGGGCAGCAGGCGAAAGCCCGGCCCCGTCATGGCGCGGGGCCGACGGCGCGAGGCGCGCGGCGCGGCTCGCCGATCGCGGAAAAAGGGCTTGCGAGCGCCGTCCCGGCCCCCATATCCGCCTGGAAGCGGCGCCTTCCTCCACCGGGAACCGCCCGCCTCCGGGCCACGGCCCGGAAAAGACCGAGAGAGACAAACCGATCGAACCGGGAACGCCGCATCCGGCGCTTCGCATCGAAGGCCACCGCGACCGTTCGCCAATCAAGGAGCGAGACGACAGTTCTCATGAGCAAGATTATCGGCATCGACCTTGGCACGACCAACTCGTGCGTCGCCATCATGGACGGCAAACAGCCGAAAGTGATCGAAAATGCGGAGGGCGCGCGCACCACGCCCTCGGTGGTCGCCATTCTCGACGATGGCGAGCGCCTGGTGGGCCAGCCGGCCAAGCGCCAGGCGGTGACCAACCCCTCCAACACCTTCTTCGCCATCAAGCGCCTGATCGGGCGCCAGTACGCCGATCCGATGGTCGAGAAGGACAAGGGCATGGTGCCCTACGAGATCGCCCGCGGCGCCAACGGCGACGCCTGGGTGCGCGCCCACGGCAAGGACTATTCGCCCCAGCAGATCAGCGCATTCATCCTGCAGAAGCTGAAGCAGGACGCCGAGGCGCACCTGGGCGAGAAGGTCGAAAAGGCGGTGATCACCGTTCCGGCCTATTTCAACGACGCCCAGCGCCAGGCCACCAAGGACGCGGGCAAGATCGCCGGCCTCGAGGTGTTGCGCATCATCAACGAGCCGACCGCGGCGGCGCTCGCCTACGGGCTTGAGAAGAACGAAGGCAAGAAGATCGCCGTCTACGACCTCGGCGGCGGCACCTTCGACATCTCGATCCTGGAGATCGGCGACGGCGTCTTCGAGGTCAAGGCGACCAACGGCGACACCTTCCTCGGCGGCGAGGACTTCGACCTGCGGCTGGTCGACTACCTGGCCGACGAGTTCAAGAAGGAGCAGGGCGTCGATCTCCGCAAGGACAAGCTCGCCCTGCAGCGGCTGAAGGAAGAGGCCGAGAAGGCCAAGAAGGAACTTTCGACCACGGCTCAGTACGAGGTGAACCTGCCCTTCATCTCCATGAACGCCTCCGGGCCGCTGCATCTCAACATCAAGGTCTCGCGCTCCAAGCTCGAGGCTCTGGTGGAGGATCTGATCACCAAGACCATCGGCCCCTGCGATCAGGCGCTGAAGGACGCGGGGATGAAGAAGAGCGACATCGACGAGGTGGTGCTCGTCGGCGGCATGACCCGCATGCCCAAGGTCGTGGACACGGTGAAGGAGTTCTTCGGCCGCGAGCCGCACAAGGGCGTCAATCCCGACGAGGTGGTGGCGCTGGGCGCGGCGATCCAGGCGGGCGTGCTGCAAGGCGACGTCAAGGACGTGCTGCTGCTCGACGTGACCCCGCTCACCCTGGGCATCGAGACCCTGGGCGGCGTCTTCACCGCGCTGATCGAGCGCAACACCACCATCCCCACCAAGAAGAGCCAGACCTTCTCCACCGCCGACGACAACCAGAACGCGGTGACGATCCGGGTCTTCCAGGGCGAGCGGCCGATGGCGGCCGACAACAAGCTGCTCGGCCAGTTCGATCTGGTCGGCATCCCGCCCGCGCCCAGGGGCGTGCCGCAGGTCGAGGTCACCTTCGACATCGACGCCAACGGCATCGTCAACGTCTCGGCCAAGGACAAGGCGACCGCCAAGGAGCAGTCGATCCGCATCCAGGCGAACGGCGGCCTCTCCGACGTCGACATTGATCGCATGGTCAAGGACGCCGAGGCCCACGCCGCCGAGGACAAGCGGCGCAAGGAGGTCGTGGAGGCCAAGAACCACGCCGACGCCCTCGTCCATCAGACGGAGAAGGCGCTGGCCGAGCACGGCGACAAGGTCGGCGCCGAGGAGAAGGCGGCGATCGAGACCGCGGTGGCGGAGGTGAAATCGGCGCTCGAGGGCGACGACGCCAGCGCCATCCAGGCCAAGACCCAGGGCCTGATGCAGGCGTCGATGAAGCTGGGCGAGGCCATGTACAAGGCGCAGAGCGGCGAGGCCGAGGCGGCCGGCGCGACCGCCGAGAGCCCGGCCGAGGAGGGCGTCGTCGACGCCGAGTTCGAGGATGTCTCGGACGACAAGTCCTAGGGCGTGCGTGACGGTTTGACCCATGGCGGCGAGACCAGCGATCGGGCACATCCCGGGCTCGGGGAACGTCGCCGCCGCCTTCGCAGGGCCAGACGCCCGCTCCGCGCAGCAAGGCTTGCGACGGGGCGGGCGATCTCCCAACTCAGCTTGAAACGCCAGGTGAGCTGACGCTTCTATGCGCGATTATTACGAGATTCTGGGCGTCGAGCGGGGCGCGGACGGGGCGGTCCTGAAGTCCGCGTTCCGCAAGCTCGCCATGCAGCACCATCCGGATCGCAACGGCGGCTGCGAAGACGCCACCGGCCGGTTCAAGGAGATCAACGAGGCCTATTCGGTGCTTTCCGATCCGCAGAAGCGCGCCGCCTACGACCGCTTCGGCCATGCTGGCGTCAACGGCGGCGCCGGCGCGGGTTTCGCCGACGTGCACGACATCTTCAACGAGGTGTTCGGCGACGTCTTCGGCGACATGTTCGGCCGCGGTCAGCGCCGGCCGGCGGGACCGACGCGCGGCGGCGATCTGCGCTATGACCTGGAGATCAGCCTCGAGCAGGCCTATGCGGGGGCCGAGGTCGAGATAAAGATTCCGGCGGCGCTGACCTGCGAGGCTTGCGCCGGCTCCGGCTGCGCCCCCGGGTCCAATCCCACCGCCTGCGGCAGCTGCGGCGGCGCCGGCCGGGTGCGCGCCAGCCAGGGCTTCTTCACCGTCGAACGCACCTGCCCGCGCTGCGGCGGGGCCGGACGCCTGGTGCTGGATCCCTGCCGCACCTGCCACGGCCACGGCCAGGTGCGGCGCGAGCGCACCCTTTCGGTCAAGCTCCCGGCCGGCGTCGACGACGGCGCCAATATCCGCCTTACCGGCGAAGGCGACGCCGGCCAGCGCGGCGGTCCCCGCGGCGACCTCTACATCTTCCTTTCGGTCAAGCCGCACGAACTCTTCGAGCGCGACGGCCTGGACCTGCTCTGCTCGGCGCCGGTGCCCATGTCCATCGCGGCGCTGGGCGGGGAGGTCGAGGTTCCCTGCCTTCTGGGAGGGGCCAACTGCGACGGCCAATGCAGGATCTCGGTCAAGGTTCCCGAAGGCGCGCAGTCGGGCCGGACCGTGCGGCTGAAGGGCCGCGGCATGCCCTCGCTGCGCTCGCGCGAACGCGGCGATCTGGTGGTGGAGCTCTTCATCGAGACTCCGACGCGGCTCACGGCCCGCCAGAAGGAGCTGCTGCGCGAATTCGCCGGCCTTTCCAGCGAGCAGCAGCACCCGCGCACCGCCACCTTCTTCCGCCAGGCGCGACGCTTCTGGGACACGGTCACCAAGGGCGAGAGCTGACCTCGCGCGGGCTATCGGGTCAGCGCGGCGATGTCGCTCCAGCGATAGCCGATCTCGGCGAGGCCTTCGCCCCAGCCGCGCGAGGCGACTTCGGCGAAGGCCCGGCCGCCGAGGTGTTCGTAGAAACCGCGGGCGCGGCGGTTGCCGGAAAGCACGA
>DATKRO010000059.1:0-63841 GCA_035532115.1 Caulobacteraceae bacterium | reverse complement strand
GGCGAACTTTTGGACCATGGCGGGCGTGACAGTCTGCTGTCCCGCGCTTTCCGCCATCGCCTGGGCGCGGTCGGCGTCGGCTTGGGCCTGATCGCGGATGCTCTTCAGGCCGGCGATACGGTCCTTCAGCGCCGGGTCGTCGCGACAAGGTTGTCGAGCTTTTCCATCGGGATGGATCGGCCCTTGCAGCCGGTTTCGCCGTCGAACAGGTCGCCAACCCACGCTTCGAAGACGTCGATTTCGGCGTCCGTGATCGGCACGCGCGCAGGCCAGTCGTCGACGACATGCCACGTCGCGATATCATGTTTGGCTGGACGGCCAAGGCGCGGCCAGGGACCGGGCACGACATATATGTCGTGCGGCAATTCGCCGACTGCGGCGCGGTCGCACAGGGATGAGCGGTGCCAAGACATTGCGCCAGGATCGCGCGAGCAAAGAAAAAGCGGAACGACCCAATCCTAGCCGTGACTACGCTCTGGGCCATTGCTCGTCACGCCTCCTGCTTGGTCCTTGGAGAGACGGCCAGACCGAGGAACACGAGAACGGCCTGGTTGAGCCGCAAAATGTCCTCGTCGTCCAACCTGCCGACGCGCGCGCCGACTTTGGCCTTTGGGACAGTGGTAATCTTGTCCACCATCAACCGGCACGCCGCCCGCAGGCCATTGCGCTCGTTGGGCTGCACTTGCAGGCGGAACAGCGGCGCGTCCGTCTCGTCCGTGGTGAAAGCGCAGATGGTGATCGAGTTGGTCGCGTCGAAGCTATCGTCTTGAACGATGACGACGGGACGCGGTTTGCCCGCGTAGTCCTTGCCGCCCGCGACGGTCCAGATGTCGCCTCGCCTCATTCATCGCCCCAGTCCGTCACGGCGTCGATGAACGCCTGATCTTCCCGCGCATGAGCACTGGCCGCGATGGCGGCCGACTGGCGATGTGCTTCGGAATGGAAAGCGGGGGAGCGCACGTCGGGCACCCAAATTTGGATCGGGCGCAGGCCCTGCTCCCGCAAGCGCTCACGATGTTCCCGCACCTTGATGCGCGAGGGCTTGGCGCTTGATGCCGAGGCCATGACAAGTCTCCAATGAAGTTACATGTAACCTATCATGGACCGCCGGGTTTCGCCAGTCCTTTCACGGATGTTCGCTGCCGGGACGAACCCCTCCTCTTTCCGGCTCCTTCTTGCCGCAGTGCGGTGCGGATGGCGCTCAGATCGTTGATATCATTGGCGTTCTGGACGACACGGATGGCAGGGGAAGTTCGCCGGGTCCTTTCATCCGTGCTCGCTGCCGGGACGACCCTGGCCTCTGCAAATCCGGGCCGCGAGCTGATGGAAGGGGGCAATCCCACGCGACACCAGATTTCCGCTCCCTGGTAGCAGGCTCAAAAAGGCGCTTACGGCATAATGTTCATCATCGTCGGTCGTGGGCCCGCCAGCTGCGCCCGATGATCTCGATGACGACTCGATCAGCGCCTGACCGCCCGGCGCGGCGGCGCAGCGGCGAGGCGTTGATCGGGCTCGAGGAGGGGCGCGCCGATGACGAGGGGCGCAGCGGATGGTCCGCAAATTCAGCGGGCCCTTCCGGGCGGCTCACCGCCGGTGCAGCAACCATCCCGCCAGGGTCACGCCGGCGGCGATCCAGGCGACGACGCTCAGCGCCGCGCCGAGGGCGAAGGGCCAGTTGAACCACCTCGGCCGCCCGGGCTGGTTTCCCGATCTGTTCCTCGGCATCTGCGGTCAGGACGACTCGACGGGAAGCAACGGGCGCCAGGCGCCGGAGGCGTGCGACAACGCCGCCGAACGCCGCCCCTGTCAATGCTTGGCCGCGATCGCCGTCGCGCCAGCTTGCCCGCGCCCAGCCTGCCGCGCGAGGATCAGTAGCTGCCGCGCCTGACGAGGACGGCGGGGATGGTGCGCACCAGCAGCCATGCGTCGAGGAGCGCGCTCTTCTTCTGGACGTAGAGGCAGTCCATCGCCACCCGCGCGCTGTAGGCGACGTCGTTGCGCCCGCTCACCTGCCACAGCCCGGTGATGCCGGGCTTGACCGAAAGGTAGTGGCGAATCCTGCGCCCGTAACGCGGGACCTCGGCCTCGACGATGGGCCTCGGGCCCACCAGCGCCATCTCGCCGCGGACGACGTTGAACAGCTGCGGCAGTTCATCCAGGCTGGAGCGGCGCAGCAGGGCGCCGAGCGCGGTGATGCGCGGATCGTTGCGCAGCTTGTGATCCTTCTCCCACTCGCCGCGCGCCACCGGATCCTGGGCCAGCACCGCGGCCAGCCGGCGGTCGGCGTCCTTCACCATGGTGCGGAACTTCAGGCAGGGGAATCGGCGGCGATGCTGGCCGATGCGCGGGTGGGCGAACAGCACCGGTCCGCCCCCCTCCATGAAGATCGCAACGGCGATCAGGATCAGCAATGGCAAGAGCAGCAAGATCAACGCCAGCGCGATCAATACATTCGCCGTCGAAATGAAGCGGTTAGGCCGAGCCCCGCGCCGGTTCGACCGGTCGGCGACACCAATGAAAGCTCCGGAGGCGAGGACGTCTTGTGACATATGATGTAATTCAGGCCTGTTGTGCGATCCGATCCGGCGCTCAAACCGGACCATGGGCGCCCGGGTTCCAACTTCACTGTATCGCCGGAGATAAATACTCGCCCCGTGGCCAAGCGGACCCGCCGCAGCGGCGTGCGGGCGGCCGTGGCGCCGGCGCCGCGGGCCGGCGGCTTCGCGGAAAAAATCGCTGCCGGCCCGCACCAAATCGCGGCGATGCGAGTTTCCCGCCCCAGAGGCCATCAATCTGGGCTGGGCGTGAATGCTTGTCGCCTATTTCGTTCACGACCTGTCCGACACCGGCGTAGCCAGACGCGTGCGCATGCTGCAGGACGCCGGCGCCGAGGTTCGGGTGATCGGCTTTCGTCGCCAGGGACGCACGCCCTGCGCCTTCGACGGCGCGCCGTCGATCGAACTGGGGCTGACCCACGACGGCGGCTTCCGGCGCCGCGCCCTCAGCGTCGCACGCCAGCTGCTGCGGGCGCCCGCCCTGGCCGGCCACCTCGGCCGCCCGGACGTCATTCTGGCGCGCAATCTGGAAATGATCGTCATCGCCGCCGTGGCGCGGGCGCTGCATGCGCCGCAGTCGCGGCTGGCGTATGAGTGCATCGACATCCACAGGCTGATGCTCTCGCAACGCTGGACGGGCCGGGCGCTTCGGCTCGTCGAGCGCGCCATGCTGCGCCGTTCGCAGTTGCTGATCGTGAGTTCGCCGGCGTTCCTGCGAGCCTATTTCGAGCCCAGGCAGAAGCTGAGCCGCCGCGGGCCTGCGACCCTGCTGGTCGAGAACAAGGTGCTCGAACTGCGGCCCAGCCCGGGCGCGGGCGCGCCGGCTCGCGTTCCCGGCCCGCCCTGGCGCATCGCCTGGTTCGGCATGTTGCGCTGCCACAAGAGCCTCGATCTGCTGCGCCGGCTCGCCGAGGCCCGACCGGGCCTGGTCGAGATCATGATCGCCGGGCGGCCATCGGCCCGCGAACTTCCGGATTTCGAGGCCGTCGTCGCCGCCTCGCCCGGCATCAGCTTCATCGGCAGCTACGCCCCCGACCAGCTCGCGGGCCTCTACCGCCAGGCGCATTTCGCCTGGGCCATCGACTACTTCGAGGAAGGTGGAAACTCGGCGTGGCTGCTGCCCAATCGCATCTATGAAGGCGGCCTGCACGCCGCGACGCCGATCGCGCTGCGAGGCTCGGAGACCGGCGACTGGCTCGAGGCGCGCGGGCTGGGCGTGGTGATGCGCGAGCCGGCCGAGGAGCTGGCGCCGTTCCTCGAAAGCCTCGACGCCGAACGCTACCGCGCCCTGGAAGAGCGGAGCCGGCGCGCGCCCCGCGCCTGGTTCGCCGCCGGACGCCGCGACGGCCGCGAGCTGCTCCAGGCCCTGGCCGGCGCGGCCTGATGCGCGAATCAACGCCTTCGGGCGCAGCGGCCATGGTCGTGGTTCCCTGCCTGAACGAGCGTGCGCACGTCGGCCGCGTCGTCGAGACCATCCTCGAGGATCCCGATTGGATCGACCCGCTGGTGGTCGTGGTGGACGGCGGCAGCGTCGATGGGACCGTCGAACTCGTGGAGCGCATCGCGGCGCGCGACCGGCGCGTGCGGCTCGTGCACAATCCCCGGCGCCTGCAGTCCGCGGCGGTGAACCTGGCCGCGGCGCTCTTCGGGACGGATCGAGGCTGGCTGGTCCGGGTCGATGCGCACGCCGAGTATCCCCCCGGCTTCGTCACGACGCTGATCGGCGAGGCGCGCGGCGCCGGGGCGGACAGCGTCGTCGTCTCCATGCGCGCCAAGGGACGCAGCTGCTTCCAGCGGGCCGTGGCGCAGGCGCAGAACTCATGGCTCGGCGCCGGCGGCGCGGCGCATCGCCGGCCGGGCAAGGCCGGCTTCGTCGAGCATGGGCACCATGCTCTATTCGACATGGCCCGGTTCTGCAGCCTGGGCGGATACGACGAGAGCTTCACCCACAACGAGGACGCCGAGTTCGACGCAAGGCTGCGGCGCGGCGGCGGCCGCATCTGGCTCACCCGCGCCGTGCAGATCGGCTACTTCCCGCGCGAGCGGCCACGGGCGCTGCTGGCGCAGTACTTCCGCTATGGCCGCGGCCGCGCCCGAACGCTGTGGCTGCACCGCCAGCGTCCGGCCCCGCGACAGCTAGCGCCGGCGCTCGTCGCTCCCGCCCTCGCCCTGCTCGCGGCGGCGCCTGCATGGCCGGCCGCGGCGGCGCCGGCCGCGGCCTGGGCCATCGTCTGCTGCGGCATGGGCCTAGCGCTGGCGCTGGCGCGGCGCAGCCGCTGCGCCCTGCTGTGCGGCCCTGCCGCCATGATCATGCACGCCGGATGGTCGTTCGGCTTCTGGACCGAGACCGCGACCAGCTGGCGCGCCCGGCCAGCGGCGGCGGCGCCCCAGCCGCTGGCGTACCGCAGATGAGCGTCGGCCCGACCCCCGCGCGGCGTTCGCAGCCGCTGGCCGGGCGAGGCGCCTGGCGCGCCGCATCGCCCGAGCGCCTCTTCGCCAGGGTCGGCGCCCTTTGGCGCGCGAGGACGGCGGCGCCGGCCTCGACCGCACACCGCGGCGCCTACCGGCCCGACATCGACGGGCTGCGCGCCATCGCGGTGCTCTCGGTGGTGCTCTACCACATCGGCCTCGGCGTGACCCCCGGCGGCTTCGTCGGCGTGGACATCTTCTTCGTCATCTCAGGGTACGTCATTTCCCGCAGCCTCGTCGCCGACCTGCAGAAGGGCCAGTTCTCGGTCACCGGGTTCTACGAACGCCGCGTCAGGCGGATATTCCCCGCCCTCTTCGTGGTCATGATGGCGACATCGGTCGCCTCGGCCGTGCTCTTCCTGCCGTCATACCTCGTCGACTATTCCCGAAGCCTGATCGGGGCGGCGACGTTCACCTCCAATTTCTACTTCTGGAAGAATTCCGGCTACTTCGCCAATGGCGCCAATCTGCGGCCGTTGCTGCACACCTGGTCGCTCGCCATCGAGGAGCAGTTCTATATCTTCGCTCCGCTCACCCTCTTCGCGATCCATCGGTACGCGCGCAAACGCTGGCTGCTCGTGCTCGCGCCCGCTGCCCTGGCCTCGCTGGGGCTCAGCATCTGGGCCACGGACATCGGCCCGACCGCGAACTTCTTCCTTCTGCCGATGCGAGCCTGGGAGCTGCTTCTCGGCGCCGTGCTGGCGCTGCGGCCTCCGCCGCAACTGAGGTGGAGGTGGCTGCGAGAGCTGCTGGCCGTGGGCGGACTGGCGCTGCTCGCCTGGCCGGTGTTCTTCTATACCTCCGCCACGCCGTTCCCGGGGCTGGCGGCCGTGCCGCCGTGCGCGGGCGCGGCGCTGCTCATCTACCTGGGGTCGGGGGCCGGGTCGTGGGTGACGCGTCTCCTCTCCCTGCCGCCGCTGGTCGCGGTCGGCCTGATCTCCTATTCGCTCTACCTGGTCCACTGGCCGATCGTCTCGTTCGTGACCTATTGCGACCTTCGCGCCCCGGTGGCGGCGGACGCCGGCTGGATCCTCGCCGCCAGCCTCGTCCTCGCCACGCTCTCCTGGCGCTTCGTGGAGCAGCCGTTCCGGAACCGGAACCTGCGGCTGCCGCGCTGGGCCTGGCTCGGCGGCGGCGCCGCGGCGATGGCCCTGGCCGCGGGCGTGGGCCTCGCCGGGGTCGCGACCCAGGGGCTGCCGGGGCGCTTTCCGCGCTCGGTCGAGCGCGAGAGCCAGCAGCCGAGCAGCCTCGGGCGCGACAACGTCTGCTTCCTCGGCAACAACCCGCACCTGCGTTCGTGGAACGCCGCGGCCTGCACCATCACCCATGGCGGCGGCGGCCGAGTGCTGCTGTGGGGCGACTCCTACGCCGCCCATTACGTCGCCGGCATCGAGACCCTCGCGTCGGCGATCCCCTATACGATCATCCAGTACACCGCCGCCGGCTGCCCGCCGGTGCTGTCCTATTCGGCCTACAACCGTCCGAACTGCCAGCGCTTCAACCAGAACGCCATCTCGATCATCAGGCGCAACCATATCGGCGCCGTGGTGCTCGCGGCGCGCTGGGTGGACCTGCAGCGGCGCGGCCTGGGAGAGCTCGACAGCACCCTCGACGCGCTCGCCCGGCTGGGCGTCACCGTCTACGTCATCGGCCAGAGCCCGATGTTCACCGCCGACGTTCACATCATCGCCCTGAGGCAGGGCGCCGATCGGGCCTCGGGCGCATGGCCGATCAGTTTCGCGCCGGACCTCAACCGGCGGCTCGCCGCGGTGGTGGGCCGCGACCGCTTCATCGATCCCCTGGCCCACCTCTGCACCGCGGACGTCTGCCCCTACCGGGCCGATGGCCGCCTGCTCTACGCCGACGAGGGGCATTTCTCCGTCCCCGGCAGCGTCCAGGCCGTCGCCAGCTATTTCCCCCTCCTCGAGCGCCCCGAACTGACACGCGCCGCCGATCGACGCGGCGAAGGCGAACAGGTTTTTGGCCGGGATGCGAGTCATCCGCTGAAGATCGCTGCGACAGGCCTGAGGCGCCGCAAGGCCCACTAAACGTCGAACCCCGCCCATACTCGCGCGTGCGCGGGGCGGCTACCGGCGCCGGGTGGGGGCGCCCCCATCTGCGCGCGCGCTCGCCCCCGCACTGACGGCGCGGGTCGAAAAAGTCACGGGACGCAGGCTCCTCGTTCGACAGCCCCGTTTTCTGGGAACGAAATCGGCCGCCTCCGACTTCAGCGGCTAAGGAGGAGGCAGGGCGTCCGTGCAAGACAGCGCCAGCGGATCGCGAGCCGGGTTCCGGGCTGGGCGGGAGGCTGGGCGTAGCGCCCGCGCCCGGCCGATCGGGATGACTGGCTGGCGGCGGCGCGGGTCTCGAGGCTCGGCGTTCCTGCGCGCCTCTGCGCCGCGGATGGTGAATTGCGTGAGGCCAATATCTTGATCAACGTAGCGATCGTCGGGGCTGGACCCTATGGACTTTCCCTCGCCGCGCATCTGCGAGCAGCCGGGGTCGGCTTCCGGATCTTCGGAGAGACGATGGCCCCGTGGCGGCGCGGCATGCCGGCCGGGATGCTGCTGAAGTCCTACCCCTGGTCGTCGACGATCTACGATCCGGAGGGCGCTCTCACCTTGGAGAAGTTCTACAATTCCCGGGGCTTGCCGCACCATCCGTCCAGGATCGCCGTTCCGCTCTCGACCTTCGTCGAATACGGCGAAGACTTCCAGCAGCGGTTCGCTCCCGAGCTTGCGGCCAAGACGCTCGTCGATCTGAGGTCGATCGCGGTGGGCCTGCGGGCGACGTTCGACGACGGCGAAGTGGTGGATGCCAAGCGCGTCGTCCTTGCGATCGGCGTCCATCCGTTCAAGCACGTGGCCCCGGCGCTTGCGGATCTGCCGCCCGAGGCGATGAGCCACAGCGGCGATCACGGACCTTTGGACCGGTTCGCCGGCCGCGAGGTGGTGGTCGTCGGGTCCGGCGCGTCGGCGATCGACCTCACCGCCCTGCTGCAAGAAGCGGGCGCGTCGGCGACCATGGTGGCGCGCGCGCCTCGTCTGCGGTTCGCCCCGCCGCCCGGGCCTGAGCGGCCATGGTGGCGGCAGCTGGCGCGCCCGGACTCGGGCATCGGATCGGGCTGGGTGCTCTGGGCGTATGCGAACGCACCGGGACTGTTCCGCACGCTGCCGGGGCGCCTGCGCCGCCGCGTCGTCGCCACGACGCTCGGCCCGCTTGGCGCGGCGCGGATGAAGCAACGGCTGCAGGCGGCGACGGTGCGGCTCGGATGCGAACTGCGCGGCGCCGAACTGCACGGCGGCCGTGTGCGGCTGCGACTTGGCGAGCCCGACGCCGCCGAAACCGTGCGCGAGGCCGATCACGTCATCGCGGCGACGGGCTACCGGATCGATCTGGCGCGACTGGGCTTTCTCGGGCCTGAGCTCGTGCGTGCGATCCGCGCCGTCCGCGGCGCTCCGGTCCTCTCCAGGGACTACGAAACCACGGTCCCGGGCCTGCATGTCATCGGCCCGGCGGCGGCCGACAGCTTCGGGCCGGTGAGCCGCTTCGTCTTCGGCGCCTATCATCCGTCGAGACGGCTGGCTCGCCGCTTCGCCGCCGAGCGGTCGCACCAGAGCGACCCGGTTCGTGGCGAACAGATGCTCGCCGCGTCGAGGGGGTGACGCCAGGTGGACGATTCGATCGTGTCCGCCAAGGTGGCGGCCTTTGCGGGCGCCGCGCCGCGCCAGCGCCCAATACTGCGCAGCCGCGGCGAGACCGCGCCGGCGCCCCCCAAGGTGTTGCTGGTCTCCAGCCTCTTCAAGCTCCCCTATCGGGTGCTGCGCTGCGCCGCCCGGGCCGGAGCGCAGATCCGCGTGCTCGGAGGGAGGCAATCGAAGGGCCTGCGGCATTCGCGATACTGCGAAGGCTTCACCGCGAGCAGCCGGGCGATCGACGGACGCTTCGACGCCGCTCTGGCCGCCGAGATCAACGAACTGGTCCGGCGCCACTCGATCGATCTCGTCATCGCGGCGGACGCCCCTTCCACCAGAAGCCTGATCTGCGTCGAGGCGCTGGTGGACGCCGCGTGTTTTCCCATGCCCAGCCTGGCGCAATTCGACCTCCTGAACGACAAGTGGCGGTTCACCGAACTCTGCAACGAGACCGGCATTCTCTGTCCCGACACCTGGCTGTTTCAGACGCCAGGCGAAATCGAGCAGGCCTTTGCGCAGGGGCGGCTGGGCGGCGCCCTGATCGCCAAGCCCCTCAGCATGGACAGCGGCATTGGCTGCGTGCGCATCGGCGCCTCGGCGCCAGGAGTTCTTGCTCGCAAGCTCCTTTATCGTCCGATATTGGTTCAGCGATATATTGAAGGCGGCGACATTGCTGCGAACCTTTTCTGCAGCTCCGGGCGAATAGAAGCATTCTCCGTGCATCACTATCGGCGCGGCGTCTTCACCACCTACTTCGACCGCGGCGTCTATCGTGAACTGGACAAGCTGGTGCGTCGGCTGGGCCTCAGCGGTGTCTATAATTTCGACATGAGAACCGACGCGAGCGGCCGGGTATTCTATCTGGAGTGCAATCCGCGCGTCTCCTACAAGATGGACATGTCGATGCTGGCGGGCATCAACTTCCTGGCGCTCGGCCTTGGCGGCCCCAGGCAGGCGCCGCCGGCGATCCTGTCGAAATCGGTAAGTCTGCGCTGGCCCAAGGGAATGCTCGCGGCGCTGCCGACGCCATGGAAGCTTCGCGGCGCCACCTGGGAAGCGCTGAAGTTCGTGCTCGAGGATCCGGCGCCCTTCGTGCGCGAGAAAGCGGGCCTGGAGCGAGAGCGGCGCACCCTGGCCAGCGCCGACGACGGGGCCGAGTCGAGCGCAGGGCCGGTCGCGTGAGCGCTCCCCTCGTCTCGGTCGCGATCGCCAACTTCAACGGGGCGCGATTCCTCGAGGACGCGATCGCCTCGGCGTTGCGCCAGGACCTGCGCGAACTCGAGGTCATCGTCGTCGACGACGGCTCTGACGACGACAGCGCAGATCGGGCCGAGCGGATGGCGCGGCGCGACGGGCGGCTGCGGGTGGAGCGCCTCGGCCATCGCCACGGTCCCGGCGCGGCGCGCAACCGGGCGCTGGATCTGGCGCGCGGAGAATGGCTGGCGGTGCTCGACGGCGACGACCTGATGCATCCGGGCCGCCTCGCCCAGCTCGTGGCGCGCGCCCGGGAGGACGGCGCCGACATCGTCGCCGACGACCAGCTGATCTTCGACGACGCCGACCCCGCAAGGGTCGGTCGGCTTCTCGGGCGCGGTCGTTCGCGGGCCCCGACCTGGCTCACGCTCGAGGCGTTCCTCCTGGAGACCCGGCTCTTCGGGCGCGCGCCGAACCTCGGATATCTGAAGCCGGTGATCCGGCTGACGCCCTGGCGCGCCTCGGGCGTGCGCTATGACGAAGCCATGCCCATCGGCGAAGACCGCGATCTGCTGCTGCGCTTGCTGACGGCGGGCCTCAAATGCCGCATCGACCCCTCGCCGGGTTACTTCTACCGCAAGCATTGCGGCTCGACCTCCCACAGACTGAGCGCTGCGGCCCTCGACCAGCTGGCGCGCGCGGACGCCGGCCATCGCGCCGGGCTGGACCCGTCGCCGCGGCTGGCCCGGGCGATGCGGCGATACAGCGCCTCGATCGAGACCGCCCGGGTGTTCACGCAGGCGGTCGAGGCCCTGAAGGCAGGGCGTCCCGGCCCGGCCGTGCGCGCCGCCTTGCGCCGCCCCCAGGCGGCGATGCTGTTCCGCATGCCCCTGCTCGCCGCCGCCCGCCGCTGGCGCCGCCGCCTCGTCCCGGCGAGGCGCGCGCCGCCGGCCGGCCAGAACGTCTGGTTCATCACCCGCCAGCGCCTGGTCGGGCGCACCAACGGCAGCTCGATCTATCTGCTGGAGCTGGCCGAGGCGGTCCGCCGCGCCGGATTCGAGCCGCACCTGCTGCAGCCCTCGCCCGGCGTCGTCGGGCGCTGGCCGGTGTTGCGCCTGAGGCCGGAGATGCAGGTGTTCGCCTCGATCAGCTGGCGCGGATTGACGCCCGTCGGCACGCTGGTGTTCGCACGCGACCCCCGCGTGTGGCTAGCCGCGGCGCGAGCGATCGCGGCGCGTGGCTTGCAGGCCATCGGGCTGCCGTTCGCCTGGCTGAAGGCCGAGCCGGCGCCGTTCTCAGCGGCGGCGCCGTGGCGAGGCGAGGACGCTCTGCACGTGGCGCGCTCCATCCGTCGCCGGCCCGGGCTCCTGATCGCCGACTACGCCTGGCAGACCGATGCCCTGCCCTACGCCCTCGACGTCCGGGCGAGGACGGCGGTGATCATGCACGATCTCTTCCATCGCCGGGTGCAGTCCGACGCCCCGGCGTCCACCGCCCCGGTGCTCTCGCGCGACGACGAGGCCCGGCTGCTCGGGCGAGCCGACGCCATCATCGCCATCCAGAAGACGGAAGCCGAGGAGATCGCGCGGCTGCTGCCGGAGCATTGCGTGCTCGTCATCCCCAAGGCGGCCGACCCGGCGCATGCGCCGCAACCTGGCGATTCGCGCAGGATTCTCTTCGTCGGCAGCAACGCCGAGGCCAATGTCGAGGGCATGGCCTGGATGATCGAACAGGCCTGGCCCGCCATCCGCGAGGCGCTGCCGGATGTCGAGCTGCTGGTGGCCGGCAGCGTGTCACGCGCCAGACTGCCCCCGGCCGAGGGCGTGCGCTATCTGGGGTTTGTCGACAGGCTGGACCAACTCTACGCCGGCGCCGGCGTGGTGATCTCGCCGCTGATCAGCGGGTCGGGATTGAAGATCAAGCTGATCGAGGCCATGGCCCACGGCAAGGCGTGCGTGGCGACCTCGGTCACCTTGCAAGGCATCGAGGAGGAAGCGCGCGACGCCGTGGCACTCGCCGATTCTCCACGAGCGTTCGCCGCCGCGGTGATCGAACTCCTCGCCGACGAGCCGCGGCGGATCGTGCTGGGCGAGCGAGCCCTGGGCGTGATCGGCTCGAACTTCTGCGCGGAACGCCTCCACGCCGGGTTCACCCGCTGGCTCGCCGAGTCCGCCGGCGCGCGGCTGGACCGGCCCAGATCGGCGACCAGGAGGCTGGCGGGTCCGGAGCGATGGACGCCCGGGGCGGCGGACCGGCCAGCTGCGTCGCGGGCCGCCGCCTCGATGCACCCGCGCCTAGTAGACCACCCCGCCGACGCCGCCGTCGAGGCTCATCGCTCCAGCCGCTGAGCTCTGGCTCGCCTCCTCGCGATAGGCGGTGTACTTTTCGGTGATCATCATGGTGAGCACCTTCACCCCGGCGCCGAAGCGGCGCAGCAGGGAGCGCTCGTTGCAGTCCCGGGCCGGTTTCTGCGGACGGCACTCGAGGCGACCGCCACCCTTTTCCGGGGTGTAGTAGAGCGCCTCGAACTTGCGGCAGGTCATGGTCTGGCCGCCCCCGAACGAGACGTGTTCGCTCCATTTGGCGATGGTCACCTGCATGTGGGTGCCGGCGATGCAGCGGTAGATCTCGCCTTCGTAGTCGGCATCGACGTCGCGCGCGGGAAACACCTGCGAGGCGGGGTGCGGTACGTCCTTGTCGTCGAAGCAGAAGGCCTGGATCTCGACCTTTTCGAACAGAGTCCGCGTCGCCTGGAAGGCGGTGCGCTTGGTTCCTCCCTCGACGTCGAGGCCGTTGATCAGGGTCACCGGGCCGGGCGCGGAGACGAATCCGCCGCCACCGCCGCCGACGAACGACGTGGCGCCGCTCACGGCGGCCGCGTTCGAGACCGCCGTGGCGTTGGCGGTGACGTTCACCGAGACGCTCGGGGCGACGAAGACATTGACGCCTGGAATGAAGACGTTCTGCGCCGGCGAGCAGCAGGGCGGGCTCTGCGGCGGCGGCGTCGGCGGCGCGCAGCAAGGCGGCGGCGTGCAGTTGCAGCCGCCGGCCCCTCCGGCCAGCGCGGCGCTCGGCGCGGCGACAAGCATCAGCCAGAAGCCGAAGCTCGCGACCAGCGCCATCAAGCTTATCCGGTTGGCCATCAATGGGCTCCCCTCGTTCCGCGTCCTCGAAGCCGCGGTCGGCGCGCCCCGGAGTGTCCCGTTCTGGCGCCTGCCCGACCTGGCCCACCGCCGCCTTGCAACCCTCGTGCGGCCACCCGAATCAGGCGCCGCGCGAAGGCCGAAGGGCGACCGGCGAATGGCGCATTTGAACACCCAACTATTGATAGACTATTGGCGTCGTCGCAGTGGCGAGCGGCGGACGCCGGCCAGATCCGAGATCGATCCCGCCGATTTCGCCGCGCTGGCGCCGCATGTCTTCGTCGTTCAGCGCGACGACGACGGCGACATCCGGTTTCGAATCGCCGGCGAAGCGGTGATCGAGCTGCACGGTCGCGCGCTCCAGGGGACAAGCCTCGCCAGCCTTTGGACGGCGCCCCACCGCCCGCCGCTCTCGCGCGCGCTCGCCGCCGCCCTGGTCTGCGCCGAGGCGCTGGTCGTCGCCGCCGAAGCCCCGAGACGCCCGAGGGGCGACCATCGCGCCCTTCGCCTGGAGATCCTGTTCGCGCCGCTCTCGGGGCCCGATGGACGCGTGGACCGGTTCCTCGGCCACTATCAGCCTTTGACGCGCGCCGGCGCCGGCGCCGTGGGCGAACTCGCCCTGCTCGGGCTCGACGGGCGCGCGGCCGGTGCGGCCGAGCCGCGTCTGCGCCTCGCGGTCGTCAACGGCCGCCGCGTCGCCTGAGCCATGGCGGCGGATCGACGCGCCCGGCCTGCGGCTTCAGGGCGCCCGGGCTTCCCCCGTGGTTCCAGGACCTTGCGCCAGGGAGCCGGTGCCGAAGAGCCGTTCGCCGCTCTGGCGCAGCTCCACCCCCAGATGATGCTGGCTCTCGCCCCACACGCCCTCGGCGAGCATCCTGGCGCGCGCCTCGTCCTCTGCGCTGATCAGATGCAGAGTCGGCACCGAATAGCGGTCGTCATCGACGAAGAGTTCGAAACTGGCCAGCATCGGACCGGTCCCCCTTTCGCGGTGAAGGCGCCCTGCAAGGTTCGGCGATCGCGAGGACACCACGGCGCCGCCTCTGCACAATCGCGCGCACCTTCACTTTTGTAAACAACTCGATCCTCGCCGCACCGCGTCCGTCCGTCCGCGCCCAGGGTGGCGCGTCCGGCCGCGCCTCGCTAAGGAGCCTGCCCGAGGAGGCCTCCATGCAGCACGCCTTGAGCGTCGGCCGGACCACCGGCAACCGCTCGACCTTTCCGCAGTGGTACCAGGCCATCGTCCGCGAGGCGGATCTGGCCGAGACCAGCCCGGTGCGCGGCATGATGATCATCAAGCCCTGGGGCTATGGCCTGTGGGAGGAGCTGCAGCGCGACCTCGACCGCAGGATCAAGGAGACCGGCCACGTCAACGTGTATTTCCCGCTGCTCATCCCCTTGAGCTTCTTCGCCAAGGAGGCCGAGCACGTGGAGGGCTTCGCCAAGGAGATGGCGGTGGTCACCCACCATCGGCTGAAGTCGCAGGACGGCAGGCTGCAGGTGGATCCCGACGCCGAGCTGGAAGAGCCGCTGATCGTGCGGCCCACCTCGGAGACGCTGTTCGGCGATGCGTTCCAGCGCTGGATCAAGAGCCACCGCGATCTGCCCATGCTGCTGAACCAGTGGTGCAACATCGTGCGCTGGGAGATGCGCACCCGGCTGTTCCTGCGCACTTCGGAGTTCCTCTGGCAGGAGGGCCACACCGCCCACGCCGATGCCGCCGACGCCAGGGCCGAGACCATGCGGATGCTCGAGGTCTATCGCGCCTTCTCCGAAGAGGCCCTGGCGATGCCGGTGATCGCCGGCGAGAAGCCGGAGAACGAGCGCTTCCCGGGCGCCGTCGCGACCTTTTCCATCGAGGCGATGATGCAGGACGGCAAGGCGCTGCAGGCCGGCACGTCGCACTACCTCGGCCAGAACTTCGCCCGCGCCCAGAACATCCGCTTCCAGAGCGCGGCGGGAGAGCTGGAATATTGCCACACCACGAGTTGGGGCGTGACCACGCGTCTCATCGGCGGCGTGGTGATGACCCACGGCGACGACGACGGCCTGCGGCTGCCGCCGGCGATCGCGCCGCGGCAGGTGGTGATCGTGCCGATCCTGCGCGAGCGGCCGGAGGACGGCGAGGTGCTAGCTTACGGCGAGGCCCTCGCCAAGGCCCTGAACGCTCAGAGCGCGCTCGGCGCCCCGCTGCGCGCACTCCTGGACAGGCGCGGCCTGCGCTCGGCCGACAAGCGCTGGGACTGGGTGCGGCGCGGCGCACCGATCATCGTCGAAGTAGGGCCCCGCGACGCGGCCGCCGGCCAGGTGACCTTCATGCGCCGCGATGCGCTGCGCGACGGCGAAAAGATCGCCTCGAGGAGCCTCGGCCGCGACGCCTTCGTGGGCGAGGCGCCCGCCCTGCTGGCGCAGATCCAGGCCGGCCTCTTCGCCGAGGCCAAGCGCCGGCTCGACGACAACATCCGCACCGACATCGCCAGCTTCGACGAACTCGCCGAGCATTTCGGCGCCGCTGTCGACGAGGACGAGGGCGGCGCCTTCAAGGGCTGGGTGCGCGCGCCCTGGTCGCGGCCCACCGGCGCGGCCCTGGAAGCCGTCGAGGCGCGGCTGAAGTCGCTGAAGCTGACGCTGCGCAACGCCCCCCTCGACCAGGGGCGCGCCGGCGGCGGTTGCCTCTTCACTGGCGCGCCCGCCGTGGAGGACGTGCTGATCGCGCGCGCCTATTAGGCGCGTGCGGACCCTTCATCGCGCCTGCGCCGCCCTCGCCTCCTGCAGCACGTAGGCGCGGATGGATTCCACGTCGGTTGGCGTGAGGAAGCGCCTGAAGCTCGCCATGCCGTAGGAACTCAGCGCCCCGCCCAGCACCACCGAGCGGAAGCCGTCGGCGGTGAGGATCATCGGCGAGGTCTTCAGGTCCGGCAGGTAGCGGCCCGAGACGCTGGGGCCGTGACAGGTGGAGCAGTTGGCGTTGTAGAGCGAGAAGCCGGCCTTGGCGTCGCCGGTCGAGGCGACGCCCTCGAGGTCGATGGGGATGACCTGGGTCGGCGGATAGGCCGGAGCGGTGTCGGTCCCGCCGAGCTTGAACACCAGCAGCCGTCCCGGCAGGCGCGGCCGATCCGGCAGGGCGAACTGGGCCGCGAGCGGGGCCGCGCCGCCGTAACCGGCCATCACGGCCACATACTGGTCGGCGCCGATCCGATAGGTCATCGGCGCGGCGGTGATGCCGACGCCGGCATCGTAGCTCCAGAGCTTGCGCCCGGTCGTCGCCGAGTAGGCCACGAACTTGCCGTCGCCGTTGCCCTCGAAGACGAGCCCCCCGGCGGTCGCCAGCACGCCGGCGTTCCAGAAAACCGGCAGTTCGTCGCTCCAGCGCACCTTCTGCGCCACCGGGTCCCAGGCCACCAGCGTACCCTTCAACGAGGCCTTCATCGCCGCCCGCTGCGCGCGGCTGTCGGGGAGCGCGCCGAAATCGTAGTTGAGGCCGAGGTTCCAGGCGCCTTGCCGGTACTTGAAGTTCGGATCGACGCCATAGGCGTAGGCCGACTGCATCGCCGGGATGAACACGAGCCCGTCCGCCGGGTCGAAGGCGGTCGGCTGCCAGTTGTGGGCGCCGTAGGGCGCCGGCGCGACGACGGTCAGATTGGCGCCGTAGCGCGCGCCGGGGTTCTCGATCGGCCGACCGGTCTTCAGGTCGACGCCCTTGGCCCAGGTGATCGCCGAAGCCGGCACGAAGGGCGCGGCCGAGATCAGCCGCCCGTCGGTCCGGTCGAGCACATAGAAAAAGCCGTTCTTGTTGGCCTGCATCAGCACCTTGCGGGGCTGACCGCCAATAGTGAGATCCGCCAGCATCAACGGCTGGTCGGCGTCGTAGTCCCAGGCGTCGTCGGGCGTCGTCTGATAATGCCAGACGTACCGGCCGGTATCGGCGTTCACCGCGATGATCGAGGAGAGGAAGAGGTTGTCGGTCTTGCCGCCGGAGCGGTGCACCGGCGCCCACGGCGTGCCGTTGCCCGTGCCGAAATAGACGAGGTTCAGGCCCGGATCGTAGACGATGGAATCCCACACCGTGCCGCCGCCACCGGAGGCCGGCACGCCGCCGCCCCAGGTCCTGGCGGCCTTTCGCGCCAGCACCTGGTCGGAGGCGGCGCCGTCGGGTTTTCCTCGGGGATTTGGCGTGGTGTAGAAGCGCCAGTCGAGCTTGCCGGTGGCCGCGTCATAGGCCGACAGATAGCCGCGCACGCCATATTCGGCGCCGCCTTCGCCGATCAGCACCTTGTCCTTCACGATCCTGGGCGCGCCGGTGATGGTGTAGGGCTGGCCGGGATCGGCCGCCTGGACCGTCCAGACCGGTTTGCCGGTGGCGGCGTCCAGCGCGATGAGCTGGCCGGCGATGGTGCCGACATAGACGCGGCCGTCGCGCACGGCGACGCCGCGGTTCACCACGTCGCAGCAGGCGTCGAAGCCGCGCTTGCCAGGCACCTTGGGATCGAACGACCACTTCAGCGCGCCGGTGCGCGCGTCGAAGGCGAACACCTTGGACCAGGCCGTGGTGGTGTAGAGCACGCCGCCCACCTCCAGCGGCGTCGCCTCCTGGCCGCGATGGGTGTCGAACTGATAGTGCCAGGCGAGCCCGAGCCGGCCCACGTCGCTCGTGTCGATCTGCCTCAACGGACTGAAGCGCTGCTCCGAATAGGTGCGGCCATAGCTCATCCAGTCGCCGGGATGCTGGTCCGCCGCGGCGATCCGGGCCGAATCGACCGCCGCCGGCCCATCAGCCCGCTGGCAGCCCCAAAGTCCCAGCGCCGCCGCGGCGCCAGCCAGCCACGCAGCCCCGATGCGCGCGCCCCTCATCCCGAAAGCTCCCTTGCCGATGCGCCGGCGATCCGGCGTCTTGGTTGACGAGCTTTCTACGCCAAGCTTCAGCTTTGGCCAGCCGTGACCTCAGGGGCGCCTCGACAACCGGGTCGAATCCGTCATGAGAGAGTCCGATGCAGAATCAGGCCTTCTTCCGCCGCGAAGGCGAACTCTATGCGCCCAATCCGGTCAGCCGCGGCCCCTGGAGCCCCACTTCGCTGCACGGGCGCGTGGTCGCGGGCCTGCTCGCCGCCGAGATCGAACGCCGCCACGGCGGAGCGGAGTTCACGCCCGCCCGCTTCACCGTCGATCTCTATCGCCTGCCCGATTTCACCGCCGCCGAGGTTGCGGTGCGCCCGGTGCGCGAGAGCCACAGGCTGCGGGTGATCGATGCCGAATACAGCTGCGGCGGCGTCAGCTTTGCGCGCGCCACCTGCCAGCTGCTGCGCCGCTCGCAGAACCCACCCGGCAATGTCTGGCGTCCGCCCGACTGGGACGCGCCGCCGCCGTCGCAGATCGAGCCGCCGACCGAGCCCCGCGCGGCCATGGGCGGCATGTGGGCGACGCGGCCGATCAGCGGTGGTTTCGGGACGGTCGGCAGCAAGCAGCTGTGGATGAGCGAGGTGCGCGACCTCGTCCAGGGCGAGCCCTTGACGCCGTTCGCGCGCGCCGCCCTGGCCGCCGACTTCGCCAGCCCCTTCGCCAACTCGGGCGACGCGGGCCTCGGCTGGATCAACAGCGACATCAGCCTCTATCTGCATCGCCTGCCCGCCACCGAGTGGATCGGCTTCGAGGTGGTCAATCACCAGGCGAGCGACGGCGTCGCCATCGGCGAGTGCTGGCTGCACGACGAGGCCGGCCCGATCGGCTCGGCGAGCGTCGCCGCGCTGGCGCAGCGGCGCGAGATGCGGGGGTGAGCACGGCGGGGCTCTTCGATCTGAGCGGCCGCGTCGCCCTCGTCACCGGCGGCAACGGCGGCATCGGGCTCGGCATGGCGCTGGGCCTGGCCGCATCCGGGGCGAGCGTGGTGATCGCCGGCCGCGACGAGGCCAAGAATGCCGGCGCGCTGGCGCGGCTCGTCGCCCTGGGCGCGCCGCACCACGCCCTGCGCGTCGATGTCGCCGACGAGGCCGCGTGCCGGGCCATGCCGGGCGTCGCCGCCGAGCGCTTCGGGCGGCTCGACATCCTCGTCAACAACGCCGGCGTCGCCCGCCGCCGCCGGCCCGAGGCCATGAGCCTGGCCGACTGGAACACGGTGCTGGCGACCAATCTGACGGCGGCGTTCGTCGCCGCCCAGGGCGCCTATCCGCTGATGCAGGCGGCCGGCGGCGGCAAGATCATCAACATCGGCTCGATGTATTCCCTGTTCGGCGCGCCCTACATAAGCGCCTACGCCGCCAGCAAAGGCGCCCTGGTGCAGCTCACCAAGTCGCTGGCCGCAGCGTGGGCCGGGGACAACATCCAGGTGAACGCCATCCTGCCCGGCTGGATCGACACCGACATGACCCGGCCCGCGCGCACCGGCGCACCCGATTTCGACCGGGCGATCGTGGCCAGGACGCCCGCAGGGCGATGGGGCGAGCCGGACGACTTCGCCGGTCCCGCGGTCTTCCTCGCCAGCGCCGCTTCGGATTTCGTCACCGGCGCATCCCTGGCCGTGGACGGGGGCTACTCGATCACCGGCTAGGCCGGCGCCCTTTCATTCCTGGCGTTTTTGGCGGCATTCTCCCGACTCCGGCGACCGAGGCAGACGGAGGGCGCGATGCCAGGCACGGCCATGCCCGAGCAGCTCAGGGTGCGGCCGCGCCAGGGCGGCTTCGGCGCCGAGGTCGCGGGGCTCGATCTCTCCCGCCCGCTGGCGGCGCCCGCCCTCGCCGCCGTCAAGGCCGCATTCCTGCGCCACGGCGTGCTCTGGTTCGCGCAGCAGCGGCTGGATCATGACGCGCTCGAGGCGTTCACGCTGCAGTTCGGCCAGTTCGGCAACGACCCCTACATCGCGCCGCTGGCCGATCGCCCGCACATCCTGGAGGTGCGCCGCGAGCCGGACGAGCGGGCGAGCCCGTTCGGCGCGGCCTGGCACTCTGACTGGAGCTTCCAGGAGACTCCGCCCTTGGCGACCATTCTCGTCGCTAAGGTCGTCCCGCCCAGCGGCGGCGACACGCTGTTCGCCGACGGCATCGGCGCCTACGAGGCCCTGACGCCGGCGTTCCGGCGCATGATCGCGCCGCTGAAGGCCATCCACTCGGCGGCGCGCCCATACGGGCCTTCGGGCTTCTACGCCGGCGAGGCCGGCCGCACGGGCATGACCATCCTGCCCAGCGCCGAAGCGGAGAAGCGCTTCGCCCATCCGCTGGTGCGCACCCTGCTCGACGGACGCACCGCGCTCTACGTCAACCCGGTCTACACCGTCGGCGTCGAGGGCTTCGAGGCGGCGGAAGCCGCGGTCCTGCTGGGCTTCCTCTTCAAGCACATGACCGAAGAGCGCTTCGTCTATCGGCACGTCTGGAGCGAAGGCATGCTGACCATGTGGGACAACCGGCGCCTGATCCACAACGCCACCGGCGGTTACGACGGCCACCTGCGCGTCATGCACCGCACCACCGTGGCCGGCGAGCGGCCGGTCTGACGGCGCACGAACCGAGCTTCGCTCGCGGGAGAGGCGAAGCAATCCAGCCGCGTTGCTGAAGTTCAGCGTGTCTCTTTGCCAACGACGTCAGCGTGTGTATGATGTGCATGATGAGGAGCGCGGAGGTCATCCGGCAACTGAAGACCGCCGGGTGGGTATTGGATCGGATTCGTGGTTCGCACCACGTCTTCAAACACCCCGACCGTCCCGACCACCTCGTGGTTCCGCATCCCAAGAAGAACCTCGGCGTCGGGCTGATCGCCGCGATCCGCAAGCAAGCCGGCCTGTAGGAGGGCGGAATCATGCGTTACCCCATCGTGATCGAACCCGGCACCGAAAGCGCAGCTTTCGGCGTCGTCGTGCCTGATTTTCCTGGCTGCTTCTCGGCCGGGAATGATCTGGATGAAGCGCTTGCCGGCGCCGAGGAAGCCGCCGCCGCCTGGATCGACGCCACTCTCGACGCGGGCGGGGCCATCCCCGCGCCGACCAGCCTGGAGGCCCTGCGCCGGAACCCCGACTACGCGGGATGGACATTCGGCGTCATCAGCCTGGATCCGGCCCTGCTCGACGACGCCACGGAGCGCGTGAACATCACGCTGCCGCGCCGCGTGCTGAAACGCCTCGACGCCATGGCTCAGGCGGCCGGCGAAAGCCGGTCCGGCTACGTCGCGCATCTGACCTTGGAAGAGCCGCGACACATCGATCAGGACGGCAAGGCCGCCTGAGCATTCTCTGCGGCGGTCTTCTTCGCCCGACAGGGTCAGTCCGCTGCGCCGCGAGAGAGCGAAGCGCGGTTCCTCAGAGCACCGCCAGCATCTCGCCCACCAGCGGATGGCGGACGATGTCGGTCTCGGCGAGGCGCACGACGGCGACGTTGGCGATGCGCTCCAGCCGTCCGGCGACTTCGGCCAGACCGGAGAGTTCCGGCAGCAGGTCCGACTGGCCGGGATCGCCGGTGACCACCATGGTGGACGACCAGCCAAGCCGGGTCAGCAGCATCTTCAGCTGGCCGTAGGTGCAGTTCTGGGCCTCGTCGATGACCACGAAGGCGTTGTTGAGGGTGCGCCCGCGCATGAAGCCCACCGGGGCGATCTCGATGGCGCCCTCGGCCATCAGGGCGCGCACCTGCTTCATCGACATCCGGTCCGAGAGCGCGTCGTAGAGAGGACGAAGATAGGGGGCGAGCTTGTCCTCCATCTCGCCCGGCAGGAAGCCGATGGATTCGCCCGCCTCGACCGCCGGGCGCGAGAGCACGATGCGGGCCACCCGGCCGACCTCGAGCGCCTCGACCGCCCTGGCGATGGCGAGGTAGGTCTTGCCGGTGCCCGCCGGACCCAGCGCCAGCACCAGGGCCTTGGCGGCCATGGCTTCAAGCAGCCGCGTCTGGCCCGCCGACTTCGGCTTGACCGTCTTCAGATAGGCCTGCTCGCGCCCCGCCTCGACCGCGACCGGGCTCCAGGCGCGCGAGATCGGCAGGCGCCGCACCTTGCCGTCGTCTTCGGGCTGGATGGTCTCGAACGCGCCCTCGCGCGCCATCCGCTTCAAGGCTCGCCTGGTCATCGAAAGCCTCCGCTTGGCAGAGTTGATGCTGAGCGCGGCGCCGGCCGGCCGCGCCTTCGGGTTCGACTGGGAGAGAGGAAAAGCTGGGCGCCGCCGCTCGTGCGGACCGCTTCGACGCGTCGGGGGCGGGAAACTCGTCCGCCCGAACACCGCAAGCGACACCCGGTTCTCCGTCCGCGAGGAGACCCGCGAGGCGCTGCACCCCGCGGGGTGGGATGCGAGAGGGCTCTGGCCCGCCCGAATCGCCGAACTAGAATGATCCTAGCGCGCCTTCCGATCCCCCACCCAAACCGAATTCGCCAGAAGAGGACTTGCGCCGATGACAGCCTACAGGTTGGGCGACCGGGCTCCGACGCTGCCCCCGGCCGGCGAATACTGGATCGCTCCGAGCGCCCAGGTGATCGGCAACGTCATCCTGAAGAGGAACGCCAGCATCTGGTTCGGGGCGGTGCTGCGCGGCGATAACGATCCGATCACCGTCGGCGAGAATTCCAACGTGCAGGACAATTCGGTGCTGCACACCGACACCGGCTCGCCCCTGATCATCGGCGACAACGTCACCGTCGGCCACATGGTCATGCTGCATGGCTGCACCATCGGCGACGGCGCCCTGATCGGCATCGGCGCGATCGTGCTCAACGGCGCCCGGATCGGCAGGAACTGCCTCGTCGGCGCCGGCGCCCTGGTCACCGAGGGCAAGACGTTCCCGGATGGCTGCATGATCCTCGGCTCGCCCGCCAGGGTGGTGCGCGAACTGGCGCCCGAGCACGCCGCGCGCATGGGCCTGGGCGCGCTGCACTATGTCGAGAACTGGAAGCGCTTCAGCGCCGGGCTGGCGCCGGCGTGAGGCTCGCCTCGACCCGCGCCGGCGTTCAGCGGGCGAGGACGATCCAGGTGGCGGAGCCGAGGAGGACGCCGTCGGCGCCCAGGTGCGGCTCGAGGGCGGCGCGGACCGCCGCGGCGATCGCCGGCTTCAGCTGCGGGTGTTCGCGCACCGCCGCGCCGAGCGGCCCGACGCGCAGCACGGTGTCGGTGGAGCTGTCGAGGTCGCCCCAGCCCACGCTGCGGTCATGCGGCTCGATCCGGACGTCGGCGAAGCCGGCGCGGGCGAGGATGTCCGCCAGGCGATCGCGGTCGGCGAACGCGAAGGGTCCCGGCGCAGCGGGGTCGGGCGCGGGCGGCGGCGGCCCCGGCAGCAGCGGTCGGGCCGCGGCCATCGGGACCGTCATCCAGGGATTCTCGGCCAGGGCGCGCCAGCAGACGAACGCCAGTCGCCCACCGGGCTCGAGGGCGCGGCGGACGTTGGCGAAGGCGGCGGCCGGATCGGCGAAGAACATCACCCCGAACCGCGAGAAGGCGCCGTCGGCCGGCGCGAACGGGTGCACCTGGGCGTCCGCCTGGACGAAGCGCGCCTGGCCGAGCCCGGCCGCCGCGGCGCGCGCCCGCGCCACCGCCAGCATCGGCGCCGAGAGGTCCGCGCCCAGCACCGAGCCGCCGGCGCCCACCCGCCGCGCCAGCTCCAGCGTCGTCGCGCCGCAGCCGCAGCCGAGGTCGACCAGCGTCTCCCCCTCGGCCGGCGCCAGCGCCCGCATCGCCTCCAGGCCCAGCGGCTCGATCTCCCGGTCGAGCGCCGGCTGCATGGCGACCCAGTTCGGGCCGGCGGTCTCGTTCCAATAGGCGATCTGGCCGGCGTTGGGGCCGGCCGCCTCGAGCACGTCCATGGGCGTTTGCCTCCGAAAGGGACTGGTCATCGAAGCCAGGATGTGGCGAACCTCCGCCCGGCGAAGCGGCGGAGGCGGGAGGAACGACAATGGCCTATGAGTATGTCGGCGTCGAGCGCGACGGTCCGATCACCACGGTGACGCTGAATCGGCCCGAGGTGATGAACGCCCTGCACTCCTTCGCCCACGCCGAACTGGGCGAGGTGTTCGACGGCTTTGCGCGCGATCCCGATCAGTGGGTCGCCATCGTTACCGGCGCGGGGGACCAGGCCTTCTCGGCCGGCAACGACCTGAAGCACCAGGCGAGCGGCGGCAAGCTGGGCTCGCCGCCCTCCGGATTCGCCGGGCTGACGGCGCGCTTCGACCTCGCCAAGCCGGTGATCGCGGCGGTGAACGGCGTGGCCATGGGCGGCGGCTTCGAGATCGCGCTCGCCTGCGACCTGATCATCGCCTCGGAGAACGCCGTCTTCGCCCTGCCCGAGCCGCGCGTCGGGCTGGCGGCGCTCGCCGGCGGCCTGCACCGGCTGCCGCGCCAGATCGGGCTGAAGCGCGCCATGGGCATGATCCTGACCGCGCGGCGCGTCTCGGCCGCCGAGGGGCTCGAACTCGGCTTCGTCAACGAGGTGGTTCCGCTCCCCGAACTGATGAGCGCGGCGCGGCGCTGGGCCGACCTCATCTGCGAGTGCAGCCCGATGTCGATCCGCGCCTCCAAGCAGGCGGTGATGCAGGGCCTGGGCGAGCCGTCGCTGGAAGCGGCTCTGAAGGCCCAGGGCCGCTACGAGGCCGTGGCCGCGCTCTATCGGTCCGAGGATTTCGTCGAGGGACCGGTGGCGTTCGCGCAGAAGCGCCGGCCGCAGTGGAAAGGGCGCTGAGCGTGGCCGCCGCGGGCTTCGACTACATCGTCATCGGCGCCGGCTCGGCCGGCTGCGCGCTGGCCAATCGTCTCAGCGCCGATGCGGGAACCCGCGTGCTGCTGCTGGAGGCCGGCGGCCGGGACGATTCCCTGCTGGTGCGCATGCCGGCCGGCGTCGGCGCCCTGATCCGCGCCAAGGGCGACTACAATTGGGGCTTCTGGACCGAGCCGGAGCCCAATCTCGACGGACGCCGGCTGTGGTGGCCGCGCGGGCGCGGGCTCGGCGGCTCGTCGTCGATCAACGGCATGGTCTATATCCGCGGCCACGCCCGCGACTACGACCAGTGGCGCCAGATGGGGCTGAGCGGCTGGGGCTTTGCCGACGTGCTGCCCTATTTCAAGCGCGCCGAGAGCTTCGAGGGCGGCGCCGACGCCTACCACGGCGCCGAGGGGCCGCTGCACGTTTCCAGGGCCGCCTCGCCGCATCCGATCTATCGCGCCTTCATCGAGGCCGGGATCGAGGCGGGGCACGCGCGCACCGGCGACTTCAACGGCGTGCAGCAGGAAGGCTTCGGCCCCTATCAGCTGACCATCAAGAACGGCCGGCGCTGGAGCGCCTCAGCGGCCTACCTCGCGCCCATCCTGGGGCGGCGGCCGAACCTGACGCTGGCCACCGGCGCGCGCACCACGCGCATTATCGTCGAGCGCGGCCGGGCCGTGGGCGTCGATTACGTGCAGGCGGGCCAGGCGCGCACCGCGCGCGCAGCGGCCGAGGTGCTGGTCTGCGCCGGCGCGGTGCAGTCGCCGCACATCCTGCAGCTCTCCGGGATCGGCGATCCCGACCGCCTCGCCGCCGCCGGCGTCCAGCCGGTCCATGCCCTGAAGGGGGTCGGCGAGAACCTGCAGGACCACCTCGACGTGACCCTCGCGTGGGAGACCCGCGGCGTGAAGACCGCCCACGCCTATTCGCAAGGGCTGAGCCGCCTGACCACCGGGCTCGAGTATGCGCTGTTCGGCAGGGGCTTCGGCCGGCAGAACTTCCTGGAGGCGGGGGCCTTCCTGAAGTCGCGCCCGGACCTCGACCGGCCCGACCTGCAGCTTCACTGCGTGCTCGCGATCATGCGCGATCACGGCAAGCAGAGCGCCGGCAAGGACGGCTTCTCGGTGCATGTCTGCCAGCTGCGCCCCGAGAGCCGCGGCCGCGTGGGGCTGCACTCGGCCGACCCCTTCGCCGATCCCGCCATAGCGCCAGGCTATCTCGCCACGCCCGAGGACCGGCGGGCGCTGCGCGAGGCGGTCAAGATGGTGCGCGAGATCGGCGCCCAGGCGGCGCTGGCGCCGATCCGCGGCCGCGAGGATGCGCCTGGCGAGGCCGTAGCCTCCGACGCCGAGATCGACGCCTGGATCCGCCGCTCGGCCGAGACCATCTATCATCCGGTGGGAACCTGTCGCATGGGCGTAGCCGGCGACCCGATGGCTGTGGTCGACGCCGAGCTGAAGGTCCAGGCGCTGGCCGGGCTGCGCGTGGTCGACGCCTCGGTGATGCCGACGCTAATCGGCGGCAACACCAATGCGCCCACCATCATGATCGCCGAAAAGGCCGCCGACATGATCCTGGGCCGCGCCCCGCCCGACCCGATCGAGGCGCCGATCCACGAGGATCGCCCCGTCGCGGCCTGAGGCGACGGCCTGATCGCTGTGCTATGACGCCTTGCGAGAACGCTCGCGGGTGGCGCGGGCGCCGCGCCAGGGCGCTGCGATGAGCAAGGCTTCACCTGATCCATCAAGCTTGGTGCTGGCAGATCTTCCTGCTTTGCTGCCAAGGCTCGAGGCGCTCTACAAAGACATCCACGCCCATCCGGAGTTGTCCATGCGGGAGACGCGCCCTGCGGATCTCGCCGCGAAGGAACTGCGCGACAACGGCTATGAAGTGACCACCGGTCTCGGCGGGACAGGCGTCGTCGGCCTGCTTCGCAACGGCGAAGGCCCGACAGTCATGTTGCGCGCCGACATGGACGCCCTCCCCGTTCGCGAGGCCACCGGCGTCGACTATGCAAGCGCGGTCACGGCGATCGACGCCGAGGGCAACGCCGTCCCCGTGGCGCACGCCTGCGGCCATGACATGCACGTCGCCTGGCTGACGGGCGTGACCGCCCTGCTCGCCAAGCGGCGCGACGCCTGGCGCGGCACGGTGATGGCGGTGTTCCAGCCCGGTGAAGAGACGGCGCAAGGCGCGCAGGCCATGATCGACGATGGCCTGTTCAAACGCTTCGCGAAGCGTGATGTCGTGCTCGGCCAGCATGTCATGGTGGGACCGGCGGGCGCCGTGGCGGGCAGCGCCGGACCCATCACGTCCGCCGCCAATAGTCTGCAAATCCGGATCTTCGGGCGCGGCGCGCATGGGTCCATGCCGCAGGCCAGCATCGACCCGATCGTCATGGCCGCCGCGATCGTGTTGCGGCTGCAGACAATCGTCTCGCGTGAGATCGCCGCGACCGATGCCGCCGTGGTGACCGTCGGCGTGCTGCAAGCCGGCGCCAAGGAGAACGTGATTCCGGATGAGGCCCTCATCAAGCTGAACGTGCGGACATTCGACGAAGGTGTTCGCAAAGACGTGCTTGCGGCGATCGAGCGGACCGTCGACGCCGAGGCGCAGGCGTCGGGCGCGCCGCGGGCGCCGGAGATCACGCCGCTCGACCGCTATCCTCTCAACGTCAACGACAAACGGGCGAGTGACCGAGTCGTCGATGCCCTTCGCCGCCATTTCGGCCCTGAGCGTGTGCGGCACACGGGGCCTGCCCCGGCCAGCGAGAACTTCGGCTGCTTTGGAACAGAGTGGAATGCGCCGTCGGTTTACTGGTTTGTCGGCGGCGCCGACCCCAAGATCTACGCCAAGGCCAAGGCCGAGGGACGGATCAACGAGTTGCCGGTGAATCACAGTCCGAAGTTCGCCCCGGTGATCCATCCCACCCTCGAGACGGGCGTCGAGGCCCTGGTCGCGGGCGCACTGGCGTGGCTGGCCCAGTGAGACATCGACCCGCCGCCCCGGCGACGCTCGAGACTTGCGTCGTTGGCGCTGAACCTCTTTCCTGAACAGAAGATGGTCCACGATCTTCTGCTGGCGTTCGATCTCGCCGGGACTTTTGTGTTCGCAGTCAGCGGGGCCATGCTGGGCGTACGGCGCCGCCTCGACATATTCGGAATCCTGGTCCTGTCGTTCGCGGCGTCCAGCGCCGGCGGCGTCGTGCGCGACCTCCTGATCGGCGCGGTTCCGCCTGCGGCGATCAGCGACTGGCGCTATCTTGCCGTTTCGGTCGCGGCGGGGCTGCTGACTTTCGTCTGCTCCTCGCCGATGACTCGCCTGCGCGAGCCCATCCTGATATTCGACGCGGCCGGTCTGGCGCTATTCGCCGTCGCCGGCGCCGAGAAGGCGCTCACCCACGGCCTCAATCCACTGATGGCGGCGCTGATGGGCATGCTGACCGGAATTGGCGGCGGCATCGTGCGCGATCTGCTCGTCGCGCGGACGCCCGTCGTTCTGAAGAGCGATCTCTACGCTCTGGCTGCACTGGCCGGCGCCGGGCTGGTGGTCGCCGGGCGGGTGCTGCATCTGCCGGTGGTCCCGACCACCGTCGCAGGCGCGGTGGCGTGTTTCGCGCTTCGCCTGCTGGCGATCCGCTTCGGATGGAATCTGCCGGTGGCACGCCCGACCGACAGCCAGAAAGGCGCCGAGCGCATCGACGCCGACCGGTAAGGCAGTGCAAAGGCGCCGAGGGCGGCAAGCATCGCGCCCCGCTGTTGGAAGCCCTCGGGGGCGTCGTCGATAGCGGCCGCCGCCACCATCACCATGCCTCCGCATACGGCCGGACTTCCGAGAGGAACGACCATGCCGACTTGGCCTGGTGGGCGATGTGCCAGATCTCGTCGGCGATATCGGCGGGGCGGCAGAAGTAGTCGTCCGGCTTTTCCGGATTGTTTTTTCGCTGCCACTCCAGGTCGATGGCGGCGTCGATGATCAGGTAGGCGACGTGAACGCCTCGCGGTCCCATGGTGCGCGCCATCGACTCGGCAAGGATGCGCTGCGCCGCCTTGGTCGGGGCGAAGCCCGCGAAATTTGCCCTGCCGCGCTGCGCCGAGGTGTTGCCGGTGACGATCAGCGCCCCGCCGCCTGCCTTCTCCATCCGCGGCGCCGCCCATCGGCCCAGGTGCATCAGCGCCATGACGTTTACCCGGAAATTCCGCTCGAGCACCGCCGGATCAACGTCCAGGAAATTGGCGAAGGCACCGCCGACGGCATTATGGACCGCAACCTTTGGTGTGCCGGCGCGGGTCTCGGCCGCGTCCAACGCGGCTTGCAGGGCGACGGGATCGGATACGTCGCAGGGCAAGGCGAAGGCGTCCCGGAATTCGTTCGAGAGCGCGTCCAGCCGGTCGGCGCCGCGGGCCAGCATGGCCACCTGATAGCCTCCATCGTGGAAGCGACGGACGATCGAGGCGCCGGTCCCAGGCCCGACGCCTGTGACGATCGCGAGCGGTTTCATGCGGCGATTCCCAGGCTGGCGCGGACGAAGTCGAGCCGATCGTTGCCGAAGAACATCTCGTCGCCGACGTACATGGTCGGTGCGCCGGAGACCCCGCGGGTCGCCGCTTGCGCCGTGGCCTCATCGAGCGCCGGGTCATCGATCCGCGTCAGAAGTCCTGGCGCGTCGATCCCGCCGCCGTTCAGGACGGCGACGACTTCGGCGGGCGTCGCCAGCGGCGCGCCGGATCCCCAATAGGCGCCGAAGATCGCCTCGACAGCCGCGTCCGACTGACCCAGCTCCGCCGCCGCAAGGGTGGCCCGCAAGAGCCGGCGGCCGTCGATGTCGGCGCCCTGGGGATGGCGCTGAAATGGCACCTTGTAGATGGCCACCCAACGCTGCAGGTCGACGCCCAGGTATTTCCCCTTAGGCTTGCAAGTGATGCTGGTGGGCACATTGCCGATCTGGTCCATCAACTGAAGGATCTCGAACGGTCGCCAGGCGATCTCGACGCCCAGAAGACGCACCTGGGTCTGGGCGAGGTAGGCGTACGGACTGCGATAGTCGAAATAGAAGTCGAGAGCGGCCATTGCCGTGCTCCTTTCGGACGGCCCTATCGGCCCTGAAAGACTGCGGGGCGTCGCTCGATGAAGGAGCGGATGCCTTCGGCGGCGTCGGCGGTGCCCATTACCCGGCGCCGGATCGCCGCAACCGCATCGATGGCTGCCTGCTCACCGGCCTCGGTGAACCTGCGCCCGGCCTCCTTGGTCACCTGGATCCCCAGAGGCGCATTGGCGGCGATGATCTGGGCGATCTCCATGGCGCGCTCGACCTGCCGCCCGGGCGGCACGACCTCTTGCACCAGCCCGATGCGGTGCGCCTCTGCGGCCCCGAACTCGTCGCATAGCATCAGGTGATACATGGCGTTCCCCCACCCGGCTCGGGCGATGTAGCGGAAGTGGGCGCCGCCTAGCGGGGCGATGCCGCGCTTGCCCTCCATCTGGCAGAACCGGGTTCCCTCGGCCGCCACGACGATGTCGCCGGCAAGCGCCATCTCGATACCGACTGTGAAGCAGATGCCCTGCACCGCCGTGACGAGCGGCTTGCGGCACTGGTTGCGTATGCCGAACGGATCGACGTGGTCATCGGGATATGGGTCGGCGTCGCGGTCGGCCCGAAGAACTTCGGCATGTCGAGACCCGCGGTGAAGTTGTCTCCTGCCGCACAGAGCACCCCGACCCATAGCTCCGGATCTCGATCGAGCTCGGTCATGGCGGCAGCGAGCGGCGCCATCATCTCCGGCACGAAGGCGTTCTTCTTGGCCGGATTGTCGATCACGATCTTCAGGATGTGGCCGTGTCGCTCACTCCGAACCCGGCCTTCGACGACGGCGCTCTCTTTCATGGCCTTTCCTCCCGCCGACGCACCAAGGCTCGGCAATCTGGATTATGTTCGTCATTCACGACAATGATGGTTATAATCCTGTTCGTCAACCGAGGAGTCGCGCAGATGGGACATTCGCAGGCCGAGAAGGCGCAGAACCGCGAACGCATCCTGGCCGAGGCGTCGCGCCAGGTGCGTCGCGACGGGCTGGAATCGGTGAGCGTCGGGACGCTCATGAAGAGCGTGGGCCTCACCCATGGCGGCTTCTATGGGCACTTCGAGAACCGGTCTGCGCTTCTCGCCGAAGCCCTCGAACGTGCGCTCCTGGAAGGCGAGGCGAATGCGAAAGCGCAGGGCTCGACGAGCCCGCGAAGCCTGTCCGCCATCGCGCGCAGCTATCTCAGCCGCGCTCATCGCGATGCCCGGGAGAGCGGGTGCGCCATGGCGGCGCTCGTTTCTGACGTGGCACGTGCAGACATCTCGTCGCGCGAGGTCATGACCGGCCACATCGAGGGCTTCATCGCATCGGTGTCCGAGGCCCTCGACGGAGACCAGGAGCGCGCCATCGTCGCCGTCAGCGCGATGGTCGGCGCGCTCGCGCTCTCCCGGGTCGTCGCGGATCCCGCACGTTCAGATGCGTTCTTGAAGACGGTGCGAGACCATCTCAAGGCGCTCGACATCGGCGAACGAGGAAAACCCAAGGACGCTGACGCGCCAGACGCCAGGGGATGCTAGCGGCCGTCAGGGCGCCGGGATGTGGCCACCGCGGTTGTCCAGGTTTCTTGGACACCCTCCGGGGGTTAGACGGCCTTCGGCGCTTGGCGACCTGCGAAGGTCGGGCTGTCGCGGCCCGATCCCGATCTAATCGGCGAGGGCGCCGTCCAGCCCAAGCACGTAGAGCGCGCGCACGCCGCTGGCCATCGCTTCGTCCGCGGCGGTCTCCGTCTCGACGAAGCCGAGCCGCTGGGAGGCGGGGTTCTGGGAATCGACGTGCGCTGCGAGCCGCGCGAGGCCCGCGAGGCGCGAGGGCGCGCCGCAGAGAAGCGCTACGGCCCACGTGGCGTGGCCCCGGCCGCGGAAGCCAGCATAGAGCCAATAGCTGACATTGGGGCTCTCGGACCTGCGGCCTCTGACTTGCGGCGGGAGGAATTGGTTGCGGCCGGCGCGGCTCTGTTCAGGCCCCGGTCCAGGGGTTGAACACCGGTCCGCCCCAGACTTCGAAATCGCGCACGTTGCGCGTGACGAGGGTCAACCCGGCGACCTCGGCCGTCGCCGCCAGGAACGCATCGATCACCGCCATTGGCCTGCCAGCCGCGAGGGCTCGGGCTCGAACTGCGCCGCACGCATCGGCGATGGGCAAGGTGACATTCAGAACCCGATCGCCCATTTCGAGCGGCAATTCTCGGGTGAGCCAATCTTCGAGCCGTTCTCGGCGACGGCCCTGCGGCAGTCGGTCGATCCCCAGCCGGATCTCCGAAAGCGTAACCACGCTCACACAGATCGTCTGGAATTCGACCCGCCGCATCCAGGCGACGACGCCGGGATCGGCGTTAGGACGGCGATATTCCGAAAGCACGTTGGTGTCGACGAGGCTATCCACGCCCGTCTCGGCCAAGCTCGACGTCTCGGCCAAGGTCCGGATCACGCTCCAACTTGAGGCCCGACCCCTTCAGGGGCGACCGTTCGAGAAACTCATAGAGCGTGCGCGCCGTCTGGGTCCGCTTCTCCCATTCGGGCGCCGAAACCACCACCACGGCATCCCTCCCGTTGCGCGTCACGCGCTGCGGTCCCTCGGTGCGCGCCTTCTCCACCACTTCGCTGAACTTGGCCTTGGCCTCGGCCAGGCTCCAGGTTCCGTCGGCCACGATTCGCGCTCCTTCACGACTACTTTGACCAACATGGTCACGCCGAGCGGACGTCGCAAGCCGTCACGCGTCCAGGTCCTCCGGCAAAATGGCCATCTCGAACATGAACGAGCCGTCCTCGTCCTCGTCCTGATAGACGACGCCGATGAACTCGCCCTTCAGCTCCACCTCGGCGGAGTCCTTCTGCTTGGGACGGGCGCGCAAGGCGATGTGCGGGTTGCCGAAGGTGCGCTTCAGGTGCGCCTGGATGCGGTCGATGTCTTTCTGGTCCACGGGCGGCGCTCCAATGCTGAAGCCGGCGACCCTAGCGGCGATCACCGCCGCCGCAAGCGCTCAGATGACGTAGTCGGAGTCCACGTCGAACAGGGTCTGGTCCATGGTCTTGGAGGGTTCCGAGCAGGTCGGGCAGTTGACCAGGCGCGCCGGCACGCCCACGGCCGTGCAGCCGGACGGCACCGGCTTGGTCACCACCGACCCGGAGCCGATCTTGGAAAAATCGCCGATATGGATGTTGCCGATGACCAGGGCGCCCGCGCCGATCAGGACGCCCTTGCCGACCTTGGGATGGCGATCCACCCGGTCGGTGCTGGTGCCGCCCAGGGTGACGCCCTGCATGATCGAGACATCCTCGCCCACCCGCGCCGTCTCGCCGATGACGATGCCGGCGCCGTGATCGAAGAAGGCGCCCGCGCCGATCGACGCCGCCGGATGGATGTCCACGTCGAAGAGTTCGGAAGCGCGGCTCTGGAAATAGAACGCCAGCGCCTCGCGACCCTGCACCCACAGCCAGTGCGCGACGCGGTGGCTCTGCAGCGCCAGGAACCCCTTGAAGAACAGGAACGGCTGCACGTAGCCCTTGCACGCCGGGTCGCGTTCGAAGACGGCGCGCAGATCCGCCTCGACCAGACCGATCAGGGAAGGATCGCCCGCGAGCGCCTCGTCGCAGATCTCGCGCAGGCTCATCGCCCTCAGCTCCTGATCGCCGAGCTTGCGGGCGAGCTGGAACGACAGCGCCGCGGCGAGGCTGTGATGGCGCAGCACCACCGAATTGAGCAGCGAGGCCAGGGTGGGCTCCCGCGTCGCCAGGTGCTCGGCCTCGTTGCGCAGCGCCGGCCAGACCGGGGGCGCGCCGATGGCGCCGACGACTTCAAGGTGCTGAACCATGGTCGTCCGTTCCTTCCTTCGCCGCGACCGGCGGGGCTTGCGCGCGGAGGCCGGATCGCCCTTTGGTCGGCGATATGGCGCCTGGCCTCGCGGCGCGCCAGCCCAGGTTGCCGATAAAAATCCACGAGCGCCCGCGTTGCGAAAGCCCGGACGCGCCTATACCTCGGCTTTCGTCGCTCGATTCCCGAGCCTGGAGCGCAAGCCGTTGCCGCCAACCGTGCCGGCCGCGCCCGAATTCGGGCAGGAAGCGCCGATCGAAGGCTCGCCCGAGACCCTGGCCTTCCTGGCGCGGCGTCGCTCGGCTGCGGCCGTGATGCTGCGCGAGCCCGCCCCGGACCCGGCGGAGCTGACGGCCCTGCTGCGCCTGGCGACCCGCGTCCCCGACCACGGCAAGCTCTTTCCCTGGCGGTTCGTGATCCTGCGCGGCGGCGCCAAGCAGCGCTTCGTCGCCGGTCTCGAGGCCATCGCGGCGCGCCGTCCCGACGGCGAACGGCTGACGGCGAAGCTCGGCAAGATCCGCGCCCCGCCGCTGACCGTGGCCGTGATCTCCTGCGCCCGGCCCGGCGAGATTCCCGAGTGGGAGCAGCGGCTCTCCGCCGGCGCGGTGTGCATGAGCCTCGTCATCGCGGCCCAGGCGATGGGCTATGGCGCCAACTGGATCACCGACTGGTACGCCTATGACGAGGACGCCCAGGCGCTGCTCGGCGTTGGCGAGCGCGAGCGTATCGCGGGCTTCGTGCACCTGGGAACCAGCGACGGCGCGCCGCTGGAACGCGTGCGGCCGGATCCGGCGGCGATCAGCCGCGAATGGCCGGGCTGAGGCGGCGCTCGCCTCAGGCCGCCTGCCGACGCGGCGCGCCCATCCGTTCGAGGCGAGCGGCCATGTCCGCGGGCGTGATCGGCCCGATCACCGCCTGGGCCGCATAGGGCGCCTCCAGGGTCGAGATCTCCTCGGCGCTCAGCGGCGCGTCCACCGCCTTCAGCGGATCGTCCAGATGCTGGGCCTTGGTCACGCCGACGATCGGCGCGGTCACTGCGGGCTTGGAGAGCAGCCAGGCGATCGCCACCTGGGCGGGCGCCTCGCCGCGCGCCGCCGCGACGCGCTTCAGGGCCTCCAGCACCGCCTGATCCTCGGGGCGGTTGTAGCGGCCGCGGCCCATCGCCGAGCGCGAGCGCACCGTGCCGGCCTCGCGGGCGCCGGCCAGCACGCCGCCGGCGAGCGGGCTCCAGGGGATCAGACCGACGCCCTCCTCCAGGCAGAGCGGGTTCATCTCGCGCTCCTCCTCGCGGTAGGCGAGATTGTAGTGGTTCTGCATCATCGAGAACCTGGCGCGCCCCAGCTTGTCCGCGACGTGCAGGCACCTGGAGAACTGGTAGGCGAACATCGAGCTGGCGCCGACGTAGAGCGCCTTGCCCGCCTTCACCACCTCGTCCAGCGCCTCGATGGTCTCCTCGATGGGCGTCTCATAGTCGAAGCGGTGGATCTGATAGAGGTCCACGTAGTCGAGGCCCAGCCGCCTCAGGCTGGCGTCGATCGAGGCGCGGATGTGCTTTTTCGACAGGCCGCCGCGGTTGGGCCCGCGCCCCATGGGGTTGAACACCTTGGTGGCGATCACCGCCTCCTCGCGCCGCACCGCCAGCGCCTTCAGCGACCGGCCGAGAATCTCCTCGCTCTGGCCGCGCGAATAGATGTCGGCGGTGTCGAAGAAGTTGATGCCAGCCTCCACCGCCTTTTTGACGATCGGCAGGCTCGCTTCCTCGTCCAAGGTCCAGTCGGCCATGCCGCCGAAGCTCATGCAGCCCAGGCAGAGCCGCGACACCTGGGCGCCGGTCGATCCCATGCGCGTGAATTTCATCGGTCCAATCCTTCTTCGGCACGAAGCCCGTGAAAGCGCGTGTTCTGGCGCCGATGGCCGGCCGCGAACAGAGGGGGGCGGTCAACGCCCCCGCCTCAACGTCCCTGGTAGGCGGCGACGCCCTGGTCCGGCAGCCACAGGCCGGGCGGCGGCGCGCCGGTCTGCCAGAAGACGTCGATCGGAATGCCGCCGCGCGGATACCAGTAGCCGCCGATGCGCAGCCAGGCCGGCTGGGCGACCTCGACAATCTTCCTGCCGATCGCCAGGGTGCAGTCCTCGTGGAAGGCGCCATGGTTGCGGAACGAAGCGAGATAGAGCTTCAGCGACTTGGACTCGATCAGCCACGCGCCCGGCGCATAATCGATCACCAGCCGCGCGAAGTCCGGCTGGCCGGTGACGGGACAGAGCGAGGTGAACTCCGGGGCCGTGAAGCGCGCCAGATAGAGCAAGCCGGGGTGCGGATTGGGCGCCCGCTCCAGCACGGCGGCTTCAGGGCTCGCCGCCGCCTTCGCCTGGCTGCCGAGCTGAGTGAGGCGGGCCATCGCCGGCGCTGTAGCGCGGATCCCCCCGGGCGACAAACCGGCGACGGCGCAGCGCCCCGGAACAACGGCGGCCGCTGGGGATTTTGCCGGCGGGCGCGGACTGGAGGCGGGGAATACCAAGGCGCAACATGGCGGTGGCGAGCGACCACTACGAAGTGATCGTCGTCGGCAGCGGGCCGGGCGGCGCCTCGCTGGCGCACCACCTGGCCGCCGCCGGCAAGCGCATCCTGATGCTCGAGCGAGGCGACTACCTGCCGCGCTCGCTCGGCAACCTCAATTCCAAGACCGTCTTCGTCGATGCCGCCTACCAGGCGAAGGAGACGTGGTACGGGGCCGATGGCGGCGCGTTTCGTCCCGGGCTGCACTATTTCGTCGGCGGCAATTCCAAGGTGTATGGCGCCGCCCTGTTGCGTCTGCGCGAGCGCGATTTCGGCGAGCTGCGGCACGCGGACGGGGTCTCGCCGGCGTGGCCGCTGGGCTACGATGTCTTCGAGCCCTACTACGCCCAGGCCGAAGCGCTCTATCACGTGCACGGGCGCCGCGGCGAGGATCCCACCGAGCCCTGGTCGAGCGCGCCCTACGCCTATCCGCCGGTCAGGCACGAACCGCGCATCCAGGCGCTGAGCGACATACTCGAGGGCGCGGGGCTGCACCCGTTCCATCTGCCGCTGGGCATCAGGCTGATCCAGGATGCGAACGGCGCCGCCACCCCGGACAGCCCCTGCATCCGGTGCGACGCCTTCGATGGTTTTCCCTGCCCGTTCAACGGCAAGGCCGACGCCCAGGTGATCTGCGTCGATCCCGCCCGCGCGGCCTATCCGAACTTCGCCCTGCTGACCAACGCCTATGTAACGCGCCTGGAGACGGACGGCGCCGGCCGCAGCGTCGCTCGCGTGCACGTCGTGCGCGACAACGCCGTCGAGCAGTATTCGGCCGACATCGTGGTGGTCGCCTGCGGGGCGCTGAGTTCGGCGCTGCTGCTGCTGCGATCGCCGAGCGACGCGCATCCGCACGGCCTGGCCAATGGTTCGGACCAGGTCGGGCGCAACTACATCCGGCACAACATGTCCGTGGTGATGGCGCTGCTCAAGGAGCCGAACCACACGGTGTTCCAGAAGACGCTGGCGCTGAGCGATTTCTACTTCGGCGCCGACGACTGGGACTATCCGCTGGGCCTGATCCAGATGTGCGCGACCTCGCACGGCGAGCAGATCCGGGGCGAGACCCTGCCGGGCCAGCTTTCCTGGCTGCCGCGGATGCCGTTCGAGAAGATGGCCGAACACTCGATCGACTTCTGGCTGCAGAGCGAGGATCTGCCCCGGCCGGAGAACCGCATCCGCTATGTGGGCGACCGCGTGGTTCTGGACCTGCGTGAAGGCAACCTGGAGGCGGCACGGCGTCTGCGGGCCAAGCTCGAGGGCCTGCTGGCGCCGCTGGGCGCGTGGCCGCACCTGATCGAACGGCGTCTCTACCTGGGCAAGGACATCCCGATCAGCGGCACGGCGCATCAGGCCGGCACCTGCCGTTTCGGCGTGGATCCGGCGACCTCGGTGCTGGATCTCGACTGCAAGGCGCATGAACTGGACAACCTCTACATTGCCGACGCGAGCTTCTTCCCGTCCATCGGCGCGGTGAACCCGACCTTGACGATCATCGCCAATGCGCTGCGGGTCGCCGACCGGATCAAGGGGCGCCTGGCGTGACCTCGGCGACGGGCCGCCCGGCCGACGGAACGACGCGGGCCGTGGCAGGTTCGACCAGGCCCGGTCGGATGGAAGCGAGCCAATGAGCGAGGACGCGGCGACGCCGCCGAGGATCGGCTACTGGCACCTTTGGGTGGACGGCGATGGCGTCAGCCACCAGACCCAGTGCGCCTTGACCCGGTTCGAGCTGAAGGGCGTGGGCGGCGCGGCCCCGCAATGGAACGACAGTCAGGACCGATCCGAGGCGACGGTCGTCTACACCGTGCAGCCGGTGGGCTGGGTCGGCGACTGGCATGAGAACCCGGCGCCGCAGTGGATCGTCGTGCTGTCGGGCCGCTGGTGGATCGAATCCATGGACGGGACGCGCATCGAACAGGGGCCCGGCGAATTTTCCCTGGGCGAGGATCAGGGCTGCACGCCGACGAATGGGCGCAAGGGCCACCGCTCCGGCACGATCGGCGCCGCGCCGGCGGTGCTGATGACGGTCCAGCTGCACGTTGCGCCGCTGCGCACGCCCTGCCATTTCACGTGAGATGGACGGGTTCGAGATCCTGGACGAGCGCTTCCGGGCCTGCGTGCTGGCGAATGCGCCGCTGGTGAAGCTCGGCGAAGGGTTCGCTTGGCTCGAGGGTCCGGTCTGGTTCGCCGATCACGATTGCCTGCTGGTCAGCGACATTCCGAACGACCGCATCATGCGCTGGACCGAGGCCGCGGGGATGTCGGTGTTCCGCCAGCCGTCCGGCTTCGCCAACGGCCACACCCGTGACCGGCAGGGGCGGCTGATCGGCTGCTCGCACCAGCATCGCTGCATCACCCGCACCGAGCTGGACGGACGGGTCACCGTGCTGGCCGACCGCTACGAGGGCAAGCGCCTGAATTCTCCCAACGATGTCGTCTGCCGCTCGGACGGCGCGATCTGGTTCAGCGACCCGCCTTACGGGATCAACACCGATTACGAAGGCGGCAAGCAGACGCCGGAGCTGGCCCCGGCGCTCTACCGTCTCGACCCGCGCGACGGCAGCCTGCGGAGGATGGCCGACGATTTCGAGGGGCCGAACGGCCTCGCCTTCTCGCCGGACGAGCGCCTGCTCTACGTGGCCGAGAGCGGCCGCCAGTTCGCGGCCGATCCGGTGCGCCATATCCGCGTCTTCGATGTCCTCGACGACGGCGAGCGGCTGTCGCCGGGGCGGGTGTTTCACGAGGTCACGCCCGGCTTCGCCGACGGGTTCCGTCTCGACGAGGACGGCAATCTGTGGAGCAGCGCCGGCGACGGCGTGCACTGCATCGCCCCCGACGGCGCCATGCTTGGACGCATCGACGTGCCGTTCACGGTCTCGAACCTGACGTTCGGCGGCCGCAACCGCTCGCGGCTGTTCATCTGCGCATCGCACACCCTGTTCGCGATCTACACCAATCAGCGAGGCGCCCAGCGCCCCTGAGACCGCGCGGGGCGCCGGCCGGTCCGGGCCGCGATCGGGCCGGCGTGCGTCAGTTCGGATTCCAGCGGCAGGATCGCCGGACTCCATACTATAAGCGCCGATCGTGTGCGCGCGAGCGCTGGGAGGGAGACGGGGCATGGCGGGCAGGGATTACGAGGGATTCGTGGTGGTGGTCACCGGCGCCTCGACGGGGCTGGGGCGGGCGATCGCGCAGGAAAGCGCCGAACGCGGCGCGGCGGCCGTGGTGATCAACTACGCCAGCAACCGGGCCGAGGCCGAGGCCACCGGCGCCATGGTCGAGGCGGCCGGCGCCAAGGCCGTCCTCGTGCAGGGCGACGTAGCCAGCGACGACGACTGCCGGACCATCGCCGGCGCCGCAGAACCGTTCGGGCGCATCGACGCGCTCTTCAACAACGCCGGAACCACCATGTTCGCCGGCCACGCCGATCTCGACGCGGTGCAGGGCGCCGATTTCCAACGCATCTATTCGGTGAACGTGATCGGACCCTATCAAATGATCCGCGCAGGCCGCAGGCTGCTCGAGGCCGCGCCCCAGCCCGGCGCGGTGGTCAACACCGCCTCGATCGCCGGGGTCATGGGCAACGGCTCGTCCGTCCCCTACGCCGCCTCCAAGGGCGCCCTCGTCACCATGACGCTCTCGCTGGCGCGGGCGCTCGCGCCGAAGATCCGCGTCAACGCCATCTGCCCGGGCTATATAGACACGCCCTGGTTCGGCCGCGGCATGACGCCCGAGCGCGTCGAGCGGCTGCGCGAAGGCGCCGCGGCCGGCACGCCGCTGAAGGTCGCCTCCCGGCCCGAGGACATCGCCGGCGCCGCGATCTTCCTCGCCTCCCCCGCCGCGCGCCACGTCACCGGCGAGACCCTGCTCGTCGACGCCGGCTCGCACCTGGGCGCGGCGACGCTGGGGCTGCGCTGAAGGTTGCGGTGAAGGTTCCGGTGGCGCGGCCGCGGCGCCTGGACTAGGCTCGTGCGCTATGCGGGTCGTGATCGCGCTGCTGATCGCCTTGGGGCTTCTCGCCGCCCCGTCCGCCTCGCTCGCCGCATGCCCCTACGCCGCCGCGCCAGGGGCGATGGCGATGGCCGGGCCGATGGGCCACCAGGCCGCCGCGGCGCACGCGATCGGTCGGCCAGGTCGGCGCCTCGCGGCGCATCGCGGCGCGATGGGCCGGCGCTGCGCCCAGGCCTGCGCCTCGATCGCCGCCCTGACCATGATCGCGCCGCCTCTGCCGCCGTCGCTTCGGCTGGTCTCCACGCGCGCGACCCGGATCGCCGCGGCTTCGACCAGCCTGCGCGGCTTCGACCCGCCGGGACTGAAGCGACCGCCGAAGTCCATCGCCTGACGGGGAGGGGCGGCGTGCGCCGCCCGACTGCGTAGCCGCGGCCCCGCGCCGGCGCCACGCCCGCCAAGGCGCGCGCGCGGCCGGGATGCCCGCCATCGGCTCGTCGCCGCATTCAGGAGGATGAAGATCAGCACCTTCGCAGCAACCGTCTGCGCACTCGCGCCGGCGCTCGCAGCGGCGTCGCTGCTGCTGGCCGCCGCCGGCGTGCGCGCCGCGCCCCTCACCTTCGACGAAGCCGTCGAGCTTGCGGTCCGAACCGCGCCCAGCCTCCAGGCCAGGCGGATGGACGTCGCCGCCGCCGGATCGGCGGCGATCGCGGCGGGGCGTCTGCCCGATCCGAAGCTGCGGCTGGGGCTCGACAATTTCCCGGTGTCCGGTCCGCCGGCGGGGACGTTCGGCGGCGACAGCATGACCATGGCGAGCGTGGGATTGACGCAAGCCGTCCCGAATGGCGCGCGGCGCCGCGCCGAGCGCGAGCGGGCCCGCGCCGACACCGCCGCAGCGCGGAGCGGCCGGGCCATCGAGACCCTGCACGTGCGCCTGGACACCGCCCTGGCGTGGGTGGACCTCTACTATGCCGAACGGCGCCTCGCGGCCCTGGGCGAGGTGGCCAAGGCGATCGCGCCGCTGCGCGCCAGCGCCCCGGCCGGGCTCGCGGCCGGAACGCTGCGGCCGGCCCAGGCGCTGACGCCCCGGCAGCTCTTCGCGGCGCTCGACGACCAGCGCGACGATCTCGTCGCCGCCGTCGCCACGGCGAGAGCGCAACTGGTCCGCTGGACCGGGGATCCGCAGGCCGAGGTCGCCGGAGCGCCGCCGTCGATACAGGTCGACGCCGCCCGGCTGCGCGCCGATCTGGACCGCAATCCGACCTTGCTCGCCTATGGCCCGAAGCAGCGTCAGGCCGACGCCGACCTCGACGCCGCCCGCGCCGCCAGGCGCCCCGACTGGAGCTTCGATCTCGCCTACCAGCACCGCGGCGCGATGTGGGGCGACATGGTGAGCCTCGGCGCCAGCGTCAGTCTGCCGCTCTTCGCCCGCACCCGCCAGGATCCGATCATCGCCGCCCGCGCCGAGACCGCCGCCAGCGTGCGCGTCGAGCGCGAGGCGGCGCGGCGCGCCCTCGAGGCGCAGTTCGATGCCGATCTCGCCGACCACGTCATGCACCACGACCTGATGCTGCGGGCGCGCTCGACGCTGGTTCCGCTCGCCAGAGAGCGCGCCAATCTGGAGACGTCCAGCTACGGCGCCGGAACGGCCAGCCTCTCGGACGTGCTGCAGGCGTTCCTGGCCCTCGCCCAGGCGCAGGTCGAGGCGATCGATCGCGAGGCCGACGCCGCGCGCGACGCCGTGCGCATCAACTTCACCTATGGAGCCGACCCGCCATGAACCCGCATCGGCTTCGCCTCGCCCTCGCAGCTCTGGCGATCGCGCTTCTGGCCGGCGCCGCCGGCTATGGCGTCGCCCATCTCGGCGCGCCCGCGCCCCCGGCCGCGCCGCCGGCGACGCGCAAGGTGCTCTACTGGTACGACCCCATGGCGCCGGAGCAGCACTTCGACCACCCGGGGCTGTCGCCCATGGGCATGCAGATGACGCCGCGCTACGCCGCAGCCTCGGCCGCCCAGGCGCCGGGCGTGCGGGTGAGCGCGGCCGCCGAGCAGATGCTGGGTATGCGGCTCGCCACCGTCGAGCGCGGCGAGATCGGCGCCGATGTCGCGGTGGTGGGGTCTCTCGACTTCGACCAGCGCGCCGTGGCGATCGTCCAGGCGCGCCAGGCGGGGTTCGTCGAGCGCACCTACGAGCGGGCGCCGGCGGACCTGGTGCGCGCCGGCGCGCCGCTGGCGGACCTGCTGGTCCCCGCCTGGGGAGGCGCCCAGCAGGAATTCCTGGCGGTGCTGCGCACCGGGGATCGCCGGCTGATCGCCGCCGCGCGGCAGCGGCTCGAGCTGCTGGGCATGCCCGCGGCCCTGATTTCGCGGCTGGCGCGCACGGGCGCCGCCCGCCCCGTCGTCGCCATCGCCGCGCCGATCGGCGGCATGCTGCAGAGCCTGGACGTGCGCCAGGGGATGAGCGTGGCGCAAGGCCAGACGCTGGCCCGGATCAACGGCCTCGCGAGCGTCTGGCTGGAGGCCGCCGTGCCGCAGGCGCAGGCCGGGCTGGTCGGGGTGGGCGAACCGGCGGCCGTCGACCTGACCGCGTTTCCGGGCCGCACTTTCCAGGGCCGCGTCACCGCTCTCCTGCCCGCCGCCCAGGCCTCCAGCCGCACGGTGACGGTGAGGGTGGAGCTGCCCAACCCCGGCGGCGTCCTCAGGCCGGGCATGTTCGCCACCGCCCATCTGGCGGGCAAGCCGGAACCGGCCCTGCTCGTTCCTTCCGAGGCCGTGATCGAGACCGGTTCGAAGAGCCTGGTGATGCTGGCCGAGGGCGGCGGCCGCTATCGACCCGTCGAGGTCGAGGTCGGCCGCCAGAGCGGCGACGAGACCCAGATCCTGGCGGGCCTCGCGGCGGGCCAGCAGGTGGTGGCCTCCGGCGAATTCCTGATCGACTCCGAGGCGAGCCTCGCCGGGGTTGCGGCCCGGCCGCTCCGCGCGAGCCCGGCGCCATGATCGCCGCCCTGATCCGCGCTTCGGTCAGGAACCGCGTCCTGGTGATCCTCGCCGCGCTGATCCTGGCGGCCGTCGGCGTCCTTGCGCTCTGGTCCACCGCCGTGGACGCGCTGCCCGACCTCTCGGACGTGCAGGTGATCATCCGCACCCGCGACCCTGGCCAGGCGCCGCGAATCGTCGAGGACCAGGTGACCTATCCGCTGGCCACCACCATGCTCTCGGTCCCGGGCGCGACCACGGTGCGCGGCTATTCGTTCTTTGGCGACAGCTTCGTCTACGTGCTCTTCAAGGACGGCACGGATCTCTACTGGGCGCGCTCGCGCGTGCTCGAATATCTGAACCAGGTTCAGGGCCGGCTGCCGCCCGGCGTCACGCCGGCGCTGGGGCCGGACGCCACCGGCGTCGGCTGGATCTATGAATACGCCCTCGTCGACCGCACCGGCGCCCACGATCTTTCGCAGCTGCGCAGCCTGCAGGACTGGTTCCTGCGCTATCAGCTCAAGACCGTGCCCGGGGTCGCCGAGGTCGCGAGCATCGGCGGCATGGTGCGCGAGTACCAGGTGGTGCTCGATCCGGAGAAGCTGGCGGCCTATGGCGTCACCCAATCCGATGTCGTGGGCGCGCTCAAGCAGTCCAATCAGGAGGCCGGCGGCTCGGTGATCGAGATGGCCGAAGCCGACTACATGGTCCGCTCCAACGGCTATCTGAAGACGCTGGACGACTTCAGGCACATCCCGGTGAAGCTCGCTGCGGGGGGCGTGCCGGTGATGCTCTCCGACGTGGCGACGGTGCGGCTTGGGCCGGCGCTGCGCCAGGGCGTCGCCGAGCTGAACGGCCAGGGGCAGGTGGCCGGCGGCGTGATCGTGATGCGCCAGGGCCAGAATGCGCGGGCGGTGATCGCCGCGGTCAAGGCCAGGCTCGCCAGCCTGAAGGCGAGCCTGCCGCCCGGCGTCCAGATCGTGCCGACCTACGACCGGTCCGGGCTCATCGACAAGGCCATCGCCAACCTCGTCGAGAAGCTCGCCGAGGAATTCGTCGTCGTCGCCCTGGTCTGCGCCCTCTTCCTCTGGCACGTGCGCTCGGCCGCGGTGGCCATCGTCACCCTGCCGCTCGGGGTCCTCGCCGCCTTCATCGTCATGCACGCCCAGGGGGTGAACGCCAACATCATGTCATTGAGCGGCATCGCCATCGCCATCGGCGCCATGGTGGACGCCGCCGTGGTGATGATCGAGAATGCGCACAAGCAGCTGGAGCGATGGCGCCGCGAACACGGCGGCGCGGACGCCGCCGGCGCCGAGCACTGGCGCGTCGTCACCGATGCGGCGGTGCAGGTCGGGCCGGCGCTGGCCCTCAGCCTGCTCATCATCACCTTTTCCTTCATCCCGGTGTTCACCTTGCAGGGCCAGGAGGGCAAGCTGTTCGCGCCGCTCGCCTTCACCAAGACCTACGCCATGGCCGCCGCCGCGATCCTGTCGGTGACCCTGGTCCCGGTGCTGATGGGCTACCTCATCCGCGGGCGGCTGCCGGCCGAGAGCGCCAACCCCCTGAACCGATGGCTGGCGGCGATCTACCGGCCGGCGATCGGCTGGGTGCTGGCGAGGCCCCGGCTGACGCTGGCGCTCGCCGCCCTGGTCTTCGCCACCACCGCCTGGCCGCTGAGCCGGCTCGGCGGCGAGTTCCTGCCCAATATGGACGAGGGCGACCTGCTCTACATGCCCTCGGCGCTGCCGGCGCTGTCGATCTCGGAGTCGGCCAGGCTGCTGCAGCAGACCGACCGGCTGATCAAGACCGTGCCGGAAGTGAAGAGCGTCTTCGGCAAGGCGGGGCGCGCCGACACCGCCACCGATCCCAATTCGATCGACATGTTCGAGACCACCATCCAGTTCAAGCCGCGCTCGCAATGGCGGCCGGGAATGACGCCGCAGAAGCTGCGCCGGGCGCTGGACGCCGTGGTCCAGGTCCCCGGCCTCGCCAACGTCTGGATCCCGCCGATCCGCAACCGCATCGAGATGCTGTCCACCGGCGTCAAGACGCCGATCGGCGTCGAGGTCTCGGGTCAGAACCTGGCCGATCTGGACGCCGTGGCGCGGCGCGTCCAGGGCGTGGCCAGGACCGTGCCCGGCGTCACCTCGGCCTTCGCCGAACGGCTCGCCCGCGGGCGCTACATCGTCATCGACATCGATCGCGCCGCCGCCGCCCGCTACGGCCTCTCCATCGCCGGGGTGCAGCAGTTCGTCTCCGGCGCGATCGGCGGCGAGGTGGTGGCGCAGACGGTCGACGGCCTGGCGCGCTATCCGATCATCGTCCGCTACCCCCGGGCGCTGCGCCAGAGCCCGCAGGAGCTCGAGGCCCTGCCCATCCTCACCCCCGGGCTGCAGCAGATCACCCTGGGGACCGTGGCGCGCGTCTCGGTCGCGGACGGGCCGCCGATGCTGAAGACCGAGAACGGCATCCCCGTGACCTATGTCTATGTCGACACGCACGGGCGCGCCCTCACCTCGGTGGTGCGCGATCTGCGCGCCGCCGTCGCTCGCCAGGTGCGGCTGCCGCCCGGCGTCCGCCTCGCCTACGCCGGCCAGTTCCAGTATCTGCAGCGGGCGGAGGCGCGGCTGGCGCTGGTGGTCCCGGCGACCCTCCTGATCATCTTCGTGCTGCTCTATTTCACCTTCGGCCGCTTCGACGAGGCGGCGCTGATCATGGGGACGCTGCCGTTCGCCCTCACCGGCGCCGTCTGGATTCTCTATCTCCTAGGCTATCTGCAGTCGGTGGCGACGGGGGTCGGCATGATCGCCCTGGCCGGCGTCTCTGCGGAGTTCGGCGTGGTCATGCTGATCTATCTGAAGTCGTCCTTGGCCGCGCACGCGCGCGAGGACGGCGCGTTCGAGCCCGGCGCCGTCCGGGCCGCCATCGCCGAGGGCGCGACCTTGCGGGTGCGGCCGCTGGCGATGACGGTGGCGGTCATCCTCGTCGGCCTCGCCCCGCTGCTCGTCGGCGGCGGCGTCGGCTCGGAGATCATGAGCCGCATCGCCGCGCCGATGATCGGCGGCATGATCACCGCGCCGCTGCTCTCGATGCTCGTGGTTCCGGCCGCCTACCTGCTGATGCGCCGCGGCCGCGCCAAGCCTCAGAAGCGCCTGGATACGCCAACATAGACCTGCGCACCCGGCGTCGCCTGGTCGAGTCCGAGGTTCACCCCGCCATCGAGTTGGAGATTGGGCATCGACGCGGGGATCCAGGCCGCGGCTACGTCCGCGGAGACCTGGGTGACGGGCCCGGCCGGATCGAAGTCGGCGTCGGTCCAGACCTCGCCGAACAAGGTGACGGTCCTGGAGGCCGGCGCGCTCAGGCCGAAATCGTTGATCAGGTTCGGGTGCTGGCCGCCGCCCGCGGCATTCTCGAGCACGTCGAGTTCCGGATCGGCGTAGATCTGCAGCCCGCCGGGCAGGTCGTACTGAGCCGGCACGATCATTCCGGCCTCCACGGCGCCGTTGCCGATCACCCGGCCGGCGGTGGGGATCTTCACCCACGGATTGAGCGCCACGGCGAGGTTTCCGCCGTCGTCGCCGACGAGGTTGAGCTTGGCGATCAGGAAGAGGTCGCCGGCGCCGCTCGCCGTGGTGGTCACGCCCGCCGCTCTCGCAGTCACGCGCTCATAGGGGCTGATGGCGACCTCCAGATCGAGGGTGTCGGTGATGCCGAGCTTCAGGGTCGGATTGGTGAAGAGTTCGGTGGTGGTCGCGATCCCGCCGGCGTGCTGGAAGGTGACGTTGTAGATATCGCTCTCGATCTGCCAGTGACCGGCGTCGACGCTGCACGGACCGTTGCCCTTGGTGGGCCGGTCGGTGCACAGGCTGCGCAGCGCGCTCGCCGGCGTCGGGTTGAACAAACTATAGGCGCCTTTGTCCGGCGGCGGATCGGCGCGCGCCACGCCGGCGAATCCCGCGGCGGCGACCATGAGACCAACGAGCGCCCGATGCATCGTCCCCCCGGCGGCGTGATTCGGCCGGCGCTCAGTCTACGACGCTCCCGTGGCCGGCGCCCGGGCGGCAGGCGGCCTGGCCGGCGCGACCGAGCGGCGTCAGAAGATCACCCCGGCCTCGCCCAGCACCCGGGTCTGATTGGAGTCCAGCCCCGTCGGGCCGAACATGGCGAGCGCCGTTCCCGAGCCCACCGACACATAGGAAAGCTCGGCGCGGGCGAAGAAGACGCCCTTCTGATAGGTGGGCGTGACGGTGATCGACCAGGCGTTGCTGCCGGGGCCGTACATCAGGTTCGCCCGCCCGCTGGAGGCGATGTACTCGCCGCGCACGGCGACGTTGACGTTGGGAGTGAAGCTGTACTTCACCAGCAGCGCCCCGCCGAAGGTCGAGCCCGACGCCGTCCAGCCCGGCACGCTCGGCACGAGCGTGTACTGGAGATAGGGGCTGATCACCCACGGTCCCTGCGTGTGCGTGTAGATCAGGTTGTAGACCTGGCTGTTGGCCAGCGAGGCCGGCGCGACGAAGCTGCTCGCCCTGATCTTGCCGAAGTAGTTGCCCATCGCCACGGCCGACAGCGTGTCGGCGTTCTTGAAGGTATAGGTCAGAAGACCCGACGCCGAGGTGTAATGATCCGAATAGAAACCGTCGTTCCATGAAAGCGACGCTGCCCAGGGGCCCTTGGTGAAGTTCACCTGCACGCCCTTGGTGACCGCGTTCTCCTGGTTCCAGAGCAGGCCGCGCTCGATGTTCAGGTTCTCGAACGTAAAGGTGTACTCATCGCCGATCAGCGTCGGCAGCGCCCCCGCCTCGATGCTGAACGTCGAATTGGGCGCGAATTTGATGAAGCCCTGCTGGATGAAGCCGAAGGTGTTCGGATCGTTCCTGGACGCCTTCAGATAAGGGGTTCCCAGCGCCGGCAGCGAGTAGGCGCCCGCCTGGATGTAGAACTGCACCGGTCCCGTGGCCTTGTTGACGATCAGCGTGGCGTTGGTGACGTCACCGTAGCTGCTGGCGTTCTGGGCGCCGAAGCCGTCGACGGCGGGATGGCTCTGCCAGAAGCCTCCGCCGCTGAGCACGCCGTCCACGGTCAACCCGCCCAGAATGGGACCGGCGTCGAACACCGCGGGGTTGGGATTGGCCGAGAGGCTCGACGACATCGCCGGGTAGGGCATCGGCGCAGGCGCCGGAGCGGCCGGCGCGGCGGCCGGACTCGCTGGCGGATCGGCTACGGCGGCGCCGCCCCAGGTCAGGCAGGCCGCGGCGGCGGCGGCGCACAGAGCGTGCTGGCTTCGTGACATTCGGATATCCCCATCGTTCGTGGCCCGGCATTGCGTGCGCCGGATGTGCAGACCGCGCCGCCACCTTGCGAGGCGCGCGCATCGATGCGTTAGTGGCGGGCGGGCCGACGGCGCGATCGGCGCGCGAACGCTCAAGTTTTAGGCGTCGGCGCGCGCCGGGCGCCCAGCGATCGGGCGTCAGCCGCGGCCCACGAACGGCATCTTCGTGGCCATAACCGTCATGAAGAGCACGTTGGCCGAGAGCGGCAGGCCGGCCATGTAGACGACGGCGCGGGCGACCTCGGTCACGTCCATCACCGGCTCGGCGGCGATGCGCCCATCGGCCTGCGCCACCCCGCCCGACATGCGCGCGGTGAGCGCCGTCTCGGCGTTGCCGATGTCGATCTGGCCGCAGCCGATGTCGAAGGCCCGCCCGTCGAGCGCCAGCGAGCGCGTCAGTCCGGTCAGGGCGTGCTTGGTCGCGGTATAGGGGGCGGAGTTCGGCCTGGGCGCATGCGCCGAGATCGAGCCGTTGTTGATGATGCGCCCGCCCCGCGGGCTCTGCCGCTTCATCAGCCGCAGCGCGCCCTGAGCGCAGAGGAAGGCGCCGGTGAGATTGGTGTCCACCACGCGCCGCCAGGCGTCGAGGCTCAGGTCCTCGAGCGGCGTCGGCGGCGCGCCGGTCCCGGCGTTGTTGAAGAGCAGATCGAGCCGCGAGAAGCGCGCCTCCACCGCCTCGAAGAGCCGCGCCACCGCCTCGGGATCGCCGACGTCCGCCCGGACCGCGAGGGCGTCGGCGCCGTGGGCGCGCACGCGATCGGCCACCGCCTCGAGGCGCTCGAGCCGCCGGCCGCACAGCGCTAGCGACCAGCCGGCCTCGGCCAGGGCGAGCGCGCTCGCCGCGCCAATGCCGCTGCCCGCGCCGGTGATGAGCGCCACCTTGGCCATGCCCAGGCCATAGCGCTCGCCTCGCCTCGCGGGCAAGCGGCCGCGGAGCGAGCCTGCGCTCGGCGTCGGACCATCGGCGCTTGCGCCGCCGCGGTCGGCTGCGCAAGGTGCGCCCCTGGAGGCCCCGATGAGCCGCACCACCGCCGAGAAGCGCCGCGAATTTGGCCGCCTGCACGAGGGCGGCTGCTTCGTCCTGCCCAATCCCTGGGACGTCGGCTCGGCGGTGCTCCTCGCCCACCTGGGCTTCAAGGCGCTCGCCTCCACAAGCGCCGGCATGGCCTGGTCGCTCGGGCGTCTCGATGGCGGCGCGGCGCTGGACGAGGTCCTCGTCCACCTCGACAGCCTCGCCCGCGCCACCGACCTGCCGCTCAACGCCGACTTCGAAAATGGCTTCGCCGATGATCGGGCCGGCGTCGCCGCCAACGTCGCGCTGGCGCTCGACACCGGGATCGCCGGACTTTCGGTGGAGGATTGCGCCGGCCCCGCGGCGGGCCTCTATGACTTCACCCTGGCGGTCGAGCGGGTCACCGCCGCGCGCGAGGCGATCGATGCGGCGGCTCCGGGCGCGGTGCTCACCGCCCGCAGCGAAGGCTTCATCCGCGGCCGTCCCGACCTCGACGAGACCATCCGGCGCCTGCAGGCCTTCGCCGCGGCCGGCGCCGACTGCCTCTACGCCCCCGGCCTTCGCCAGGAGGAGCAGATCCGCGCCGTCGTCGCCGCCGTCGCGCCAAAGCCGGTGAACGTGCTCAGCCCCGGCCTGCCGGTCGCGAGCCTCGCCGCCCTGGGCGTGCGCCGCATCAGCGTCGGCGGCGCGCTCGCCGCCGCGGCTTACGGCGAGGCCCTGCACGCCGCCCGCGAGATGGCCGACCAAGGAACCTTCTCGACCCTCGCCCGCGCCGCATCGGGGCGCGAACTGAGCCCGGTCTTCGCCCAGAGCCGGTCAGGCGCCGGATGAGCGGCGCCGCCTGGCGCGCCTAGCCCGCCTTGCGCGCCGGCGCGGCGTTCATCGGCGGCAGGGCGCCTTGCACGATGTCGGCGTGCTCCAGCTTGCGCACGCGCTCGGAAATGTTGAGCCGGGTGTAGACCTCGCTGGCCTGGAAGCGCTCGGCCGCCTCGCTCCAGCGCGTGCGGGCGTCCTTCAGGAGGTTCTGCACCTCGCCGGCGTAGAGCATCTCGAAGCGCTCGCCGGTGTGGCGCGCATAGAGGAAGTTGCCGCCCATGGGCGAGAGCGGACGCCCGTCCTTCAGGCGCATGAACCGGTAGATCCCGCCCGAAGCCCCTCGGATATCGATGTAGTCGTTCACGGCCAGCCTCCCGAACCGACTCGGCTAGCTTCATGGTGGACCGGCAAGCCGGGCGACGCCGTGGCGGGTTTTCGGCGCAACCATGGCAATTGCGGTCGGGAACCCAGCACGCGCTGACGCATTGCCGGGCGGACGCACCGCGCGGGCGAGGCCAACATGGCGGGCAAGGGCTGGAAGGACGTCCTCTGGCGCACCCGGCGCGCCTTCGGCGAGGATCAGACGCCGCTCGTCGCCGCGGGCGTGACCTTCTACACGCTGCTGGCGCTGTTTCCGGCGCTGGCGGCGCTGGTGTCGCTCTATGGCCTCGTCGCCAATCCCGGCGACATCCAGCGCCAGCTCCACGCGGCCTCGCCCCTGGTGCCGGATTCGGCGCTGGGTTTCGTCGGCGCCGATCTGAAGCGCCTGGCGGCGGCGCATCGCAACGGCCTGTCGCTCACCCTCGGGATCGGTCTCGTCACGTCGCTCTGGAGCGCGAGCGGCTCGGTGAAGGCGCTGATGACCGGCCTCAACGTCGCCTACGAGGAGCGCGAGCGCCGCGGCTTCTTCCACAAGAACCTGGTCGCCCTGGCGCTCACCCTGGGCCTGATCGTCTTTGGCCTCCTCGCCGTCGCGGTGATGGCGGCGGGACCGGCGGCGCTGAGCCTGTTCGGGAACGGCCTGGCCGTCGCCGGCGAGGTGGTTGGCTACGCCGTGCTGCTGGGACTGATGACGATCGGCCTGGCCGTGCTCTACCGCTATGGCCCCAGCCGCCGGCCGGGGCCGATCCGCTGGATCGGCTGGGGCAGCGCCGCCGCCATCGCCGCCTGGCTCATGCTCTCGGTGCTGTTCTCGTTCTACGTCCGCGAATTCGCGCACTACAATCGCGTCTATGGTTCCTTCGGCGCGGTGGTCGCGTTCATGATGTGGCTCTACCTCTCCAACCTGGCGGTGCTGCTGGGCGCCGAACTCGACGCCGAACTCAAGCGGCCGCCCCCGGCGAGCGGCGCCGACGGCCGGGCGCGCTCGATGGGCGCGCGGGGCGCCGACGGTCACGGCGCCATGTGAGGCCGCCATTTCTGCGATCGGCGTCACAGTACGCCGCCAACCTCGACGGTCGGCGGGACACCCTGAGGGACGTTCAGGCGATAACGAGTGGCCTTGTGCTCGCCGGTGCGCAGCAGAGCGCCCAATGCGACGAGGGAAGTAAGATCGCGGGTGGTCGTTGCCGGGGGGGGGCGGTGATGCGCATGTAGTTGGCTGCGCTCGAGCCACCGACGAAACCATCCGGCCCCGCGGCGAACATACGCAAGAGCGCCTTCTCCTGCCGCGCATTGAGCCGGCCACGAAGGCGTTCGACCAGGCGTGATTTTTCGAGGATGAATTCGACTTGCCGGATGGTGCGGCGCTGGGCTTCCAGCGCCTTGGCCGCAAACCACAGCAGCCAGTCGGTGATTTCAATATTGGCATGGACGCGTTCGAGGGAATAATAGGTCTTGCGATGTTGAAGCAGAGTGCTGGCCATGCCGGTGATGGCCGGCGTCGGCAGGCCTTGGGCGAGGATCTTCCCACTGATGGCGCGACCGATACGGCCGTTGCCATCCTCGTAAGGATGGATGCTTTCGAACCAAAGATGGGCGATGCCGGCGCGGGTGACCGGCGAGATGGGCGCGACGCCGTTCGGATCGCTGGTCGCGAGCCACTCCCAGAACCTCGCCATTTCGGATTGCACCTGGGCGGAAGGCGGCGCTTCAAAGTGCACCTTTGGCGCATGGAGCGGGCCGGAGACGATCTGCATGGGCTCGCCGTCGATTCGGTAGCGCCCGATATCCTTCAGGTCCGTGCGCCCGTTCGTGATAAATCGATGCCAGCGATGTAGCGTGGCTTCGGTGAGCGGCGCGGCGACCTGCTTGTAGAGATCGACCATCATCTCGGCGATGCCGGCTTCGGCAGGTCTGACGCGCCGATGATCGCCGCCCAAGCCTAGATGGTTGCGGATCGATGATGAACGCTGTCGCGATCGAGCGCCTCGCCTTCGATGGCGGAGGTGTCCACCGCCTCTTGGCTCATCAGCTCGACGGAAAGGCCCTCTCGTTCGTCGTCGCTCAGATGTTTGGAGGCGCCGATAGAAACGCCGGCGCCTTGGGCGAAGAGCGCTTCCGCCCGCCGAAGCTTGCGTTCATTCCATGTGAGGTGAGGCCATTTGGCTTGCCGCCAATTCCAATCCATGATCGATATGTTGCCAATATGTCGATCAAAAAACAAATTCAATATGATCGACAAACGCGGGCGTTATCGATCAGCGTTCATCACTCCGAAATCGCGCGTTGGGCCTGAAAACCAGACTCTTCGCCGCCTCGACCGCAAGCTCGACGTCACTGCGGGCAAGCCGATCGGTCAGTACCTGAAGGACGCCAGTGGTGGACGAGGCCGCCGCGAACGACATCGCGGATCCGAAGCGCCATCTCCAGCGCTTCGAGGGCCAGCTCGGCGCGCAGATGATCGGCCATGGCCCAGCCGGTGACCGTCGGTCTGGCCGTGCTCTACCGCCATGGCCCCAGCCGCCCGCCGGGGCCGATCCGCTGGGTCGGCTGGGGCAGCGCCGCCGCCATCGCCGCGTGGCTCGTGGTCTCGGTGCTGTTCTCGTTCTACGTCGGCGCGTTCGCCCACTACAACCGCGTCTATGGTTCGTTCGGAGCGGTGGTCGCCTTCGTGATGTGTCTCTACTTCTTCTCCAACCTGGCGGTTTCTCCAACCTGGCGGTGCTGCTGGGCGCCGAACTCGAGCGTCCGACGCGGCCATGATCGACGTGCCGGCAGCCGGGCTCGAACTTCGCAAACGCCGGCAGCCGCCAAATCGATTGTGGTGATCGCGCCAGGTCCCCTCACGACCTCGCGAACTCGACGAGCGGCTCGATCACCTGACCATCGGCCGCCCGCAACGCGGCGACATATCGGCTTCGGAGGTCCGCGAGGGCGACGAGATTGCCGCTGCCCCAGGTGAAGCGCTCGCAGCCGAGTTGGATCGCCAGCAGGTCGGCGGCAAGCCGCGACAGGCGACCGGTGAAGCTGGCACAAATGGACTTCGCTGAGGATGTCACGCTGGCGCGTGAATGCCCATTCCATGGCGCCGTCGATGCCGACCTGCTTGGCCTCGTTCAATTCGAGCCTTCAATTCGATCTTGTCGAAGGCACCAACTCCCGCTACGGTGGCGTTAGTTTATGTCACGTGGGGGTGGGTGATGACGCGTGTGTTGGCGCTGGGAGGCGCCGTGGCCGTGCTCCTGGCTCTTGGGGCATGCGATACGACCTCGCCCGCGGTGGGCTATATGCCTTCGACGCAGAATGTCATTGCCATCCAAGGCGCCATGAAAGGCGGGAAGGTCGCAGTGAGCGACTTCGCAACGGGTCCTGGACTGAACACCAGACCTCTCTGCCGCCTCGATGGCCCGCTCGATGTCACTGCGGGCAAGCCGATGGGTCAATACCTGAAGGACGCCATGGAGTCGGAACTCTTTCAGGCGCAGGCGCTCGACACGAAATCTCCAGTCGTTATTAGCGCCGTCTTGAACGAGATGAAGGTTGGCACTCTGGGTACCGGATCGTGGACCCTCGGCCTTCAGGTCAGTTCCAACAAGGACCCGCAGGGCTATTACGTGCGCGTCGATCGGCCATTTTCTTCCAGCTATACGGCTGTCGGAGCGTGTCGAAACGCCGTTAACGCCTTTGCGCCAACCGTGCAGCAGCTGCTTGGCGAGGTGGTGAACAACCCGGATTTCGGAAAGCTCAGCGGGGTGAATTGAGGCTCGCCCTCACCGCGCGCGGCTCGGTGTCGCCGGGTCGTAGAAGACGCAGGCGTGGTCGGGGACAATGAAGGACCCAACATCCTTCTCGTGCGGGCGGCCGGGCTCGAACCGGCATGGGGTCGTCCCCTACGGATTTTAAGTCCGTTGCGTCTACCAATTCCGCCACGCCCGCATGCGACGGGTCATAGCCGCGAAAGGCCCTGCGCTTAAGCCCCGTCAGGCCTCGACGCGCGCGACCGACCTGGCGCCGATGCCTTGCAGGGCGGCCAGCAGTTCCTCGACCGTGCGCTCGACCTCCGCGCCGTCGCGGCCGCGCACCACCAGATTGGAGCCGTAGCCCTCGGGGCCGAAGAACGGATAGCTGCCGAGCGAGAGGTCCGGATGGGCCCTGGCGAGCGCGCCCAGCGGCTCGGCGATGGCGCCTTCGCCGGCGCCCTCGACGCGCACGGTCCTGGCGATCACTACCGCGCCGGTGCGCATGCGCGGGACCACGTCGTCCATCATGCCGCGCATGATCACCGGCACGCCGGCGAGCACGAAGACGTTGCCGATCATGAAGCCGGGCGGCCCCTGCACCGGGTTCTTCACCAGCTCGCCGCCTTCGGGCACGCGGGCCATGCGCCGGCGCGCCGCATTGAGTTCGCCGGTCCAGCGGCTCTGCATCAGGGCGATGATGTCGGGGTGCTCGTGGAGTTCGACGCCGAAGGCCTGGGCGACGCAGTCGGCGGTGATGTCGTCGTGGGTGGGGCCGATGCCGCCGGTGGTGATCACGTAGTCGTAGCGGGCGCGCAGCGCGTTCAGGGCCGCGACGATCTCGGCGGCGATGTCGCCGACGATGCGCGCCTCGGCCAGATCGACGCCGTAGGTGGCGAGGTAGCGGGCGATGAAGTTGAGATTGGTGTCCTGGGTGCGGCCGGAGAGGATCTCGTCGCCGATGATCAGCACCGCCGCGGTGACGCGCTCCGCCATGCCTTGCTTTCCCTGGACCTTGGTGGCGGCGAACGGCATAGGCCGGCGATGCTGCTGCCGCAACCGATGGCGCATGGACGCCTGGTCCGGCGCTACAAGCGCTTCTTCGCCGACGTGGTGCTCGACGCCGGCGAGGCGGTGACCGCCCATTGCCCCAACCCTGGGGCCATGCTCGGCCTGAACGCGCCGGGAATGGGCGTGTGGCTCTCCAAGTCGGACAAGCCGACGCGCAAGCTCGCCTGGACCTTGGAGCTGGCCGAGGCCGACGGCGCGCTTGTCGGCGTCAACACCATGCATCCGAACCGGCTCGTCGCCGAGGCCCTCGCCGAAGACGCGCTGCCGGAACTCATCGGCTATGCCGAGCACCGGCGCGAGGTGCGCTTCGGCGCGGCCAGCCGGGTCGATTTCCGGCTCGGCCATCCGGGACGCCCGGATTGCTATCTGGAGGTGAAGAACTGTCACCTGCGGCGCACCGGCGCCCTGGCGGAATTTCCCGACTGCGTCGCCGCGCGGTCGGCCAGGCACCTGCGCGAACTCGCCGCGCGGGTGCGCGAGGGCGCCCGGGCGGTGCAGCTCTTCGTGATCCAGCGCACCGACTGCGACCGCTTCGCCGCCTGCGCCGAACACGATCCCGCCTACGCCGCCGGCCTGCTCGCCGCGGCGGCGGCCGGCGTTGAAGTTCTGTGCTATGCTTGCGACATGAGCCCGAAGCAGATCCGCATCGCCCGGCGCGTGCCCTGGGCCGATGCGCCGCAGCCGGTGGAGTAGGACATGGCCCTGGTCGACGACGTGGTGGAAGCCGAGACGCGCACCGGCGCGATCAAGCTGCACGGCAGCGAGGATTTCGAGGGCATGCGCCGCGCCGGGCGGCTGGCGGCCGAGTGCCTCGACATGCTGGTCCCGCACGTCGGCCCCGGCGTCTCGACCGGCGAACTCGACCGGCTGGCGCGCGAGTTCATCCTCGACGCCGGCGCCCTGCCCGCCTGCCTCTTCTACAAGGGCTATTCCCACAGCCTGTGCATTTCGCTCAACCACGTGGTCTGCCACGGCATTCCCGGCGAGCGCGCCCTGCGCGACGGCGACATCGCCAACATCGACGTCACCGTGATCCTGGACGGCTGGCACGGCGACACCTCGCGCATGTACGGCGTCGGCGACGTGCCGGCGCGCGCCAGGCGCCTGGTGGACGTGACCTATGAGAGCCTGGCGCGCGGGCTGGCGCAGGCGAGGCCGGGCGCGCGGCTGGGCGACATCGGCCATGCGATCCAGGCCTACGTCGAATCGATGCGCTGCAGCGTGGTGCGCGACTTCTGCGGCCATGGCGTCGGCCGGGTCTTCCACGACGCCCCGAACGTGCTGCACTACGGCGCCCCGGGCTCGGGCCCGGTGCTCGAGCCGGGCATGTTCTTCACCATCGAGCCGATGGTGAATCTCGGCCGCCATCAGGTGAAGCTGCTCGCCGACGGCTGGACGGCGGTGACGCGCGACAAGTCGCTCTCGGCGCAGTGCGAGCACTCGGTGGGGATCACCGAGACCGGAGTCGAGGTGTTCACCGCCTCTTCCGCCGGCCTGTTCCGGCCGCCGATTCACGGAGGGCCATAGCCATGCTGGTATCGACCACCAACGACGTTCCCGGCCACCGCGTGGTCCGCCACCTGGGCCTGGTGCGCGGCATCACGGTGCGCTCGCGCAGCGTGCTCGGCAACATCGCCGGCGGTTTCCAGTCGATCTTCGGGGGCAAGCTTTCCGCCTTCGTCAGCCTTGCCGAAACCGCGCGCCAGGAAGCCTATGACCACCTGTGCGAGCACGCCGCCCAGGCCGGCGCCAATGCCGTGATCGGCATGCGCTACGACGCCAACGAGATCATGGAAGGCATCACCGAAGTGCTGGCCTACGGCACCGCGGTCGTGGTCGAGCCCGAAGCTTGAGGGCGGCGCTCGTGCCCGCTCAGGTCGAGCTGAGAGGCGTGGAGGCGGCCGACCGCGAGCCCATTCTCGCCTGGCGCAACTCGCCGGACGTGCGCGCCTACATGTACACCGACCACCCGATCTCGCCCGACGAGCACGCGCGCTGGTTCGCCGCCCTGGAGGGCGATCCGGCGCGCCGCTACTGGATCGTCGAACTCGACGGCAAGCCGGTGGGCCTCGCCAACCTCTACGATATCGACCAGGTCAACCGGCGCTGCGCCTGGGCCTACTATCTCGCCGATCCGGCGACCCGGGGGCGCGGGGTGGGCTCCTTCGTGGAATACTGGGTGCTGGAGTACGTCTTCGAGGCGCTGAAGCTGGAGAAGCTGTGGTGCGAGGTGCTGGCGTCCAACGAGCCGGTCTGGCGCCTGCACGAAAGCTTCGGCTTCCTCGTCGAAGCGCGCCTGCGCGGCCACGTCGTCAAGGACGGCGGCCGCCTCGACGTGCTCGGCCTCGGCATGCTCGCGCCCGACTGGCGCGCCCGGCGCCCGGCGATGGCCGAGCGTCTGATCAGGCGCGGCTACGAGCCGCCCAGGCTGGTCTGAAGCGCCAGCACCGCCTCGGCGACCCGGCCGGCGCCATGGCCGTCGCACAGCTCCGACGACCGTTCGGCCAGCCGCCAGCGCAGGGCCGCGTCCGACGCGAGCCGGCCCCACGCCGCCGCCAGCCGCCGGTCGAGGTCCGCAGCGCCGGCGTCGATCGCCACCGTCATTCCCGCCTCGGCCATGCTGGCGATCATCGGCGCCTGGTTGGGCGCCAGCGCCAGCGTCAGCGACGGCAGCCCGACCACGCAACGCTCCCAGACGCTCGAGCCGCCCGCGCCGACGGCGAGGTCCGCGTCGGCCATCTGCGACCCCATCTCGGCGCTGTCGATCCACAGGTGCAGGCGCCGGTCGGCGAGCACCGCCGCCTCGACCGCGCCAAGGCTGGGCGCCTCCGAGCCGAGCACGATGTCCAGGCGCGCATCGCCCAGCAGCGGTCGCAGCGTCTCGACGACCCGCCCCGTCGCGCCGCCGATATCGGTGAGGCCGAGCGAAACCAGGGCGCGGCGCACTGGTCCGTGCTTGGCGCGCCGGCTGAGCGCCCTTGGCCGCGCATCGGCGAACTCCGGGCGCACCAGGGCGTAGGACGGCCCGGTGAGCCGCGCCGCCGCCTCGGGAACGAGGCCCTGGTAGGCTTCCGGCCGACGGCCGAAGCCCGGATCGACCAGCAGGTCGCAGGCATGCACGCGATCGGCCAGGTCGTCGATCACCGCCAGGCCCCGGCCGGCGGCGCGCAGCGACGCTTCCTCGGCCGCGCCGACGCCATAGTGGTCGACCACGACCACGTCCGGATCGAAGCGCTGGGCGAAGTCCCGCGCGTGGGCCACCAGGGCGCCGAGATCCTCGGTCGCCACCATCGCCAGCAGCGTCTGCGCCGGCCAGCCGAAGCGGCGCAGGATCGGCGCGGCGGCGCGCGACTCGACGAAAGCGCACTCGGCCCCGCGCCCGGTCAGCTCGCGCGCCAGGGTGAGGCAGCGCATCACGTGGCCGCCGCCGACCTCGGGGCCGGCGTCGGCGAAGAAGAGGATGCGCGGCGCGCCTGATCGGTCCACGAGATCGATTTACCGGGAATCGGCGCTACATAATAAGATCATGTCGCATCTCCCGCCTCGCCAGACCCGCTGCCTGATCGTCGGATCGGGACCGGCGGGCTACACCGCCGCCGTCTACGCGGCCCGTGCGCTGCTGCAGCCGGTGCTGATCGCCGGCCTCGCGCCCGGCGGCCAGCTCACCATCACCACCGATGTCGAGAACTATCCCGGCTTCGCCGAGGTGATCCAGGGACCGTGGCTGATGGAGCAGATGCAAAAGCAGGCCGAGCACGTCGGCGCCGAGATCGTCAGCGACATCGTGGTCGCGGCGGACCTTTCGTCGCGCCCGTTCCGCGTCACCTGCGATTCCGGAGCGGTCTGGCTCGCCGAGACCCTGATCGTGGCGACCGGCGCCGAGGCCAAGTGGCTGGGGCTGGCCTCCGAGCAGAAGTTCCGCGGCTTCGGCGTCTCGGCCTGCGCCACCTGCGACGGCTTCTTCTACCGCGGCAAGCCGGTGGTGGTGGTGGGCGGCGGCAACACCGCCGTCGAGGAGGCGCTCTTCCTCACCAGCTTCGCCTCGAAGGTGACGCTGGTGCATCGCCGCGACGAACTCAGGGCCGAGCGCATCCTGGCCGAGCGCCTCTTCGCCCACCCGAAGATCGAGGTGGTCTGGAACCACTCGGTGGACGAGGTGCTGGGCCGCGAGGATCCCCTGGGCGTCACCGGCGTGCGGCTGAAGCACGTGGCCAGCGGCCAGCCGCGCGAGATCGCCTGCGAGGGCATCTTCGTCGCCATCGGCCATGCACCGGCCTCCGAACTCTTCGCCGGCCAGCTCGCCATGGACGCCTCGGGCTACCTCGAGGTGACGCCGGGAAGCGCGTCCACGGCCATCCCGGGCGTCTATGCGGCCGGCGATGTCACCGACGACGTCTACCGTCAGGCCGTCACCGCCGCTGGAATGGGCTGCATGGCGGCGCTGGAGGCGGTGCGGTTCCTGGCCGAGAGAGACCACGAGGCGGCGCACCGGCCGCTCTCCCACGCCGAGGCCGAGAAGATCGGCGTATGGTGAGGCCCGCCGTTCCAGCCGACCATGGCGCCATCCGCGCGGTGGTCGCCGCGGCGTTCGCCAGCGCGGTCGAACCGGCGATCGTCGAGGCGGTGCGGGGCGCGGACTATGGCGCCCCGGGGCGTTGCGCCGCGCCGGCGCCCGCCTCGCCAGGCGAGACGACCGCCGATGCCGGCGGCGCAGACGGCTGGGCCGCAGCGACCGCCGGCCCCGCCGTCGCCGCGGCGAGCGCCGCGAGGCGCGCGTTGATCTGGGCGATTTCTTCGCGGCTGGCGACGCGGCGGCCGAAGACGATCTGGCCGGCGGCGCGCGGCGAGCTGCGCTGCTGCGCAGTGGCGGAGTAGTCGACGTTGCGGAGCCTTCCCATCGGCGCGGGCGCCGGTCCGGCCATCGAGACCCGCAGTTCGCCGCCGCGATAATGGCCGGTGAGCGCTTCGACGCGGCCGAGCGCTCCGGGAAAGCGATAGAAGATCTGGCTGCCGAACTGGCCGATCTTCACCATCTGGGACTGCCAGCGCGGGCTCACGTAGTCGGCGTGATAGTAGGTGGCCGAACCCACCGCCTTCAGAACGAAGCCGTCGAGCGCCGCCTCGGCCACGGCGCGGGCGCGGCCCCAGTAGGGCTGGATGGGCGGCCGATCGCGCGAGCCGTCGCAGGTGAAGGAGAACTGGCAGCCGGTCGGCTGCGAAGCGCCCTGGTAGACGACGCCGCAGACCGATTTGGGGAAATCCGGGTGCCGCAGGCGATTGAGCACCGTCTGGGCCACGGCCTGCTGGCCGGCCAGAGGCTCCAGCGCCGCCTCGTAATAGACCGCCTGCGAAAGACACAGCACCGCGCGCGCCCGCTCGGCGCCGAGAGTCCTGAGATAGAACGGCCGCGCCGGCGTCAGCCGCTCCAGCGCCGGGGTCATCGCCTTCAGAGCCGCTTCGGCGCCCCGGACGTCGGCCAAGGCGGGCGCCGGCGCGGCGGAGCTGGCGGCGGGCCGCGGCTGGCGTGATGGCGCTGCGGACAGGACCCGCGTCGTGGGCGCGCCGACGCCGCGCTCGGTGCGCATCGCGAAACCGGTGAGCGCCATGAGCGCGCACGCCGCCAAGCCGCCTCGAAGGATGATTCCGATCGACAAGGGCGCGCCTCTAGCACATCGCGCGGCCGGCGCGCCCTGGCGCGCATTGACGCGTCTGGCGCGCGGCCGACGCTTCAGAACGCCCGGGTCATGCCGATTTCCACCAGATTGCGCTGGAATGCGTAAAGCTTGATGGAACTGTCGTTGCGCGTATAGGTATAGATGAGCCGGGGCGTAAAGCCGTCCCAGTCAATCCTGCGATTGAGCAGCGTTGCCTGAACAGAAACCTGATGGTCGATCCGGGTAGCGTTGAAAGCAGCCAGCGGCGCCTGATAGGCGATGAGCGTATAGGTGGGCGACAGACCGATCGTGATCCCGCCTTTGAATTCGCGCGTATAGCTCAGCCCGAATTGCTGCACATGGCTGGCGAAGGCCGGCGTGCGCGCATCCTGGGCTCCGAACAGGGCCGAACCTCTGACGATGCTCGCCGGGCTCGGGGTGTAGAAGAAGTTGACGCTGACGTTCTTGCCCCATCCGTCCTGCAGCTTGTTCTGCGGATAGCTGAAGTAGTTGCTGCTCAGACCGGCTCCGAGACCCAGGCGTGGCGTGATGAAATAGGTGGCGTTTGCGGTGGTGGCCGCCATGTTCAAGTAACCGCGGTCGCCGTACCAGCGCTTCGCGACGTTGCCCAGCAGGTTGAAATCCCACCTCTTCAGCGTCAGGTGCGGCCCGGTATAGGCCACGAGCGTCATGTCGTCGAAGGTGGTCTGCCAATACTGGGCGCGATGCAGCAGCGTCCCGAAGCGCCACTTGAGCGGAAGCTTCACCACCGGCGCCCATTCCAGGCCGGCGTCGAGCGCGAGGCCGACGCCGCTGTGCGCCTTCGCTGACCGGGACAGTTGAAACGGCACGCCGTAGAGCGAAACCGTATCGGTTCCCGGGCCGGCGTTCATGTTCGAGTCCGAGGCGGCCGAGAACGCCAGGCTGTAGGTGAAGGTCCGCAGCGAGCGGATGGCGACGAGGTAGCGGTCGACGTTGGCCAGAACGTTCGGCGGCAACCGGCCGGCGCGCGCGAACAGGAACTCCCTCTCGGCGTTTTCGTATTCGCGATTCAGGAAGTAGGCGCGTCCCAGTTCCAGACGGACCCGCACGGCGGTGGGATCATCCACGAGGATGCGGTGAAAGCGAACTATCGCGTCGTCGTAGTCCTCGTCGCCAATATCGATCAGTCCGAGCAGGAACTGGATCTCCCGAGCCTGGCTCCTGCTCGCAGTTCGCCGGCCCTCGAGCGATATCAGGATGGCTTTCGACGTCCCGCTCCGGCCGGCGGCCAACAGCCGCTCCGCCAGAGCGAGGGCGGCGGCGACGCTCTGCGTGTCGGCCGCGGCGGCTTCGGCGGCGACCGGCGGCGCTGCAACCACGACCGCCGCCGCGATGGGCGCAATCAGTGCGACCAATGCCCGCTATGCCCTGTCGCTACTCGAAGGCCTGCCTGCGGGGCGCACCCGCCGTCCCTTTCCCCTCAGTGGACGGTGGCGCGGTACAGCGCTATGGCGGCTTCGCCTTCCGCAACCATCGCCGCCATGTCGTCGGGAACGTAGCCGAGCCTGGCGTAATCGACCCGCATGAGGCCGTCGGCGTCGATCAGCGCGGCGGCGGCGAAGCGATGGTCGGCCAGGACGTCCTGCGCCATGACCCCGGTGTGGCGGCGACTGCCGCCGAGATAGCGCCAGCTGTAGAGCTTCAGCCCGTTGGGGAGCACGCCGACGGTTTCGACATCCGTCTTCAGCCGGCGGTCCGAAGCCGGGGGCTGCTTGGCGCCGAACGCGCCCATGACCGAGACGCCATTGGTCCCGCCGGTCAAATAGAACACGCCGGCCGTCTCGGCGGCGCTTGGGCCGTAGAAGGCGCCCTTCAGCGAACCGGTGGCGCCGGAGATATCGAACGCGGCGCCGGCGCTGCCGCTGGCGCTCGCGGTCCCCGTATATTGCGCGCCGCTGATGTTGGCGCTGAGGCTGATGTCGTTGACCGAGCCGATGGCGTTCCCGCCCACGCCGTTGTTTTGCACGGAATAGGCCTGAATGCCGGAGATCGATCCCGTGACGCCGCCGGAGGCGAAATTCGCGGTCAGGCTGGCGTTGCCGAAGAAGCCGCCCGCGGTCCCGGTGCTGTTGCTGCTGTTGGGCTGGACGATGTAGCCGGTCGCGCCGCCCGAGTAGGTGGCCGAGCCCGTGGTCGGCATCGACGCGGTCTGCGGCACGCCCGGCTGTCCACCCGCCAGGACGCCGACGTAGACGGAGTTGCCCGAGGAGTTTGGAGCCAGGTCCCAGGTTCCGTATTCACTGTATTGCAGCGCCGTGACGCTGGAATACGTCTGATAATCGGTTGTCCCTCCGTTGGGGATGGCGGGGTCGGTGCTGGAAGTCACCGTCCCCTGGTTTTCCGTGACGTTGGCCTGACCGTTCCGTGTCCCCGTGCTGGTCTGGGTGAGGTCGAATGATGCCGTAACGGAGCCGCCCGGCGTCGTGGTGGTGGCGGTGCCGGTCGTGCCGTTCACCGAGTAGGCAATCGGCGATCCGTGCAGGCTCGTATCGATGTTCAGGGTGAAATTGGGCGAAGTCCCCCCGACCGTCCCGACCTCCGAGTAGTAGGACGTCGTCAGGGTCGTCGGCGTCGGAGTCGGAGTGGGCGTCGGAGTGGGCGTCGGCGTCGGAGTGGGCGTCGGCGTCGGCGTCGGAGTCGGAGTCGTAGTGGGCGTCGGCGTCGGAGTGGGCGTCGGCGTCGGCGTCGGAGTCGGAGTCGGAGTCGGA
>DATKRO010000058.1:0-115594 GCA_035532115.1 Caulobacteraceae bacterium | reverse complement strand
GGCGTGCTTGTGCGGCCGGCCTCGGCACGCTGGCCCACCCGCTCGGCCTGGCGCCGCGGCGTCTCCATCAAGGCGCGCACCCGCTGGTCCGGATGACCGGCCAGCAGTTCGGCGGGCGCGGCGTCCGCCAGCACCTCGCCGGCGTGCATCACCACGATCCGGTCGGCCAACAGCAGCGCCTCCCAGACGTCGTGGGTGACCATCAGGGTGGTGAGGCCCAGCGCCTCGTGCAGGGCGCGATAGTCGCGTCCGAGGCCGTCGCGGGTGATCGGGTCGAGGGCGCCGAAGGGCTCGTCCATCAGCATGATCGCCGGTTTGGCGGCGAGGGCGCGGGCGACGCCGACGCGCTGGCGCTGGCCGCCGGAGAGCGCGGCGGGCAGGCGCGCCGCAGTATCGGGTGGCAGAGCGATCAGCTCCAGCAGCTCGGCGACGCGGGCGGCGATGTCGGGCTTGCTCCAGCCGGCCAGCCTGGGCCCGACGCCGATGTTCTCGGCGACGCTCATGTGCGGGAAAAGCCCGATCTCCTGGAACACATAGCCGATGCGTCGCCGCAGCGCCGGCCCGGGCTCGGCGGCGACGGGCCGGCCCTCGACCCGGATCTCGCCCGCGTCGGGCGCCGCCAGGCCGTTGATCATCTTCAGCGCCGTGGTCTTGCCCGAGCCCGACCCGCCCAGGAGCGCCGTGAAGCCGCCTGCCTCCAGCGCCAGCGACAGCCCCGCCAACGCAACCACGGACCCGTAGCGCTTGGTGACGTTCTCGAGTTCGATGATCGGCCCGGCCACGCTCGCTCCGTAGCACGATGCTCCCGCGTCCCGCACGCCCGGCTTCCGTATCGGTGACCGGGCGCCGAACCAGACTCGTCTTTCGAGGTCGAGGGCGTTATCGGTCGCAGCCCCGCAGGAGGCGCCCATGGAAACCCGCACCGACGAGATCGCCGACGGCGTCTATCGATTCTCGACCGCGGTGGACGGCATCGGGGCGGAGCCCTTCACGTTCAACCAGTTCCTGATCGCCGCCGACGAGCCGATGCTGTTCCACCTCGGCCACCGCGGCTTCTTTGCGTCGATCTCGGCGGCCTTGGCGAGGGTGATGCCGATGCAGCGGATCCGCTACCTGAGCTTCGGCCATGTCGAGGCGGACGAGTGCGGCTCGCTGAACCAGTGGCTGGAGGCCGCGCCGCATGCCCAGGTGGCGCATTCGCAGATCGCTTGCCAGGTGTCGCTGAACGATCTCGCCGACCGGCCACCGCGGGCGCTGGGCGACGGCGAGACCATCGATCTGGGCGGGCGCCGGCTGCGCTGGATCTACACGCCGCACGTGCCGCACGGCTGGGAGGCCGGCGCCATGTTCGACGAGACCCACCGGGTGCTCTTCTGCGGCGACCTCCTGACCCACGGTGGCGACGGCCCGGCGATCACCGAGAGCGACGTCACCGAGGCGGCCTGCGCCATGGAGGACGTCTTCCACGCCATGACCATGGCGCCGAACACCGCAGCGGCGATCGAGCGGCTGGCGCAGCTCGCCCCCTCCACCCTGGCCCTGATGCACGGCTCGTCCTACCGCGGCGACGGCGCCGCCGCCCTCAGGCGCCTGGCGCACTATTGCGGGCGCGCCGCCGCGACGCGCTAGCCCGTCACCCGCGCAGGCGCGCTGTCGGCTTGGCTAAAGTCCATCGTAGGCCCGGCGGTCAGCCGCGCCTTCCCATTCGCCGAACGTCGCGAAGGGATCGTCGGCCGGCTGGGCCCTGGTCAGCACGACGGCGCCATCCTCGATGGCGTAGGCGATCTCGTCGCCCTCCTTCAGGTGCAGAGCGTTGCGGACGGCCTGCGGGATCGTGGTCTGACCCTTGGTCGTCAACCGGCTGGTGATCATGGGCCCGATATTCGCGCAGAATGCTCCTTACAGGAAGGTCTCGCGCCGCGGATGACAATCTGCGCCGTTCGTCTATAGGCCGCGCGGGGCCGCGCTCGGGCCGCCGGAGGGGAGAGACGCCATGCAGCCGACCGCGGCCCGTGCGCCCAGCTACGACGAGGTGGTGCTCGGGCGGCGCAGCATCCGGGGCTATCGCCGCGATCCCGTGCCGAGGCGGCTGATCCGCGAGATCATCGAGATGGCCATGCGCGCGCCCTCCTCGCTCAACACCCAGCCCTGGAACTTCTACGCGGTCGCCGGCGCGGCGCTCGACCGCATCCGCGCCGGCAACACCGAGCGCAATCTCGCCGGCGTGCCGGCCTCGCGCGAGTTCCGCGGCCACGGCGAATACGCCGGCGCGCACCGCGAGCGGCAGATCGAGATCGCCAAGCAGCTCTTCGGCGCCATGGGCATAGAGCGGCATGACCAGGAAGGGCGCCGCGACTGGGTGCTGCGCGGCTTTCGCCAGTTCGACGCCCCCGTCTCCATCGTCGTGACCTACGACCGCTCGATCCACGGCGGCGACATCGGCCCGTTCGACTGCGGCGCCGTGGTCAACGCCCTCGTCAACGCCGCCTGGTCAAGGGGCCTCGGCTGCGTCGTCAACAGCCAGGGCATCATGCAGTCGCCCGTGGTGCGCGAGCACGCCGGCATCCCCGACGACCAGGTGATCATGATCTGCATCGCCATGGGCTGGCCGGACGAGAGCTTCCCCGCCAACGCCGTAGTCTCGCGCCGCAAGCCGGCGGACGAGGCCCTGGTCTTCGTCGGCTTCGAGGAGGACGGCCAGGCGGCAGAAGCTGGCTGCCCGAACGCGGCGCCCCGTTGAGCACGACCCGCTGGAGGACGATGCCCCGCCGCCCCGGTTGACCTGCGTCCCGAAGCGTGGAGGCTGGGGGCTCGTCCGCGGCGCTCGCGTCGGGGCCAAAGGGAGCGAGACCATGGGCCGCAAGACCGAGGTTCTGGCAGAGGGGATCTATTTCGGCGAGGGCCCGCGCTGGCATGGCGGGCGGCTGTGGTTCAGCGACTTCTACGCCCAGGCGGTGAAGTCGGTGTCTCCCGCCGGCGATCTCAGGACCGAGTTCGAGATCGACGACCGGCCGTCGGGCCTCGGCTGGCTGCCCGGCGGCGACATGCTGATCGTCTCGATGACGAAGCGCCAGCTGTTGCGGCGCTCGGCGGACGGAAGCCTCAGCGTCCACGCCAACCTTTCCGCCATCGCCGATTTCCACTGCAACGACATGGTGGTGGACGCCGGGGGCCGCGCCTACGTCGGCAACTTCGGCTTCGACCTCGACGCGGCGATCGTGGCGCGCGGGGTGGAGAGCGTACTCGCCAATCATCCTACGGCGAAGCTCGCCTGCGTGACGCCGGACGGCCAGGCGCGCGTCGCGGCCGAGGGCCTGCACTTCCCCAACGGCTCGGCGATCACGCCCGACGGCCGCACCTTGATCGTCGGCGAGACCCTGGGCTCGCGGCTGACCGCCTTCGACATCGGGGCGGACGGCGGACTCTCGGGTCGGCGCGTCTTCGCCGAGACGGAGCCCAGGCCGCCGGACGGCATCGCCCTCGACGCCGAAGGCGCCGTCTGGATCGCCAATCCGGTGGCCCCGGAGTGCGCCCGCATCGCCCGGGGCGGCGCGGTGCTCGACGTGATCGAGACCGGCCAGCCCTGCTTCGCCTGCATGCTCGGCGGCGAGGACGGGCGCAGCCTCTTCATGCTGACGGCGCCCTCCTCCCTCGCCCACGCCGCCGCCGCCGCCCCGAAGGGGCGGCTCCTGACCGCGAAGGTGGAGTCGCCGCGCGCCGGGCGCCCGTGAGCCGCCGCCGCCAGCCGCCCCCTCAGATCGTCATGGCCCGCATCGCCTGGGCGATCATGACGCGCGGCGAGGCCTTCCGCGACGGCGCCAAAAACATGGCCATCGTTCGACGCTTCGCCCTCGACCTCGTCCGCGCGCACAAGGCTAAAGGCAGCATCAAAACCAGACGCCTCATCGCCACTGGAGCCCTGACTTCCTACTCCGGATCCTCAAAGGTCAACCGCCGTTAATCCGGACTCGTTGCCATGACGATTGGTAACTGACATTCCAGCGTCAGGTGGTCACTGCGGTCCGCAAGATGCGCTCCAGGCCCGATGTGAGCGCGTCTGTATCGCCGGCCGACCACCTGCGCCTTACCACCCGCCAGGCGCCAAAACGGCGGAAGTTGGCTCGACCTCCAGGAACCGACCTCCGCAGCCGGTAATGCGGGGGGTGCGTCGCGACCCGCATAGACGCATGTCGCGGTCGGGCTTTTCGAGCAGCGGCGAGCATGGTGGTTCTGCGAGATGAGCAGCGCGCTGACGACGACGCTCTACCTAGCGGTCATGGTCGCCGTCATTATCGGCGTCGATGTGGCGTTCTTCAGACAGCACCTTTGGCAGCGACTAGCCGTGAACGTCGGCATCGTGTTGGTGTTCGGCGCCTTCTACTTCCGGGTCATCGGCCACGCCCGGCTGCCGTGGAGGTGATCGGGGACCGCAATGGATGGCGCCGAAGCAGGACCGGGCAGCTTCCGCATGATGCGCAGGACGGGCATGCTTTATATTGCGGCCGCCGCGCCCGTGGCGATCGCGCTCTGGTTGGTGATCGACCGTTTCCTCCCGCCCTTGGCGGGCATGGACAGCGTCAGCGGGCGCATGATCTTTACCGCAAAGTGCGCCGCCCTGGCGGTTCTGTTTTGTCTGGTGACTGGCGTCGAGGCCGTGGCTCACGAGCGGCTCTCTTCGCCGGCTTTCGACCCGCTCTCCGGGTTCGAGACCAGACGGTTGCGCGTGAACCAGCAGTATCTGCAGAACACATTGGAACAGACCGTCGTGTTCATCGTCGGGCTGTTCGGCCTTGCCGCCTACGCCTCGACAGGGTCGGCCATGCGCGCGGTCGCGGCGACCACCGTTGTGTGGATCATCGCGCGGTTCGCGTTCTGGCTTGGCTATCACCGGAGCGCGGCCATGCGCGGACTCGGCGCGCCAGGCATGGCGTTGAGCATGTTGGTCCTGCTCTATGTAGCAGCCCGATTTGGCTACGAGATCGGCGGCGCGGCCGGCGCTATCGCGCCCATCGCAGTTTTCCTGGCCATTGAGGCTGTTCTGTTCTGGACCACGTCGCGAACCCCGAACGATCGAGCCGGGTAGGATCCGAAACAACCCGTCGTTCGGAACGTCCGCTACTGGGGGCGGGCAGGCAGCGACGAGGACCGTGATGCGCCATTTGCGGTTTGATCCGCATCACAAGCGACCCGCGGGTCGAGGCGACCTTGGCATGGTGGCGGCTCCGGCGCTAAGCGAGCGCCGCCAGCAAAGCCGCCCGCGCCGCGAACCGGCGCGCGGCGCGCCATTCGGGGCTTTCCTGCCAGTAGTAATGGCTCCTGGTCTCAGGCGCGAGCGCGGTGATGTCGAAGGCGGTCAGCGCCAGGCAGATCTCGTCCCAGGTTGGCAGCGGGCCAGTGCGGTGTTTGGTGTAGGCCGTCCACATGTGGCGACGAATGTCGCCGTAGGCGGCCTCGGCCGCGAAGCTGTCGGTCTTCCAACTGCAAGTGAACTCGACGAGCGGCGACAGCACGCCGCCGAATCCCCAGTCGAGGATTCCGGTCAGCGCGCCAGAGGTGTCCATGAGCAGCTGGGCTTCGTGCAAGTCGCCATGCGCAAGCACGGGGGCCATGGCCTCCGCGGCCCTCAGCGCTTCGAGCAGACGCGCCGAGCGCGCCGCGCCCGTGAACGCCGCCGCTGTATCGGCGAGGCGCTCCGCGCCGCCGAGTTCGCGCAGCGGCGAGTAGCAGGTGGCCGCGGTTGGCAGCGCCGGAGGCGGTTCCTGCCAGGCGTTGGCCCACAGGCGCTGCGGGACGAGAGCGAGGCTGGTTTCGTGGCAGGCGGCGATCTCCGCGCCGAGCCGGCCTGCGAGTGTCGGCAGCATCTCCGACGAGAAGGCGCCGGTCGTGCGGCCGGTCAGCCGCGTCACGGCGAAGAACGGATAGGGCGAGATCCGTCTATCCTCCCAACGACCCAGCAATCGTGGGACGAGCGGCTGGTCCAGCGTCGCGTAAAAGGCGCACTCGCGTTCCAGCTGGTCGACGATGGTGTGGTTACGCGGGAACAGGAACGCGCGGTGGTCCGCCAGAAGCACATGCTTGGTGAAACCGTCGAACTGCGGCACGATCGGCCCGACGACTTCGCAGACCTCGCGAAATCGTCGCAGCGCGCCTCTGTTCAGCACCGCGAGGACCGCTGTCTCATCATCCATGGTGGCCATCCTAGGGGTCGAAAGCACGAAGGTTGTTCACCCGAGGAGGGCTGAGAAGCTGGGGTTGCGAAGCCGGCCAACTTCGGCCGGAGATCTAGTCGGATCCACGTCCATAAGAATGCCCGCCTGACGGAAGCGGGTCGAGCGCCGCTCGCGCGAGCTGCCGGGATTGGCTATTGAGTTGATCGGATTCAGGCAAAATCCGATAACGGTGACACTGTACGAAATAGCCGCTTGCTCCAGGCCAGGCGCGCGTCGCGCCCCCTCAGATCGTCATGTTCATGATCTGCTGGTACGAGGCGATCACCTGGTCGCGGATGGCCATGACGGTCTGCAGGTTGGTCTGGGCCGCGGAGATCGCCGTGACCACGTCGACGAGGCTGGCCTTGCCCTGGACCTGGGCGGTGATCTGGGCCTCGGCGGCGCGCGAGGCGTGCACCGCGTCCTGGATGGCCGAGGTGACCAGCTGGCCGAAGCTCGGACCGGCGGCGGGCGCCGCGACGCCCGCGAGTTCGGGGCCGAGGGCGCCCTGGGCGGCGGCGTAGGCCTTGGCGGCGATCAGAGGCGCGACCACGGCCCTACGGGATCTGCTTGAGGAGGCCGAGGGTGAGCGAATTCATCGTGTTGGCCGTCGAGATCACGTTGAGGCTCGCCTGGTAGGCGCGCTGGGCTTCCTGCATGTCGAGCGCCTCGACCAGCGGATCGACGTTGGGCAGCTTGAGGTAGCCCTTGGCGTCGGCGCCCGGATGGCCGGGGGCGTATTCGGTGCGGAAGGCGCTCTGGTCCGCGGCCACCCGCGTCAGGCTGACGCCCTCGCCGCCGCCGGCCACGGGCGTCGGCGTGAACACCGGAACCTGGCGGCGGTAGGGATCGCCCCCCGGCGTCGTGGCGGTGGAATCGGCGTTGGCGAGGTTCTCGGCGATCACCCGCATGCGCGCCTGCTGGGCCTGGAGCGCCGAGGCCGCGATGGCCATGGTGGCGCTCGTGGACGGGATCGGATCGGCCATGGACTTGCCCCTGCCCCTATCCACCCGGCCGCCGGATGGCGGTCTGGATCATGTTCAGCGCCTGCTGGTAGAAGCCGACGGCGGCGTCGTAGTCAGTGCGCGCCTGGGTCATCTTCATCATCTCGTCTTCCAGCACCACCGAGTTGCCGTTGAGGGTGGTCTCCGAATCCGGGGAGACGATGGCCCTGTCGCCGGACAGCGCCGCCGTGGCCGGGGCCGCCAGGTGCATGGGCGAGGTCAGCGTGGCCGCGACGCCGGCGAGCGCCAGGCCGGGGCCGGTCACGGTGAACGGCTTCAGGTCCTTGGGCGCATAGCCGGGCGTGTCGGAATTGGCGACATTCTCGGCGATCAGCCGCTGCCGGGCCGAGAGATAGTCGAGCCGGCTCTTCAGCATGGCGAAGATGGGGACGCCGCCCAGGTTCATGATGGGCAAAGCGTGAACGAACAGGGTTAATCCATCCTTAAGGCAAATCGCTCGAAGGCTGACTCAAGTCCCCTCGCGCCCCTTGCCCCCGAGCCTCGTTCCCATGGCCTTCGCGGACCTCGCCCGCGCCCTTTTCGCCCTGGTCGTCACCCTCGGCCTCGTCGGCCTGGCCGCCTTCGCGGCGCGGCGGTTCGGGCCGGAGTGGCTGACGCGCCTGCAGCGGCCGAGGGCCGAACGGCGCCTCGCCGTGGTCGAGAGCCTCACCCTCGATCCGGCGCGCCGCCTCGTCCTCATAAGCCTCGACGGCCGCGAGCGGCTGCTGCTGCTGGGCGAAGGCCAGCTTCTGGACGAGGCCGGCGCCGCGCCGAGGCCGTCGGGAGCAGGCGCGTGACCGCGGCGCTGCGGCTCTTCTTCCACAAGCCCACGGGCGCCGAGGTGCGGCGCGCGGCGCTGATCTCGCTCGTCACCACGCTGGCCAGCCTCGTCGTCCCGGCCGCGGCGCTGGCCCAGCAGGTGAACATCAATCTCGGCACCGGCGCCGGGCTCACCGATCGGGTGGTGCAGCTGATCGGGCTGATCACCGTCCTCTCGCTCGCGCCTTCCATCGTCATCATGACCACCTCGTTCGTGCGCATCGTGGTGGTGCTGTCGCTGTTGCGTCAGGCGCTCGGCCTGCAGACGACGCCGCCCAACGCCGTGCTGATCAGCCTGTCGCTGTTCCTCACCGCCGTGGTCATGGGCCCGACGCTGCAGGCCTCCTACGATCAGGGCGTCAAGCCGCTGCTCGACCACAAGATGCAGCTCCCCGCCGCCTTCGGCGCGGCCGCGACGCCGGTGAAGGCCTTCATGCTGGCGCAGGTGGACCAGGACGACCTGGGGCTGTTCATCCGCCTCGCGCGCATTCCGCGCCCGGCCACGCCGATGGCCACCCCGCTTCAGGTGGTCACGCCGGCGTTCATGATCTCCGAGCTGAAGCGCGCCTTCGAGATTGGCTTCCTGCTGTTCGTGCCGTTCCTGGTCATCGACCTGGTGGTCGCCAGCGTCCTGATGAGCATGGGCATGATGATGCTGCCCCCCGTGGTGGTGAGCCTGCCGTTCAAGCTGATCTTCTTCGTCCTGGTCGACGGCTGGCGCCTGGTCGCCGGATCCCTGGTGGAGAGCTTCCACCGCGCAGCGGGGACCGGGTAGGGCGCCTTCGCCGCCGCAGCGGTTACCGCGCGCGCGGTCTAGGATAGATTGCCTCGATGCAGCGCACGACGATATCCCGGTCGGGCGACGTGATGGGCGGCGCCGCGGTCTTCTCGGGCACGCGCGTGCCGGTCGAAACGCTTTTCGACTTTCTCGAGGCCGGCGACTCCATCGACGACTTCCTGGAGGGATTCCCCTCCGTCAGTCGCCGCCAAGTCATCGATTTTCTCGAAGAGGCGAAGGAGCGGCTGGTTTCGACCGCGTGAGGGCGCGTGGGCGCTGGGGAGCAACGGTGGCGCCATGCGAGAGCGTCCGACGGCGCGGGTGCTGCTGCTGGATCCGGCGGGGCGCATCGCGATGATGAAGGGGCGGATTCCGGGCGATCCGGAGGGACCGTCGTTCTGGTTCACCATCGGCGGCGGGGTCGAGCCGGGCGAAACCGTCGCCGAGGCGGCGGCGCGCGAGATCGTCGAGGAAACGGGGCTCCTGGACGCCGTGCTCGGCGCCGTCGCCTGGTATCGCGAGGCGGTGCTCGTCGGCGAGGACGGCGAGCCCTGGCTCTTCCAGGAGCACTACGTCGTCGCCCATACGCGCGGCGGGGAACTGTCGCGGGCCGGATGGGCGGAGCATGAGCACCGGCTGGTCGATGACCTGCGCTGGTGGACGCTGGGCGAACTGCGCCTCACCGACGAGGCGGTGTTCCCCGAAATGATCGCCGCGTTGCTTCCCGACGTGCTGACGGGCATCATCGGCCCCGAGCCGATCGTGCTCGCGCCCCCGGGCCAGACCTCGCGTCGCGCCTGACGGACTGCGAGCGGCATCCAAACGGCGGCCAGGGCGTTATGTCGGGAACAAAGGAGCCGGTGTCCTGCAGCGCGCGGGAGCGGCGAGGTCTAGGAGTCTCCAAATCCATGCGTAAGTTCCTATTGATCGCGAGCGTCGCCGCCTTGGCGATTCCTGGCTTGGCGATGGCCCAGCCGGGATGCCACGCCGCCAAGGAGAACAACCGAGCCGCAGGCACGGTGCTGGGCGCGGGTGCGGGCGCGCTGCTGGGCGGCGCCGTCACCGGCTCGGGCTACGGCGCCCTGGCTGGCGCCGTCGGCGGCGGCTTTGTCGGCAATTCCGTCGGCGGCAACTCGGTGCGGTGCGGGTCGGGCTACTACGACAGCAACGGCGCCTGGCATGAGAGCCGCGGCTACTATGGGCCGCCGCCCTACGCCGGCGGCTATGGCCCCGCGCCCAACGACGGCAACTATGGCCCCGCGCCCTACGCCGGCAACTATGGCGCCAATACCGGTTTCACCGGCGGCGGCGACCTCTACGTGCGCGAGAACCAGGCTCAGAACAACATCCGCGGCGCTTACGAGAGCGGCACGATCACGCGCTACGACGCCGACAACGCCTACAGCATGCTGGCCGGCATCCGCAGTACCCAGGCCCACCTGCGCAGCGAGCACGGCGCCTTGACCGGCCAGGACTGGACCTACCTCTCCGATCGGCTGGACCGGCTCAACTATCACCTCTCGGCCGCCACCGGCGGCAACTACTGAGCCGAACAGTCGACTGAAACGTGCTACCGTAGCTCCGTCCGCTCGCGGACGGAGCTACGCGCATGAATCCGATCACCTCGTTCTTCGTCCTGGTGCTGCTGGTCGCCGCCGCGGCCTCGGTCGCCGTCGGGGCCTACATCGTCGCCGCCGTGCTGGTCGCGGCCGCGGTGCTGGTCGCGCTCTCCCTCAAGGTGGCGCGGGCGTGGGAGCGTTTCGTGATCCTGCGCGCCGGCCGCTTCATGGGCGTCAAGGGTCCCGGCCTCTTCATCATCCTGCCGGTCTTCGATCAGGTGACCCAGGTGATCGACGAGCGCATCCAGACCACCGCCTTCAACGCCGAGCAGGCGCTGACCAAGGACACCGTGCCCGTCAACGTCGACGCCATCGTGTTCTGGCGCGTGCGCGATGCGCAGAAGGCGGCGCTGGAGATCACCGACTATCGCCAGGCCATCGATCGGGTCTGCCAGACCTCGCTGCGCGAGACCATCGGCGCCTCGGTGCTGACGCGGCTGCTGTCCGAACGCCGCGACGCCGACGAGCAGCTGCGCGTCGAGATCGCCCGCAAGACCGCGAGCTGGGGCGTGGAGGTGCTGAGCGTCGAGATCCGCGACGTCGCCATCCCCGTGGTGCTTCAGGACGCCATGTCGCGCCAGGCCCAGGCCGAGCGCGAGAAGGCGGCGCGGGTGATCCTGGGTTCGGCCGAGGCCGAGGTCGCCGCCAAGTTCGTCGAGGCGTCCGAAACCTACGCGGGCCACCCGACGGCGTTCCAGCTTCGCGCCATGAACATCATCTACGAGACCACCAAGGAGCGCGGCGCCACCATCCTGATGCCCACCTCGATGGTCGACGCCATGAATCCGGCCGTCGCCCTGGCCATCGCCGGCCAGGCGGCGCCCGCGCAGCCACCGCCCACGGCCGCCCCGACCACCGCGCGGCCGAGGCGACAATAGGCGGCGGTATTCGCGCCGGGGCCCGCGCGTCAGAGCTGCTTCGAGGCCTCGTGCGTGGCGTGGTGATGCACCGCGGGCGCCTCGTGAGCGGAACTCGTCTTGCCGTGGGTCATCATGTGGCCGTGCGTCATCATGTGGCCATGGCCCATCTTGCCGTGGGTCATCATGTGCCCGTGGCTCGTCTTGCCGTGGCCCATCATGTGTTCGTGCCTCGTCATGTGGCCGTGGGTCATCATGTGGCCATGGCGCATTTCACCGTGGCGCATCGTGTGGGTGACCACGCGGCAGTGGTCCTGGGTCGGCGTGGTGCAGGGCGGGTAGTCGTCGGCGAAGGCCGGGGCGGCCGCGGCGGCGAGGAGGGCGGCGCTCGAGGCGATGATCAGCAGGCGATGCATTTCTTGTTTCCTAGGGGGTCGAAGGTCCAGGGATTGAAGGTCCGGCTCGGCACTTGGCGTGCTGGCCAAGGTTAACCCCGCCGCGCCCGTCGATGCAAACGGATGCTGGCGGTCCGGCCGTCGCAGAGAACGAAGCGTTAGCGTCTCGCCCTCGATAAAAAGCCTGGCCACGGAGTCGGGTTCCGTGGCGGCTCTGGGGCGGGGCATGGCGGCGGCATCGGCGGCGAGGCAGGGGGCAGGGCGCGATCGTGTCCCGCGCGCCGCGTCGGCGCGGGCGATGCGGCTGGGGCTGCTGGTCGCATCCGGCGGCGACGAGCGTCTGGCTCTGGATCCGGCGAGCCGCCGCAACCGCTACGGCGTGCCGGCGCGCCCCGCCCCGGACGAGTTGTGGTTCTCGTCCTCCACCGCCTGCGCGGTCTCGCCGCGCGGCTGGGCCGCGGCGGGCGAGCTCCTGGAGCGGCTGAGCGCCGGCGCGGTCGAGATCGGCGACCGGCTCGACGAGGTGCGGGCGCGGCTCGTCCAGCTCTATGGCGCGCCCGGCGCCGAGGCCATCCTCTGCGCCTCCGGCACCGAGGCCGAGCTGGCGGCCCTGGCGCTGGCGCTGGCGCTCGCCGAGGGGCCGCTGGTCAACATCCTGGCGGCGCCGGCCGAGACTGGCTCTGGCGCGTCCGCCGCCGCGGCCGGACGGCACTTCCTGGGCGGCAGCTCGCTGGGCGGCCCGGTGGCGCGCGGCGCCCGCCTCGCCGGCTGGGAGGATGCGCCGATCACGCTCGAGGCGGTCGAGATCCGCCGCCCGGACGGACGCCTGCGCGCCGCCGCCGAGGTGGATCGGCAGGCGGCGCTCCAGACCGGGCGCGCCGTCGCCGCCGGCGCCTTCGTGCTGCTGCACGTCCTCGACGCCTCCAAGACCGGCCAGCCCGGCATCGGCCGCGCTGCCGCCCGCCAGATCGCAGCGCGCCATCCGGGCCGGGTGCTCGTCCTCGTCGACGCCTGCCAGCTGCGCGCCCCCGCCGAGGCGCTGCGCGCCGATGTCGCCGCGGGCTTCGCGGTGATGCTGACCGGCTCCAAGTTCGCCGGCGGACCGCCGTTCAGCGGCGCCCTGCTCGCACCGCAGGGGCTCGTCGAGCGCCTCGCCGGGGGCCCGACGGCCGGCGCGGCGCTCGCGCCCTATTCAGCGGCGCTCGACTGGCCGGCCTCGCTGCGGCCCCGCTTCGCCGCCGGCCTCACGCATCCGGCCAATCTCGGCCTGGCGCTGCGCTGGGCCGCGGCTCTGGCCGAGATCGAGGCGTTCGAGGCCCTCGCGGCGTCCAGGCGCCAGATCCTGCTCGAGGCGTTCCGCGCCGCCGTGCACGCGAGGATCGCCGAGCTTTCCGGCCTCGCTCTCCTGGACGGGCCGAGGTCGGCCGGCGCGGCGGGGCTGGTGGCCATCGTCGATCGCGATGGGGCGGACGCGAACGCCGTCCACGCGGCGCTGATGGCGCCGTCCGACCGCCTCGCACGGCCCTGCCATCTGGGCCAGCCGGTGGCGGTCGCGGGGCGGGTGGCGCTGCGGGTATGCGCCAGCATGCCGATGATCACCGCCGCGGCCGAGACCGGCTTCTCCGCCCTCGAAGCCGATCTCGATGCGCTGTTCGAAGCCTGGGCGGCGGCGAGACGCAAGCCGTGACCCCGGCCGATCCGGCGCCGCGGACCTCGCTCGATCCGCCGGACTGGGCGGCGTTCCGCGCCGACGCGCACCGCACGCTGGAAGGCGCCATCGACCGGCTCGAGCGGGCCGGCGAAGGCCCGGTCTGGCGGCCGACGCCGGCGGAGGTGCGCGACCGGTTCCGGGCGCCGCTGCCGCGCGCCGGCCGGCCGCTGGGCTCGGTGCTGGACGAGGTCGAGGCGCTGATCGCCCCCTACGGCGCCGGCAACACCCATCCGCGCTTCTTTGGCTGGGCGCACGGCGCCGGGACGGCCGTGGGGATGATCGCCGAACTCCTCGCCGGCGGCCTCGACCTCAATTGCGGCGGCCGCGATCACGTCGGCCCCGTAGTCGAGCGGCAGATCGCGCTCTGGGCCGCCGAGGCCTTCGGCTTCCCGCAGGAAAGCTCCGGCGTGTTCGTGACCGGCGCATCGCAGGCCAATCTCCTCGGCGTCCTCGTCGCCCGCGACGCCGCGCTCGGCCATGGCGTGCGCCAGGGCGGCCTGCGCGGCCAGCCGGCGCAGCTCTGCGCCTACGCATCGTGCGAGGCGCACGGGTGCGTTGCGCGGGCCATGGAGCTGGCGGGCGTCGGCGGCGATTTCCTGCGCCGGATCCCCACCGACGCCGCCGGGGCCATGCGCCTCGACGACCTGGCCGCGGCGATCCTCGCCGACCGGGCCGCCGGGCTCTTGCCCTTCCTGGTCGTCGGCGCCGCCGGGACGGTCAACTTCGGCGCCTTCGACGACCTGGACGCCCTGGCCGAGCTTTGCGTCGCGCAACGGCTGTGGCTGCACGTCGATGGCGCCTTCGGCGCCCTGACGGCGCTGTCGCCGCGGCTGAAGCCGCTGACCCGCGGGCTGGAGCGCGCCGATTCCATCGGCTTCGACTTCCATAAATGGGCGCACGTCCCTTACGATGCCGGCTTCTTCCTGGCGCGCGACGCCATGATGCATCGCGGCGCCTTCGCTGCGCCCGCCGCCTATCTCGAGCGCGCCGGGCGTGGCCTCGCGGCAGGCGCCGACTGGCCCTGCGACTTCGGCCCCGACCTCTCGCGCGGCTTTCGGGCGCTCAAGGCCTGGATGACCGTCGAAGCCCTGGGCGCGGACGCCATCGCCGCTGCCATCGAGGCCAACTGCGTCGCCGCCGCGCATCTGGCGGCGCGCATCCGGGCCTCCCGGCGCTTCGAGCTCGCCGCGCCCGCGCCGCTCAACATCGTCTGCTTCTCGCTGAAGGGCGATGCGGGCGCAGAGCTCAACGGCGAACTCGTCATGCGCCTGCAGGAGCGGGGCCTTGCCGCGCCATCGACGACGCGCCTCGGCGGCCGCGTCGTCGTCCGCGCCGCGATCTTCAACCATCGCACCACCCTTGCCGACATCGACGCCTTCGTGGCCGCGGCCTCGGCCATCGCGGGCGAACTCCTGGAGCCCGATGCGATCTGAGGGGGATCGTCCGATCGCCGAAATCGCGTTCCGAATTCAAAACCGCCCCCGGCGAGTGAGGGTTGATTAAAGGTTGCGGCCGCAGAACGGGGCTTTGCGGTTGGCGGACGGCGTCCGGAATTAGATGACAGCGCTCGAGAGGCGGCACGTATGGCCCCTGGCGCCCGCCGCCGCGCCGCGTCAGGGCGCCGAGCCCGGCGCCATGGCCGCGCTGGCCCGGATGGCCGAGGCGGCCGGGGTCCCGCCGACGCGGCTGCTGGCCGATTTCGCCACCCTCGCCATCGGCCCGGGCCACGTCACCTTCGCCGACTACGAGCGGCTGCGCCTCTACGACGAGGCCTTCTGGGCCGGCGGCGACCGGCGCTGGGTGGTCGGCGCGCGGCGCGCCCGCCAGATCGCGCTCCTGGCGAACTACCGTCACGACTGGCTGGGGCTGACCACCAACCGCCTGGCGTGGAGCGCCTATCTCGGCGCCCACGGCCTGCCGGTCGTTCCGGTCGAGGCGATCTATGCGCCGGGGCTGGCGACGCCGGCCGCGCACGTGCTGCGCACCCGCGGCGAACTTCGCCAGTTCCTCGCCCGCCACGCCGGCGCCGCCCTGGCCGCCCGACCGCTCGAGGGCGGCCGCGCCAGGATGATCGCGGCCGACGCGGGCGCCGAGGCCGACGCCCTGGTGCAGGATATCTGCGACGGCGGCGCCCATCTCTTCCAGCCGCTGGTCGCGCCGCATCCGGCCACCGCCCGAGCCACCGGGGGCCGGCTCGCGGCGGTGCGCCTGCTCACGCTCGGGGGCGACGGCGCCGAGCCCAAGGTGGTGCGCGCGCTTTGGAAACCGCTGGGCCGCGCCGCCCTGCTTGCCCAGCTTGACCTCAGGTCGGGCGAGGTGCTGCGTCTCACCAGCGGCTTCGGTCCAGACCTCGTCGAGGTGCGCCGCTCGCGCCTGCCGCTGGCGGCCATGCCTGACTGGGAGGCGCTGAAGGCCAGCGCCGTGGAGGCGGCGCGGGTGATGCGGCCGCTCGGCCTGCTCGGCTGGGACATCGGCTGCGGGGCGTCCGGCCCGGCGATCCTCGGCCTCACGGCCACGCCGGATCTGACCGGCCATCAGCTCGCCGACCGGCGCGGCGCTCTCGAGCCCGAGTTCGCCCAGTTCCTCGATGTCCAGCGCCGCCGCGCCGCCGAGCACGCCGACCTCGCCAGGGGCGAAGGCGCCTGGGCGTGACCCCGGGGGTTGAGCCGGCGCGGCGGCCGGCCTAAGGCCGGGCGGCCGAGAGCCCACAGCCAAGCCGCCATTCCCCTTGAGTCTTCCCACCGAAGCCCTGGTCCTCGGCATCGGCCTCGCCGCCGGCCTCGCCACCTTGTCGGGCGGCGCCGTGGCGCTGCGCCTGCGCGATCGGGTGTCGCTGATCCTCGGACTTTCAGCCGGGGCGGTGATCGGGGTGGCGCTCTTCGACCTGCTGCCCGAGGCGCTGAGGCTGGCGAGCCAGGCGGCCCCGGCGAGCGCGGTGGCGGCGCTGGTGGGCGTCGGATTCTGCGCCTACATGCTGGTGGAGCGCGGCTTGCGGTCCGGGGCCGCGGGCGCCAGCGGCCACCTCGGTCCGGCCAGCCTCACCCTCCACAGCCTGCTCGACGGCCTCGGCATTGGCCTTGCCTTCCAGGTGGCGCCGGCGATCGGGGTGGTCGTCGCCATCGCCGTGCTCGCCCACGACGTGGCCGACGGGGTCAACACCGTCACCTTGAGCCTCGCCGGCGGCGGCGGTCCGGGCCGCGCCCGCGGCTGGCTCGTCGCCGACGCCGCGGCGCCGCTGGTCGGCATCCTCGCCACCCGGCTGTTTTCCCTGCCCGAAACCGCGCTCGGCCTGGTGCTCGCCCTCTTCACCGGTTTCTTCCTCTATATTGGCGCGAGCGAACTGGCGCCCGCCAGTCACCGCGCCCTGCCGCGGCTCTGGACCAGCCTCGCCACCATCGCCGGCATGGCGGCGATCTGGATTGCCGTGCGCCTCGCGGGAGGATAGCGCTTGCCCTTTCAAAGAGAGGTGCTGGGTGGCGTCGACGATCGTGGGGCGGCCGTGCTGAGGCTTCCGCCGCCCATCTGCGCGATGATCTACCTGGCGCTGGCGGCCGCCGGCGCCTGGGCGCTGGGCTGGCCCCTCGTCCCGGGCCTGCCGCAGCCCCTGCTGGGCGGCGCGGTCTTCTTCCTCGCCTGGATCGCCCCGGTCTGGGCTTTCCGGCTGTTCCAGCGCGAGGGAACCGAGGTCGAGCCCACCTCCGCGGCCAACCGCAGGCTGGTGACGCGCGGTCCCTATCGGTTCAGCCGCAACCCGATGTATCTTGGCCTTGCCGTCTCGACGCTCGGGCTCGCTCTTTGGATCGGCGCATGGCCGTTCTTCGCCGTCCCCCTCGCCGTCTTCGCCACCGCGGCCTTCGTCCACATTCCCTTCGAGGAAGCCAAGATGCGCCGCCAGTTCGGCGCCGCCTACGACGATTACGCCGGGAGCGTGCGGCGCTGGATCTAGCGGGCCGGGCGGCCGGTCTCGCGCGGCTTCTGCTTCAGCGTCTTGCCGCGGGCGGCGGCGTGGCGCGCGGCCTCCAGGTCGGCGCCTTGCGCGCCCTCCACGGCCGCCTCGGCCTCCTTCGCCTTGCGCTCCACCTCGCCGGATTTGACGAAGCGCTCCTCGGCCTCGCGGAAACGCCGCGCCGCGTCATAGGCGCCTTCGCCCTGCAACGGCATGGGGTTCTTCTGGCGATCGTCCTTCGGCATCGCGGACCTCCTGGCGAAATGGCCGCCCCGCCATGACGGGAAGTCGCCGCGCTGCTCCGGGTTCCACGAAAGAACATCTTGCGAACCCGGAACAAACCGCGTACAAATGAGGCTGGCTCATCGATCGGGCGCTCACCGGCGCCTCAGCGCGGTGGGGTTGGCGCGAAAATGCGATAAGAGGGGACTTGGGCAATGAGCAATACGGCGTTGAGGCTGGTGGCGCAGAGCGATTCGGACAAGCAGCGGGCGCTGGAGGCGGCGCTGGCGCAGATCGACCGGGCCTTCGGCAAGGGCTCGGTGATGAAGCTGGGCGACCGCGGCAAGGTGGTGGAGATCGAGGCCGTACCCACCGGCTCGCTCGGCCTCGACATCGCGCTCGGCATCGGCGGCCTGCCCAAGGGGCGGGTCGTGGAGATCTACGGGCCGGAGAGTTCTGGCAAGACCACGCTGGCCCTGCACGTGGTGGCCGAGGTGCAGAAGGCCGGCGGCACGGCCGCCTTCATCGACGCCGAGCACGCGCTCGATCCGGTCTACGCCCACAAGCTGGGCGTCAATCTCGACGATCTCCTGGTGTCCCAGCCCGACACCGGCGAGCAGGCCCTGGAGATCACCGACACTCTGGTGCGCTCGGGCGCGGTCGAGATCATCGTCATCGATTCGGTGGCGGCGCTGACGCCCCGGGCCGAGATCGAGGGCGAGATGGGCGACCAGCTCCCCGGCCTGCAGGCGCGGCTCATGAGCCAGGCGCTGCGCAAGCTCACCGCCTCGATCTCCAAGGCCAAGACCCTCGTCATCTTCATCAATCAGATCCGCATGAAGATCGGGGTGATGTACGGCAGCCCGGAGACCACAACCGGAGGCAACGCGCTGAAGTTCTATGCCTCGGTGCGCCTCGACATCCGCCGCACCGGATCGGTGAAGCTGCGCGACGAGATCGTCGGCAACAACGTCCGCGTCAAGGTGGTGAAGAACAAGGTCGCCCCGCCGTTCCGCGAGGTCGAGTTCGACATCATGTACGGCGAGGGCATCTCCAAGCTCGGCGAGATCATCGACCTCGGCGTCAAGGCGGGCGTCATAGAGAAGTCCGGGTCGTGGTTCTCCTTCGCCAGCGAGCGCATGGGCCAGGGACGCGACAACGTGCGCGAATTCCTCAAGGCCAATCCCGACATCGCCGCCGAGATCGAGCGTCAGGTGCGCGGCGCCGGCGACAAGATCGAGGAGGAGCTGCTCGTCGGTCCCTCCGGCCCTGCCGAGGAGGAGGGCGCGCTCTAGCCCTGGTCGCGCGCGGCTTCCCCCGCGCCCGCGAGGTCTCCTGCTCCAGCCGGCCGCCGTGGCCGAGGCGGGAGATATCGCGGCTGCGCCGCGCGCGTCCGGTGCGAACGGCGGTCCCGCCAACCGCCTCGGCAAGGCGCCCAAGGGGTCGGTCCCGCCAAACCGCCGCCCCCGCCCGTCCGCGCCGGCCGAGCGTCCCCCGCAGGCGGGGCCGCCGTTCGCATCTTGCGCGCCGATCTCCTACGCAGGGAGCGCCTCGACGCGGCTGAGGCGAAGCGCCCTCGGCCGTTGTCCTTTCCCCCGCGCCGTTCCAGGTGCTAGAGGGCGCGCCCAAGCCGAGCCTTCGATCCCATGCCCAGCCTCAACGATGTCCGCAGCCTGTTCCTCGGCTACTTCGCCGGCAACGATCACGCCGTGATCGGCTCTGCGCCGCTGGTGCCGCGCAGCGATCCGAGCCTGCTGTTCGTCAACGCCGGCATGGTCCCGTTCAAGAACATCTTCACCGGCGCCGAGACGCCGCCGGCGCCGCGCGCCGCCTCGGCGCAGAAGTGCGTGCGCGCCGGCGGCAAGCACAACGATCTCGACAACGTCGGCTACACCGCCCGTCACCACACCTTCTTCGAGATGCTGGGCAACTTCTCGTTTGGCGACTATTTCAAGGAACGCGCCATCGAGCTTGCCTGGAGGTTCATCGACCGCGAGCTTGGTCTGCCCAGGGACCGGCTGATGGTCAGCATCCATCCCGACGACGAGGACGCCGCGCAGCTCTGGAAGCGCATCGCCGGCTTCTCCGACGACCGCATCGTGCGCCTGGAGGAGAACCTCTGGTCGATGGGCGAGACCGGTCCCATCGGCACCAACACCGAGATCTTCTATGACCACGGGCCGCACGTCCCCGGCGGTCCGCCCGGCAGCGCCGACGAGGACGGCGACCGCTTCGTCGAGATCTGGAACCTGGTGTTCATGCAGTGGGAGCAGTTCGCCGACGGGTCGCGCCGCGATCTCCCGAGGCCCCAGATCGACACCGGGCTCGGTCTGGAGCGCACCACCGCCGTCCTGCAGGGCGTGCATTCCGACTATGACGTCGATCTCTTCCGCACCCTGATCGCCGCCAGCGAATCGGCAACCGGCGTTGCGGCGCGCGACGGGGCGAGGTTCTCGCACCAGATCATCGTCGACCATCTGCGCTCCACCGCGTTCCTGATCGCCGATGGCGTCACACCCTCCAACGAGGGGCGGGGCTATGTGCTGAGGCGGATCATGCGCCGGGCCATGCGCCACGCCCATCTGCTCGGCGCCGAGGCGCCGCTGATGCACCGGCTGGTCCCGACGCTGGTGGCCGAGATGGGCGGCGCCTATCCGGAGCTGCGCCGCGGCGAGCCGACGATCGTCGAGACCCTGCGCCAGGAGGAGGAGCGTTTCCGCGCCACGCTCGGGCGCGGCATGGTGCTGCTGGACCAGGCGACGGCCGGGCTGCAAGCCGGCGACGTCCTCCCCGGCGAGACGGCGTTTCGGCTCTACGACACCTACGGATTCCCCCTCGATCTCACCGCCGACGCCGTGCGCGCCAAGGGCGTCAGCGTCGACGTCGCCGGCTTCGACGCCGCCATGCAGCGCCAGCGCGCCATGGCGCGCGAGCATTGGGCCGGGTCCGGCCAGCAGGCGCAGGGCGCCGTCTGGCTGGGCCTGCGCGAGCGCCTCGGCCCCACGGCCTTCGTCGGCTACGACGAAATCGAGACTGCCGGCGAGCTGCTGGCCCTGGTGGAGGACGGAGCCGAGACGGACTCGGCGGGCGCCGGCGAGACCGTCTGGGCGCTCTTCGATCGCACCCCCTTCTATGCCGAGAGCGGCGGCCAGGCCGCCGACCGGGGCGAGATCGAGTGGCCGGGCGGGCGCGCCCTGGTGGGCGAGGTGCGCAAACAGGCGGGCGATCTGCACGCCCATGCGCTGCGCATCGTCGAGGGGCGGCTCGCCCCCGGCGCCCGCGTGCGCCTGGCCGTGGACGCCGAGGGCCGGGCGCGCACCCGGCTCAACCACTCGGCCGCCCACCTGGCGCATGCGGCGCTGAAGCACGTCCTTGGCCCGCACGTCGCCCAGAAGGGGCAACTCGTCGACGCCGAGCGCATGCGCTTCGACTTCAGCCACGGCGCGCCGCTCACCCCCGCCGAGATCGACGCCATCGAGACCGAGGTCAACGCCGTCATCCGCCAGAACCTGCCGGCCCTCACCGACGAGATGGCGCCCCAGGCCGCCATCGACGCCGGCGCGGTGGCCCTCTTCGGCGAAAAGTACGGCGCCAGCGTGCGCGTGCTCACCCTCGGCCGCGCGCTGGGCGGCGAGGGCGCCTATTCGGTGGAGCTGTGCGGCGGCACCCACGTGGGGCGCACCGGCGACATCGCCCTCTTCAAGATCGTCTCCGAGCAGGGCATCGCAGCCGGGGTGCGGCGCATCGAGGCGCTTACGGGCGAGCCCGCGCGGCGCTGGCTGCTGGATCAGGCCGGCGTCGCCAGGGCGCTGGCGGACCAGCTCAAGGTCCCCGTCGCCGAGGTCGGAGCGCGCGTCGAGGCGCTGGAGGCGCAGCGCCGCAGGCTGGAGCGCGAGCTTGCCGAGGCGCGGCGCCAGCTTGCCGTCGGCGGCGGTTCGGGCGGCGACGCCGCACCCGAGGAGATCGGCGGCGTCAAGTTCATCGGCCGGGTGCTCGACGGCGTCGGCGGCAAGGATCTGCGCCCCATCGCCGAGACCTTCCGCAAGCAGCTGCCGCACGGGGTGATCGTCCTCAACGGCGTGCTCGACGGCAAGGTGGCGAGCGCCGTGGTGGTCACCGGCCATGCCCAGGATCGCTTCAGCGCCGCCGATCTCGCCCGCGTCGCGGTGGCCGCCATGGGAGGGGCCGGCGCCGGCGGCAAGCGCGACTTCGCCCAGGGAGGCGCACCCGACGGCGCCAAGGCGGCCGCGGGACTCGCGGCGGTGAGGGCCGAACTGAACAAAAGCGGAATATCGGCTTGACGGCGGGTTTCGCCGTACTATCCTCGCGCCGGTGAGGGCGCGCTCGCCAGAGCGCCTTTCGGGCGATACAGGGATACCGCCGTGGCCGCCTGGGTCTACATCCTGAAGTGCGCCGACGGCAGCTATTACACTGGCTGCACGACCAACATCGACCAAAGGTTCGGCGAACATCAGGCCGGAATCGATTGCGCCTACACTTCGGTCCGCCGACCGCTGGTCATGATCTGGGCGCAGGAATACCAGAGCATTCTCGACGCGATCGATGGCGAACGGCAGATCAAGCGATGGTCGCGCGCCAAGAAGGAAGCCCTGATCCGCGGCGACTACGACGCCCTGCCGGCCCTTTCGAGGCGCGGCTTCCGCCCTGCGTGCTTCGAGACGCCTGCTCCGCAGGCCCCTCAGCATGACGCAGAGGGTTGAAGTTTCACTATTCTCGTCCTGGTGAGGAGCGCTCGCCAGAGCGCGTCTCGAACCACGCGAGGGAGACAGCCGTGGCCACCTTGCTCGCGGACCTAGCACGCGGATTCGGCGTCGAGCCGGACGCGATCCGATTTATCCGTCGGCGCTACAACACCCATTGGCTCGTGTGCACCGGCGGGCGGCGCTACGTGCTGCGTCGCTTCGGCGTCTGGCGCGGCGAGGCCGAGAGCCTCTGGGAGATCGAACTGATGCGCCGGCTTGCGGCGCTCGGCCTGCCGGTGGCTGCGCCGCTCGCGCCGCCGAAGACTATCGACGGCGCCGTCTTCATGCTGATGCCGTTCCTCGCTGGACGCGCCTTGGGCGCGGGCGCCGTGAGCGACGCCCGCTATCGCGAGCTTGGCCGGCGCCTAGCTGACTTCCATGCCGCCCTGGCGTCGATGCCTGCGCCGCCGCAGCGCCCGGGATGGACGGAAAACGTCCAGGGAGCCTTGCCGTTCGCCGGTGGCGTCGAGCGTCGGACCGAGCTGCTGCGGGCGCTCGCGGCGACCGACTCCGAGGTGGCGCGCCGCTTCGAGACGGCGCTCGCGGCGCTGGAGGCGCGGGACCTGCCGCGCGTCTTCGCGGGCGAACCGCGGATGGTGGTGCAGGGCGATTTTGCGCCGTGGAATTTGCGCCTGCACGCGGGGCGGCTGACCGGCCTGCTTGATTTCGAGCTGGCGCACGTCGACGTGCGCGCCGCCGACGTCGCCTTCGCCCGGCGCGGCTATCACGATGCCGTAGTGGAGGGATATCTGGAAAAGACGCCTCTGTCCGGGGCCGAACTCGGCGCCTTCGACGGCCTCTGGCTCGGCGGCATCTTCGCCGGCCTGTGGCGCGTGCTGGAAAGTCGGTTGGCGGAAGGCGCCGTCACTGCCCATGGCATGGACTGGGGTCTCGCCCAGCTCGGCAAGACACGCCCGTATCGCGGCCGCCGCTAGCCTTCGAGCGCGCGCGCGAGGTTCTCCGCCACCTTGTCGAGGAAGCCTTCCGTGGTGAGCCAGCCCTGGTGGTCGCCGACGAGGAGGGCGAGGTCCTTGGTCATGCAGCCGGCCTCGACGGTGTCGACGCAGACCTTCTCGAGCGTGCCGGCGAAGCGGTCGAGGGCGGCGTTGTCGTCGAGCTTGGCGCGATGCTTGAGGCCGCGGGTCCAGGCGAAGATCGAGGCGATGGAGTTGGTCGAGGTGGCTTCGCCGCGCTGGTGCTGACGAAAGTGGCGCGTCACCGTGCCGTGCGCCGCCTCGGCCTCCACCACCTCGCCGTCGGGGGTCATCAGGACCGAGGTCATCAGCCCTAGCGAGCCGAATCCCTGCGCGATCTCGTCGGACTGGACGTCGCCGTCGTAGTTCTTGCAGGCCCAGACGAAGCCGCCGGACCACTTCAGCGCCGAGGCCACCATGTCGTCGATCAGCCGGTGCTCGTAGGTGATCGCCGCGGCCTTGTAGGCCTCGGCGAACTCCGCCTCGAAGACGCGCTGGAAGATGTCCTTGAAGCGCCCGTCGTAGGCCTTGAGGATGGTGTTCTTGGTGGAGAGATAGACCGGATACTTGCGCTCCAGCCCATAGCGCAGCGAGGCCCTGGCGAACTCCTCGATCGAGGCGTCGACGTTGTACATCGCCATCGCCACCCCCGAGCCCGGATAGTCGAACACCTCATGCTCGATCACCTGGCCGTCCTCGCCCTGCCACCGGATGGTGAGCTTGCCCTTGCCGGGCGCGAGGAAATCGGTGGCGCGGTACTGGTCGCCATAGGCATGGCGGCCGATGATGATCGGCTGGGTCCAGCCGGGCACCAGCCTGGGCACGTTCTTGCAGATGATCGGCTCGCGGAAGACGACGCCGCCGAGGATGTTGCGGATGGTGCCGTTGGGCGACTTCCACATCTGCTTGAGATGAAACTCGGTCACCCGCGCCTCGTCCGGGGTGATGGTCGCGCACTTGACCCCGACGCCCCACTTCCTGATGGCGTTGGCCGCATCGACGGTGACCTGGTCGGCGGTGGCGTCGCGGTGCTCGACGCCGAGGTCGAAATAGTCGAGTTCGATCTCCAGGAAGGGCAGGATCAGCTTGTCCTTGATCAGCTTCCAGATGATCCGCGTCATCTCGTCGCCGTCGATGTCGACGACCGGTCTCGCCACCTTGATCTTGGGCATCGCCGACCTGGGACTCCGGATTGGAACGGGCGCGAGGCGGGACGGGCCGATCCTCGCGCGGTGGCAGCGCTATAGAGGCTTCCGGCGGCAGGGAAAAGCGGCGCAATCGGCGCCTGGCTCAGCCCACGGCGCGGGCTATCAGGCGCGCGGCGTCCGAAAACAGCGCATCGCGCTGCGCCCGCGCGCCGGTCGAGCCCACGAGGAAGGCGGCGATGGCGAAGCGCCGGCCGTCGGGCCAGGTGGCGATGCCGAGGTCGTTCTCCACCGGCGTGAAGCCGAGATCGGTCGGCGCGGCGCCGGCCTTGTGGGCGAAGCGCACCTGCGCCGGCAGCCCCGCCTTCAGCCGCAGCTCGCCGCCGAACGAGGACTGCATCCATGCGAGCAGCACGGCGGTGCTGCCGGCCGAGAGCAGCTGGCCGGCGCCGAGCTTGGCGAGCAGCGCCAGCGCCGCGGGCAGGGTGGCGGTGTCGCGCCGGTCGGCGAGGTAGGCGTACATGGCGCCCTGGCGCCTGGCGGGGGCGATCGCCTCGCGCGCCGCGACAAAGGCGGGTCGGTCCTTCCAGGCGGGACGGAACGGCGCGAGGCCGGCGAGATCCACCAGCACCTCGCGCTCGTAGCGGTCGATGCGGATGTCCTTGATCGGCCATTGCTGCAGCCAGGCCGTGACCATGCCGGGGCCGCCGATCCGCTTCATCAGCAGGTCCGCGGCGGTGTTGTCGCCCCAGCGCACCGCCAGGGTGAAGAGGGTGAAGATCGGGATCGACGCCGAATAGCCGTCCGGCGGCGTCGGCCACTTCTGGTTGATGGCGCTGAACGGCGGCGAGAGATCCTGGGCCGAGAAGGTCAGCCGCTCGGAGAGCGCCAGCCGCCCGGCGTCGGCCTCCGCCAGGGCCGCCGCGGCCAGGGGCAGCTCGAAGGCGTTCTGCAGAGGAAAGGCGCGATCGGTGTTCCAGTACCAGATCACGCCCGACTGCAGATCGGTCACGCCGACGGAGAAGAGACCCGGGTGCGCCCGCTGCGCCAGAGCCGGAAACGCGCTGTCGAGCAGTCTGGTGTCGAGCCCGCGCGACCGGGTCGGGGCGACGGGCCTGGGGCGGCTGCACGCGGCGAGGGCGGCGGCGCCGGCGGTGACGAGGGCGGCGCGTCGGCTGGGGGTCATGACTGATGCTTCGGACGCGGGTTGCCCCGACGATGGCCATGGGCCTATGCGAACCGGCGTGACGATGAAAGCCCCCGCCGTGATCCTGAACGCGCCGCAACTGGCCGAGAACATCGGCGCGGCGGCCCGCGTCATGGCCAACTTCGGGCTCGGCGACCTGCGGTTGGTCAATCCCCGCGACGGCTGGCCGCAGCCGCGCGCCTGGACCAGTTCCTCGGGAGCGCACTGGCCGCTGGAGGGCGCGCGGGTGTTCGCCCGCGTCGAGGACGCCATCGCCGACCTGCGCCTCGTCCTGGCGACGACGGCGCGGCCGCGCGAGACCGCCCTGCCGGTGCTGACGCCGCGCCAGGCCGCGGCCAGGCTGCGCGACGGCGCGGCGGCCGGCTGGAGCGCCGGGCTGCTGTTCGGCGGCGAGCGGGCCGGCCTCGAGAGCGCCGACGTCGCGCTCTGCCAGGCCATCGTCACGGTTCCGGTGGACGTGAAGTTCCGCTCGCTCAACCTCGCCCAGGCCGTGGCGCTCTGCGCCTACGAGTGGTGGGTCGGGATCGAGCCGGGGCCGCCGGCCAGCTTTCCGGAGCTGCCGGCGCCGGCGGAGCAGGCGGCGATGCTCGGCCTGCATGAGCATCTGGAGGCCGAACTCGACGCCGCCGGCTTCTTCCATCCGCCGGAGAAGCGCGCCTCCATGGTACGCAACCTGCGCGTCGCTCTCGGCCGCGCCGGTTTCAACGAGCAGGAAGTGCGGACCTTGCGCGGCGTGATCACGGCGCTGTCGGAGGGGCGCGGCCGGGTGCTGGCGAAGCTCGCAGCGCGCAACGCCGCCGCCGGCGAGCCCTGACCGCCGCGCCCGTCCGCGTCCCCACCCGCGCCGCCACCTGCGCCGATGGCGCTTGCGGGCGACGCGCCGGCATTGGAGAGTGGCGGGCGTCGGCCGGCGTCTGGACAAGGTGATGGATCGTCGACGGTTTCTCGCGGGCTCGGCCGCTCTGGCCGCGACGGCGGCGCGCGCGCCGGTCGCGGTCGATGATCTGCGCACCGCGGCCCGCGAGGCCTGGATCTATGGTCTGCCCCTCGTCGAGATGGCGGCCGCCCGCGGCCGGATGATGGCGGCGGGGGCCAGCGTCAACGCCTTCTCGCATCAGCGCGCCCTCGCCGGCCCCCTCAGCCGCACCGTCGCCACGCCCAACTGCGACACGCTCTATTCCAGCGCCTGGCTCGACCTTTCCAGCGGCCCGGTGACCCTCGTCGTCCCCGAGACCGGCGCTCGCTACTTCTCGCTGGCGCTGCTGGATTTCTTCACCAACAACTTCGCCATCGTCGGCCAGCGCCGCACCGGCGGCGATGGCGGCGAGTTCACCGTCGTCGGCCCGCCCGGCCGCATCGGCATGGCCGGCGTGACCATTCCGCGGCCCCGCCTGCCCGATCTGCCGTTGCTGCGCCGGCCGATCCAGGCGCCCGGTCGGTGGGTCTGGGCGCTCGCCCGCACCCTGGTGGAAGGCGAGGCCGATCTGGCCGCCGCCCACACCTTGCAGGACAGCCTCTACATCCGCGCCCACGCCGGCCATGCGCCGCAGCCGTTCCCCGGCCCCGCGGCGCCCTGGAACGACTATTTCTACGCGGTCCAGCAGCTCGTCGAGGAGACGCCGCCGCCGCGCGCCGAGCTGGGTTTCTTCCGGCGCATCGCGCCGCTGCAGCTGGGCATGCGCGGCGGGTTCGAGCGGGCGCGCTTCGCCGATTCGGAGGTGGCCGGGATCGAGGCGGGCGTCGCCGAGGCCCGCGCCCTCGTCGCCGCGCCGCCGGCGCCTGGGGATGCGGTTGGCGGCTGGATCTATCCCAGGCCCGATCTCGGCGATTTCGGCGAGGACTATCTCTATCGCGCTCGCGTGGCCCAGGCCGGGCTGGGGGCGCTGCCGCCGCGCGAGGCGCTCTACATGCGCGCCGTAGCCGCCGACGGGCGCGCCCAGTTCGCCGGCGGCGGCCTCTATCGCCTCAGCCTCGCTGCGCCGCCGCCGGTGCGCGGCTTCTGGTCGCTGACGCTCTACGAGGTGACGCCGCAGGGCCGCCTCTTCCTGACGAAGAACCCCATCGGCCGCTACGCCGTCGGCGACCGCACCGGGCTCGTACGGCGCGCCGACGGCGGCTACGACATCTGGATCGGCCGCGAAGACCCCGGCGGCGCCCACACCGCCAACTGGCTGCCGGCGCCGGCGCGCGGCCCCTTCGCCCTCGTCATGCGCGCCTATCTGCCCGGTCCCGATCTCCTCGACGGCCGCTACCGCCTGGCGCCGGTGAAGCAGCTCAAAGGCTAGCTTGCCCGAACCGCACCTTGCCTGTGGCCGCCCGGCCCTGCTAATCGGGCGCGCCCGGCGTGACTGGCGAGCTTGGATGGGATCGACCATCGGGAAGCGCGGGGCGCCGCTTCGCCGTTCGCCTGGGCGACGACGCCGCCTTGCGCATCACCGCCAGGGCGCGTCGGTCCTCCACTCCAAGGAGCGCCCGCATGGACGCGCACCGCCAGGCCCTGGCCAGCTACGATCCCGCCATCGAGGCCGCGATCGCCGGCGAGGAGCGGCGCGAGGTGGACGGGGTCGAGATGATCCCATCGGAGAACTACACCTACCCCGAGGTGCTGGCGTGCCTGGGTTCGGTGCTCACCAACAAATATGCCGAAGGCTATCCGGGCCGGCGCTACTACGGCGGCCAGGAGTTCACCGACGCCGTCGAGCGCACCGCCCGCAGCCGCGCGCGCAAGCTGTTCTCCTGCGACCACGCCAACGTCCAGCCGCTCTCCGGTTCGCCGATGAACCAGGCGGTCTATTTCGCCTGCATGCAGCCGGGCGACACGGTGCTCGCCATGGACCTTTCGCACGGCGGCCATCTCACCCACGGCGCGCCGGTCTCTCACATGGGCAAGGTGTTCAACTTCGTCCGCTACAAGACCCACCCCGATCAGGGCGGGGCGATCGACTTCGACGAACTGATGGCGCTCGCCAAGGCCACGCGACCCCAGATGGTGCTCTGCGGCTACTCGTCGTATCCGCGCGATTACGACTACGCCTCGTTCAAGGCCGTCGCCGACGAGGTGGGGGCGATCACCATGGCCGACATCTCCCACATCGGCGGCCTGGTCGCCGCCGGGGCGATGCGCAATCCGTTCGACGCCGGCTTCGACGTCGTCACCACCACCACCCACAAGACCCTGCGCGGTCCCAGGGGCGGGCTCATCCTCAGCAAGAAGGACTATGCGCATCGGATCGACGCGGCGGTGTTCCCCGGCCTGCAGGGCGGTCCGCACATGAACAACGTCGCCGGCGCCGCCGTGACCTTCAGGAAGGCGGCCGAGCCGGCGTTCCGCGCCTATGCCGAAAAGACCCTGGCCAACGCCAGGGCGCTCGCCGCCGCGCTCGCCGGCGAGGGGGTCGGCCTCGTCACCGGCGGCACCGACAACCATCTCATGGTGATGGACGTGACCAGGAGCTTCGGCATCGACGGCCGCGAGGCGCAGGAGGCGCTCGACGCCATCGGCGTCACCGCCAACAAGCAGGTGATTCCCGACGATCCGCTGCCGCCGGTGCGGCCCTCCGGCGTCAGGCTGGGCACGCCGGCCTGCACCACTCGCGGCATGGACGAGGACGACATGCGCACGATCGCCGGCTGGATCGTGGCCGCCCTGCGCGCGCCCCGCGACGAGGCGTCGCTGGCCAGGATGAAGCGCGAGACCACCGATCTCTGCCGCCGCTACCCGGTGCCCGGCATCGCGTGAAGGCTTTCGAGCCCGTGTCCCGCAGGGCCAGAAGGCTCGCAGCGGATTTCTTGACTTTTCGCGCCTGTCCGGCCCATAAGCCGCGCCTTCCGTCGCCTGGACCTTGCTCCGGGCGTCGGTCGCATGACGGGTGATGCGTGCGCCGCCGTTGAGATCGCCTCTCCAACCACGGGGAGGCCGGGCCGCATCGAAGCGAAATGAGCCTGGCGCATGTCGAAGCGACAATCGGCGAAGTACAAGATCGACCGGCGAATGGGCGAGAACCTCTGGGGTCGCCCGAAGTCGCCGATCAACGCCCGTTCCTACGGCCCCGGCCAGCACGGTCAGCGCCGCAAGTCCAAGGTCTCCGACTTCGGGCTCCAGTTGCGGGCCAAGCAGAAGCTGAAGGGCTACTACGGCAATCTGACCGAGAAGCAGTTCAGCCGCATCTACGCCGAGGCCGACCGGCGCAAGGGCAACACCTCGGAAAACCTGATCGCGCTCCTGGAGAGCCGGCTCGACGCCACCGTCTATCGCGCCAAGTTCGTGCCGACGCCCTTCGCCGCGCGCCAGTTCGTCAACCACGGCCACGTCATGGTGAACGGCAGACGGGTGAACATCCCCTCCTACCGGCTGAAGGTGGGCGACCTGGTGCAGGTGCGCGAGCGCTCGCGCAACATGGCCCTGGTGCTGGAGGCGATGCAGCTCGCCGAGCGCGACGTGCCCGACTACGTCGAGGTCGATCCCAAGGCGATGAGCGCCAAGCTCACCCGCCTGCCGGAGCTGGCCGAGGTGCCCTATCCGGTGAAGATGGAGCCGAACCTCGTCGTCGAGTTCTACTCCTCCTGAGGCGAGGGCGGCGGCGCGGGCCGGCCGGGCGATGCGCGGCGCGACCCGCCGCTTCCTGCTCGCCGCCAGCCTCGCGGCCCTTTCGGCCTGCGCGACCTTGCCCGGCGCGCCGGCCCCGCCCGGCGCCGGAGTCGAGCTGCTGGAGCCGATGCTGGCCGTGCGCATCTCGGCCGATGGCGTCACCATCACGGTGCGCAGCATGGGCTGCACCACCAAGGCGGACTTCGCCTTCTACGTCGAGCGCGCCGGGCCGGGCGAACGGGTGGCGTTCGGGCGCCGCCGCGTCGACGCCTGCAAGGGCCCGGCCGGCTATGTGGACCTGACCTTCAGCTACGCCGAACTCGCCCTTAATCCGGCGCGACCGCTCTTCCTGATGAACCCGCTGGGACGTCGCTAGCCGCGAGCACGCCCTTTTCGGTCAGGAACGGCTTCAGCTCGCCCGACTGGAACATCTCGCGCACGATGTCCGAGCCGCCGACGAGTTCGCCCTTGACGTAGAGCTGCGGAATCGTCGGCCAGTCGGAGAAGCTCTTGATCCCCTGGCGCAGATCGTCCGATTGCAGCACGTCGATGCCGGTGAAGTCGACGCCCAGGTGATCGAGGATCTGGACGGTAATGGCCGAGAAGCCGCAGCGCGGTTCGTCGGGCACGCCCTTCATGAACAGCACCACCGGATGGGCGGCGATGGCCTTGGCGATGAAATCGTGGATGGCGGTGTCTTCGGCGATGTCGCTCACGGCGGACGGCCTTTTCGGCGGGAAGAGGGAAGGGGCTTGGCCCAAGAGCTAGGGAGCGCGGCGGCGCCGGTCAAGCGCTGCGGCGGATCTGGCTGCGGCGTTCGACGCCCGAGGCGCGCTCGGCCGAGAAGCGCGCCATTTCAATCTGGGCGCTGACGGCCGCCGGCAGGTCGCGTTCGGTGATCCGGGCCAGAGCCGCCAGGTGTTCGCGGTCTCGCGCCTGGATGCGCACGGTGGCGAGCGCCGGCTCGGTCAGGGCGTAGCCGATGCAGAGCTGTTCGGCGCTCCAGCCCCGCGTCGCCTCCAGGAAGGCGTAGGACCCGGCGCCGGCGAGCGGTTCGCGGCGGGAGCGGCGGATGGTCCTCGCGGCGGCGCGGGCCGCCTCGGCGAGCGTGGCGACCGCGGCCGGGCAGGCGTCGCTGCCGATCACCGCCATCTGCGCCTCGGCCGCCAGCCGGATCATGTGCCGCTCGCGCCAGCCGCTGAGCAGGTTGAACGGCGTGATCAGGGCGTCGAAGGCGCCGGCCCGGACATGCTCGGCCAGCAGTTCGCCGTCGCCGGCGATGGCCAGCCGCCGCGCCAGCCCCTGATCCTTCAGGGCGCGCAGCATCGCCGGCGCGCCGGTGGGCAGAGAGCGCTCGGCGTCCAGGCTGAGCAGATCCAGATCGCCCACGCCCGCGGCGCCGATGATCGCCTCGACCCAGCCGGCCAGGCGCGCCGCATCGGCGTCCGGGGGCGCGCGCAGGCCGACGAAGAGCAGCTTGCGGGCGACCGCTGCGGCGCCCTGCGCCAGGCCGCGCAGCAGCTCCGGCGATGGCCTGACGATCTCGAAGGCGTTGACGCCCTCTTCGAGGGCCGCGTGGACGAGATCGCGCCAGTGGTCCGCCGTCGCCGTGGCCGTCCCGCCGTCCAGCACGAGGCAAATCGCCGAGACGGCCATGCCCGCGCGCGCGAAGGGACGGTATCGCATGCGCTCTCAGCCCGTGGTCGGCGCGCCGGTCTGCAGCGCCAGGGCGTGCAGCTCTGCGCCGATCTTGCCCTTCAGCGCCGCATGGACGAGCTGGTGCTGGCGCAGCCGCGGCAGGCCGCGGAACGCCTCGGCGGTGATTCGCGCCCGATAATGATCGCCGTCCCCCGCCAGGTCCTCGACCACGATCTCGGCGTCCGGGAACGCCTGGCGCAGTTCGGCCTCGAGTTCGGCGGCGGCCATGGGCATGCGGGCGGGCTCCTCGAGAGCAAGATCAGTGACCGATAAAGCCTAACAACGCTTGTAGAACCTGGTTTCCCATCGTTCGCGCGCGGCGGGCGCCAGTGGCGAAGCGACGCGGGCGATCCGAACCGGCGGGCCGCCGCGTCCCTGATTTGTGGCTGCAATCGGGTGAAGCCGGCCGTATATTGCCTCTGCTGGAGGGGCCACGGCCGATGCGCCGATTCCTGATTGTCATGATCGCCCTGGGATTGAGCGCCTGCCAGGTGGTGCGGGCGCCGCTCGCCTTCATCTGGCGCCACCACCATGGCAAGCCTGCCATGGCCGCCGCGTCGGCCCCGCGGCCCGCGGAGGGTCTTTGGGCGATTCTCGATCCCGGCTGCCCGAAGCCCAGCCAGGCCGACATCCACGCCTGGCCAAGCTGCGCGTCGCCGTTCTGGCTCAACCGCGGCAAGGCGCTGGTGGTGCGCGAGGCGAGCGGCCGCACCAGCGCCATGCTCGACGCCAGCTATGCCGCCAATTACCACCTCGATCCCGGCGATCCGCTGATCGCCGAGGTGGGCACCCCCAAGGACGGCTATCTCTTCCTCGCCCTCACCGACCTGACCGAGAACGGGCGCGGTCAGCTCGTCGGCGCCACCGGGGCCGCGGTCGCCTGCCCGGGGCCGGCGAGCAGCGCCATCTCCATCAAGCCCAGCTCCAGCGGCTGCGGCGTCCAGCCGCTCGCGGCGGTGCGCAAGGCGGCCGTGCTGGCGCTGCAGGATCGCACGGCGCTGAACGAGGTCGCCTTCATTGCGCCGGGCGCGCCGTCTCTCTAGTGCGCGTTCCGCAAAAGGCGGATCCGGCTTTGCGGAACGCGCTCCAGCGTTCTGGATCTAGAGCATGTACTGCGGCAGCCAGCGCTCGTTCGCCGCGCGCAGCTGGCTGAGCCCGATCCGGAAGAGGCCGTGGCAGGCGAAGTCGTCGCCCCCCGCCTGCCCGGCGAACGCCACGTTGAGACCGGCGGCATGGCCCGCGGCGACGATGGGGCCGGCGTCGAGCGTGGCGATGAGATAGCGGCCCTGGTCCTCGCCGAACAGGAAGGCGTGGGCGTGCGCCTGACTGGTGGGCGAAAGCTCGACTCCGACGCCCGAGGCCAGCGCCATCTCCGCGGTCGCGACGACGAGGCCGCCGTCGGAGAGGTCGTGCACCGCCGAAACCATCCCCGAGCGGATCAGGCCGCGTACGAAGTCGCCGTTGCGGCGTTCGAACTCCAGGTCCACCGGGGGCGGCGCGCCCGCTTCGCGACCGAAGAGTTCGCGCAGATAGAGGCTCGCGCCCAGTTCGCCGCGGGTGACGCCGACGACCAGCAGGACGTCGCCCGGCTGCATGGAGGCGTAGTCGGCCCTCTGGGTCCAGTCGGGGATCAGGCCGACGGCGCCCACCGTCGGGGTCGGCGGAATCGCCGCGCCGAGGGTCTCGTTGTAGAGCGAGACATTGCCGCTCACCACCGGGAAGTCGAGCGCGCGGCAGGCCTCGGCCATGCCGTCGATGCTGCGCGCCAGCTGGCCCATGATCTCGGGCCGCTCCGGATTGCCGAAATTGAGGTTGTCGGTGATCGCCAGCGGATCGGCGCCGACCGCGGTGAGGTTGCGCCAGGCCTCGGCCACCGCCTGCTTGGCGCCCTCGAAAGCGCCGGCGGCCACGTAGCGCGGGGTGCAGTCGCACGTGAGCGCCAGCGCCTTGCCGGTCCCGTGCACCCGCACCACGGCCGCGTCCGCGCCGGTGGCGGAATCGTCCAGGGTGTCGGCCATGACGTGGCGGTCGTACTGTTCCCAGATCCAGCGCTTGCAGGCGATGTCGGGGCAGGCGATCAGGGTCAGCACCGCCGCCGTCCAGTCCGCCGGCGCCGGCACGTCCGCCGGATCGAGGCGCGGCTGGCTCAGCGGCTCGACCCACGGCCGCTCCAGGCGCGGCGCATCCTCGGCGAGCGGCGCCAGCGGAATATCGCAGACTGTCCGGCCGTGGTGGGTCAGGCTGAGCGCACCGGTGTCGGTGGTGCGGCCGATGACGGCGGCGTCCAGCCCCCACTTCTCGAAGATGCGCCGCGCCTCGCCCTCGCGGCCTTCCTTCAGGATCGCCAGCATGCGTTCCTGGCTTTCCGAGAGCATGATCTCATAGGCGCTCATGGCCTGCTCGCGCTGGGGCGCCAGGTCGAGGTCGAGTTCGATGCCGACGCCGCCCTTGCCGGCCATCTCCACGGCCGAGGAGGTGAGGCCGGCGGCGCCCATGTCCTGGATCGCCGCCACCGCGCCGGTGGCCATGAGCTCCAGCGTCGCCTCGATCAGCAGCTTCTCGGCGAAGGGATCGCCCACCTGGACGGTCGGCCGCTTGGCTTGCGCGTCCTCGCCCAGCTCGGCCGAGGCCATGGTCGCGCCGTGGATGCCGTCGCGGCCGGTCTTGGAGCCGAAATAGACCACCGGCAGGCCGGCCGCGGGCGCAGCCGAATAGAAGATCGCATCGGCTTGCGCCAGGCCCACGCACATGGCGTTGACGAGCACGTTGCCGTCGTAGCCGCGGTGGAAGCCGGTCTCGCCGGCGACGGTGGGCACGCCGACGCAGTTGCCGTAGCCGGCGATCCCGGCCACCACGCCGGCGACCAGGCCCCGCGTCTTCGGATGCGCCGGATCGCCAAACCGGAGCGCATCGACGATGGCGATCGGACGCGCGCCCATGGTGAAGACGTCGCGCATGATGCCGCCGACGCCGGTGGCCGCCCCCTGGTAGGGCTCGATGAAGGAAGGATGGTTGTGGCTCTCCATCTTGAACACCACCGCCTGGCCGTCGCCGATGTCGACGACGCCGGCGTTCTCGCCCGGCCCCTGGATCACTCGCGCGCCCGTCGTAGGGAGCTTCGCCAGGTGGACGCGGCTCGACTTGTAGGAGCAGTGCTCCGACCACATCACCGCAAAGACGCCCAGCTCGACGAGGTTCGGCTCGCGGTTCAGCCGCCGGACGATGAGGTCGTATTCCTGCCGGGTCAGACCGAACGACTCGGCGGTCTCGGCGGGCGGGCGGGCGGTGTCGTCCATGGCGAGGCTTCTACCGGGATTGGCGCCGGGGCGCGATAGGCGGGGAACCTTCCCGGGCCTGCACGGTTCATCGGCTCGGAAAGCCGCCCGGTGAGGGCGGCGCGGACCGGAGCAGACTGATTGGGCGAACGCAAAGGTCAGAAACCCAAGGACACGGCGGCTTCGAAGCGCCCCGCCGGCCCGGCGCCTCGGCCCGGGCCGAAACCGGTCGCTTCCGGTCGCCAGAATTCAGATCGAAACACCACCCGTTGACGGGTTTCGACGGCGCGAGGGAGTCCCCCCTCAATCCCTTGCCCCGCTCGAATGGAAGGGCCGGACGCATCAGGCGCCGGCCCTTTCGCATCTCGCCGCATGCCGATCGAGGCGGAGATGGACGGCGAGTTCGGCGAACCAATCTGATGCTTGGTGACAGCTTCGCCTACGCTCGGCCAAGGTCGCCTGGCCAAGGTCGCGGGCGAGCCCTTGCTCTCCGAGGGCGGCGACTCTGTGCTGACCGATGTCGTCGCGGCCCTTCGAGGCGGCTCAGGCGCTCGCCAGCACGCTCTGGAACAGCAGGGCGCCGTCCTCGGACCCGAGCGCCGCTTCGAAGGCGCGGTCGGGGTGGGGCATGAGGCCGAGCACGTTGCCGCGCTCGCTGACGATGCCGGCGATGTCGCGGGCCGAGCCGTTGGGATTGTCGCGATAGCGGAACACCACTTGGCCCTGGCCCTCCAGCCGGTCCAGCGTCGCTGCGTCGGCGAAATAGTTTCCTTCGCCGTTGCCCACGGTCATCCGCACCGTGCGGCGGTCGCCGAAGCCGGCGGTGAAGCGCGTCTGCGCATTGACCACCTCGAGCTCGACCGCCTTGCACACATAGCGCAGCCCGGCGTTGCGCAGCAGCGCGCCCGGCAGCAGCCGCGCCTCGCACAGGATCTGGAAGCCGTTGCAGACGCCGGCCACGGCGACGCCGCGATCGGCCGCCCGGCCGACCTCGGCCATCACCGGCGACAGCGCCGCCATGGCGCCGCAGCGCAGGTAGTCGCCGTAGGAGAAGCCGCCCGGCAGCACGATCAGGTCGAGGCCGGCGGGCAGCGCCGTTTCGCCGTGCCAGACCATCTCGACGCGGGCGCCGGTGGAGCGCTCGATGGCGGTCCTGCAGTCGCGGTCGCAGTTGGAGCCGGGGAAGACGACGACCGCGGCCTTCACCCCAGCCTCACCCGGTAGCTCTCGATCACGGTGTTGGCGAGCAGGCGCTCGCACATGGCCTCGACCTCGGCCTCGACCGCGCCGGCCTCGCCCGGCAGTTCGAACTCGATCAGCCGGCCCACCCTCACCTCCGAGACTTCCGGCCAGCCGAGGCCGTGCAGCGCGCTCTCCACCGCCTTGCCCTGCACGTCGAGCACGCCAGGCTTGAGGAAGACCTGGACCGTCGCCTTCACGAGGCCGTCCCGCGCCGCAGCCGCCGCGTCAATGGATGCCGCCCTGAATCACCGTCGGCATCTCCTTCATGATGCCGAGCCGGCGCGCCACCTCGGTGTAGCTTTCGATGACGGCGCCGAGGTCGCGGCGGAAGCGATCCTTGTCGAGCTTTTCGTTGGTGGCCGAATCCCACAGGCGGCACGAGTCGGGGCTGATCTCGTCGGCGAGGATGATGTGCGAGAAGTCGCCGTCCCAGACGCGGCCGAACTCGATCTTGAAGTCCACCAGCGTGATCCCCACCGCGCCGAACAGGCCGCACAGATAGTCGTTGATCCGCAAGGTGAGGGCCATGATGTCGTCGATCTCCTGGGTGGAGGCCCAGTTGAACGCGGTGATGTGCTCCTCGGCCACCATCGGGTCGTGCAGCTTGTCGTTCTTGAAGTAGAACTCGATGATCGATCGCGGCAGCGCCTCGCCCTCGGGCAGACCCAGCCGCGTCGACAGCGAGCCCGCGGCGATGTTGCGGCACACCACCTCGAGCGGGATGATCTCGACTTCCTTGATCAGCTGCTCGCGCAGGTTCAGCCGCTTGATGAAATGGTTCTGCACCCCGATGGTGTTGAGCCGGGTCATCACGTATTCGCTGATGCGGTTGTTGATGACGCCCTTGCCCTCGAGCACCGCCTTCTTCTGGGCGTCGAAAGCGGTGGCGTCATCCTTGAAGTACTGGATCAGGGTGCCGGGCTCGGGCCCCTCATAGAGGATCTTGGCCTTGCCTTCGTAGATCTTCTTGCGCCGGGTCATGGTGTGGGCCTTCCTCCAGCGCACGGCCCTGGCCGCAAATGAAAGCGCGCGCAGGATCGCCGTCCGGCGCGCGGGGTCCGACTCAGGGTCGCGTCTCGCTTCAAGGCTGCCAGACCCTAGCGGAATTGCGCTCCTCCCGCAAACGCGGGCCGGACCTCCGCGGGCCGAAGCCCGCAGCCGGCCCCGGTCCGGCGCCGCGGTCGCGGCTCGCCAAGGCCGGCGATTTGGGCGATGACTGGGCCATGGTGATCGAACCGGACCTGGCCCCGTCCCGCTATCCGCGCCTGGGCGGCCGCGGTCCGGCGGCCTCGATGGTCTTCGTCGGCCATGCCAAGGACAGCTGGCGCGACGCCTACCACTTCCTGCTCACCATGCCCCTCGCGGCCTTCTTCGCGGTGATGGCGGGCGGCTACATCGCCATCAATCTCATCTTCGCCACCGTCTACTTCGTCGTCGGCGGCATCGGCGCGCCACGCGGCGATTTCGTCAGCTGCTTCTTCTTCTCGGTGCAGACGCTCAGCACCGTGGGCTATGGGCTGATGGCGCCGCGGACCTTGCCCGCCAACGTCGTCGTGGCGGCCGAGACCTTCGCCGGGCTCTTCAATCTCGCCATTGCGACCGGCCTCCTCTTCGCGCGCATCTCGCGGCCGACGGCGCGGGTGATGTTCTCGCGGCAGGCCGTCGTCACCGAGCACGACGGCGTCCCCACCTTGATCTTCCGGGCGGCCAACCGCCGCCGCAACCGCATCGTCGAGGCCGAGGTCTCGGTGTCTCTGGTGCGCGACGCCTTCACCGCCGAGGGGCGCCTGATCCGCAGCTTCCACGAACTGCCGACGTTGCGGTCGAGGACGCCGATCTTCTATCTGTCGTGGCAGATCATGCACCGGATCGATGCGGCGAGCCCGCTGGCCGGCGTCACGGCCGAGGGCTTCGCGGCGGCCCGCGACGAGATCGTCGTCGTCCTGAGGGGCCTCGACGAGACCTTCGGCCAGACGGTCCACGCCCGCACGTCCTATGCCGCCGACGAGGTCGTCTGGGGCCGGCGGCTCGCCGATCTCTTCCTGCCCCAGCCCGACGGCAGCCTGGTGGTCGACTACACCCGCTTTCACGACCTCGTCTGATCGGCCCGCCGCAGGCGCCTGCCGGTTCGGCGATTGCCGCGCGGCTCCCCGCGGGTTACTAGAGCCCTCACCCGCCGCCATCCGGAGTAGACATGTCCGCGTTCGACGAACGTGAAAAGGCTTTCGAGAGCAAGTTCGCCCAGGACGAGGCGCTGGAGTTCCGGGCCGAGTCCCGCCGCAACCGGCTGGTCGGGGAATGGGCGGCCCGGAAGATGGGGCTGGAGAACGTCGAGGACTATGTTCGCGCCGTGGTGCGCTCCGACTTCGAGCAGCCCGGCGACGAGGACGTGTTTCGCAAGGTCACCCAGGATCTCTCCGGGGCCGGCATCGAGGTGCGCGAATCCGAGGTCCGCACCAAGATGGACGAGTTCCTGGCCATGGCGCGCGAGCAGGTGAAGGCGGGCCAGTAGGGCCGGCGCCGCGAAGCCTCGCGGCGCATCAGCCCGCCGACAGCGTCCGCTGGCGCTCGTTGACGGCGGCGAGCAGGTCTTCTCCCCATCCAGGCGCGATCTGCGTCCCCAGCGCGAACTGCGGCGGCGCCGCCTCCGGCCCCTGGCCGGGCGGCAGCGGCGGCGAAAAATAGCCGAGCGCATAGCTGCCCATGGCGTAGCCCAGCAGCGCTTGCAGCCCCGGTTCGAGGGTGCGCGCGATCGCCGGCGGGCACGAAAGATACTGGTTCTCCTCCTGCCGCAGCCAGCCCAGGCAATAGGTGAGGTTGATCCCCACCCGGTCGGCCTGCGACCGGTTCTCGCCGCCGCCGTGAATCACCGAGCCGGAATAGACCAGCACCGAGCCTCGCCGCATCAGCGCCTGGCCGATCTCGCCCGGCTCGGCCCTGCGGCCCTCGGGCCAGGCCGGACTTCCCGGGACCACCTGGGTGGCGCCGTTCTCGGCGGTGAAGTCGGTGATCGCCCAGATGGTGTTGAGCTGCGGCTCGACGCCGTGCAGGAAGCCGCCCCAGGCGAGGCGGTCGCGGTGCAGCACCTGGCGCGGCTGGCCGGGGCGGATGCGGATCACCTGGGTGAGGTGCAGCTGATAGCGGTCGCAGGCCCGTTTCAGGAAGGCGTCGCAGGCGCCCAGAACCGTCGGATGCATGACGAGTTCGCGGCAGGCCGGCGAGCGGGCGACGAGGGCGCCGGTGCGGGTGGTCTGGAAGCCGGTGAAGGCGTCGCGGCCGTTGGCGGTGGCCTCGACGTAGGGATCGATTTCGGACTCGACCCGGCCCAGCATCTCTTCGCCCAGCACGTCATCCAGGATGAGGGCGCCGTCGCCGTCGAGCAGCGCCGCGATCGCCTCGGGGGCCGCATCGGCGGCAAGGTGCTTCAGCTCTGGCATGTTGGACTCCATGGGCGCGAGGGCGTGCTTGGGGGCGCGGGAGCTATGCTGGCCTATTCCGCCGCCCGGGCGCGGGCCGCCGCCTCGCCGAAGACGCGGCGGAAGATCTCGTCGACGTGGGCGAAGTGCCAGGCGGGATCGAAGAGTTCGGCAAGCTCGGCGTCGGTCAGGCGCGCGCGCACCTCCGGATCGGCCTTGAGCAGCTCGATGAAGCCGCCTTCGCCGCGCCAGACCCGCATTGCGCTCCTCTGCACCGCCGCGTAGGCGGCCTCGCGGGCAAGGCCCTTCTGAGTGAGCGCCAGCAGGACGCGCTGGGAATGCACCAGGCCGCCCAACCGGTCGAGGTTGCGCGCCATGGCCTCGGGGTAGACCACCAGGCGCTCGATCACGCCCGCCAGGCGGCGCAGCGCGAAGTCGAGGTGCACGGTGGCGTCCGGGGCGATGGCGCGCTCCACCGAGGAGTGGCTGATGTCGCGCTCATGCCAGAGGGCGACGTTCTCGAGCGCCGGGATCACCGCCGAGCGGACCAGGCGGGCAAGGCCGGTGAGGTTCTCGGCCAGGATCGGGTTGCGCTTGTGCGGCATGGCCGACGAGCCCTTCTGGCCTTCGTCGAAGGCTTCCTCGGCCTCCAGCACTTCGGTGCGTTGCAGGTGGCGGATCTCGGTGGCCAGGCGCTCGACCGAGGCGGCGACGACGGCGAGGGCGGCGAAATAGGCCGCATGGCGGTCGCGCGGGATCACCTGGGTCGAGATCGGCTCGGGTACCAGTCCAAGCTTTTGCGCCACGTGGGCCTCGACGCGCGGATCGACGGTGGCGAAGGTGCCCACCGGGCCGGAAATGGCGCAGGTGGCGATCTCGTAGCGCGCCATGGCCAAGCGCTCGCGGGCGCGGACGAACTCGGCGTAGTGGCCGGCGAGCTTCAGTCCGAAGGTGGTCGGCTCGGCATGGACGCCGTGGCTGCGGCCGACGCAGGGCGTCAGGCGGTATTGCAGCGCCCGCCGTTCGAGCGCCGCCAGCACCAGGTCCACGTCCTCGAGCAGAAGGTCGGTGGCGCGCGTAAGCTGCACGGCGAGCGCGGTGTCGTTGACGTCCGACGAGGTCATGCCCTGGTGCAGGAAGCGCGCCTCGGGCCCGACGACCTCGCCGACGTGGGTGAGGAAGGCGATGACGTCGTGCTTCACCTCGCGCTCGATCTCGTCGATCCGTTCGGCGTCCCAGATCGCGTCCCTGCCCCTGGCCCAGATGGTCTCGGCCGCCCGCCTGGGGATCACTCCCAGCTCGGCCATGGCGTCGGCGGCGTGCGCCTCGATCTCGAACATGATCCGCAAGCGCGTCTGGGGCGACCAGATGTCTGCCGCTTGCGGCCGGGCGTAGCGCGCGATCATGGCCGACAGAGATACTCACTGCCGGCCGATATTGGAACCCGCGCCCGCCCCTCGATCTGGCGAGGCCACGCCCTGCTCGGCTGCGGCGCGCTTCAGGTCCCTGGAGAGCGTGAAGGCGGCCAGGAAGTAGTGCAGCGCGCCCCAGCCATAGAAGAAGAAGGTGACGAGGAGGCCCTCGCGGGTGGCGCGCGCCAGCACCGGGCGGCAGGCGGCGGTGAGCGCCGCCGGCGCGGCCTTGCTCGGCACGCCGCCGGGGCAGAGCTCGAAGAACTGGCGCCCGGCCGACTGGCCGTGCAGCACCATCAGGTTCAGCGCCCGCAGCATCGAGTGCGGCCCCGGATGGGTGAAGCCGAACTGGGCGAACCGGTCGATCACCCAGCCGGTGAAGGGCGGGCCGCCGCCGAGCGCGATCAGGTTCAGGAAAAAGAACAGCAGCGCCGTCGCCGTGGCGCGCCGGCGCCGGTCGACCGCGTTCTGGATCACCCCGAAGGTCGGTCCGAGATAGGTGTAGTGGAAAATGCCGGGCAGCAGCAGGATCCACGCCGCCGCGCGCCAGTCGGGGCGGGTGTAGGCGAGCACGTAGAGCGGCAGGGCGATGGAGAGGCCGAGCGCCGGAACCAGGGCGTACCAGGCGGCGCTGCGGCGGTTGGCCCAGTCGGTCAGATAGCCGCCCAGCAGCGTCCCGGCCCCGGTGGAGACGCCGCCGATGGTCCCGAACAGCACCCCCACCAGCGCCAGGCCCAGGCCGAAGCTGCGGATGAAGTAGGGCGCGGCGAACTGGCCCGCGCCATAGCCGGCGAAGGAGGCCAAGGTGATGCCGAGCGCCATGTTGAGGAACGACCAGACGCCGAAGATGCGCCGGGAGACCGCCCACAGCTCGCTGATCTCGTGGCGGAACACGGCGGCCGCGCCGCGCCTGGCCGCGCCCGGAACCTCCTCGGGGGTGACGTCCTCGGCCAGCAGCGGTCGCGCCTCGATTTCGGAATGGCCGCGCGGCGGCTCCCTGACGAACAGCTTCAGCGCTGCCGCCACCATGACGCCCGGCACGCCGACGATGAAGAAGGCCATGCGCCAGTTCAGGTATTGGGCGATGACGCCGCCGAAGACCGCGCCCAGCATGGCGCCCAGCGGAATGCCGAACGCATAGATCGAAAGCGCCGAGGCGCGGCGCCTGGGCTCGTAATAGTCGGAGATCAGCGAGTGGGCCGGCGGCGAGCAGCCGGCTTCGCCGATGCCGACGCCGACGCGGCAGGCGAGCATGGCCGCGAAGTTGGGCGCGAGGCCGCAGAGCGCCGTGAAACCCGACCAGATGGTGATGCACAGCGCCATGATGTCGACGCGGCTGAAGCGCTCGGCGAGCCTGGCGATCGGTATGCCGAGGATGGTGTAGAGGATGGCGAAGGCGAATCCGGTCAGGAGGCCGAGCTGGTTGTCGGTGATGCCGAGGCTTTCCTTCAGCGGCTGGCCGATGATCCCGACGATGGTGCGGTCGATGAAATTGAGGGTGTAGACGAGCGTCAGGATCCAGAGCACCGCGCGCTTGTAGCCCTCGGAAAACAGGGGCTTGCGGGCGGGGCCGGTCCGCGCCGGCGCCGTTGCGTCGCTCATCGAAAGGCTCCCCACCGCCCCGGCCGCGCCGGCTGTGCCCCCGGCTGCGACGCACTTTGTCGAAGGCCCCACTAGACGGGTTTTGGCCGTGGCGCCAATAGGCCCGCGCGAGGCAGCGGAAAGGCGTCCTGGATGGAGATCCTCATCGGCGACAAGCTCTGGTCGAGCTGGTCGATGCGCGCCTGGCTGGTGCTGAAGCGCAGCGGCGCGCCGTTCACCGAGACGCTGATCCGGCTGCGCACCGAGCGCACCGGCGCCGACGCGCGCGCCGCCGGCTCGCCCAACGCCATGCTGCCGGTGCTGAAGGATGGCGACGTGGTGGTCTGGGATTCCCTCGCCATCGCCGAGTACCTGGCCGAGAAGCGCCCGGCGGCGGGGCTATGGCCCGCCGATCCGACCGCCCGGGCGCTCGGCCGCGCGGCAGCGGCGGAGATGCACTCGGGCTTCGCCTCGCTGCGTGGCGAATGCCCGATGGACCTTTCGCTGCGCTCGGAGTTCGAACTCTCGGAGGCGACGCACGAGAACATCCGCCGCATCGTCGAGCTCTGGAGCGGCCTCTTGACGCGGTTCGGCGGCCCGTTCCTGGTGGGCGGCTGGTCGATCGCCGACGCCTTCTTCACTCCGGTGGCGACCAGGTTCCGCAGCTATGGCGTCAGGCTGTCGGATTTCGGCGACGCCGGCGCGGCCGGCGGCTATGCGGAGCGGCTGCTTGCAGAGCCGGATTTCCTCGACTGGGAAAAGGCGGCGCTGGCCGACGTGCGGCGCTGACGGCGGTCAGGGCGCGACCGGCGTAATCCGATAGACGCAGCGGCCGGCGCCGGCCAGGGCATGGGCGAGGCGCTCGATGCGCAGGCCATCGCCGAGCACCCGGCGGAACAGATCCAGTTCCTCGCGGCACAGCCCGGTGCACAGGCGCGCCGCGGCGCAGACCGGGCAGTGGTGCTCCACCAAGAGCCAGGCGCCGCTCTCGGGCTCGCGCCGCACTTCGGCCATGTAGCCCTCCGCCGAGCGGATCTCGGCCAGGCGCTCCAGACGGTGCTCCAGCGAGCCCGCGCCGGCGAGGCCGGCGCGATAGGCGCCCTCCTGGTCGGCGGTGCGCAGCGCCAGCAGCCGCTCCAGGCCGGCCTCGCCGAAGGCCCGGCGCATCTGGGTGATCAGGTCGGCCGCCAGCGCCGCGTGGGCATCGGCGAATCCGGCGTCGGCCTTGGCCGTGGTGCGCCACAGCTTCGCCGGGCGTCCGCGCGGACCTGGCAGGGTCTCGCTCGCCGCCAGGCCGTCGCGCTCCAGCGCGGCCAGATGCTGGCGCACCGCCATGCTGGTCAACTCCAGCGCCGCCGCGGCGGCGTCGGCGCGAACCGGCCCCTGGCGCTTGACCAGGGCCAGCACCGCGGCGCGGCCGGTGGGGGGGGCGTCGCCTTCGTGCATTGCGCTTTACTAAAGTTCGGCCTTGCGAAAAGCAATGCGCCGGCGTAGTTAAGAAAGCGAAAGCTTTATAAAAGGGCGCTGCGATGACGCCGACCGGTCTGACGAGGGGGGCTCTGGCCAAGGCGGGCCGCAAGGTGGTGCGGCTGGAGGGTCGTCAGGTGCTCATGATCGCGCATCGGGACCGCGTCTTCGCCATCGCCAACCGGTGCCCGCACGAGGGCTATCCCCTGAGCGAAGGCACGCTGGGCGAGGGCGGGCTGGGCCAAGCCTGCGTCGTCACCTGCAACTGGCACAATTGGAAGTTCGACCTTGCCACGGGCGAGGCCCTGGTCGGCTTCGATCCGGTGCGCGCCTATCCGGTGGCGTTCCGGGGCGAGGAGATCCTGGTCGATCTCGCCGACCCGCCCGCCGAGGCCCAGAAGGCGCGCGCCCTCGGCGGCCTGGATGCGGCGATGGATTACGACGACGCCCCGCGCATGGCGCGCGAGACGGCGCGGCTGCAGCGCGCCGGCTATGACGCCCGTCTCGCGCTCGCCCATGCGATCGAGCGCCGCAACGCGCGGCTGGAGAACGGCATGAGCCACGCCCATGCCGCGGCGCCCGACTGGCTGGCGCTGGCCGCCCGCGCGCCGGACGAGGATCTGCGCCTGACCGCCATCCTCGAGCCGCTCGGCCACCTTGCCTGGGATACCCTCGGCGCCGGCCGCTTCGACTATGCGACCGAGATCGCCGACTGGGACGCCGAGGCGTTCGCCAGGGCCATCGAGGCCGAGGACGAGCCGGCCGCCATCGCCCGCGTGCGCGGCGCACTCGCCGCGCGGGCGCCCTACGCGGCGCTGCGCCCGGCCTTCGCGGCGGCGGCGCTGGCGCACTACAATGACTTCGGACACAGCGCCATCTACGTGCTGAAAGCCGGCCAGCTCATCGAGGCCCTGGGCGAGGAGGTCGCGCCGGCCGTGCAGCTGGCGCTGACCCGTTCGCTGGTGCAGGCGCGCCGCGAGGATCTGATTCCGGAGTTCCGCGGCTATGCGGGCGCCGTCGCCGCCTGGGCCGCCGCGGGCGCCGAGCCGGCCGGCACCGGCGACTTCATCGGCCTGTCGGTGGACGGCGCCCTGAAGCGTCTCGTCCGCTCCGGCGCCCGCGCGCCGCACGAGCTCTTCGATGCGCTGATGGGCGCGGCGGCCTGGAACATGGCCCATTTCGACCTCGCCCGCGAGCGCGCCACCGACAACGCCATCGCCGACAACGTCGGCTGGCTCGACTTCACCCATGCGCTCACCTTCGCCAACGCGGCGCGGCGCCTCTGCGAAGCCGAACCGGCGCTGTGGCCCCGGGCGCTCGCCCAGCTCGCCCTCTTCGTCGGCCGTAACCTCGCCTATGTCGATGCGCGCTTCGAGCCGGCGCCCTGGCGCGTCGAGGATCTGGGCGGATTCCTGGGGCGCGAGATCGACGCCCTCTACGACCACGGCATCGCCGAGCCCATCGTGGCCTGCCACCGGCTGAAGGTGCTGATCGCCCTCGAGGACGAAGCGCGCGCCCGTCCCGACGCGCCCTGGCTCGCCGACATGGCCGTCGCGGTGAACCGCTATCTGAACTCGCCGATGAAGCGCCGCCACGGCCTGCGCACCGCCCGCCAGGCCCGCGACTTCGTCGCCCGCGAAGCCTGAAGCGCCGGCTTTTCAGCGGTCTTCCTTGCCGTGCCAGATCCTGACGATGACGATCTCCTCGTCTCGAACCTCGTAGCGCATCTCATAGGCGCCCACGATGACGCGCCGGACTTCGCGCGCGTCCTGCACGGGCACGCGCACTCCAGTCCGCGGAAACTCGCGCAGACGGAGCGCCGCCCGGTTCAGCTCTCTGACGACCGCGTCAGCTGCGCGCGGCGCCACCGGCTCGAGGAAATCGTGCAGGCGCACCAGGTCCGCGACAGCCGGCCGCGACCAGTTGAGTTTCACCCGCGTGGCTTCGGGACGGGGTGATCGGATCCAAGGGCATCCACCCAGTCCTGGACCACTGCGTGCGCCACGACATCGCCGGCATCGATGGCCGCCAGTCCCTCCTGCATGAGGCGATCGCGCTCGTCCTCGACCTCGATCCAGGCTCGGAGCGCCTGCTTCACGATCCAGCCCCTTGGGCGCTCGAGCCGCCCGGCGAGGGCGTCGACCTTCTCGGCCAGTTCGAGCGGGATGTGCGCGGTGACCACCTTCGTCTGCATGATGAAGCTTCCAATCGATCTGAATCGGTTTGATTCAATCTGATCGGCCCGGCCGCTCAAATCAACCCCAGCGCCTTGAAGCTCGCGACGCCGTCGCGGCCGACCACCAGATGATCGTGCACCGCGATGCGCAAGGTCCGGCCGGCCTCGACCACCTGGCGCGTCATGTCGACGTCCGCCGCCGAGGGCGTGGGATCGCCGGACGGGTGGTTGTGGACCAGGATGATGGCGCTGGCGCAAAGCTCCAGCGCGCGCCGCGCCACCTCGCGCGGATAGACCGGCGCATGATCGACGGTGCCCTCGTTCATCACCTCGTCGGCGATGAGCTGGTTCTTCTTGTCGAGGAACAGCACCCGGAACTGCTCGCGCCCCTCGTGGGCGAGCGCCGTCCTGACATAGGAGAGCAGCGCGCTCCACGACGAGATCACCGGCCGCTTCGCCACTGCCGCGCGCCCGATGCGCAAGGTCGCCTCGTGCAGCAGCTTCAGATCGAGCGCCACCGTGGCGCCGACGCCCTTGACGCCGCGAAGCTCCTCCACGCGCGCCGAAAGCACGGCCGCAAGACCTCCGAAGCGCTCCAGCAGCGCCTTGGCCATCGGCTTGACGTCGCCCTGCGGCAGGCTGCGAAACAGCAGCAGCTCCAGCAGCTCGTAGTCCGGCAGGCCGTCCAGCCCGCGCGCGGCGCGGTCTCTCAGCCGCTCGCGGTGCCCCAGATGATGCGGGGCCGCCGGCGCCTTGGCGGGCGCGGCCAAGAGCCAGCCCTCGCCCTTGGGGGCGCTCTCGGCCAGCGCGCGATCGGGCCTGCGGTTCATCCGCTCAGTGTTCCTGATTTGTTCGGAACGCGCAAGGGGCGACGAGACCGTCCGGAGCCGTCCGCCTGCGTCTTCTTCTCGATTCGCGCCCCCAGACGGCGTAGGGGTGGACCGCCGACGCAGCATGACCGGACGACGCCGAAGATGACCGACGAGACCGCGCTCCCCACCATCGTCCAGCTGACGCCGCTCAACCCTGCCTACCGCGAGGATCCGCACGCCGTCCTCGCCGACCTGCGCCAGCGCTGCCCGGTGCATCGCGACGAGTCTTCCGGCAGCTTCGTCCTGACGCGCTACCAGGACGTGCGCCCACTGGTCTCCGACCGCAGCCTCTGGCGCGATCCGATGCGCGCCGAGCCCTCGGCGGTGTTCCAGCGGCGCTTCGCCGACGAGATCCCCGAGGGCGTCGCCCGCGGCGACACCACCAGCATACTGATGCTCGACGATCCCGATCACGCCCGCATCCGCCAGCCCCTGGCCCAGGCCCTTTATGCGCGGGTGGCGAGGTTCAAGCCGCAGGTCGAGCGCATCGTCGCCGAGGCCCTGGACGACATCGACGCCTCCGCTCCCTTCGACCTGATGAGCGCCTTCTGCGTGCGCGTGCCCATCGACGTGATCGCCTCGATTCTCGGCGTCGCCCAGGACCGCCTGGCCCAGTTCCGGGACTGGTCCGAGGGCGCCATCCAGGGCCTCAATCCCTTCCGCACCCCCGAGCAGACCGCCCATATGGAGCGCGCCAGCGAATCCCTGAACGCCTATTTCGCCGAGACCATCGCCGCGCGCCGGGCCGAGCCGCGCGACGACCTGATCTCGGACATGACGGGCCTGCAGGCCGCGGGCGCCGCGCTCAGCGACACCGAGGTCCAGATCAACCTCACCGCCCTCCTGATCGGCGGCAATCTCACCACCACCGACCTGATCGGCAATGCGGTGCGGCTGCTGCTGCTCAATCCGGGCGAGCTCGCCAAGCTGCGGGCCGCGCCGGCGCTGATCAACGCCGTGGTCGAGGAGGCGCTGCGCTTCGAGCCGCCGGTGGATTCCACCGCGCGCATCGCCTCGGCCGACATGGAGGTCGGCGGCTGTCCGGTCCGCGCCACCCAGTCGATGATCTTCCATCTGCGCGCCGCCAACCGCGATCCCGAGGCGTTCGAGGCGCCCGACGCCTTCGACGTCAGCGCCAAGCGCCGCCCGCACGTCGCCTTCGGCGGCGGCGCCCACATCTGCATCGGCGCGCCGCTCGCGCGCCTGGAAGCCCAGGTGGCCATCGCCCGCCTCTTCGAGCGCTTCCCCGCCCTGCGCCTCGCCGACCCCGACGCGCCGCCACAATGGCGCGTGCTGCCGTTCTTCCGCGGCCTGGAGCGGCTGGACCTGGTGGCGTAGAGGCGCCTCTTCGATCCTATTGAAGTCGCAGCCATGGCTCGAAGACCTGCTCAGCTGCCACGTCGCGGAGCGCTCTCGAAGACGAAGATCGCCACGGCGACCTACGTGGGCAGTGACGAACACAAGGTCCGGCGATGGTGGGGCGGGCTACCTTCCGCCTACGTCGATGCGGCGGGCGTGGCCAGGCGCCCGGGAAGGCAGCGCACGACGATCTGCCCGCTGGTCTCCGAGCTTGATCGGCAGAAGGCGACGCTCTGGTTGCGCTCCGCCCTGGGCGCCGGGCAAGTCCGGTATTTTGAGGCGGACAAGGATTTCCCTGCGCGGGTCTGGTACCGTGAACCGGAGACTGGGCAGTTGTGGATGGGCTATTGCATCAACAACGTTCAGGGACACTACAAAGGCTGGCCGATCGACGAGGAGGATCGCGTTGCAGTATTCGGCCGAATGGAGCGATGACGCTCTGAACGCTGCACCAGAGGAACGCGCGACGGTAGCGGATTTGCGCCTCTGGCTGGGCGAGCAAAACGTCACGCTTCACGTGCATGGGTTGTCGATCATCGATCATCTCACGATCTCCCTCTACAGCTTGGCTGAAGGACTTGCGCATGACTGGTGGCGCCTGTTCGGTGGTCGCGATCGGGAATTTTCTCTGGTCGGCTACCGCGGCGGGTTCGTTGTTCCCGATATTCGGTTCAAATTCGATGGGGAGGTATTCGAAATTGCGGCGCATCAGCGGACCTATTCCAATCCAGATGTCCGTTTCTGGGCGGGTCCAACAGAGGTCATGCGTCGAGCCGATGCCGAGACGTTGCTCAGCGGGCTGATTGAGCTAGTGCTCTCGCGTCTGGGCAGCGGCGGCGTCGAAGATACGAGCGCCGCTCTGCGGTGGGCCCGAGTTCGGGCCTCGAGAACCAACCCTGAAGAGGCAGCCTTTTGCGAGGCCGCCGGCACCCTCGGTCTAGACCCTTATCAGATTGGTGAAGATGCGGCCGCGTCGATCGAGCAGGCAGCCGTTTATTTCGAAGGTGAACCGCTGACAGAGTTCTTGGCGGGCGCGGGGGCGGCGGATCGACGTCGACTCATTCAATGGGTTGAGAGCGCGGATGCTCGTCCTCCCTACACGTCACGCGTAAGTAACCTGCGTTCCGTGGCGTTCGAGGCCAGTTGCGTGGCCCCGCCGCGCGAGATGGAGGAAAGCTGGGCGCTCGGATATCGCCGTGCTTGCGCCGTGCGCCGCATCCTGAATCTCCGTGCCTCCGATCGATTCCGTTCATTCAGACCATTGGCTGAAAAGCTTGGGGCAAGCAGAGCGTATGCACTGGCGCCTTCGGTCGAGGGCATTCGAGCCCTGAGAAGCGATCATGCCGATGCGCCAAGAATTCACATGAGAATTCACGGCTCCTCGCCAGAGGCGCGGGCGGGGCACCTCTTCAGCTTTGCCAGGGCAATCGGAGATGTCGCATGTTTTCCCGAAGAGAGCAGAGCTCCCATCAACGAACTACGTTCGGCCTATCGACAAGCCGCCGGCCGGGCATTCGCGGCCGAGTTTCTTGCGCCGATCGACGAAATTGAGTCGATGCATGAGGACGGGCGCGACGCAGTCTCGATCGCGGAGGAATTCGGTGTCTCTACGACCGTGATCGAGCGCCAGCGGGAGAACAAGGGCCGCATCCAATCCGCGTTGGCTCGGCGCTGATCGCTGCGCCGGCCGCCGCCCGGCCGCCCGAAGGCGCTCACAGCGGCGCGCAGGCCCCTTCCAGCCAGGCGCGCACCCCCGCTTCGACCGCCGGGCCGATCGCGGCCAGCACGCGGGCGTGGTAGGAGTCCACCTGCGCGCGCTCCTCGCCCGTCAGCATGCCGGCATCAATGAGGGCGCGGTCGTAAGGCGCCAGCGTCAGCGTCTCGAAGCCGAGCATGGGCCGCTCGCCGCCCGCGATTGGCGCCGGTTCGCTCACCACCTGCAGGTTCTCGATGCGGATGCCGTAGGCGCCTTCCTTGTAATAGCCGGGCTCGTTGGAGACGATCATGCCTGGCTTCAGCGCCACGCTGTTGGGCAGCTTGGAGATCCGCTGCGGACCCTCGTGGACGCCGAGGTAGGAGCCGACGCCGTGGCCGGTGCCGTGGTCGAAGTCGAGCCCGGCGGCCCAGAGCGGCGTGCGCGCCAGCGCATCGAGGGCCGAGCCGGTGGTCCCGGCGGGAAAGCGCACCCGCGCCAGCGCCAGATGGCCCTTAAGCACCAGGGTGAAGCGCTCGCGCATCTGCGGCGTCGGCGCGCCGATCGCGAGGGTGCGGGTCACGTCGGTGGTGCCGTCCAGGTACTGCGCCCCCGAATCGACCAGCAGCAGCGTTCCCGGCGCGACGCGGCGGGCCAGCCGGGCGGTGGGGCGATAGTGGACGATGGCGCCATTGGGGCCGGCGCCGGCGATGGTGTCGAACGACAGATCCTGGAGCGCGCCGGTGGCTTCGCGCAGGCCCTCGAGACGGCGCACCACCTCCAGCTCGTCCGGCAGGCTGGCGGGCGCCTCGGTGGCCGCCCAGCAGAGGAACCTCGCCAGGGCCGCGCCGTCGCGCGCGTGGGCGCGGCGCGCGCCCTCGATCTCCACCGGGTTCTTGCAGGCGCGGGGCAGGGCGGTGGGATCGGGCCCGCGCACCGCCTCGGCGCCGGCGTCTTTCAGCGTCTCGAAGTACCAGGCCGACGACTGCGCCGGATCCACCAGCACCTGCGCTCCCTTCAGCTCGGCCAGGGCCTCGGCCAGGGCCTCGGGCGGCTGCAGGCTGACCTCGTTGCCGAGCCAGGCCGCAAGCCGCGGCGTCGTCTTGGCCGGATCCAGGAACAGCCGGGCGGAGCCGTCGGCGGCGAGGATCGCCTGGGCCAGCGGCAGCGGCGAGCGGATCACGTCGCCGCCGCGGATGTTGAACAGCCAGGCGATCGAGGCCGGGGCGGTGATCAGGGCCGCCTGGGCGCCCTGGTCGGCCACGCTCGCGCCCACGCGGGCGCGCTTGGAGGCGGAGGCCTCGCCGGCGTACTCCAGCGGGTGCGGGCGCACCGGCGCCTGCGGCTGGCGCGGCCGCTCCGCGCCCCAGGCGGCGTCCAGCGGGTTGGCCGCCACCGGCCTGAAGGCGGCGCCCGCCTTGGCCGCGGCGGCGCGCAGCCGCTCCAGCGCCTCGGGGCTGTGCAGCCTGGGATCGTAGCCGATGGTCCAGCCGGCCTGCGCCTCGCCCTGCAGATAGGCGCCGACGCCGCCCTCGACGAGGTCGCGGATCTCGAAGATGCCCAGGTCCACCTGATCGCGCGCCTGCAGGGTGTAGCGGCCATCGACGAAGAGCGCGGCTTTTTGCTGGAACAGCACCGCCGCCCCGGCCGAGCCGGTGAACCCGGTCGCCCAAGCTAGCCGGTCGTTGGCGTCGGGCAGGTATTCGTTCTGGTGCTCGTCCTCGTGCGGGATGACGAAGCCGTCCAGCCCCTGCTCGGCCATGACCTTGCGGATCAGCGGCGCGTGTCTCGGCCCGAACGAGGGATCGGTCTTTTCATCGAAGGTCTGGCGCATGGGCGAAGATTTAGGCCGGCCGCGACCGCGTGGGAAGCGCCGCGGTCGAGGCGCTGCGCAGCACCAGCGTCGCCCAGGCGTCCAGATGGATGCGCCGCACCAGCCTCAGCCGCAGGCCGCCATAGGCGGCCAGCACCTGCCGCTCCTGCGAGCGCAGCAGGCCCGAGAGGATGACAACGCCGCCCGGCGCCAGGGCGCGGCGGATGGCGGGCGCGAGGCGCACCAGCGGTCCCGCCAGGATGTTGGCGAAGACGAGGTCGTAGGGCGCGGCCGCGCCGATCAGCGCGCCTCCCAGCCCATCGGCGCGCACGAAACGGCTGCGCGCGCCGGCGCCGTTCAGCCGGGCGTTCTCGCCGGCGATGCGCACCGCGACCGGATCGATGTCCGCGCCGATGGCGATCTCGGCCCCGGCGCGCGCCGCGGCGATGGCGAGCACCCCGGTCCCGGTCCCGACGTCGAGCACGCGCCCGGGACGGCGGCGGCGCAGCAGCCCGTCCAGCGCCAGCAGGCATCCCAGCGTCGTGCCGTGATGGCCGGTGCCGAAGGCCGCGCCGGCCTCGATGCGCAGGCCGACGGCGTTCGCCGGCACGCGCCCCCGGTCGTGCGCCCCGTGGACGACGAAGCGGCCGGCGCGCACCGGCGGCAGGCCCGAGAGCGCCAGCGCCAGCCAGTCGGCGTCGGCCAGAGGCCGCGAGCTGACCCTCAGGCCGGGCCAGCGGCCGACGAGGCCGGTCAGGGCCTCGGCCTCCGCCTGCGAGACCGGATAGAGGTCGAGGCGCCAGAGCCCGCGCGCCTCGTCCTCCTCGATCACGGCGTAGGCGCTGGCGTCCAGCGCGGGCGCGGCCTCGATCGCGGCGGCGGCCGCCTCGATCCGGGTGCGCTCGCCGCGGGCGGTGATCTGGACGGCCATGGTCATGCCGGCGCGGTCTAGCCAGTGCGCCGACGCTTGGCGAGCGCCGCGCCGCGTTTCACAAAAGTTGATCCGGGGCGGCGGAACATTGGCGCCTCGCCGCGGCGTTCCGGGGCTGGCGGGGGCCCAATGCGCCCGACGAGTGCAAACCTGACGAACGGGAGAATTCGATCATGGCCGAACCGCACGCAAACACCCAGAACGAACCGACGCGCAGCCGAGAGAGCGCCGGCAAGGGCTCCCAGGGCGAGCCGCGCAGCTTCGACGAGGCCGGCCGCGAGGGGGCGATCGCCGCCCAGGGCGCCGGCGAGGTCGCCCGGACCGCCGCCGAGGGTGGCCGGCGCGTCGCCCAGGCCGGGGCCGAGGCCGGCCGCAACGTCGCCGAGAGCTGGCGGCGCACCTTCGATCCGTTCATGGCGTTCCAGCTCGACGTCAACCGCTGGTTCGACGACTTCTGGCGCCAGGCCGTGGGCTTCGACGGCGTGCCGGCGCTGCGCATGCTGCGGCCCTTCGGCCACATGGGCGCGGGCGGCCTGTTCGGCCCGCCGCCGGCCGATCTGAAGGAGACCAAGGACGCCTATCTGCTCTCCCTGGAGCTGCCGGGCCTCGCGCGCGACGACGTCGACATCTCGCTGCAGGGCGACATGCTGAACGTCTGCGGTCAGAAGATCGAGGAGAACGAGGACGCCTCCAGCGCCTATCGGGTCAGCGAACGCCGCTTCGGCCGCTTCGAGCGCAGCTTCCCGCTGCCGCCGGACGCCGACCGCGGTCGCATCGAGGCCCAGTTCCGCGACGGCGTGCTGAAGATCAGCCTCGCCAAGCGGCCGGGTGCGACGCCGCCGCGCTCCAAGATCGAGATCAGGACCTAGGCGCCGGCGCCGCCGTGGCGTTCGCCGGCGCCGCGGTGGTGGCCTCGTAGGCGGCGACGCTCGTGGGAGAGGTTCCCTTGAGAATGTCGCCGCCCACGGAGGGATAGTTGTCGCTCGGCGGCGCGTAGAGGCTGAGCGCCGCCGGCTCGGCCTGGGGCCGCGCCATGCGCAGCGCCGGCCGCTCCAGGTGATAGGCGGCGCAGGCCGCCAAGCCGCCGCCCCCCAGCGCCGCCGCCAGCACCGCCGCGCCCGCTCGCCAGGTGCGCTTCATGTGGGGGCCTCCTTCGCTCTGCCGCCGCATCATAGCCCCTGCCCGCCGGTGCGCCACCCCTGGGGCGCATCCTGGGGGCGCAGCTTCCCTTCCGGCTATCCGTTTAAGCCGAGAGGCGCGCGGCTTAGGTCGGGTCGGTCCGCTCCTCCGCGAGGACCGCAAGGCTGCTGGTCAGGACATCGACATATCTCGGAACGAAAGTGCGTTCCAGGCGCCGAGGCGCGCCTCGGCGGCCGTCCGTGGCCCGATGTCGTTGCGGATGCGGTCGTAATCCTCGAGGAGGGCTGCTCCCCCGGGAGCGGCGCGCTGCCGCGCCGGCGATGATCGTTGAAGAAATTCCGCACGGCGGAGATCACCCGCGCAGGATCGTTGGCGTGTTGGGCGATGTCTTGTCCGCTGATGTCCGACAGGGTGCGATCGTAGCGATGTGCATCAGCTTCGAGAATCAAGGCCCGCTTGCGTCGGTGTGGCGTATCGCCGAGCAGCCGGGCGCCGAGATGAATGCCCAGCTCCAGGGGCATGTTGAAACGGGGAACCGGATTGGCCGGATCGACTTCGACGCGCGAGATATCGTGGATGCCCCAATCGGACGCGCCGATCATCTCGGCAATCTTGTCCAGCCGGTATTCGGCGCCGTCGAGCAGCGAGGCGTGAAATCGCACGCGACGATAGCAAGAGGATCGCGCGAAAGACCGGCTGGTAGGCGTCGTCGAAGGGGCAGTTGACGAAGACGGAGCGACCGGCCCCGCGTCTAGCTGGCCGCCGGCTCGGCAGGGCCAAGACTCATTACCTTGCGTGCGGCCGCGTAGATCGCGTGGGTGCGCTTCGTCGGCTTTTGCGGCCAACGGATCCGGACCCCGCGATACACAAAGCTGCTCGGCGCCTTGGCGTCCGCTCTAGCTCGCTTTCGCCTGATGGCCGACCTGGTCGTCATGGGATGAATGTCTGTCTTCCGGGCCTTCTTTGCAAACCGTTCCAGACACGAGCGTTAGCTCTCGATAACGGAGGTCCCGGCGCGCCTGGATTGGCCCCGCGTCGGCGGACCATGCGCCAGGGCGGGCAGGCGTTCCATGAGCAACCACGCGACCGCGGCCGGCGCCGGAAGCGGAGCGTCTACGCAGCGCTCGTCGAACCGCCGGGAGACGCATTCAACGGTGCGTTCCGGCCTCACGCCTTCTCCACGAACGAGTCGATCACCCGCTTCTCACCGGCCTTGTCGAAGGCCACGGTGAGCTTGTTGCCCTCGATCTGGATCACCTCGCCATAGCCGAACTTGACGTGGAACACCCGCTCGCCGAGGCGCCAGGCGCCCGCGGCGGAGGGCTCGGAGACGGCCACCAGCCGGCCTTCGCCCTCGATCACCTGGGTGACGCCGGGCGGGCCGCCGCGGTAGTTGCGCTCCTGGGCGCGGCGCCAGCCCGGCGAGGCGTAGCCGGCGCCGAAGGCGCCGCCGGCCCCGTCCCAGCGCGAGCCGGCGTCGCGCATGCCCGGTCCGCCGCCATAGTAGCCGGTCTCGCTGGCGGCCTCGACATTGGCCTGCGGCAGCTCGTCGACGAAGCGGCTGGGCAGCTGGCTGGTCCAGCGGCCATAGACCTGACGGTTGGCGGCGAACGAGATGCGCGCCTGCTCGCGGGCGCGGGTGAGGCCGACGTAGGCGAGCCGGCGCTCCTCCTCCAGCCCCTTCTCGCCCTTCTCGTCCATGCTGCGCTGGCTGGGGAACACGCCCTCCTCCCAGCCGGGCAGGAACACCAGCGGGAACTCCAGGCCCTTGGCCGAATGCAGGGTCATGATCTTGACCGAGTCCTCGCCGCTCTCGCGGTCGAGGTCCATCACCAGCGAGACGTGCTCCAGATAGGCCTGCAGGGTCTCGAAGGCGGCCATCGACTGGATCAGCTCCTTGAGGTTCTCCAGCCGCGTCTGGCTGGTGGGTCCCTTGTCGAGCCGCAGCGCGTCGGTGTAGCCGCTCTCCTCGAGGATGGTCTCGGCCAGGCGCGGGTGCGCGGTCTCGCGCGCCAGGGCGCTCCAGCGGTCGAGATCGCGCAGGAAGGCCGTCAGCGCCGTGCGGGTGCGCCCCGCCAGCTCGTCGGTGCGCACCAGCTGGCGCGCCGCGGCGCTGGCCGAGACGCCGGCCCCGCGCGCCAGCGCCAGCAGCTTCTGCACCGTGGTGTCGCCGATGCCGCGCTTGGGCACGTTGACGATGCGCTCGAAGGCGAGGTCGTCGTCGGGCGACTGCACCAGGCGCAGATAGGCGTGTGCGTCGCGGATCTCGGCCCGCTCGAAGAAGCGCGGTCCGCCGATCACCTGATAGGGGATCTGCAGCATGACGAAGCGCTCCTCGAAGGCGCGCATCTGGAACGAGGCGCGCACCAGGATCGCCACTTCGCGCCGGCGCCGGCCCGCCTTCACCCAGGCCTCGATGTCGTCGGCGACGAGGCGGCTCTCGGCCTCGCCGTCCCAGACGCCGCGCACCTGCACCTTGCCGCCGCCTTCGGCCTCGGTCCACAGCGTCTTGCCCAGCCGGCCGCGGTTGGCGGCGATGAGGCCGGAGGCGGCGGCGAGGATGTGGCCGGTGGAGCGGTAGTTGCGCTCCAGCCGGATCACCTTGGCGCCCGGAAAGTCGCGCTCGAACCTCAGGATGTTGTCGACCTCGGCGCCGCGCCAGCCATAGATCGACTGGTCGTCGTCGCCGACGCAGCAGAGGTTCTGGCGGCCCTGGGCGAGCAGCCTCAGCCAAAGGTACTGGGCGACGTTGGAATCCTGGTACTCGTCCACCAGCAGATAGCGGAATCGCTGGTGATAGTCGGCCAGCACGTCGGCATGCCCGGTGAAGATGGTCAGGTTGTGCAGCAGGAGGTCGCCGAAGTCGCAGGCGTTCAGCACCTTCAGCCGTTCCTGGTAGAGCTCGTAGAGTCGCTGGCCGCGATTGTCGGCGAAGGGCGCGCCTTCCGCCGCCGGCAGCTGCTGCGGCGTCCAGCCGCGGTTCTTCCAGTGATCGACGAGGCCGGCGAAGGCGCGCGCCGTCCAGCGCTTGGGGTCGATGCGCTCGGCCTCCAGAAGCTGCTTGATCAGCCGCTCCTGGTCATCGACGTCGATGATGGTGAAGCTCGACTTCAACCCCACCAGCTCGGCGTGGCGGCGCAGGATCTGGGCGGCGATGGAATGGAAGGTGCCCAGCCAGCGCAGCCCCTCGGCCGCTGGTCCGGTGATCGCCGCGGTGCGCTCGCGCATCTCGCGCGCCGCCCGGTTGGTGAAGGTGACCGCCAGCAGCTCCCACGGCCGCGCCCGGCCGGTGGCCAGGATGTGGGCGAGGCGCGTGGTCAGCACCCGCGTCTTGCCGGTGCCGGCGCCGGCCAGCACCAGCACCGGCCCGTCGAGCGCCTCCACGGCCGCGCGCTGCTCGGGGTTCAGTCCGGCGAGGTAGTCGGGGCCGGCGACGCGGGCGACGTCCGAGGTGCGCGGCGGCGAGGGCGAGGGATTCGGCACGGGAACAGAGATGTAGCACGTCGGCGGCCCGGCAGAAGCCGGCCGCGCCGCGGCCTCAGCGCGCGTAGTCGCAGTCGCCCGGGCTGCGGCAGCGCAGGAAGTCGGCGCAGATGGCGCCGGCGAGGTCGCGGGTGCGGCCCTGCTGGTCGGCGGCGGCGATGTCGGCCCGATTTACGCAGCCGACGCCGGCGCTCGCCGTCGAGCACTGCGCGGTCTCGGCCTGCTTCAGCTTGCTCTGCGCGTCCGGGGAAAGCCCGCCGGACCAGTCGTCCAGTCCGTCGCGCAGTTCCCGCGGCGACAGGTACTGGAGGTTCTTGTCGGGGCACTGGTTGGAGAGTTCGGCATAATAGTGATCGGTCCCGGCGCCGTCCATGTCCTGGGCGAGCGCCGCGCATCCCAGCGCCGCCGCCGCGAGGGTCAGACTCAACAGCGTTCGGCGCATCCGGTCCACTCCAGGCGAAGCCCCGGGCGATTGTAGCGGTCACCGGGCGCCGGGCGCGTTTCATTCCGGCAACGTCGCTGCGGAACCGCTCTCGCGCCAGGCCGTTTTGCGTGGAGGGGCGCTGCGAAGCCACAGTCGAGGAGAGACTCCGTATGGGCGAGCCCGGCAGGGGCGGGGGCCTTCCCGTGACGCTGGGCGCGGTGCTGGGCGCCGTGGCGGTGCTGGTCGCGGTGATCCTGTTCATCGGCTACAGCGGCGGCCTGCATCGCGGCCTGAAGGTGGTCAATCCGCCGCCGGCGCAGCAGGCCATGCTCGAGCACGGCGCGCGCGCCGCGCCGCCGCGGCCGGCGCATGGCTGAGCGCCCCGCCATCGCCGGCTGGGGCATCGGCCTCTTCAGCCTCTCGGTGATCGCGCTGGCGGCCCTGCTCTTCTACGCCCTCGCCCGGCCGCCCCTCGATCGGCTGGCGCAACTGGGCCTGCGCCCGCCGGCCGCCGCGCTCGCGCCGCGCAGTCCGGCGCATCCCGGCAACGGCCCGCAGGTCCGGCTGGGCTAGCGTCGGGCTCAGAGAGCCGCATCGCCTGCGAAACCCGCCGCCGAGGCAATGGCGAGGCTTGACAGCGCCAGCGCCTTGGCCGCGTCGAGAACGCCATGCCCGCGCTTGCCCCGCCACCGGCGCCCGAGGTCGTGGTCACGGCCGCCCGCCTGCCGCCGACCCCGGGCGATGCGGCCTTCTCCGTCGTCGCCGTCACGCCGGCGCAGCTGCGCGTTCGCGGCCAGCTCGACGCGGCGCTCGAGGACGCCGTGCCGGGGTTCTCGCAGTTCCGCCGCTCCTCCAGCCTTTCCGCCAATCCCACCACCCAGGGCGTCTCGTTGCGCAGCTTCGCGCCGTCGGGCGCCGGCCGCACCCTCGTCACCCTCGACGGCGTGCCCCAGAACGATCCCTTCGGCGGCTGGGTCATCTGGACGGCCCTGCCGGCCGAGGGCCTGGACGGCGCAGAGGTCGTCCGCGGCGCCGGGGCCGGACCCTATGGCGCCGGCGCCCTCACCGGCGTGGTGGCGCTCACCGAGCGCGGCGGCGATCCGGGCTTCTACGACGTCGACCTCTCCGCCGGCTCGCTGGGCTACCGCCGCGCGGCCGGGGCGGCGGACGCGCGGGTCGGGCCGCTGGATTTCCTGCTCGTCGCCTCCGGCGAGCACGATGGCGGCTGGATTCCGATCCTCCAGGGCCGCGGCCCGGCCGACGACCGCCTCAGCCTCGACGCCGCCAGCGTCGCGCTGCGGGCGCAGACCCGGCTCGGCGCCGGCGTCCTGGCGGTGCGCGGCGGCGGCTTCGAGGAGGATCGCCAGGCGGGCCTCGTCGGCGCCCATTCGCGCGCCAGCGGCGACTTTCTCAGCGCCACCTGGGCGGCGGCGCCGGCGCCGGGCGGCTTCGGCTGGCGGCTGCAGGGCTGGGCCAGGGGCAGCAATCTCGCCAATACCTCGGTCTCGGTCCCGGCCAGCCAGGCCTTCAGCACCCCGGCCGACGACCAGTACAAGACGCCCGCGCTCGGCTACGGCGTCGATGCGGCGCTGCGGCGGGCCTGGTCGGGCGCCGACGTCGAACTGGGCCTCGACGTGCGCGCCGCCCAGGGCGACGACTACGAACGCTTCGCCTTCAGTCCGGCCGCCCGGGCCTTCACCCAGGATCGCCGGGCCGGCGGCCGCACCCTCGTGGCCGGCGCCTATCTGGAGGCCGACCGCAGCTTCGCCGGCTGGCTCGTCTCCGGCGGGATCCGCGGCGACTACTGGGCCGCCGCGCACGGCCAACTGGTGCAGCGGCTGATCTCCACCGGCCAAGTGACGCTCGACCAGAGCGACCCGAACCGCTCCGGCGCCTTGCCGACGGCGCGGCTGGGGGTGCGCCGCGCCCTGGGCGGCGGCCTCTTCGTGCGCGCCGCCGCCTACGAGGGCTTTCGCCCGCCCACCCTCAACGAGCTCTACCGGCCGTTCCGGGTCGGCAACAACACCACCGAGGCCAACCCGGACCTGGTTCCCGAGCGGCTCACCGGCGAGGAGGTCGGCGTCGGCGGCGCGGCAGGCGGCGCGAGCTGGAACCTGACCGCCTTCGCCAACCGCCTCGCCGACGCGGTGACCAACGTCACCATCGGCGCCCAGGGCGGCGGCAGCCTGATGCAGCGCCGCAACGCCGGGGTGATCGACGCCGAAGGGCTGGAGGGCGAGGCCCGGCGCCGCTTCGGCGCGGCGCTGGTGCTCGAGATCGCCGCCGACTGGACCCGCGCGCGCGTCGATGGCGGCGCGGCGGCGCCGCAGCTCACCGGGCTCAGGCCCGCCCAGGCGCCGGCGCTGACGGCGGTGGTCTCGGCGCGGTGGCGCCCGGCGCCGCGGCTCTCTCTGCGCGCCGCGCTGCGCTACGAGAGCGCCCGCTACGACGACGATCTCGACACCCGCCGGCTGAAGTCGGGGACCACCGTCGATGTCGAGGCGCGCTGGCGCGCGTCGGCGCACGCCCGGCTCTTCGTCGCCATCGACAATCTCCTCGATGCGCGCGTCCAGACCGCCGAGCCCGATCCCGGCCTCTTCGCCTACGACCGCCCGCTGATGCTGCGCACCGGCGTCAGCCTGCGGCGCTGAGGCGCGCTTGGCCGCGCCGGCTCAGCGCTGCGACCGCCTGCGTCGGCGCAGGCGCCACTTCAGCGCCAGCACCGTGGCCGACATCGCCAGCGCGGCGGCGTTGGCGAGGGTGATCGGCCACGCGCCCAGCCTGACCCCGTAGACCACCCAAAGGCAGAAGCAGGTGACGGTCAGGGCGTAGGTGCGCAGCGACACCCCCGAGGCGTCGCGCGTGCGCAGCATCTTGACGATCTGCGGCGCGAAGCTGGCGATGGAGAGCGCCGCGGCCGCGGCGCCGACCGCGTCGGTGGCGAGCGAGGCTGGCATGGTGCCTCAGCCGATCGCCCGTTGCAGCATCTCGAGCCCCGTCCTCAGGCAGCCGATGCGCACCGGTCCGCGCCCGATGTCGCCGAAATGCTTCTCCAGCGCCCGGGTCTGGCCGTCGCGCCGGGCCACGGCGAAGTGGACGAGGCCAGGCTCGTCGCCCGGCTCGCCGGTTCCGGCGAAGCCGGTCACCGCCAGCGCCAGGTCGCCGTCCGAGGCCGCCAGCGCCCCCTCGGCCATGGCCCGGGCGGCGGCGGCCGAGACCGCGCCGCAGGCGTTCAGCAGCGCCTGCGGCACCCCCAGCATCTGGCGCTTGGCCGCATCGGAATAGGTGACGAAGCCGCGGTCGAAGACATGGGCGCAGCCCTCCACGTCGGTTATCAGCGACGCCAGCAGGCCGGCGGTGCAGCTTTCCGCCGTCACCAGCTTCACGCCCCGCCGGCTGGCGCGCCGGGCCACGCGCTGCGCCAGGCGCTCCACGTCCTCGGGCAGGGTCGGCGAGAGGGTCTCGGTCATGGCGGCGGCTCTCCTGGCGCGTCCTGGAAGAACGCCGAACGCCGCCGAATCGTCGCCGATGACCTGGGCCGGCCCGCAATCGCGGGCGAGGCTGCGATCAGGCCCCCGTCGCCCGTTCGCCGTCCGCCGCCTGCCGCGAGGCGGCGGTTTCCTTCGCGGCGAGGCTCTGGGCGACGCACGCGAACGCCTCGGCGAAGCGCAGCCCGGAATCGAGATAGGCCTCGCCTCTGGCCTTCAGCCAGGCGTGTTCGACGGCCAGCACGTCCGACGGGCTCGCGCATCGCGCCAGCGCCTCCACCGTGGCCCGGCATTGGGCCGCCGCCTCGTCGAAGTAGCGCCCCGCTTCGGTCTCCCAGGTTCGCAAGCCGGTCTCCAGGATCACCTGGCCCCGCTGGTTGGCGTCGCGCACCATGGCGCCCATCGCGCCCATGGCGGCGAAGCCGTCGACAGGCGTCTGGCGGCCAAAGTGGGTCTTGCCGTTCGAGTCCTTCATGAGGGATCTCCGAAGCTGAAGTGATACATAGGCCCTGCGTTCGCCGCTGCGCCCGCGCCCCTCGCGCCGCGAGACGACGCAAGCGCCCTGCCGCAGAGTCTGGAGCGCCTTGCCGGCATGGCGAACGCCTCGCCCCCGCCGCACAACCGCGCTGGCCGCCGTTTCGATCCCTCGCCGGGGGCCCGATGCGCGGAATAATTCGAGCGCCGCCCGCGCCGCCGGGGGCTCGACACCATCCGGCGCCGGGGGCACGTTGCGGGGCATTCATTCGGATCTCGACCATGCCGCCCGCCGTCGTTCCTGAAAACGAACCCGGACGCCTTGCCGCGCTTCGCCGCTACGAGATCCTGGACACCCCGCCGGACGGCTCGTTCGACGAAATCACCGCGATGGCCGTCAGGTTGTTCTCGGCGCCAATCGCGATCATCAGCCTGGTGGACACCGACCGCATCTGGTTCAAATCGCACCCCGGACTCGACGTCGGCCAGGTCGACCGTGACCCTGGGCTTTGCGCCTCGGCCATCCTCGCCGACGGCCCTTATCTCGTCACCGACGCCGTGGCCGACCCGAGGACGCTGGCCAACCCGCTGGTGGCGGGAGATTTCGGCTTGCGCTTCTACCTGGCGGTCCCGCTGACCACCCATTACGGCTTCAATCTGGGAACCCTGTGCGTCCTCGATCGCGAGCCGCGAACCGTCACCGACGATCAGATCGCCTTGCTGAAGAGCCTGGCTTCCCTGGTGATGGACCAGATGGAACTGCGGCTGTCGGCCCGCCGCGCGGTCGGCGATCTCACGGCGGCCGTGGGCCGCGCCGAGATGATGGGACGTGAGATCGACCACCGGGTGATGAACAGCTTGCAGTTCGTCTCGGGCATGCTCGATATGCAGAGCCGCAGTTCGGCCAGTCCGGAGACTGCCGCCCAGCTGGAGATCGCCGCGAGCCGCGTCGCGACCGTGGCCCGGGTCCATCGCCATTTCTATCTCGATGACGCCGTCGAGGTCACCTGCGCGCTGGAGTACCTGAAACGATTCTGCGCGGACCTCGCGGATGTCGTGAATCCGGCGCGTCTGACCGTCGCGGGAGCCCCGACACCGATCGCCACGACCAAGGTCATGCCGCTCGGCCTGATCGTCAACGAACTGGCGACCAATGCGGCCAAGCACGGCGCCGCCGATATCGGCGTCGAGGTGGCGCCGTTCGGCCGAGGTGTTAGGGTGAGTGTCAGCGATGACGGTCCGGGCTTGCCGGCGGGCTTCGACCCGGCGCTCGCCAAGGGCCTGGGCATGCGGATGATCTTCTCCCTGGTCCGTCAACATGGCGGAACGCTGGATTTTGGCCCTTCGCCTAGGGGTGGGGCGCGGCTGACGGTCACCCTGCCTTAGGCAATGTCTGGATGCACGGGAACGCCAGGCCGGCTTCGGCGTGTTTGGTTCGTGGGCATAACGTCGAAGGAGGGCTCTGGTGGACGAGGCAGGCGCCCAGCTTCCGGCGCCGGTGCGCGATCTCGCCATCCGGCTGGGCGCGAATCCGCGGTTGCGGCGCGACGCCGTCCGCCTCAGCCAGAGCGGGCGCATGCGGCCGGGCGCTGGCGCCGGCTGGTCCGACTTCACCGCGGACGAGACCATCTCGACCACCGGATGCGCCTTCGACTGGCGCGCCCGGACCGGCGTCATGGGGGCGATCCGCATCCGCGACTCGCTGTCGCTGGGCGAGGCGCGGCTGGAGGCGCGGGTGTTCGGCTTCCTGCCGGCCGCAAGGCTAGGCGTCTCCGCCGCCGTCACCCGCGGCGAGCTGATCAGATATCTGGCCGAGCTTGCCTGGGCGCCGGACGCCATCCTCCACAATCCGGCGCTGCGCTGGCGCGCGTTGGAAGGCAAGCGCGGCTTCGAGCTCGGCGCCGGCGAGGGCGACGCGGCCGCCAGCGTCGAGGTCAGTTTGGACGCCGATGGGCGCATCGGCGCCGTCTTCGCCGCCGATCGTCCACGGGCCACCGCAGCCGGCGAGACGCCGACGCCCTGGCGCGGCCGCTTCTCCAACTACCGCCTCAGTCACGGCCTCTGGACGCCTCTCGATGGCGCCAGCGCCTGGGAGATCGGCGGCGAGGATGTCACCTGCTGGGAGGCCCACGTGACCGCCTGGACCATCTGGCCGGACTGACGATAGCGGATCGCCGCCTCGCCCGTGCAACGGGGAAGGGGCGCGCCCCTTCCACCCCCGCCTGCGGCGGGCGGTCCCCCGCTCGCGGGGAAGGAGTGAGGACACCTTTCCTCCTCACCCGTGCAACGGGGGAGGTGGCGCTCGGCGCGGCAGCGCCGGGCGTCGGAGGGGGCTGCGGGCGATGATCCGTATGCGCGCGTCGGTTCAACCCCGGCGCGACCCCGCATCGCGGCCGTAAATCGCGGCTTGTCAAAATCCGAATGCGTTCTAATTATCGCCGACCTCGCGAACGCGGCCGCCCCGGCCGCGTCGTCATCGGAGAGACGCATGCCGGACGAAGCTGGACTCCTCGAGGCCGCCCCCGCCGCGCCGGCGGAACTCGGGTTCGATCCCGAGGCGCTGCGGGCAAGGTACCGGGCCGAGCGCGACAAGCGCCTGCGCGCCGACGGCAACGAGCAGTACCGCGAGATCGCCGGCCGGTTCGCGCACTACCTCGACGATCCCTACGTCGCGCCCGGCTTCGCCCGCGCCCCGCTCGCCGACGAGATCGAGGTGGTGGTGATCGGCGGCGGCTTCGGCGGCCTCCTGGCCGGCGCGCGCCTGCGCGAGGCCGGCGTCGCGGACATCCGCATCATCGAGAAGGGCGGCGACTTCGGCGGCACCTGGTACTGGAACCGCTATCCCGGCGCGGCCTGCGACATCGAGAGCTATGTCTACCTGCCGCTGCTCGAGGAGATCGGCTACATGCCGGTCGAGAAGTATTCGCGCGCGCCGGAGATCCTGAGGCACAGCCGCGCCATCGGCGAGCATTTCGACCTCTATCGCAACGCCTGCTTCCAGACCGAGGTCACCGAACTCTCCTGGGACGAGGCCGCCAGACGCTGGACCGTCTCCACCAACCGCGGCGACGCCATGCAGGCGCGCTTCGTGGTGATGGCCGCCGGGCCGCTGCACCGGCCCAAGCTCCCGGGCATCCCCGGCGTGGAAAGCTTCAAGCGCCACTCTTTCCACACCAGCCGCTGGGATTACGCCTACACCGGCGGCGACGCCGGCGGCGGCCTCGTCGGCCTGACGGACAAGGTCGTGGGCATCATCGGCACCGGGGCGACGGCGGTGCAGTGCGTGCCGCACCTGGCCGCGGGCGCGAGGCATCTCTACGTCTTCCAGCGCACCCCGTCCTCCATCGACGTGCGCGCCAACCGCCCCACCGATCCGCAATGGGCCGCCAGCCTCGGCCGCGGATGGCAGCAGCACCGGATGGACAATTTCAACGCCCTGGTTTCCGGCGGCTTCGCCGAGGAGGACCTGGTCAACGACGGCTGGACCGACATCATCGGCAATCTGCTGCTGCTGATGCGCAAGGGCGCGGGCTCGGGCAAGTCGCCCGAGGAGCTGGCGGCGACGATGCAGCTGGCGGACTTCCAGAAGATGGAGCAGGTGCGCGCCCGCGTCGATGCCGTGGTCAGGGATGGAGCGACCGCCGAGGCGCTGAAGCCGTGGTACAACCAGTTCTGCAAGCGCCCGTGCTTCCACGACGAGTACCTCGACGCCTTCAACCGGCCCAACGTCACCCTGGTCGACACCCAGGGCCGTGGCGTGGAGGCGATCACCGAGACCGGCGTCGTCGCCAACGGCCGCGAATACGAGCTCGACTGCCTGATCTACGGCACCGGGTTCGAGGTCGGCACCGGCTATTCGCGCCGCGCCGGCTACGAGACCTTCGGCCGCGCCGGGGTGTCGCTGACGCAGAAGTGGAAGGACGGGGTCTCCACCTTGCACGGCATGCACGCGCGCGGCTTTCCCAACTGCTTCATCGTCTCCAACTCGCAGTCGGGCTTCACAGCCAACTTCCCGCACATGCTCAACGAGCAGTCCAAGCACCTGGCCTACATCATCGCCGAGGCCCGCGCCCGCCAGGCCCGCACCGTCGAGGCCTCGCAGGCCGCCGAGGAGGCCTGGGTCGAGACCATCGTCGCCTCGGCGATCCTGCGCCAGCGCTTCCAGGAGGAATGCACCCCCGGCTACTACAACAACGAGGGCCAGCCCTCGGCGCTCGCCGCCCGCAACGGTCCCTACGGCAAGGGCCCGATCGCCTTCACCGCCCTGCTGGAGGCCTGGCGCGCCGCCGGCGACCTGGAGGGACTCGAGCTCGGCTGAGCGCGGGGCTCAGTCCTCCAGGGCGCTCAGCGCCTCTTCGGCCAGGAGCTGAGTGCCGGAATTGTCGCCCGCCGCCTCGGCGTTGCCGATGCCGTCGAGGTTGCGCTTGAAGACGCCCTGGCCGATCGAGGCCAGCCGGAACAGCGAAAAGCCTAGATAGAAGCCGAAATCGTCGATCGCTGCGCGTCCGGTGCGGCGGCAATAGGCGGCGACGTACTCGGCCTCGGTGGGAACGCCCGAGCCGGCCAGCTCCAGGCCGTCGAGCGTGCCCCAGCTCTCCGAGCGGGAATGCCAGAGGATGGCGTTGTAGGCGAGGTCGGCGAGGGGATGGCCGAGCGTCGAGAGCTCCCAGTCGAGCACGGCGATGATCCGGGGCTCGTTCGGGTGGAACATCACGTTCTCGAGGCGATAGTCGCCGTGGGCGATGGCGGTGGCCGCGTCGGCGGGGACCCGGGCGGGGAGGGCCGCGATGAGCGTCTCCATCGCCTCGATGCGCCCGGTCTGCGCGCCGCGGTACTGGCGGGTCCAGCGGTCGATCTGGCGGGCGAAATAGTTGCCCGGCCGGCCATAGTCGCCAAGCCCGATGGCCTCGTAGTCGACGCCGTGCAGCCGCGCCATCACCGCGTTCAGCTCGTCGTAGATCGCCGCCCGCTCGCCTGGGGCAAGGCCCGGCAGGTGCGCGTCGCGGAAGATGCGCCCCTCCAGGAAATCCATCACGTAGAAGGGCGTGCCGATCACCGCCTCGTCGGCGCAGAAGGCGCGCATCTTCGGCACGGGGAAGCCGACGCCGCCCAGGGCCTGCATCACCCGGTGCTCGCGATCCACCTGGTGGGCGCTGGCCAGAAGCTGGCCGGGCGGCTTCTTGCGCAGCACGTAGCGCGCGTCGGCGGCGGTGATCAGGAAGGTCGGGTTCGACGCGCCGCGCTGGAACTGCTGCACGCGCACCGGTCCGCGCAGGCCCTCGACGTGCGACGCGAGCCATCCCGCGAGCTTCGCCTCGTCGAAGCGGTGAATGGATCTGGGCTCGCCCACCTGGACGGCCGCCGGATCGACATGCGCCATTGCTTTCCCTTCAGGCATCGGCCGGCAGATGCCTCCAACGGCCGGACCGCCGAACCCGCCTAGCAGGCTGACGAAGCGGCAGGCCAGCCACGAGGGAGCCCGCCCATGCCCGCCATCGCGCCCGAGGATTTCACCTGCGTGCGCTACGAGGTCAACGACCACGTCTGCCGCATCACCCTCGACCGGCCCGAGCGGCGCAACGCGCTGAACCGGCGCGCCTACGCCGAGCTGGAGGCAGGCTTCCGCCAGGCCGACGCCGATCCGCTGGTGCGCTGCGTGGTGGTCACCGGCGCCGATCCGGCGTTCTGTTCGGGCGACGACGTGCGCGAACTCATGGTCGGCGAACAGGGCGAGCGCCAGAGCGCGCCGCCGCGGGTGCGCTTCGAGCCCACTCCGGCGGCGATGGCGGCGATCGATTGCGGCAAGCCGGTGATCGCCGCGGTGAACGGGGCGGCGGTGGGCTGGGGCATGGAGCTGGCGCTCTACGCCGACATCCGCATCGCCTCGGAAAAAGCCCGCTTCGCCGAACTCTTCATCAAGCGCGGCCTCGTCTGCGACGTCGGCGGCTTCTGGAAGCTGCCCGCCGTGGTCGGCCCGGCCAAGGCCGCCGAGCTGCTCTTCACCGGCGATCCCGTCGATGCGGCGGAGGCTCTTCGCATCGGCCTCGTCAGCGAGGTCGTGGCCCACGAGGCGCTGATGTCCGCCGCCCAGGCGCTGGCCGGGCGCATCGCCGCCAACCCGCCGCTGGCGCTGCGCTACATGAAGGAGGGCCTGCGCCGCGCCACTCACGGCGATCCGCGCCAGCTGGGCGCCTGGGCCATCGAGACCATCCACCGCCTCTTCGCCACCGAGGACCACCGCGAAGGCGTCGCCAGCTTCCTGGAAAAGCGCGCCCCGGCGTTCACCGGGCGCTAGCGCGCGGCCGTCTGCCGCCGCGCGCGCTTGCACCCCTTGCGCGGGGCTCGATCCAGGTAGCATCCTGGGGCGAGGAGGGCGCGCCCGCCGCGCCGACCCCGAGCGGCCTGGCCGCGTTGGACAAGGAACGGGAGCCTAGCCCATGAGCGCCCACACCCCAGGTTTCGTCCGCGCCGTCGCCCTGGTGGGCCCGACGGCCGGCGGCAAGACCACCTTGATGGAGGCCATGCTCCTGGCCGCCGGCGCCGTCGAAAAGCGCAGCCGCGGCCCGGGCGAGATGGTGGGCGATTCCAGTCCGGAGGCCAGGGCCCGGGGCCATTCGGTGGAGCTGAACCTCGCAGGCTTCGACTACCTGGGCGACCGCTATTCGGTGATCGACTGTCCGGGGGCGGTGGACTTCGCCGCCGATGGCCGCTTCGCCCTGCCGGCGGCCGATCTCGCCATCGTGGTCGCCGATCCGGATCCGGCCAAGGCGGTGCTGCTGCAGCCGACCTTCAAGGAACTGGAGCGGCTCGGGCTGCCGCACATCCTCTTCATCAACAAGATCGACCAGGCCCACGCCGCGCTGAAGGACCTCATCGCCGCCTTCGGCGCGGTCTGCGCCTCGCCGCTCGTGGCCCGGCAACTGCCGATCTGGACCGACGAGCACGTCACCGGCTTCGTCGACCTGGCGCTGGAGCGGGCGTTCGCCTACGTGGACGGCGGCGAGCAGAAGCGCATCCAGCCTTCCGAGGAGGTCGTCGCCGAGGAGACCGACGCGCGCTTCCACATGATGGAGCAGCTGGCAGACTTCGACGACGAGCTGCTGGAGAAGCTGGTCTCCGACGAGGCGCCGGGCAGCGAGGTGATCTTCGCCGACCTGGTGCGCGAGATGAACGAGGGCCTGATCACCCCGGTGTTCTTCGGCGCCGCCCTCAAGGGCTTCGGCGTGCCACAGCTGATGAAGATGATCCGCCACGATGCGGCCTCGCCCCAGTCCGCCGCCCAGCGGTTCGGGGCCGAGGGTCCGGGCGCCTATGTGATGAAGACCGCCTATGCCGGCCAGGCCGGCAAGCTCGCCTATGCGCGGGTGCTGGGCGCGCGCCTCGCCGATGGCGGCGAGCTCGTGCCGCCCGACGGCGAGAAGTGCCGCGCCGGCGGGCTCTTCGCGGTCCAGGGCGCGCAGCTGAAGAAGCTCGCCGAGGCGCAGCCCGGCGAGGTCGTCGCCATCGGCAAGCTGGAACACGCCAGGGCCGGCCAGTTCCTTTCCGCCACCGGCCGGCCGCAGGCGCTGGCGCTGGAACTCGAGCCGCCGGCGCCGGTGTTCAGCCTCGCCATCCACGCCAAGGCCCGCGGCGACGACGTGCGCCTGGCGAGCGCGCTCGCCAAGCTGGTCGACGAGGACATGGCCCTCGGCATCGCTCAGGATTCGGAGTCGCATCAGACCCTGATCAGCGGCCAGAGCGAGGCGCACCTGCGGCTGGCGCTGGATCGGCTGAAGCGCCGCTTCGGGGTCGAGGTGGGGACGGGCGCGCCGGCCACCCCCTATCGGGAGACCATCACCGGCCATGTCACCCAGCACGCCCGCCACAAGAAGCAGACCGGCGGCCATGGCCAGTTCGGCGACATCACCGTGGAAATCCGCCCCCAGCCGCGCGGCGCAGGCTTCAGCTTCAACCAGAAGATCGTCGGCGGTGTGGTGCCCAGGCAGTGGATCCCGGCGGTGGAGGCGGGCGTGTGCGACGGCCTCGCCAAGGGCCCGCTCGGCTTTCCGGTGGTCGATGTCGCGGTGGAGCTGGTCGACGGCCAGTACCACAGCGTCGATTCGTCGGAGATGGCCTTCCGCCAGGCCGGGCGCCTGGCCATGGACGAGGGCCTGCGCCGCTGCGGCAGCACCCTGCTGGAGCCGATCGAGCGCCTCGTCATCCACGCGCCCAGCGCTTGCACCTCGTCGGTCACCTCGCTGGTCTCCTCGCGGCGCGGCCAGGTGCTGGGCTTCGGACCGCGCGACGGCTGGGCCGGCTGGGACAGCGTCGAAGCCTATCTGCCCCAGGCCGAGCGCTACGACCTGATCGGCGAACTGCGCTCGCTCTCGCAAGGCCTGGGCGCCTTCGAGTCCCGCTTCGACCACATGACCGAAGTCGCCGGCCGCCTCGCCGAAGACATCGCCCACAAGGCCAGGGCGACCGCGTGAGGCTGTGCGCGCCGCGCCCGTAGATCGTCCCTCTCGTCGGGCGCCGGCGGAGCGGAAGGGCTGACAAGACTCCACCGCAGAGGGCGCAGAATGGATGAGAACGCGATCGGCGAGACGGTCCTCGGCTGCGCGCCGTAAATCAAGTCGGCTTTGGCTTCGCGCCGAGAGTTCGCGGCGCTGATCCGGGCGAGCCGAGCGTTGCTTGACGAGTGCTGATCGCCGTCCCCCTCTTACTATCACAGGCGGGGAGGGGCAGGAATGTCGGGCAGACTGGGCGTTATTCTCGTAGCGACGGTGTTCGGGCTAGGTGTCCTGCCGGCCCGGGCGTGGTCTTTCCCCCGAAATCGTGCGGGAACCTATACCGTCGGGAATCAGCTTTGGGATTACTGTGGGAGCACCACGGACGGACCTCCTCGCGACTTATGCGTTGCGGACATTGAAGGGGTCGTGGACGGGATGCTTTGGGCGGCAGGTTTTAATGGGAGCGGCGTTACCCAGGCGAGATTCTGCATTCCGGACGGCGTGACGAACTTCCAGGTCGTCGACGTCGTGCGGCGGTTCCTCTTCACGCACCCGGAGCTGCGGAACGATGCGGAATCCGCACTGATCGAAGATGCCTTGCGGGGGGCCTTCCCGTGCGATGAGCCGACTTCCCGCTAGTGGGCGGGACTCGCGGCTTCCTCGCGGTCTCTCTCCTGATGACGCTTGCACTCTGTTCGTGCGGTCCCTCGCCCCGCGCGCGTCCGGACGTTCGCCAGGTGATTGCTCGCTGCGATCTTGAAGCGGATCGAGTGTACGCGACGGCCGCGCAAGACGAGCGCCAGAAGCTCGTTGGAGAGTACGCCGACGAGTGCATCACGGCGGCAGGCTACGAGTGGGATTGGACCCGAGAGCGCTGCAACGAACTGGGCACGCTTTCGCGGAACGATGGGGCTACCTGCTATGTGCCACTGCGCCCTCTCGCTCAGAACGCCGCAACCGCTTCCGGCGCCGCGGCGCAGGCACGCCTTCCGCCCGGCGCCCCTCCGGGCTTCAACCCCAATTCCGAATACGGCCAGGCGGCCATGGGGCTGATCCAGCATTACGGCTACCGTTTCCAGGGCGGCCGTCTCGTCAGCCCGCGCGGCGAGGTGGTCCAATGAGCCCCGCAAAAATTCGGCTGACGCCCCCTGATTTACGGTGACAGATTTACGGTGACAGTGCACACTATTGACGCGTGCGGCCTGCGGGCCCACGGTGCGGCATGGCTCGTTTGGGTAACGGTGACAGTGCACTCAATATCACCCGGGACGTTGCCTAGTCGGCTTGGTCATCAATGAAATCCGCTACCATCTTAATACGTTGAAGCAGGCCATCGTGCGGCTGGCGAACGGCCTTTGACCTCGGCGATCTCGGCATCCTCCATCCTCGGCGTCCTCCGTGGTTGATCGGACGCCGCAGGCCCAGCCACTCCGCTCGCGACGCACGAATCCTGCGATCGACCCCGCACGGATTGCCCTGGCCGCGGCGCTGTGATTGAGCTTTTGCGCAAAGCGGCGAGGGAACCATGGCGGAGGATTTCCGCGAGCGCGCCCGGCTCCGGCCCAAGGGCCGGCTCTACGAGGATTTCGAGGTCGGGGAGGTGCGCCAGCACCACTGGGGCCGCACCATCGCGCTCTCCGACACCCTGCTCTTCACCACCCTGACGCTGTCGTTCAATCCGCTCTATTGCAACCGCGTCTACGCCGAGGCGCACGGCCATCCCGACATCGTGGTCAATCCGCTGCTGGTGTTCAACGTCGTGCTCGGCCTTTCGGTGGAGGACAACAGCGAGATCGGCGGCCCCTTCGTCGGCGTCGGCGCCCTGACCTGGCGCCGGCCCGTCTATCCCGGCGACACCCTCACCGCCCGCTCCACCACCCGGGCGGCGCGCCTCTCGGCCAGCAATCTTGCCAACGGCGTCGTCACCTGGCTCACCGAGGGCTTCAACCAGAAGGACGAGCGGGTGATCGACTTCGAGCGCTCCAACCTGGTGCGGCTGCGCCGCCCGGCGGGCGGGGCGCCGCCGGCATGAAGCTCTCCCAACTCACCGGCCGCGACAACTACTTCGAGGACTTCAGGCCCGGCGAGGTGATCCGCCACGCCCGCGGCAAGACCATCGAGGGCCTGGAGAACGTCCTCGTCACCAATCTCGTCATGAACACCGCCCAGTCGCACTTCAACGAGCACGCCATGCGCGGCAGCGTCTACGGCGGCCGGCTCTCCTACGGCGGGGTGAACTTCTCGGTGGCGATGGGGCTGGCCATGCAGGACTGCGGCGAGAACGCCCTGGCCGAGCTGGGCATGGACAACATCCGCCTGACCCATCCGGTGGTGCACGGCGACACCCTCTACGCCTATTCCGAGGTGCTCGCCGCAGAGGCCGCCGACCGCGAGGATGCCGGGATCGTCACCTTCAGGCACTACGGCGTCAACCAGGACGACAAGCTGGTCTTCCAGGGCGAGCGGCGCATGCTGATCAAGCGGCGCAGCCACTGGGGCGAGCGGTGAGCGCCGCGCCGCTCGCCGCCGGGCCGCTCGCAGGGCTGAAGGTGCTCGACTTCACCCAGGCGCTGGCCGGGCCGTTCTGCACCCAGCAGCTCTGCGATCTCGGCGCCGAGGTGGTCAAGGTCGAGGCGCTGGGCGGCGGCGACCTCACCCGCGGCTCCGGGCCCTTCCATGCCGCCGACGCCCAGCATCGCTATTCGGGCTATTTCCAGTCGATCAACCGCGGCAAGCGCAGCATCGCCGTCGACCTGAAGACCGCCGCCGGCGTCGAGATCGTCCGGCGCCTCGCGGCCCGCTTCGACGTGGTGGTGGAGAACTTCCGCGTCGGCGTCATGGACCGGCTCGGGCTCTCCTACGAGAGCCTCGCCGCGATCAATCCGCGCCTCGTCTACGCCAGCGTGCGCGGCTTTGGCGATCCGCGCACCGGCGCCAGTCCCTATGCCCAGTGGCCGGCCTACGACGTCGTCGCCCAGGCCATGGGCGGCATGATGGGGATCACCGGGCTCGTCGGCGGCGCGCCGGTCAAGATCGGTCCCGGCGTCGGCGACACCATACCGGCGCTCTACCTGGCGCTCGGCGTCGTCAGCGCCGTGCTGCATGCCCGCGCCACCGGCGAGGGCCAGTTCCTCGACGTCGCCATGGTCGATGCGGTGCTGGGCGTCTCAGAACGGATCGTGCATCAGCACTCGTTCGCCGATCAGGTGCCGGGGCCGGAAGGCAACCATCATCCCTTCCTGCTGCCGTTCGGCGTCTATCCGGCCGCGGACGGCTTCGTCGCCATCGCCTGTCCGGGCGAGGCGTTCTTCCGGGCGCTCTGCCAGGCGCTGGGCGCCGCCGAACTCCTGGACGAGCCGCGGTTCGCCACGGCCAAGGCGCGCGCCGCCAACCGTGCGGCGGTGATCGAGACGCTCTCGATGCTGACCAGCGCCATGACCAAGGCCGAGCTGCAACGACGGCTGGGAGGCATTGTGCCCTTCGGGCCGGTGAAGAACATCGACGAGATCGCCCGCGATCCGCACTTCGCCGCACGCGGCATGCTGGCCGAGATCGAGTGCCCGGGCCTGCCCGGGCCGTTGCGCATCGCCGGCCAGCCGATCAAGTTCACCAGGACGCCCTCGGGCGTGCGCCGCCGCGCCCCGGATCTGGGCGAGGACACCGGCGAGGTGTTGCGCGCCCATGGCGTCTCGGACGAGGACATCGCGCGCTGGCGAGCCGCCGGCGCGATCGCAAAGGAAGCCCCATGACCTCGAGTCAGACGACCGGCCGTCCCATGCGGCTGCGCCGCTCGCAGCTCTCGGTGCCGGGGGTCAGCGAGAAGATGATCGCCAAGGCCTGCGCGTCGGAGGCCGACCACGTGTTCCTCGATCTGGAGGATGCGGTCGCCCCCTCGGCCAAGCCCGGCGCGCGCAAGACCATCGTCGAGGCGCTGAACGGGCTCGACTGGGGCCGCAAGACCCGCTGCGTGCGCATCAACGACGTCACCACGCCCTGGTGCTTCGAGGACGTGATCGAGGTGGTGGAGGGCGCGGGGGCGAACCTCGACACCCTCATGCTGACCAAGGCCCTGCGCGCCGCCGACGTGCAGTTCGTCGACCTGCTGCTCGGCCAGCTCGAGGCCAAGCTGCGCCTGCCGCGCCGGATCGGCCTCGAGGTGCTGATCGAGGAAGCGGCGGGCCTGCAGAACGTCGAGGCCATCGCCGGGGCCTCGCCGCGCCTCGAGGCGCTGATCTTCGGCATGGGCGACTATTCGGCCAGCCAGGAGATGAACCTGCGCGGCTGGGGCGGCGACGGCTATCCGGGCGACGTCTTCCACTATCCCCGCTTCCGCATCGCCATGGCCGCGCGCGCCGCCGGCCTCGACCCGGTGGACGGACCCTTCGCCAACTTCCGCAACGAGGAGGGCTTCCGCCGCGAGGCCCGCTACGCCCACATGCTGGGCTTCGTCGGCAAGTGGGCGATCCACCCGGCCCAGATCGCCCCGGCGCTGGAGATCTTCTCGCCCGGCGGCGACGAAGTGGCCCGCGCCCGGGAACTGGCCGGCGCCTACGAGGCGGCGCTGGCCCAGGGCCTCGGCTCGGTCAACGTCGGCGGCACCATGGTCGACGCCGCCTCGATCCGCATCGTCATGAACACCGTCCGCAAGGCCGAGCTGATCGGCATGTGAATGCCCCCGCGGCGGGCGGTGGGGGGTGGAAGGAGACGAGCATGGCCGACGATGCTGCGCAGCCTGCGACCACGGGCTATCTGACCGCCGAGCGGATCATGATGCGCGACATGGCGCGCCAGTTCGTCCACGACGAGGTGCTGCCCGCGGCCAACCGGCTCGATCCGCTCAAGGGCGACATGCCGCGCGAACTCATCGAGCGCATGGGCGAACTCGGCTTCTTCGGCATCCTCATTCCCGAGGAGCTGGGCGGCCTCGGTCTCGGCGCCTTCGAATACTGCCTGGTGGCCGAGGAGCTGGCGCGCGGCTGGATGAGCGTCGCCAGCATCATCGCCCGCGGCAACGCCTTCTACCGCTCGATCCCCGGCGAGGGCGAAGAGAGGCGGCGCAAGGTGGCGCTGATGGCCAAAGGCCAGTACCTCGGCGCCGCGGCGCTCTCCGAGCCCGGAACCGGCTCGGACCTCTCGGGGGTGCAGTGCCGCGCCCGCCGCGACGGCGACGACTGGGTGATCACCGGCTCGAAGTACTGGTGCACCTTCGCCGACGGCGCCGACTACATCAGCGTGCTCTGCCGCATCGACGACCCGGCCGCGCCCGGGGGCCGCGCCGGCACGGTCTCGGTCTCGGTGGAAAAGCCCAAGGGCGAGCTGCCCGCGGGCTGCACCGGCAGCCCGATCCCCAAGATCGGCTATTTCGGCTGGCGCACCTGGGAGCTGCATTTCGATCAGGTCCGCGCCCCGGCGCGCCTCGCCGAGGGCGCCAATCCCGAGGCGGGCCGGGCGGTCCAGGGCGTCGCCTTCGGCCTCGGCCTCGCCCGCGCCCACACCGCCGCCCGCTCGATCGGGCTCGCCCGCGGCGCGCTGGAGGACGCCATCGCCTACGCCAGGGAACGCGTGCAGTTCGGCCAGCCGATCTCCGACTTCCAGGCCATCCGCTTCAAGATCGCCGCCATGGCCACGCAGATCGAGGCCGCGCGCCAGCTGATGTATTACGTCTGTTCCGAGATCGACGCCGGCCGCGCCGGGCGGGTGGAAACCTCGATGGTCAAGCTCTTCGCCTCCGAGATGGCAGAAAAGGTGACCAGCGAGGCCCTGCAGATCTTCGGCGGCGCCGGCTACACCACCTTGCACCCGATCGAGCGCTACTGGCGCGACGCGCGCCTCACCAGGATCTTCGAAGGCACCTCGGAGATCCAGCAGCGCATCATCGCCGACGCCCTGCTCGGCAAGCCGACGATCCGGGGCTCGAATTAGAGGCTGGCCTGGAACCTCCGGGCGGCGCGTCGATGCAGCCGGGCGGCCGGCGCCCTTGGCGGTCTCGCGCGTTCTAGCCTGGCGGCTTCATCATGAAGGCCGATCCTCGAGGGCTGCATGGCGTCTTGCTCCGCAATCGTGATCGGCGCTTCGGCGGGCGGTGTAGAGGCGTTGACGGCTCTCGTCGCCGGGCTGGCGATTCCTCTGCCCGCTCCGATCCTGATCGTCCTGCACATCGGCGCCCATTCGAGCCTGCTTCCCTCGCTGCTGAACGTGGCCGGCGTCACGCCCGCCAAGCATGGCGAAGACGGGGAGGACATCCGCCCCGGCCAAATCTATGTCGCGCCGCCGGACCGCCACATGCTCGTCGTCGAGGGTCACATTCGCCTCACCCGGGACCCGAAGGAAAACTGGGCGCGGCCTGCCATAGACCCGCTGTTCCGAAGCGTTGCGGAGAGTTTTGGGCCAGCGGCCATCGGGATTATCCTCACGGGGAATCTGAACGATGGCGCGGCCGGTCTCTACGAAATCAAGTGGCGAGGCGGGGTGGCCATCGTGCAGGATCCCGACGACGCAGCCAACCCGGACATGCCGAGAAGCGCTGCGGCGCACGTCGAACTCGACTATTGCCTGCCGTTGGCCGCAATCCCGCCGCTGCTGAAGAGGTTGGTCACCGAAGAGGAAGGCGTCGTGACGAACGAACCCCAGGAAATGTCACCCGAGAACGGCCGCGAGACGGTCGACGGCGGCGCATTCGACCGCCCGGTCACCGTCACCTGCCCCGACTGCGGCGGCGCGCTGCGCCGATCGGCGGTCGGCGCTCTCGTGAAGTACGCTTGCCACATCGGCCATGTTTACACCGCGGAAGCCATGGCGGCGGCCCAGTTCGACGAGATGGAGAGGGTCATGCGTTCAGCCGAGCGAATCCTCAACGAGCGCGCCGAGTTCTGCCGCCAGATGGCCGAGCGTTCCGCCCCCTCGGGCGAGGCGGGGTGCGAAGTCTGGCGGGCGGCCAGCCGCGAGGCGCTGACGCGGGCCTACGCCTTGCGTGATTTCGTAGAGCAGGACTGGATCATGCCCCGCAGCGCAGCCTTTGCCGTGCAGTCCAGACGCCTCGAATCCGACGCCTGAGCCCTGCGTAGCCAGGCGGCGATCCACGGCAAAGAGTTCGGGTTGACGAGACGCTCATCATCGCCGTCGCCCCGGCCAAGCGAAGCGCGAGCCGGGGCCGGACGGGCCGCGGCCAAGCTGGAATTCGTCTTGGAAGCGGCGGGTCCGGCCCCGGATCGCCCTTTCAGGCCGTCCGGGGAGACGGCGATGGTGGTCAACCTCCGCGAACTAGCCCTTTCGCAATCCGACCGCATCGCCGTGGGCGGCGATCCCGCTGGCTTGATCTGAGGAGCCCCGGCGCTCCTCGAGAACGCCAATCGATTCGCAAGTCCGCTCGCCATGGTGTTAACTGCGCATATTGGCCGGCTGGAGCGGTCGCGTCATGTCAAGGAAATCCGCCGGCGCGCCCAGGTCGCCACCTCCTGAAGCGGGGGGGGGGCGCGCAGACGCGTCCGCCACTTCGGCACGGAGGCTCCGAAGTGCTGCTGATCGTCGGCATCGGCGCATCGGCGGGGGGGCTGGACGCCTTCAAAGGTTTTCTCAGTAACGTACCGCCCGATACCGGCATGGCGTTCGTGCTGGTCCAGCATCTGGCGCCCGACTACAAGAGCATGCTGGTCGAGTTGCTCGGCAAGACCACCTCGATGAGCCTGGTCGAGGCGGCGGACGGCGTCAGGGTCATGCCCAACTGCGTCTATGTCATCGGGCCCAACAGCACGCTGACGATCCAGCGCGGCCGTCTCGAGGTCGTCCAGTCCGCGCCGCCGCGCGATCATCGTCGGCCCATCGACAGTTTTTTCCGGTCGCTCGCGGAAGATCAGGGCGAGAACGCCATCGGCATCGTGCTGGCGGGGACCGGGAGCGACGGCTCGCTCGGCCTGACCGCCATCAAGGAACACGGCGGCCTGACGCTGGCCCAGGCCGAGTTCGACAGCCACGCGATGCCCGGAATGCCGCAGAGCGCCGCCGAGACGGGCCAGGTCGATGAAGTGCTCGCCGTCGAAGCCATGCCGGCCAGATTGGTCGATTACCAGAAATACCTGCTCGGCGCCGCCGCGAGCAAGAATGGCGACGGCACGCGCAAGGACGCCGGCTCGCACCTGTCGACGATCATGGCGGCGCTGCGGGCGCGCACCGGCCACGACTTCAGCGAATACAAGGAAAAGACCCTGGTTCGACGGCTCCAGCGGCGCATGCAGGTGCTGCGCCTGGAAACGCCGCAAGCCTACGTCGAACACTACCGCCATAACCCCGGGGAACTCGAGCTGCTGTTCCGGGAGCTGCTGATCGGCGTGACCGAGTTCTTTCGCGACCCGGCCGCGTTCGACGCCCTGGCCTCGATGGTGTTGGACCCCCTGGTGGCCGGCAAGGGCGCGGACGACGATATCCGGGTCTGGGTTCCCGGCTGTGCGACCGGGCAGGAAGCCGTCACCATCGCCATCCTGCTCCGCGAGGCGATGAGCGACCGGCGCGCCAGGCCAAAGGTGCAGATCTTCGCCACCGACATCGACGATCGGGCGATCGCGCTCGCCCGGCTCGGTCGCTACCGCCGGCCGATGGCCGGGCTGTCGCCGGAACGTGTCGAGCGCTGGTTCACCGCCGAGGGCCATGATTACCGCATCATTCCGGAAATCCGCGACATGTGCGTCTTCTCGACCCACAGCATCATCAAGCACCCGCCGTTTTCCAAGCTCGACCTGATCTCCTGCCGCAACCTGCTGATCTATCTCGACGCGGACATGCAGGATCGCGTGATGCGGACCTTCCATTATGCGCTGAAGCCAGGCGGACGGCTGTTCCTTGGCTCGTCGGAGTCGGTCACCCGCGCCACGCGGCTTTTCGGCGCCGAGGACAAGAAGCATCGGATCTTCGAGCGGCGCGACGTCGAGGGGACGACGCTTGCCGATCTATCGACCACCAGCCGAAGACTCGAGGCGCTGGGCTCTGTCGACGTGGCGGCCGGACGCCCCGACGAGCGGATCGACAAGAGCGCCCGCCGGGCGACGGACAAGTACAACCCGCCGCACCTGGTGATCGACGAGCGCGATCAGATCGTCCGATTCTCCGGCCCCGCGATCGGGCGATATCTCGAACTCTCCCCGGGCGCGCCGAGCTATGGGCTGTTCGATATCCTGCGCAAGGCCCTGCGGCCGGCCGCCCGGGCGGCGCTGAAGGCGGCGCGGACGCAGCAAGGCTCGACGCGGCTCGAAAGCGTGCCCATGAAGACGGAGGGCCACGCGCGCCGGATCACCCTGGTCGCCGAGGCGCTCGACGGCCCCGACGTCCGCGCCGGCTTCGTCGCCCTGGTCTTTCTGGATCTCGGCGATGCCGTTCCGGGCGACCGCCTCGCGCACGCCGGCAAGGACGCCGCCGACGACGTCAGGGCGCTCGAACAGGAGCTGGGGACGACCCGGGCGCAACTCCAGTCCACCATCGATGAACTGGAGACCACCAACGAGGAGCTGAAGTCGTCGAACGAAGAACATCAGTCGATCAACGAAGAGCTGCAATCCTCGAATGAAGAGCTCGAGACGGCGAAGGAGGAGATGCAGTCGGTCAATGAGGAGGTGCAGACGATCAACGCCGAGATGGTCAGCAAGAACGAACAGCTGACGCACCTCAACAGCGATCTGAAAAACCTGCTCGAAAGCACCGAGATCGCCACGCTCTTCCTGAATGGGAGCTTGAAGGTCAAGAGCTTCACGCCGGGGATAGCCGAGATCTTTCACCTGCGCGATGCCGACATCGGCCGGCCGATCGCCGAGGTGGTCAGTCTCCTGGACTATCCAGAGCTGCAGCGGGACGCAAGGACCGTGCTGCGCAAGCTCACCATGATCGAGCGCCAGGTGGTGCTGCACGAGACGAAGACGACGTTCATCCTGCGCATTCGCCCGTATCGCACGGTCGACAATGTGATCGACGGCGTGGTCCTGACGTTCGTCGATATAACCGAACGCACTGCAACGCAGGACCTCGTCCGTGCGAGCGAGGCGCGTTACCGCGCACTGTTCGACCTTGGCCCGGTCGCCATCTATTCTTGTGATGCCTTGGGCGTAATTCAGGAATTCAATCGCCGCGCCGTGGAATTGTGGGGCCGTGAGCCGGCGGTCGGGGACACCGAAGCGCGGTTCTGCGGCTCATTCAAGATGTTCCGTCCGGACGGCAGTTTCATGCCTCACGAGCTTTGCCCGATGGCCGAGGTGGTGAGCGGCAAGCTGTCGGAGGTGAGCGACGCCGAAGTGCTGATCGAGCGGCCCGACGGCTCGCGAGTCGTCGTGATCGTGAACATCCGTCCGCTGAAGAACGAGCGCGGCGAAGTCGCCGGAGCCATCAATTGCTTTTACGACGTCAGCGAACGCATGCTTCATGAGCAACAGCAGGAGCTGCTGCTGCGTGAGATGGACCACAGGATCAAGAACCTGTTCGCCGTCGTGGCCGCAATGGTGACGCTGACCGCCCGGTCCGCGACCACGCCCGCGGAGATGGCCGCCGCGGTTCAGGGCCGGCTCGGCGCGCTGGCCGGCGCCCATCAGCTCGTCAGGCCGAACCGGCATGCCGAAGCGGCCCGGCGGCAAACGACCCTCGGCGAACTGGCTCGGGCGGCTCTGTCGCCTTACATCGATCCGGCCGGAACCGCAGACGATCTGCGGGTCGCGTTCGATGGCCCCGAAGTCGCGCTCGGCGTCGAATCCACCACCAGCCTGGCGCTCGTCATCCATGAACTGGCGACCAACGCGGCCAAGTATGGCGCCTTTTCGGTCCCCGGTGGCCGCGTGCGGGTCTCCTGGGCCAAGGCGAACGGCCGGCTGGCGCTTTCCTGGGACGAGGCGGGCGGGCCGCCGATCGACGCCGCCCCCGAGCGCGAGGGGTTCGGCAGCCTGCTGGCGCGCCGAAGCGCCCAGGGCCAGCTTGGCGGCGATCTGGTCTTCCACTGGAATCCGGCGGGTCTGGCCGTCCATCTCTCGGCGGCGACGGAGCGGCTGGTGCAGTGAAGACTTAGCCTCCCGGGAGCGTCGTCTTGTTGAACCGTGCGCCCATACTGGTGGCCGAGGATAAAACCTTCATCGCCTTGGACCTGTGCCTGGCGATAGAGGACGCCGGCGGCGTGGTCGTCGGACCGGTCGCGAGCGTCGAGGAGGCGCTGGCGCTGCTCGCGACGACGCCGGTCGCCGCCGCGATCCTCGACTGCAGTCTGGTGGACGGCGATTGTTCGTCCGTCGTGGAGCTGCTGGCGGACCGCGGCGCGCCCGTCATCATCCAGACCGGCGTCGCGCTGCCGGCGAACCTGGCGGGGCGCTTTCCCCAGATCCCCGTCCATGCCAAGCCTGTGGTCGCGGCAAGTCTGATCGCGCAACTCGATGTCCTGATCTGCGAGCGCGAGCGCGCCGCTGAAGCGGCCGCCGGCGCCGCCCGACCGCGCGGCTGAGAGGGAGCCTGCCATGGCCGATACGCTGACGCTCGAAGCGCCCGTAGCCGAAGCCACCTCGATCACCGCCGCGCTCGCGGCGCGGGTCGGCGCGCTGCGCCTCGAGGACCTGCCGGCGGCGGCGCTCACCGTCGCCAAGCAGTGCCTGCTCGACTGGATCGGCGTGGCCCTGGCGGCCCGGGGCGAGCCGCTGGTGCGCATCCTGGTGGACGAATTCGCGCCGGCTGGCGATGTCGCAGGCGGGGTCAGCATCCTCGGCCACGGCCGGCGCGCCCGCAGCCTCGACGCGGTGCTCGTCAACGGCGCCATGGGCCACGCCCTCGATTTCGACGACGTCATCATGCCCATGGGCCACCCCACCGTGCCCGTGGCCCCGGTGGTGCTGGCGCTCGCCGAGGAGCGGGGCGCGAGCGGCGCCGAGGCGCTGGCGGCCTTCATCGCCGGCGTCGAGACCGAGTGCCGCATCGCGCGGCTGGTCGGCCCCTCGCACTACGCCAGGGGCTGGCACACCACGGCCACGGCCGGCGCCTTCGGCGCGGCGGCCGCGGCGGCGCGGCTTCTGGGCGTCGAGGGCGTGGCCCTGACCCACGCCTTCGGCCTCGCCGGAACCCAGGCCGCCGGGCTGAAGAGCTGCTTCGGCACCATGTCCAAGCCGCTGCACCCCGGCAAGGCCGCGCAGAACGGACTTCTCGCCGCGCGCCTCGCCGCCCGCGGCTTCACCAGCGATGCCGATGTCCTGGGCTCGCCCCAGGGCTTCGTCGCCACCCAGTCGACCAGCCCCGATCCGGCCGCCGCCCTCGCCCCGCGCGAGGCGCCCTGGGTGACCGAGGCGCTCTTCAAGTATCACGCCGCCTGCTACCTCACCCATGACTGCATAGAGGCCGCCAACCGGCTGCGCGTGGAGGAGCGCCTCGCGCCCGAGGCGATCGAGGCGGTGAGCGTCAAGGTCCCCGCCGGCCACCTCGGCGTCTGCAACATCGAGGCGCCCGCCACCGGGCTGGAGTGCAAGTTCTCGCTGCGCATGACCACGGCGCTGGCCCTGGCCGGCGAGGACACCTTCGAGGAGGCGCTGTTCTGCGACGCCACCGCCCGCCGGCCCGATCTCGCGGCGCTGCGCGACAAGGTCCGCGTCGATCCCACCCAGAGCGGCCGCGGCTGCGTCGTCAGCCTGCGCACCCGGGACGGGCGCACGCTGGCGCGCACCGGCGACGTCTCCCAGCCCATGCGCGACCTTCCCGCCCAGCAGGAGAAGCTCGAGCGCAAGTTCCGCCATCTCGCCACCGCCGCCCTGGGCGCCGACGGCGCCGCCGAGGTGATCGGCCTCTGCCGCGACCTGGGCCGGCTGGCCAACCTCGACCGGCTGCTGGAGCTGTGCCGCGGGTGACTCGGGCGGCAAACTGGAAGTTGCGCTCGCTTTGCGAACGAGTTATATGTCAATATAACTTATCGAGAGGCGACCATGCACACCACGAATCTGCGAAAGGTCGGCGGCTCGGTCATGCTGGCCGTTCCACCGGCCATTCTCGAACTCCTGCAACTGCGCGCCGGCGCCACGGTCGGCGTGACGGTCGATGGCGGCCGGCTGGTCATCGAGCCACAGTCGCGACGGCGTTACACGCTGGCCGAACTGCTGGCGGCATCCGATTATTCCGGGCCGCAGCCGGCCGAGGAGCGCGAGTGGGTGGACGCGCCGGCTGTCGGCCGCGAGCCGATATGAGGCGGGGCGACATCTACCTCGTGTCGCTGGACCCGACGCAAGGACGCGAGCAGCGGGGGCTTCGCCCTGTGCTGATCGTTTCCCCGGGCGACTTCAACGATGCGACGAAGTTGCCGGTGATCCTGCCGATCACCAACGCCGGCGAGTTCGCTCGGCGGATCGGCTTCGCCGTGCCGATCTCCGGCATCGAGACGACCGGCGTGGTGCGCTGCGATCAGCCTCGGGTGCTGGACTTGCAGACGCGCCAGGGCCGCAAGGTGGATACGCTGCCGCCGGTGATCATGGAGGACGTGCTGGCCAAGGTCGCTACCATCTTCGCGTGACGCGCCATCGGCCCTCCGGTGCGCCGCGCCGGCCATCGGCGACCTTTGTCGATGGTGAGAATACGGCCAGGCTCGCGCTTCGCCTGGCCGGGGAGACGCCCCTTCCACCCCCGCGCCTGGCGGCGCGGCGGTCCCCCGCAGGCGGGGAAGGATGAAGGGATTTCCTCCTCACCCGTGCAACGGGGGAGGTGGCGCTCGGCGCGGCAGCGCCGGGCGTCGGAGGGGGCGAGCACGGCGATCCGGGGCCGCCGCTTCCAGGACGAATTCCAGCTCGGCTGCGGCGCGTCCGGCCCCGGGCTCGCGCTTCGCCTGGCCGGCGCTCAGGCGGGAATTTCCGCGACGGTGTACGAAACCTGCGCTCCCCCTTTCTTCCAAGCTCCGGTGCTTGGCGCCGGCCGCGCTGGAGGCGAGGCCGGCGCGCGGACGATCGAACTCTGCGGTCTCGAGCCACTGGCGAGTGTTGGCGCCGTGCGGTCGCGGACCGCATTGATCCATGGCGCGGGCGATATTATTATTTCCATAGGTATGCGCAAGGAGCCGCGATGGCCACGCTGAAACTGACCGCCGTCGGCACCTCCACGGGCGTTGTCATTCCGAAGGACATGCTGGCGCGTCTGAATGTCGGCAAGGGCGATGTGCTCTACGCCGTCGAAACGCCCGACGGCGGCTATCGCCTGACACCCTACGATCCCGGTTTCGCCCAGACGATGGACAAGGCCGAGGAGATCATGCGGCGGTATCGCAATACGCTGCACGTCCTGGCCAAGTGAGGCCATGGATCTGGATCGACGAGCGGCGACGCGCACGCGGTGCATGATCGCCTGCTGGTGCTGCACGGCGGCGCGGCGGGATTGCGCGACGCTGGCCTGCTGGCGTCGGCGCTCGCGCGGCCCAGGTAGTTGGCGGCCTATGGCGAGAGCGTGGATGTGATCGCTCTGGCGGCGCCCTATACCTGCGGCCTCGTCCGGAACCATCCCTTCATCGACGGAAACAAGCGCACCGGGTTCGTGGTCGGACTGCTGTTCCTCGAACTCAACGGCGCGCGGTGCGCCGCTAGCGAAGCCGCCGCGACCCAAGCCGTGCTGGGCCTCGCCGCAGGGACCCTCGATGACGCGGGCTACGCGGCGTTCCTGCGGGAAAACGTCACCTCGGCGACGTGACCGACGCGATCATCCAATCGGCGCTGGAGTGGATCGAGGCGCCAGCGGCATCTCCTCGAGGCAGGAGAGCAGGGCTCGCGCTTCGCCTGGCCGGGGAGACGCCCCTTCCACCCCCGCAGGCCGGGAAGGGTGAAGGGATTTCCTCCTCACCCGTGCAACGGGAGAGGTGGCGCTCGGCGCGGCAGCGCCGGGCGTCGGAGGGGGCGAGCACGGCGATCCGGGGCCGCCGCTTCCAGGACGAATTCCAGCTCGGCTGCGGCGCGTCCGGCCCCAGGCTCGCGCTGCGCCTGGCCGGCGCTCAGGCGGGCGCCTTGGCCCTCGCCGCCGCGGCCAGGATGCCGGCGATGAACTCGCGCTGCACGGCGCGCGGCATCTCGTGGCCGACGCCCGGGACGATGCGCAGCTCCGCGCCGGCGATGTTCGCGGCGGTGTCGCGGCCGGCCTCGACCGGCACGAGCGGATCGTCGTCGCCGTGGATCACCACCGTGGGCGCGGTGATGGCGGCGAGCTTCGGGCGCCGGTCGGGCGAGGCCATGATGGCCGCGTACTGGCGCTGGAATCCCACCGGATAATGGCACCGGCGGAAGTCGGCGAGCGCCTGGGCGCGGACCAGCGCCTCGTCCGGGGGATAGCGCGACGACATCACCCTGGCGCCCTCCACGGCGCTGGCGAGGAAGGCTTCCAGATCGGCGTTGGGGTCCGGCGCCGGCGTGTTGAGGCGGGCCATGGCCTCCGGCCTGGCGCGGGGCAGCTCGGGATTGCCGCTGGAGGACATGATCGAGGTGAGCGACAAGGTACGCTCAGGGTAGTCCGCCGCCACCAGTTGGGCGATCATCCCGCCCATCGAGGCGCCGACGATGTGCGCCCGCTCCAGGCCCAGCGCGCCCAGCAGGCCGGCGGCGTCGGCGGCCATGTCGTCGAGCGTATAGGCGACCGGCGCCTTGCGATGCTCGCGCACGGCCTGGAACACCGCGGCCAGGTCGGGCGCCCCGGCGGCCTCCAGCTTTTCCGAGAGGCCGACGTCGCGGTTGTCGTAGGCGATCACCCGATGGCCGGCGGCCACCAGTTCGGCGATGAAGCCCGGCGACCAGCGGGTCATCTGCGCCCCCAATCCCATGATCAGCAGGATCGGCTCGGCGCCCGGCGCCCCGTGGCTCTCGTAGTAGAGGTCGAACTCGTTGGCCCTGGCGTGCGGCATGGAAGACCTCCTCGGCGTCGGCTGCGGCGCGCCATAGAGTTCACCCGCCGGCCGCCATTGTCGAGCCCGGCGGTCGAGGCGCTTGGCTCAGGGCCAGCTCACCAGCGGCGGCATCGACGAGAGCAGGGTCTCGACGTTGGCGCCCTGGCGCAGGCCGAACATGGTGCCGCGGTCGTAGAGCAGGTTGAACTCGACGTAGCGGCCGCGGCGCATCAGCTGCTCGTCCCGGTCGGCGCCGGTCCAGGGTTCGGCCATCCGGTGGCGGACGATGCTGGAATAGGCCTGCAGAAAGGCCTCGCCGACGGCTCTCGTGAAGGCGAAGTCGCGCTCGAAGTCCCCCGAATCGTGCCGGTCGTAGAAGATGCCGCCGACGCCGCGCGGCTCGCCGCGGTGCGGCAGGAAGAAGTAGTCGTCGCACCAGGCCTTGTATCTTGGGTGCCAGTCGGGGTCGAAGGCGTCGCAGGCGCCCTTCAGGGCGGCGTGGAACCGCACCGCGTCGTCGGCGCTCTGGCTGCGCTGTTCGGCGAGGAGCGGCGTCAGGTCGGCGCCGCCGCCGAACCAGCTCTGCGCCGTGGCGAGGAACCGCGTGTTCATGTGCGCCGTCGGCACGCGCGGCGATCTTGGATGGACGATGACGCTGAGGCTGGCCGAGACATAGGAGGGATCGTCCTTCGCGCCCGGCATGGTCGCGGCTATTTCCGGCGAGAACCGCGCCCTCGCCGCCGAGGTGTGGACGCCCGCCTTCTCGAACAGACGGCCCGAAAGGAAGCCGCCGATCCCGCCGCCCTCGCCGCTGTCGCGCCGCCAGGGGCGCAGCTCGAATCGGCCCGCGCCCGGCGGATCGCCGGCGCCGACGGGATAGATTGCGTCGGGCGCCTCGGCCTCGAGGCGCTCCAGTTCGGCGCAGATGCGCAGCTGCAGCGCCTCGAACCACTGCTGGGCGCGGTCGCGGCGAGCGTCGATGGGGACGGAGCGGGCGGTCATGATTGGGGCGCCATCGAGGTTTTCGAGGTCTCGGCTGTTGAAAAAGCGCAAGACGCATTCTAGGGGAACCCCCGACAAGCGCTCGCCGGGATTGGGGGCGGACTGGCGACAGGCGGGTTTGCGGCGCTCTGCCGCCCGCCATCGCGCCCGGCGGCCCGAGCTTGGCATTGCGATGACCGTCGTTCCAGGGGACTGGCGCGGCCGAGTGACGAAGAACGCGAGGTGAGCCGAAGGTGGTCGACAGCGTAGCGGGCTCCAGCGCCGAGCTTCCTCACGACGTCCCGGAATCGAGCCGGCGTGACTTCATCCACATCGCCGCCATCGCCGCCGCGGCGGGCGGCCTGGCGGCGATCGCCTGGCCCTTCATCGACCAGATGAATCCGGCGTCGGACACCCTGGCCTCCTCGTCGATCGAATACGACATCTCCAAGGTGCCGCTCGGCCAGCAGGTGGCCATCCTGTTCCGCAAGCAGCCGCTGTTCGTGCGCCACCGCACCGCGGCCGAGATCGCCGCCGCGGTCGCCGACGATCACGCCGCCCTGCGCGATCCGGCCACCGACGCCTCGCGGGTCAAGCCGGGCAAGTCGGAATGGCTGGTCCTCATCGGGGTCTGCACGCACCTCGGCTGCACCCCCACCTTCGGCGGCGGCCAGTACCGAGGCTGGCTCTGCCCCTGTCACGGCTCGGTGTACGACACCTCCGGGCGCATCCGCGCCGGCCCGGCGCCGAAGAACCTGGCGGTGCCGGACTACGCCTTCCTCACTGACACCCGCATCAAGGTCGGCTGACGCCATGACGGGACTTACGACCTACGAGCCCAAGACGAGGTTCGAGCGCTGGCTGGACACGCGCCTGCCGATCCTGCGCTTCTCGGCCGAGCTGACCGACTATCCGACCCCGAAGAACCTGAATTACTGGTGGACGTTCGGCGGAATTCTGTCGTTCTGCCTGATAACGCAGATCGTCACCGGCGTCATCCTCGCGATGCACTATGTCGCGAGCGGCTCGGGGGCGTTCAACTCCGTCCAGCATATCATGCGCGACGTGAACTATGGCTGGCTGATCCGCTACATCCACGCCAGCGGCGCTTCGATGTTCTTCATTGCGGTCTATCTGCACATGTTCCGCGGCATCTACTACGGCTCCTTCAAGCCGCCGCGCGAGGTGCTGTGGCTGATCGGCGCGCTGATCTACCTCACCATGATGGCCACCGCGTTCATGGGCTATGTTCTGCCTTGGGGCCAGATGAGCTTCTGGGGCGCCAAGGTGATCACCAGCCTCTTCGGGGCGATCCCGGTGATCGGCAACGCCATCACCATGTGGCTCTGGGGCGGCTTTTCCGTCGATAGTCCGACGCTGAACCGGTTCTACTCGCTGCACTACCTGCTGCCGTTCGTGATCGCCGGCCTGGTCGGCCTGCACATCTGGGCGCTGCACGTCCCCGGCAACAACAACCCGACCGGCGTCAACGTGAAGAGCAAGTCGGACACGGTGCCGTTCCATCCCTACTACACGGTGAAGGATGGCTTTGCGCTGTCGCTGTTCGTGATCCTGTTCGCGGTGATCGTCTTCTTCATGCCCAACCAGCTGATGGACGTCGCCAACAACATCCAGGCCAATTTCCTGGTGACCCCGGCGCACATCGTGCCCGAGTGGTACTTCCTGCCCTACTACGCGATCCTGCGGGCGATCCCCAACAAGCTGCTGGGCGTGATCGCGCTGGGCGGCGCCATCGCCTGCATCTTCGCCCTGCCCTGGCTCGACACCTCCAAGGTGCGCTCCATGCGCTACCGGCCGCAGGCGAAGCTGTATTTCTGGATCTTCGTCGTCGCCTGCCTGGTGCTCGGCTGGTGCGGTCACCACGAGCCCAGCGATCAGCTGATTCCCGGGCTCGGCTCGTTCACCCTGCTCGACGGCGACGTCAACAGCTTCCTCTGGCTGTCGCGCATCGGCGCAGCCTATTATTTCGGCTATTTCCTGCTGATCACGCCGATCCTGGGGCTGCGCGAGACGCCGCTCGCGGTTCCGGAATCCATCTCCACGCCCGTGCTCTCGCACCCCGCCGCCGCGCCCCCGGGCGCGCTGGCCGCGCCTGAAATGAAGGGTTGACCGGCCGATGCTGCGCAAGTTCCTCGCAATTCTCGGCGTGGCCGGTCTCTGCGTCGCCGCCCCGGCGCTGGCGGCGACGACCCAGGCGCCGCTGCGGCCGGTCCACTGGTCGTTCGAGGGGCCGTTCGGCCAGTACGACCAGGCCCAGCTGCAGCGCGGCTTCAAGATCTACCGCGAAGTGTGTTCGCAGTGCCATTCGATGAATCTGATCGCGTTCCACAATCTGGGCGATCCGGGCGGGCCGTTCTGGGATCCCAGATATCCGAATTCCAACAGCAATCCGGTCGTGAAGGCGATCGCCTCCGCCTACAAGGTCTCCGACATCGACGCCGACACCGGCGATCAGATCAAGCGCACCGCGACCACCGCCGACTATCTGCCGCCGCCCTTTCCCAACGATCCGGCCGCCCGCGCCAGCAACGGCGGGGCGCTGCCGCCGGACATGTCGCTGCTGGCGGCGGCCCGCGACGGCGGCCCGCGATACATCTACAATCTGGTCACCGGCTTCCCCGCCGCGCCGCCCGCCGGCCTCACCGTGCCGCCCGGGAAGTACTACAATCCCTATTTCGCCGGCGACCTCACCTCCAGCTGGCACGGCGATCCGGCCAAGGTGCCGGTGGGCGGGATCCTCGGCATGCCGCCGCCGCTGGTGGCGGGAAAGGTGACCTTCGACGACGGCACCCCCTCGACCCTCGACCAGGAGGGCCGGGACGTCGCGGCCTTCCTGCAATGGGCCTCCGACCCCAAGATGGATCAGCGCAAGCAGACGGGCGTGGCGGTGCTGATCTACCTCGTCGTCTTCTCCGGCCTGCTCTACGCCAGCTATCGCCGCATCTGGCGCAATATCGCCCACTGAGGCGCTCTCGCGCCGGCGGCGTCGCCTGCGGCGCGGCGCAGGTCCAGGACGCCGCGCCGCAGATCGATGCGCAGGTCGTAGCGGTCCCAGATCCCATCGCCGACGCCGGCGAGGACGCCCGCCGGAACGTCGGGATCGAGGCTCGCCGGCGCGTTCTCGACCAGGAGTCCGCCGAACGAGGCGGCGCGCAGCTGCGCAGGCGGATGGCTGCGCGAGGCGGCGTCGAGCCCCTTCGGCGCGGCGCGGCTGAGCACCGCGTGCGCGGCGGCGATGCGCAAGCCCTTGGAGGCGGTGTCGATGGCCAGGCGACCGGCGCGCGCCGTCGTCCCGTCCGAGATCGCCCCGGCGAAGGTCGGAACCCCGCCGACCCAGGCGAGCGGCAGGCGGACGTTCGCCCGGAACGGCGGCGGGCGCGTTCGCCAGAGGCGGATGCGGCAGGGGGCGAAGCGAACATCGACGACATGGCCCTCCAGGGCGTCCGCGCCGATCACCCCGGCGATACTGGTGGAAAAGCCCCAGACGCGGGCGTCGAGGTCGGCGACCTGGAAGCCCACCAGGCCGAGCCGTTCGCCGGCGAGCCGCAGCGGCAGCAGCGCCTCGGCGGCGCCGATGCCGTCGGACTGGGCGCGGGTGTCGTGCAGCAGGCTGGTCGGGGACGAGAGGTCGAGGATGAAATCGTCGGCGATGTCGCCGGCTGCGGCCGAGACGACGATGGCGCCGTGCTCGTACCAGCATCGCGCTGCGCCGGCGCGCGCGAGGCCGGCGCCGCCGGCGCCCAGGACCAGAAAGAGGACCATGAGGGTCACGCGCATGGGCCTGGACCATAGCCAACCTGGATCGCCTCGGCGATAAGGCGAGGCGGCCGGGAACGGGCGTGGCCGGCGGCTGGGGTGGCCGGCGGCCGGCGTGGAAAGGCGAGGTGGCGCCATGGCGGGCTGGGTGCTGGGCGTGATCGGCGGCTCGGGGCTCTACGAGATCGAAGGCCTGGCGCAGGCGCGCTGGATCGATGTGGAGAGCCCCTTTGGCGAGCCGTCGGATCAGCTTCTGACCGGCCGCCTCGGGGAGATCGGCCTCGTCTTCCTGCCGCGCCACGGCCGCGGCCACCCGCTGCCGCCGGCGGCGGTGAACGCGCGCGCCAATATCGACGCCTTGAAGCGCGCCGGCTGCACCGACGTGCTGTCGCTGTGCGCGGTGGGGTCGCTGCGCGAGGCGCTGGCGCCGGGCGCCTTCGTCGTGGTCGATCAGTTCATCGATCGCACCCACGGCCGCCCGCGCAGCTTCTTCGGTCCGGGGCTCGCCGCGCACGTCTCGCTTGCCGAGCCGGTCTGTCCCAGGCTCTCGGCCCTGGCGGCCGGCGCGGCGCGCGGCGCGGGCGCGACCGTCTTCGAAGGCGGGACCTACCTGGCCATGGAAGGACCGCAGTTCTCCAGCCGCGCCGAAAGCGCGCTCTACCGCTCGTGGGGGTGCGACGTCGTCGGCATGACCGCGATGCCGGAGGCGGCGTTGGCGCGCGAGGCCGAGCTGCCATACGCCAGCGTCGCCATGGTCACCGACTACGACTGCTGGCGCGCCGGCCACGCCGATGTCGAGGTGGGGCGAATTCTCGAGGTGCTGGCGCGCAACGCCGCCACGGCGCGCGATCTGGTGCGCCGCCTCGCCCTGGCTCTGCCGCGCGAGCGCGAGCCTTCGCCGATCGACACCGCCCTCGACGGCGCCATCATCACCGCGCCGGCGGCGCGCGATCCGGCCCTGGCCGCGAAGCTCGCGGCGGTGGCGGGCCGGGCGCTGGGCATGGCCGCGGCCGAGGCCGCCCGGGCCAGCGGCCGATGAACCTCGCGCAGATCATCCGCACCATTCCCGATCATCCGCGGCCGGGAATCATGTTCCGCGACATCACCACGCTCCTGGGCGATGCGCGCGCCTTCCGCTGGTGCGTGGACGAGCTCGTCCGTCCCTTCGCCGGCGCGCAGATCGACAAGGTGGCCGGCATCGAGGCGCGCGGCTTCATCCTCGGCGGCGCCATCGCTCACCAGCTCGGCGCCGGCTTCGTGCCCCTGCGCAAGAAGGGCAAGCTGCCGCACCGGACCCGCGCCGTCGAGTACGCGCTCGAATACGGCGCCGACGCCCTGGAGATGCACCTCGACGCGCTCGTCGCCGGCGAGAAGGTCATGCTGGTGGACGACCTCATCGCCACCGGCGGCACGGCCCTGGCCGCGGCCCACTTGCTGGGGCAGGCCGGGGCGCAGATCCTCGCGGCGGTCTTCGTGATCGACCTGCCGCAGCTTGGAGGGGCCGAGAAGCTGCGCGCCGCCGGATTGCCGGTTCGCAGCCTGGCCAGCTTCGAGGGGGCTTGAGGCGACGGGGGGCCTTTCCTCGCCCCATCCAGTCGCCATATCGGGGACGATGGGTGTGAGTCCGGCATGGCGCATGTTCCGCCGCATGGAGTACTCGGCCTTTGCGGCGGGCGCGCTCATCTATGCGGCGGCGGCGGTGCATGCCTGGCGCGTGCTTCCGGGCCGGCCGCAGGTCAAGCTGGAGCGGATGGTGCTCTGGCCGGGGGTGCTGTTCCTCTTCACCCTGGTGGCGCCGCTGGCGCTGCCGCCGCTGCGGCGCGCCCTGAAGACGCATATCTGGATCAGCTTCCGCACCGGATTCGGCCAGAGCGTGGTCTCGGTCCTGGCGGTGGTGCTGGTGCTGGTGACGGCCGCGGGCTTCATCTACTTCGACACAGCCGGCGCCGTGCGCGGCGGCGGATTTCCGGCCAGCGCCTTTTCGGCCTACGCCGCCGGCGTCGGCATCCTGCTCGCGCAGGCCGTGCTGGTGCGGCGCATGGAGCGCGACCCGGGCCTCAGGCCCCAGATCGAGGGGCCGGGCTAGTGTTCCGATGCGGACGGATGCTCCTGCACCCGCTCGTTGAATCGGAATACAAATCCATAGGTTTAGTTTTCGGCGCGGCCGCCGCCGGTCCTGGCGAAGAGCTGCAGCGTGCGCAGCCGCGCGAGGCGCGCGGCGTCGTCGTCATGGTCGGAGCGCCGGTCCGAAGCGAAGCCGTGGCCGGCGTCATAGATGTGGATGGTCAGGTCCGGATGGGCGGCGGCGATCGCCTCCACCGTCGCCGCCGGAATGCTCCGGTCCTTGCGGCCGAAGTGCAGGATGATCGGGCAGCGCGGCGTCTCGGCGATCAGTTCGGGAATGCGGCGGCCATAGAAGCTGGAGGCGGCCGCCACGCCCGCGCACCGGCATGCCGCCAGCCAGGTCGCCGTCCCGCCCCAGCAATAGCCGGCGACGAACACCGGCGGGGCCAAGGCGGCGACGCACGCGGCAAGGTCGGCTTCGACCTCATCCCACGCGGTCGCTTGCGACAGGCGGGCGCCCTCGGCGATCGCCTCGGCGTCGTAGCCGCCAGCGAATCCCGGTTCGAGCCGGTCATAGAGCGAAGGCGCCAGCACCTCGTAGCCGTCCTCCGAAAAGCCGTCGGCCAGTTCGCGGATGTGGGCGGTGACGCCGAAGATTTCCTGGATCAGCACCAGGCCGCCGCGGCGCGCGTCGGGCGCCGGCGCCCGGTAGGCGGCGAAGCCGAAGCCGTCCGCCGCGCTCGTCAGCCGGACCGTCTCGCCCACGTCAGGCGCTCCCGAAGAGTTCGAGCGTGCGCCGGCGCGCCAGTTCGGCGCTGGCCTGGCTGTGCCTGGCGGGATCCTCGTTGTTGAAGCCGTGTCCGGCGTCGTCGTAGATGTAGACCGGCACGCCGGGATTGGCCGCCTCGACCGCCGCTTTGACGTCGTCGCAAGGGATGCCGGCGTCGAGCCGCCCCAGGTGGACGATGGTGGGGCATTTCGGCTTCAGGGCCGCATTGGCCTTGACCAGGCTGCCGTAGTAGCTCGACGCGGCCGCGAGGCCGTCGAGGCTGCCGGCGGCGAGCCCTGCGTAGGAGCCGCCGTAGCAGTAGCCGACCACGTACACCTTGCCGCGCGGCGCAAGGTAGTCCCGCGCCGCGGCGATGTCGGCCAGCACCTGGTCGCGGGGGCTAGCCATGGCGTGACCGATGCCGGCCTTCATCCCCGCCTCGTCGTGGCCGGCGACGAAGCCCGGTTCGCGGCGATCGTAGAGCGAGGGCGCGATCGCCTCGTAGCCCAGCGACGCCCAGCGCTCGGCGTCGCGGCGCACGTGCGCCGCGACGCCGAAGATCTCCTGGATCACGATCACGCCGCCCTTGCGCGGCCCGCCCGGAACCGCGTGGTAGGCGTCGAAGCTGAAGCCGTCCTCGGCGGTCGACTTGATCCTGACCATCTCGCCCATGCCGTACTCCTCCCCGTCCTTGCGGCTAGACGTTGAACCGGAAGTTCATCACGTCGCCGTCGCGCACCAGGTAATCCTTGCCTTCCGAGCGCAGCTTTCCCGCCTCGCGGGCGCCGGCCTCGCCGCCCAGGCGCACATAGTCGTCGTAGGCGATGGTCTCGGCGCGGATGAAGCCCTTCTCGAAGTCGCCGTGGATGACGCCGGCCGCCTGCGGCGCCGTCGCGCCCACGGGAATGGTCCAGGCGCGCGCCTCCTTGGGCCCGGCGGTGAAATAGGTCTGCAGGCCCAGAAGCGCATAGGCCTCGCGGATCAGCCGGTCCAGGCCGGGCTGGCGCAGCCCCAGGCTTTCCAGGAACTCGGCGCGCTCGCTTTCGTCGATGAGGGCGATCTCGCTCTCGATCTTGGCCGAGATCACCACCGAGCTGGCGCGATCGCGCCTGGCCCGCTCGGCGACGCGCCCGGAGAAGGCGTTGCCGGTCGCGGCCGAGCCCTCGTCGACGTTGCAGACGTAGAGCGCCGGCTTGGCGGTCAGGAGCTGCAGCATGTTCCACGCCTTGCGGTCTTCGGCCGCCACCTCGGCGGTCCGCGCCGGCCGTCCGGCGGAAAGCTCGGCAAGGGCCAGGTTGGCGAGCTTCAGGGCAAGGAGGCTTTCCTTGTCGCCGCCCTTGGCGCGCTTCTCGAGGTTCGCGGCCCGCTTCTCCAGGCTGTCCAGGTCGGCCAGCATCAGCTCGGTCTCGATGGTCTCGAGGTCGGCGATGGGATCGATGCGGCCCTCGACGTGGGCGACGTCCGCGTCCTCGAAGCAGCGGGTGACGAAGGCGACCGCGTCGCAGTCGCGGATGTGGCCGAGGAACTGGTTGCCCAGCCCCTCGCCCTGCGAGGCGCCGCGCACCAGCCCGGCCACGTCGACGAAGTTGATGCGCGCCGGAATGATCTCCTTCGACCTGGCGATGCCGGCGAGCGTCGCCAGCCTCGCCTCGGGCACCGCCACGTCGCCGACGTTGGGCTCGATGGTGCAGAACGGATAGTTGGCCGCCTGCGCCGCCGCCGTCTCCGTGAGCGCATTGAAGAGGGTCGACTTGCCGACGTTGGGCAGGCCGACGATGGCCACCTTCAGGGTCATGGATGCTCGCGTCTAGGAACGGAGCGCGTCGCCTAGCACGGCGTCCGGCGCGTGGCGAAACGGATCGACGACCCTGACGCGGCCGTAGACCTGGCCGTCGTTGAGATCTTCGCTGAGGAAGATCGCGCAGCCAGCTTCGTTGGCGCTGGCGATCAGCATTGCGTCCCAGAATCGGAGCCCGAACTGGTCCTCTATCGCCCACGCCCGTTCCAGACCACCGCTCGTCGGCGGGGTCATCCAGAACAACAGCTTGCCCAGAAACGTGCGCACGTCGGCGCGCCAATGCCCGAACTCGGCCTTGCGGCTGACGACCCAATAGGTCTCATTCAGAACCTGAGCGCTTACGCTCATCCGCTGCGAAATCAGCAGACGGTTCAGCCACTCCACGGCGGCGCTCTGCTTGCTCGGGTATCGAAGGTCCTGAGTGTACAGCAGGGTCGTCGAATCGACGAAAACGTCCGCCGTCATGCATCTCGTCCCTGTCTATCGTGATCTTGCCGTTCTCGCTGAGTTCGAAGCGCGGCCCGCTGCGCAGAAACGCGGAGATGGACTCGATCGCTTCCGCCCTCTGCATCTCCATCGCGCGCTGGGCGCCGAGCCGGCCCAGGATCCACTTCGAGACGCTCTGCCCTTCCTTCGCCGCTTCGATGCGCACCCAGCGCAGCGTCGCTTCGTCCATGCTGATGGTGACGTTCTTCACGTCACGAATCTCGTGTTTCACGATCCTCTTGTCAAGTCCGGGCGAGCGCCTGGGCGGCGAGGTCGCGCCAGAGGCGGCCCTCGCGGCGGAACTGCGGGTTGGCCCTGGCGATGCGCCGGTCGATCTCGGCAAGGTTCTCGGCGGCCTCCTGCTTGCGCCCGGTATGGGCGAGGAAGGCGGCGTAGCGCGCGAGGCCCTCCAGGCCGGGCAGGCGCCCGGCCGCCCACTGATAGGCGCCGTCGGCCTCGGAATGGCGGCCGACCCCTTCCAGCGCCCGGCCCAGCGCCAGGGCGAGCGTCGGCGAGCGGCCGCGCGGCTCCTCTTCGCCGAGCTTCTCCAGCAGCGGCAGGGCTTCGGCGGGCCGTCCGAGCTCCACCAGGGCGTTGGCGCGGCCCAGCAGCAGGGCCGGATCGTCGGCGTGGATGCCCTGGGCGGCCCCGGCGTAGAGGCTCTCGGCCTCGTCGTGACGCCCCAGCGCCGCGGCGGCGGCGGCGAGGCGCATGCGGTTGTGGACCGTGGCCGATTCCTCGCTCGCGGCCTTGGCCTGGCGGTATTCGCGCATGGGGTCCAGCGCCTCGCGCGCCGCCTGGCCGAAGCGCCTGGCCTTGGCGCCGCCGAAGAGTTCCGGCGCCACCACCACGATCAGGTACACGATCCCGCCCAGCGGCATCAGGAAGAGGATGATGAACAGCCAGTAGATCTGCTGGTTCGTCCTCACCGCGTGCACGCACAGCAGGATCGAGAACAGCAGCGTCAGGCCGCCGGCATAGAACATGGCAAACGTCTCTCCGCCGGCCGGCTATCTCACGCGCCTTCCGGCGCGGTCAATCGCCGGCGCCTCCGCGCGCCGGAGCGCGCGGATCGAGCTTCGGCGCCGGCGCGAGGCGCAGCACCTCGGCCTGGTAGCGCTCGTCCTCGCCGGCGGCCAGCAGCGGCGCCGCCTCGGCGATGGCGCCCAGCAGCGGCTTCACCCATTGCATTTCCGCCTTGGAGAAATCCGAGAGCACATGCGCCAGCACCAGTTCCTTGTGGCCCGGGTGGCCGGTGCCGATGCGCGCGCGGCGGAACTCGGGGCCGATGTGGGCGACGAGCGAGCGCACGCCGTTGTTCCCCGCGGCCCCGCCGCCGGTCTTCATGCGAAAGCGGCCCGGGGCGAGGTCGATCTCGTCGTAGAAGACCACCACGTCGGCCGGCGTCAGCTTGAAGAACCTCGCCGCCTCGGCGACGGCGCGGCCGGAGTCGTTGTACCAGGTCTGCGGTCGCAGGCTGAGGGCGCGCACGTCGCCCGCGGGCGTTGCGATGCGGCCCTCGCGCGCCAGGCCCGAGAACCGCGAGCGCTCGGGCCCGAAGCCCCAGCGCTGGGCGATCATCTGAACGGCGAAGAAGCCGAGGTTGTGCCGGTTCCCGGCATGGTTCGGCTCCGGATTGCCGAGCCCCGCCAGGATCAGCATGTGGAGGCGCCTCGAGCCGACCGGCCCTCGCGGCCTAGCTTTCGGTCTCGGCCGCCGGCTCGGCGCCGGCTTCGGCGCCGGCCTCGGCCGCGCCCTCGGCCGCTTCCGACTGCAGCGCCGACGAGGTGGCGATGGAAGCCACCGTGGCCTCGCGCAGCTGGGCGATCAGCTCCACGCCGGCGGGCAGGGGCACGTCGGCGCCGCGCACCGCATCGCCGATCTCGAGCCCGGTGAGGTCGACCACCAGTTCCTCGGGAATCCGGTTCGCCGGCGCCATCACCTCCAGCTCGTGCAGGTTGATGTTGAGCACGCCGCCGCGCTTGATCCCCGGCGAGGCCTCCTGGTTGCGAAAGTGCGCCGGAACGGCGATGCGGATCATCTGGTCCGCCTCGACCCGATAGAGGTCGAAGTGGGTCGGCTCGTCGGTCACCGGATGGAACTGGACGTCCTTGGCGATCACCGGCTGGGTCTCGCCGCCGAATTTGAGCGTCGCCAGGTGGCCGAGCAGCTTGCCGGTGTAGAGCGCCTTGCGGAACTCGGCGTCGCGCATGGCGATGCGCACCGGCGCCAGCTTGCCCCCGTAGAGCACGCCCGGCACCTTGCCGCCGCGGCGCACGGCCCGGGCGCCGCCGGTGCCGGAGCGGTCGCGCACTTCCACGTTCAGAACGATGTCGGCCATGGCCTCGCCTTGCAAATGCGAACCGCCGCGCGGGCGCCCGCGCGGCGATGTCCACCCTAACGAAAAGGGCGTGATCGAGGGCGCGCTTGATACACGCGCCTGCGCCGCAACGCAACGGCGCGGCCGCCTCGCCTCAGCGGCGGCGGCGTCGCCGCACATAGCGGCGTCGGGGTCGATAGCGGTGATGGTAGGGCGGCACATAGAGCGGGCGGGTCGCGATATCGAGCGGGATGGCGTCGCCCGCGCCCTGGACCACGCAGGCGCCGGTGTCGTTCAGCGCATGCTCGCCCAGGCAGAAGACGTCCTCGTAATTGGGCCCCGCGACCGACAGGCAGCCATTGAGTTCGATCTTCGCCTGGGCGAGGCAGTGGTCGGTGAAATAGTCGTCGGTGAGCCAGGCGAGGTTCGCCGCCTGCTGGTCGCCGGCCTGTCCGATGGCGGCGAGCGCGGCCAGGGCGACGGCGCGGATGATCAGCGGCGAATAGGGCGCCCGGGCGGGATCCTCGGCGAGGCCGAGGCTCGCCTGGCCGTCGGAAGCGCGCTGCAGCTCCGCCGCCGCATCGGCGCCGGGCGTGCGCGGCGTCCGCGACAGCGCCTTCACCGCCGCCAGGCGCTCGTCTCGGCCGGCCACCGGCTGCAGCGACCAGGGCTGGTGCTGCATGGTGTAGGCCGCCAGCGTCACCGCCCGCCCGGCGTCGAAGAGGCGCAGGCCGTCCCCGTCGAGCGCATCCTTGGCGAGCCCGGCCGCATTGGCCGCGCCGCCGAACGCCAGGGCGTTGGCGGTGTTGGCGAAGAGGCTGGCGACGATGGCGTAGCGTTCCTGCGGCGTCTGGCCGGCGGCGCGCACCGCGGCGACGAACGTCGGGTCCTGCAGCGCGGCGATGGCCGCATAGGCGATCTCGCCGCGCACGAACTGGGCCGGTTCGTAGGCCGCGCCGGCGCGCAGCGACGCCTGGACGCCGGTGGCGTCGGCGAACGCCGGCGAGATCGCCTGCGCCTGGCGCATGTAGTCCTCGTAGGCCGCCGCCGCGTCGATGAAGCTCCGGGCCATGCCGACGTCGGGCATCGGCGGCGGCGGCGCGGGGGCGGGCGGCGGCGCACGTCTGGGCCGGGCCGCCACGCCGGTGGCCGTGACCCCCACCGCGAGGGCCGCCAGGGCGATGACCAGCCAGACGCGCGCGAACCTCAGCAACGTCATCGCACGCCGGCCTTTCCCGATGATTCCCCTGGAGTGTCGCCGCGCTTCTAGCATGGCCCGGGCGAGATTGTGACAGCGCCGGCGCGGCTCAATCGAACAGCTTGGATACCGACTCTTCGTTGGCGATGCGCCGGATGGCCTCGCCGATCAGGCTGGCGCAACTGACCTGGCGCAGCTTGCCGCAGGCCTTCACCGCCGCGGTGGCCTCGATGGAATCGGTGATGACGAGTTCGCTGAGCACCGAGGCGGCGATGCGCTCCACCGCCGGCCCGGAGAGCACGCCGTGGGTGACGTAGGCCGAAACGCTGACCGCGCCGGCCGCCTTCAGCGCCTCGGCGGCGTTGCAGAGCGTGCCGGCCGAATCGACGATGTCGTCGAAGAGCACGCAGCGGCGCTCGGCGACCTCGCCGATGATGTTCATCACCTCGGACACGCCCGGCGAGGAACGCTTCTTGTCCACCACCGCCAGATCGGCGTTGAGGCGGTCGGCCAGCGCCCGGGCGCGCACCACGCCGCCCACGTCCGGCGAGATGATGGTGAGTTCCGAGACCTTGCGCTCGGTCTTGCGGATGTCGTCGGCCATCAGCGGCGTCGCCACCAGGTTGTCGGTGGGGATGTCGAAGAAGCCCTGGATCTGGCCCGAGTGCAGATCCATGGTCAGCACCCGGTGGGCCCCGGCGCGGGTGATGAGATTGGCCACCAGCTTGGCCGAGATCGGGGTGCGTCCGCCGGTCTTGCGGTCCTGCCGGGCGTAGCCGAAGTAGGGGATCACCGCGGTGATCCGCCGCGCCGACGCCCGCGCCAGGGCGTCGATGCAGATGAGCAGCTCCATGACGTTGTCGTTGGCGGGAAAGCTGGTCGACTGGACGACGAAGACGTCCTCGCCGCGCACGTTCTCCTCGATGGCGACGAACACCTCGTTGTCCTGGAAGCGGCGGATGTTGGCGCGGGTCAGCGGCAGGTCCAGCACCTTGGCGATCGCCGCGGCGAGGCTGTGGTTGGAGTTGCCGGCCAGCAGCTTCATCGACCCACCGCCCTCGCGACGTCCCCGCAGCGGCTTCTAGCAGCGCCGCGCCGGCGAGCAAGGGGCGGACCAGCCGGGCCGGATCGGGTCAGGCCGGCGGCTCAAGCATGATCGCCGACAGCAGGCGGCCGTAGTCGGCCTCGCCGCGGTGGACGGCGCGGCGGTTGGAGAAGCAGCGCTCCTCCTCGGCGAAGCTGTCGCAGCCGATCCATTCGCCGGCGCCGACCCCGGCGGCGGCGAGGCGCTCCAGCACGAAGGCGGGCAGGTCGAAGCGGCGCTTGGCGGGCGCCGCGCCCGGGGCGAAGAACCGCGCATTGCCCGGATCGGCATCGAGGAAGCGCTCCAGGAACTCCAGGCCGACTTCGTAGGAGCCCGGCCCGATGCAGGGACCGACCGCGGCGATCATCCTGGCCGGGCTGGCGCCCAGGGCCGCCATGGCGGCGACGGCGCTCTCGACCACGCCTGCGAGCGCCCCGCGCCAGCCGGCGTGGACGGCGGCGATGATGCGGGCCTCCGGTTCGGCGATCAGCACCGGGGCGCAGTCCGCCGCCAGGGCGCCGCAGATCACCCCCGGCGCGGCCGAGACCACCGCGTCGCCCCGCGGCCGGGCCTCGCCCCACGGCGCCTCGGCTATCACCACGTCGGCCGAGTGGATCTGGTGGCAGATGGCGAGCGCCTCGGCGCCGAGGCCGAAGCGCGCCGCCGCGCGGGCTCGGTTCTCGGCGACGCTGGCCGGATCGTCGCCGGAGCCGCGGCCGAGGTTGAGGCTGGCGTAGAGGCCTTGCGAGACGCCTCCGGCCCGGGTGAAGAAGCCGTGGCGCACCCCGGCGGCCGTGGCGAGAAGTCCGGACGTCAGCACGGGAAAATCGAGCGTCACGCGCTTTCGTACCCCGGCGGCGCCGGGCCCGACCAGATCGCCGCGGCCTTGAAGAGTTCGCCCATCTGATCTGCGCCGGTCAGCCGCTCGAGCTGACGCCCGATCCGGCCCGCCTGGTCCGGACGGGACTCGGCGAGCGCCTTGGCGCGCGTCTCGATGCCCAGGCGGCGCAGCAGCTCGCCCTGGGGCAGCAGCGCCGCCTTGGCGCCGGCGGCTCTGGCGGCGGCGATCACGGCGGGAAAGTTGGCGTGCACGGTGACGTCGGCGCGGCCGGGCGAGGCGAGGGGGTCGACCTTGCGGTGCGCGCCCAGGGCCTGCAGCGTGTCGCCCGCGCCGGGCTCGGCCGCGCCGTAGTCGACCAGCAGCGCCGCGCCCCCTTGCGCGGCGAGGCGGGCGCCGAGGCCGGCGGCGAAGGCTTCCTGGGCGGCGGAGCGCTCGATCACCGAACCGATGGCGGCGTCGGATGGCAGGCCGGCGCCGGGCCAGGGCGCGAGGCCGAAGGCGAGCCGCCCGGCGCCGTCGAGCCCCAGCATGCGCTCGGCCCAGCCTCGCTCGGTGCGCTGGAACTGCCGCGCCGGCAGGCAGTCGAGGAACTCGTTGGCGACCAGCAGCAGCGGCGCGTCGGTGGGCAGCTCGGCCAGCGAGCCCGCCCAGCGGAGCTGGGTCCAGGCCTCGCCGAGCCGTTCGCCCTGGCGCCGGCGCAGCGGCGCGGAGGTCTCGATCAACCAGGGCCGGGCCGCCGCGCCAAAGCCGCCGCAGAGGCGCGCGGCGCGCCCGATGTCGCTCATCAGCGTCCCGTCGCCCGGGCCGGCCTCGGCGAGGATCACCCGCGCCGGCGCCCCGATCCGCCGCCAGGCCTCGATCAGCCACAGCCCGACGAGTTCGCCGAACATCTGCGAGATCGCCGGCGCGGTGACGAAATCCCCGCCGGCGCCGATCGCCGGCCGCCGGGCGTAATAGCCGTCCCGCGGGTCGTGCAGGCAGCGGGTCATGAACTCGTCGACGCCGATCGGGCCGGTCTGGGCGATCTGCGCCTCCAGGCGCGCCTTCAGGCTCGGGGGCGCGCGCCTTGGCGGCTCGCGCATCACGCCTTCTGCGGCTGCTTGTCCGGCTGGCGCAGCCCCCGCCAGACCAGGAAGACGCCGGCCAGCACCATGGGGATGGAGAGGATCATGCCCATGGTGAGCCCGAAGGGAAAGCTGGGCATGCCCAGGTCCGGGTTGCGCACGTTCTCGAGCGCGATCCGGACCAGGCCATATCCGATCAGCCACAGGCCGGTGACGGCGCCCGGCCGCTTCAGCCAATGGGCGCGGTGCGTCGCCCAGCGCAGCACCAGGAAGAGCAGCACGCCTTCCAGCGCCGCCTCGTAGAGCTGGCTCGGGTGGCGCGGCACGAGCAGGTAGGCGGGACAGACCCCGCCTGGAAACTGCGCCGCGATGCGCTTGTTGCAGAAGATCATGCCCCAGGGCAGGCTGGTCGGCCGGCCCCAGAGCTCGCCGTTGATGAAGTTGGCGATGCGGCCGAAGAACTGGCCGATCGGCTCGCAAGGCGCCACCAGATCGGCGAGCGCCAGAAGCCCGATGCGGTTGCGCCGCGCAAAGGCGACGAGCACCAGCGCCACGGCGATCACCGCGCCGTGGAAGCTCATGCCGCCGTTCCAGATCTGGATGGCCTCGATGGGATGGGCCAGGAAGTCGGCCCTCTGCCCGGGGTTCACCAGCATGTAGAAGAGCACGTAGCCGATGCGTCCGCCCAGGATGATCGCCAGCGTCAGCCAAAGGACGAGGTCGTCGACCTGCACCGGGCTCGCCGTCGGCGCCCGCCCGTCCCAGATCTTCTTGTTGGTCACCAGGGCCACGCAATAGCGCCAGCCGATCAGGATGCCGGCGATATAGGCGAGCGCGTACCAGCGGATCGGGAAGGGGCCGAGGCCGACCGACCCCAGGTGGACCGCCGGGATGGTGAAGATCGCCGGGTCGAAGTCGGGGAACTGCAGCGCCAATTAGAGACTCCCTCGAGGTCGCGACGCGGCGATGGGTAGCGGACAAGGCCTTCGCATTCACCCCCTGTTTCCCATATAGGAGGGCCATGCAGAGCCAAAATCCGTTCCTGGACGAGCTCGCCAAGGGCGCGAACGCCGCCGTCGGGCTGGCCCAGGCGGCGGCCGAGGAGGCCAAGGCGGCGCTGCGCTCGAGCGCCGATCGCCTGGTCGCCGAACTCGACTTGGTCCGCAAGGACGAGTTCGAGGCGCTGAAGACCGAGGTCGCCTCCCTGCGGGCCGAGATCGAGACCCTGAAGCGGGCCGGCGGGGCCTGAACCTTCATGTTCGCGTCCCGCAAGAAGCGGCTTGCGACCAACCTGGCGAAGCAGATTAGGCTTGGCGTCCGGCGCGTGTTATCCGCCCGGCTCGCTTGAAACCGAGGCCCCATGGAAACCCATCCGGAAGAAGACGACGTGATGATCGCCCTCGACCCGTTGGACGTGGTCGAGCGCGTGCTGAACGCCGAGAATCTCGCTTTCGAGCGCACCGAGGATGGAGACCTGGCCTTCACCCTGGCCGGCGACTGGAAGGACTACGAACTCTGGTTCGCCTGGCGCCCCGAGGCCGATTGCCTGCAGCTTTGCCTGGCCATCGACCGCCAGGCCGAGCGGAGCCGGCGCGCGGCGGCCTGCGAACTGGCCAACCTGGTCAACCAGCGGGTCTGGGTCGGCCATTTCGAGATCTGGACCGACGACGGCGAAGTGGTGTTCCGCCACGCCATGGCTCTGCCCGAGGGCGAGCGTCCGACCCTGGCCCAGGCGGCGTCGATGATCGATGCGGCCATGGAGGCGGCGGACCGCTTCTATCCGGCGTTCGATTTCCTCATCGGCTCGGGCAAGTCGCCGCAGGATTCCATGGCGGCCTGCATGTTCGAGACCGTCGGCGAGGCGTGAGCCTCGTGGACGGTGCGGCCACCCCCGTCCTCGTCCTCGGGGCGGGCAGCATGGGCGGCGCGCTGATCGCCGGCTGGCGGCGCGCCGGCGCCCTCGATGCGGCCGATCTCTTCATCCGCGATCCCGCCCCCGGCGCCGAGGCGCTGGCCTCGGGCGCCCGGCTCAATCCGGGCGATGCGGCGCTGAGCGCCGCCCGCACCCTGGTGGTCGCGGTAAAGCCGCAGGTCTGGCGCGCGGCCGTGGCGGCGGTCGAGCCGCATCTCGCCCGGGACGCCGTCGTGGTCTCGGTGGCGGCCGGCGTGCGCTGCGCCGATCTCGCCCGCGCCTTGGGCGGGCGCGCCGTCGCCCGGGTGATGCCGACCACGGCCGCGGCGATCGGGCGCGGCACGGCAGGCGTCTTCGCTGCCGACGCGGGAGCCAGGGCGCGCGCCCACGCCCTGTTCGAACCGCTGGGCGCCGTGGTCGATCTCGACGACGAGGACCTGCTGCACGCCGCCACCGCCGTCTGCGGCTCGGCGCCCGCCTATCTCTACGCCTTCGTCGAAGCGCTGGAGGCGGCGGGCGCCGCGGCCGGCCTGCCGGCCGAGACGGCCAACAGGCTCGCCCGCTCCACCATGGCGGGCGCCGCCGCGCTGATGGCCGAGAGCGGCGAGGGTCCGGGCGAACTGCGCCGCAAGGTCGCCTCGCCCGGCGGCACGACCGAGGCGGCGCTGCGCGTGCTCACCGGGCCGCATGGCTTGCCCGAACTGCTGCACCAGGCCGTCGCCGCCGCCGCCCGCCGCTCGCGCGAACTCGGCGGATAGCACGATCGAGGCTTTACGCGCGGCGCCCGCAACGCCACATCCTTGGGCATGAGCGACGATGTCCTGGATGCGGCGGGCGAAGCGGCGCTGGCGCTCGCCGCCGAACGGCCCTGGCGCGAGGTTTCCCTGCGCGACGTGGCCGAACGCGCCGGGGTGGCGCTGGCCGACCTCTATGCGGCGGCGCCCAGCAAGACGCGGCTGGTCCTGAGGCTCTCGCGCCGCTTCGACCGGGCCGCGCTGGCGACGGCGGCGAACGCGTCGGACGACGTCCACGACCGCCTCTTCGATGCGGCCATGGCGCGGATCGAAGCCATGCAGGCCCAGCGCGCCGCCCTCGTCTCCATGGCGCGCGGCGAGGGCCTGGCGGCGCTCGCCGCTCACCTGCCGTTCACCGCGCGCGCCATCCTGGAGGCCGCCGGCGTCCCGGCGACGCCGCCGCGCCTGGCCGCCATGACCGCGGTCTGGGCCCGCATCGTCCAGGTCTGGCGCGCCGACGAGGGCGCCCTGAACCGCACCATGGCCGAGATCGACAAGCGCCTGAAGCAGATGCGCGCACGGGTGAGACGGATCGGCGTGGGGTTCTGAGAGGTTTAGGGTGACAGTGCACTCTACTACGTAGCAGCCCGCAGGCCCCCGGCACGGCATGGCTCGTTTGGCTCGTGTCGGTGATGACGCTGCACCTAATGGACCCGCCCGCTCCGCGCCCTTCCGCCGGATGCGCTCGAGGCGGTCGTTCCCTTCACCCCGGCAGCCGCAGCACCGCCCTCAGCCCGCCCAGCGGCGAGCGGTCGAGGGTGACTTCGCCGCCGTGCCCGCGGGCGACGTCGCGGGCGATGGCGAGGCCGAGACCGACGCCCTTGCCGTTCTGGTTGCGGGCATCGTCGAGGCGCACGAACGGGGCGAAGGCGTCCTCGAAGCGTTCGGGCGCGATGCCGGGGCCGTCGTCGTCGACGAGGATTTCCACGCCGCCGGCGGGCGTGGCGCGGGCGCCGACCTCGACGCGGCCGGCATGGGCGGCGGCGTTCATGACGAGGTTGGAGAGCGCCCGCTTCAGCGCATTGGGCCGCGCCTTGGCGGCGAGGCCGGGATCGGCGGCGACGCGGACGGCGGCGCCGGCGCGCGCGGCGCCCTCGCGCAGGCTCTCCAGCAGCGGCGCCAGCTCGACCCGCTCGACCGCCTCGCCGCCCTCGGCGCGGGCGAAATCCAGGTACTCGTCGATCATGTGCTCCATTTCGGCCAGGTCGCGCTTCATCGCCTCGACCCGGGCGCTGGATTCGGCCAGCGCAAGCTCCAGCTTCAGCCGGGTCAGCGGCGTGCGCAGGTCGTGGCTCACCGAGGCCAGCATGGTGGTGCGCTGGTCGACGTAGCGCTGGATGCGGGTGCGCATGGCCAGGAACGCCCTGGCGGCCTGGCGCACCTCCTTGGCCCCGTGCGGGCGGAACGGCACGTCCTCGCCCTTGCCGAAGGCTTCCGCCGCGGCGGCGAGGCGCTCGATGGCCCTCACCTGGTTGCGGATGAAGAGCACGGCCACGGTGGTCAGCAGCACCGTCGCCAGGGTCAACCAGAAGATGAAGATGTAGCCCTGCGCGGCGAAGGCGCGATCGCGCGGCGCGATGATCCTGAGGACGCCGCCGCTCACCTGGACGCGGATGTCGACATAGGCGGGATAGCGGGTGGTGTCGAACCAGAAGGGCGCGTCCAGCCGCTCGGAGAGGGCGCGCTGCATGGCCCGGTCGATGCCGAAGAGGGCGAAGTGCTTGCCCGTGGGCAGGCGCCCGTCCGGCTGCAGGGTGACCGAGAGGTCGAGCGTCTCCTCGGTGCGGTCCGAGAGGCGCTTCAGGCCCGCCGGCGTCGGATTGTCGTGGTAGTCCTGCAGCACCCAGGCGATCTCGCCGGCGAGGCCGTCGGTGAGATGGCCGTTCACCCGCTGCCAGTAGGCGTCGAAGAAGATCCAGGTCACGGCGATCTGCATGATCGCCACCGGGAGCACGATGATCAGCAGGCTGCGGCCGAAGAGGGTGGTGGGGATGCGCCGCTTGATGGCGCGCGCGACGACGGGGGCCTGGAGCTTCATCCGTCCGGCGCCAGCATGTAGCCCACCCCGCGCACCGTCTGCAGGTAGCGCGGGTTCTTGGGATCGTCCTCGATCTTGCGGCGCAGCCGCGTCACCTGGATGTCCACCGCGCGGCCGGCGGCCTCGGCGCTGTGGCGCGCCAGTTCGAAGCGCTCCACCGCCGCGTGCGGCGCGCCGGCGAGCTGGCGCAGCAGCTGCACCTCGGCCTCGGTCAGGCGCACCGGCGCGCCGGCGCGCCAGAGTTCGCCCCTGGCGACGTCGAAGCTGCAGCGGCCGAGCTGGATGGGTCCGTCGCTCCAGGGCCGCGGCTTGGCCCGCCGCAGGATCGCCTCGATGCGCAGCACCAGCTCCTTGGGCTCGAACGGCTTGGGCAGATAGTCGTCGGCGCCCAGCGCCAGCCCCTCGATGCGGTCGTCGGGCAGGCCGCGGGCGGTGAGGATCAGCACCGGGGTGCGGCCGGCTTCGCCGGCGCGGGCGCGCAGCCAGCGGGCGAAGGAGAAGCCGTCCTCGCCCGGCATCATCACGTCGAGCACCAGCAGGTCGAAGCTGAGCTGGGCCAGCAGCCGCCGCGCCGCGCCGGCGTCCGCCGCCGCCGAGACGCGGAAACCGGCTCTCGCCAGATATTCCTTCAGGAGACTGCGGATGCGGTCGTCGTCGTCGACGATGAGGAGGTGCCTGAGCGCCGCGTTGGCGCGCTGCATGGCGCTGGCGCTCACGGGCGCGCGGGCGTTTCGTTTGACCCGCCCGGCGCGGCGGGCTTTAAGGTCGCTCGTCCGCGGCGAGGAGGCGCGCGTTCCAATGTCACTGGTTCCCTTCGACGACCGCGACGGATGGATCTGGCTGGACGGCCAGTTCACGCCCTGGCGCGAAGCGAAGGTGCATGTATTGACCCACGGCCTCCACTACGCCTCGGCGGTGTTCGAAGGCGAGCGGATGTACGGCGGCGAGATCTTCAAGCTGACCGAGCATACCGAGCGCCTCGTCAAGTCGGCCGAGATCCTCGACTTCGAGATCCCGTTCACGGTGGCCCAGATCGACGAGGCGTGCAAGGCGACCTGTGCGAGGAACGCTCTGCGCGACTGCTACGTGCGGCCGATCGCCTGGCGCGGCTCGGAAACCATCGGCGTCTCGGCGCACGATTCCAGGATCCATCTGGCCATCGCCGCCTGGGACTGGCCGAGCTATTTCAAGCCGGAGGAGAAGGCGAGGGGCATCCGCCTCGCCTGGGCGAAATACGCGCGGCCCTCGCCGCAGACGGCGCCCACCGGCTCGAAGGCGGCCGGCCTCTACATGATCTGCACCATCTCCAAGCATATCGCCGAGCGCGAGGGCTATGCCGACGCCATGATGCTCGACTGGCGCGGCTTCCTCGCCGAGGCCACCGGCGCCAACGCCTTCTTCGTCCGCGACGGCGTGATCCACACGCCGACGCCCGACTGCTTCCTCGACGGCATCACCCGCAGGTCGGTGATCGCGCTCGCCCGCGCCAAGGGCCTGGAGGTGGTCGAACGCCACATCGCCCCGCACGAACTGCCCGGCTTTTCCGAGTGCTTCATCACCGGCACCGCCGCCGAGGTGACGCCGGTCTCCCAGATCGGCGAGCACCGTTTCACGCCGGGATCGATCTCGCTCTCGCTGATGGACGACTTCGCCCGCCTGGTCCGGCGCCAGCTGCAGCCGGCCTGAGCCTCGCCCGCACCGGAGGCGCCGCGCCATGCAGACCATGAGACTTGGCCGCACCGGGCTGGAGGTCAGCGTCGCGGGGCTGGGCTGCGGCGGCCACAGCCGGCTCGGCATGGCCAAGGGCCGCGACGTCCACCATGGCGCCGACGTGGTGCGCCAGGCGCTCGATCTCGGCGTCACCCTCATCGACACCGCGCGCGCCTACGGCACCGAGGAGGCGGTCGGGATCGGGGTGCGCGGCCGCCGCGACCAGGTGGTGATCTCGACCAAGGCGGCGGTGGGACGGCGCGGCGAGCTGATCGGCGCCGGCCAGCTCGCCGAGCTGCTGGAAGAGAGCCTGCGCCGCCTGGCCACCGACCATGTCGACCTCTTCTTCCTGCACGGCCTGACGCAGGACCAGTATCCGCACGCCAGGGAGGTGCTGGTTCCGGAGCTGGAGCGGCAGCGCCAGGCCGGCAAGCTCCGCTTCATCGGCGCCTCCGAGCACTTCGGCGCCGACACCGGCCACGCCATGCTGGCCGAGGCCCTGCCCGACGATCTCTTCGACGTGGTCATGGTGGGGTTCAACCTGCTCAATCCGTCGGCCCGGCGCCGCGTCTTTCCGCTCACCCAGGCGCACGACGTCGGCACGCTGATCATGTTCGCGGTGCGCGAGACGCTCAGCCATTCCGACCAGCTCAGGAAGGCCGTCGCCGAGCTGGTGGCGCGCGGCGAGGTGGATCGCGGCCAGGTCGATTCCGAGCGGCCGCTCGGCTTCCTCAGGAACGCGCCCGGCTCGCCCTCGGTGGTGGAGGCCGCCTACCGCTTCTGCCGCCACGAGCCCGGCGCCCAGGTGGTGCTCACCGGCACCGGCGATCCGGAGCACCTGCGCGCCAACATCGAATCCATCCTCGCCCCGCGCCTGCCGGCCTATGTGCTGGACAAGCTCGAGGCGATGTTCGGCAAGGTCGACAGCGTCTCCGGCAACTAGCCGGCCGCGGCGATGTCGTCGCGGTCCGCGGCAAGGCTTCGCTTGCCATTTTTCAAACGCCCGTTAGTCAGGCGCATGGCCGACGACCGACGCGCGAACCTCGAACCCGAACTCGACGAGAAGCTGGACGACGACGAGCCGGTGCGCCTGCAGCCGGACCTGCCGCCGGAAGTCGCCTCGCCCCTGGCGCCGTTCGCCGGGGCTGCGCCGCCGGCGCCGGAATGGTTCGGCTGGGCGATCGGCCAGGCGCCGGAGCGGCGGATGATCGCGGTCGAGGGGGCGATGATCGAACTCCTGACCTGGGGCGAGATCGGCAGGCCCGGCCTCGTCTTCGTCCACGGCAACAGCGCCCACGCCGACTGGTGGAGCTTCATCGCGCCCTTTCTGGCCGACCAGTACCGGGTGGCGTCGCTGTCGCTCTCCGGGATGGGCGATTCCGACTGGCGCGAGACCTACACCTTCGAAGGCTTCGCCGCCGAGATCTTCGCCTGCGCCACGGCGGCCGGGCTCTACGAAGCCGCGGTCAAGCCGATCTACATCGGCCATTCCTTCGGCGGCTCGCAGGTGTTCTATTCGGCTGGCGCCTATCCGGAACGGATGCGCGCCGCGGTGCTCGTCGATACCGGCTTCGGCGGCCCGCCGACGCGCGAGCAGGAAGAGGCTTGGCGGCGCGAAGCCGAGGCGCGCGGCGAGCGTTTCCCTCACCGCGGACCGCCGCACCGCACCCGCCCCAACCGCGTCTATGCGACCCTGGAGGAGGCGCTGACCCGCTTTCGCTTCATGCCGCCGCAGCGGCCCGGCAACCTCTTCATCGCCGACTTCATCGCCCGCCGCTCGCTGAAGCGCGCCCCGATGCCCGACGGCGGCGGCGAAGGCTGGACCTGGAAGTTCGACCCGTTCCTCTGGGCCAAGCTCGACCGCGGCCCGATGGCGGCCGTGGCGCGCAAGTCGACGGCGCCGCTGGCCCAGATCGTCGGCGACCGTTCGGCGATCATGCTGCGGCGCGAGATGGGCCAGCACAGCCAGTTCGTCCCACCAGGGGTCCCCTCGATCGCCATTCCGGATTCCGAGCACCACATCATGGTCGACCAGCCGCTGGCGCTGGTGGCGGCGCTTCGCTCGCTGCTCGCCGTCTGGCCGCCTGGCTGAACGCCCGACCGCGACGAACTTGAGCCGGCGGGCGGCTTCGTGTAGCACCCGGCTGCGCCCAATCCATTCCTTCGAGGAGCCGACCCGCCCATGAACGAGGCCGCCCAGGAATACCGTCAAGGCGATCAGGACATCGCCGAGCAATTGGCGACCTTCCACGCCTTCGGCGGCATGGCCAAATGGGGCTCGCTCGGCCTCGCCGCCTTCCTGACCATGCTGGTGCTCTGGTTCTGCGCCGGGGCAGGGTTCTTTCCCGGCCTGATCGCCGGCCTGATCATCCTTTCTCTGGGCATCTACTTCCTGCGCTCCAAGCCCGGCCCGTCGCACTAGCCGGCGCTCTGGACTTCGCCTGGAGTTCAGGTCCTAACGTCGCCGCCTGCCATCGGCCTCCGATTCGAAGCCGCAGTTGGGACTCGCCCGCCCGATGCCCGTCCTCGCCGTCACCAAGGAACGCCGCGCCGGCGAGGCCCGCGTCGCGGTCACGCCCGATTCGGCGGGCAAGCTCGCGGCTCTGGGCCTGGACGTGGTGGTGGAGGCGGGCGCCGGGCTCGCCGCGGCGGCGCCCGACGCCGCCTACGCGGCGGCCGGCGCCCGCATCGCCGAAGGCGCGGCCGCGGCGCTGCGGGATGCGGATCTGGTCTTCAAGGTTCGCGGCCCCTCGGACGAGGAGATCGCCGAGCTGAAGCCGGGCGCCCTCGTCGTGGGCCTGCTCGATCCCTATCGCGAGCGGGGCCTCGCCGAGACGCTGGCGGCCCGCGGCGCCACGGTCTTTGCGATGGAGCTGGTGCCGCGGATCACCCGCGCCCAGGCGATGGACGCGCTCTCCAGCCAGGCCAATCTCGCCGGCTATCGCGCGGTGATCGAAGCGGCGGCGGCGTTTGGCCGGGCGCTGCCGATGATGATGACGGCGGCGGGCACGATCGCGCCGGCCAAGGTGTTCGTCATGGGCGCTGGCGTCGCCGGGCTGCAGGCCATCGCCACCGCGCGCCGGCTGGGCGCCGTGGTCACCGCCACCGACGTCAGGGCCGCCGCCAAGGAGCAGGTCGAGAGCCTGGGGGCCAGGTTCGTCGCCGTCGAGGACGACGAGTTTCGCGCCGCCGAGACCGCCGCGGGCTACGCCAGGGAGATGAGCGCCGACTATCAGGCAAGGCAGGCCGCCCTGGTCGCCGATCACATCAAAAAGCAGGACATCGTCGTCACCACCGCCCTCATTCCCGGCCGGGCCGCCCCGAAACTGGTCAGCGCCGAGCACGTCGCCTCGATGAAGCCCGGCTCGGTGCTGGTGGATCTGGCGGTGGAGCAGGGCGGCAATGTCGCCGGCGCCCGCGCCGGCGAGGTCGTCGAGCGCGGCGGCGTCCGCATTCTCGGCATCGCCAACCTCGCGAGCCGCATCGCCACCGACGCCTCGGCGCTCTATGCGCGCAATCTCACGGCCTTCGCCGGCCTCCTGATGAAGGATGGCCAGCTCGCGCCCGATTTCGACGACGAGATCGTCGCCGCGGCCCTGGTGGCCCGGGGCGGCGCGGTGGTGCATCCGGCCCTCAGGGCCGCCTGAACGGGAAAGGCAGGTTCGCCGCCATGCAGGCCATCGATCCCACCATCTACCGCGTCGCCATCTTCGTGCTGGCGATCTTCGTCGGCTATTACGTGGTCTGGAGCGTCACCCCGGCCCTGCACACCCCGCTGATGAGCGTGACCAACGCCGTCTCCTCGGTGATCGTGGTCGGCGCCCTGCTGGCCGCGTCCGCGCCGGCGCATGGCGCGGTCCGCCAGGTGCTGTTCTCCAAGGGCGTCGGCGCCGCCGCGGTGCTGCTGGCCTCGGTCAACATCTTCGGCGGCTTCCTGGTCACCCAGCGCATGCTCTCGATGTACCGGCGCAAGGAGCGGCCGAAATGAACCAGCCCAGAGACCTCCGGCCAATCCGGCCGCCATCGCCATGACCCGACTCGCTCGCCTCGACCGGGTCCTCGAATGCCTCCGCCAGCGAAGGGCGGAGGCTCGGGATCGCTATGGGGTCGAGTTCGTCGGCGTCGTCGGGTCCACGGCGCGCGGCGAAGCGCACGAGTCCAGCGACGTCGATGTCCTGATCAACGTGGTGGGTCACACGACCTATTTTCGGATCGGAGAACTCGAGGCCGAACTCGGGGCCCAGTTGGGGGCGCCGGTCGATCTCGTCGATCGCAAGTGCCTGCGGCCCGCGTTCCGGGCCGACATGGAACGCGATCTGGTCTCAATATGATCGACGAACGCGATCGGTCCCGGCTGCACGACATGCTGTCCTTTGCAAAGGACGCAATCGACCTGCTTGGTGCGGCCGATCCTGCGGCCCTGGCCGCTGACAAGATGCGCCGCTATGCCGTGACGCGGGCGATGGAGATAGTCGGCAAGGCCGCATCTCAGGTCTCGGAGACGGGGCGCGCGGCCTGCCCGGACATTTCCTGGAGCGGTGCAATAGGGACGCGGAATCGGCTGATTCACGCCTATCGGGGAATTGATCCCCAGATCATGATCTCTACGGTGCGCGAGGATTTCCCAGCGCTGATCGCCGCTCTGGAGCGAGTGCTGGGGGGTTGCTCGCCATGAACGCCAACATCGCCGCGCTCGCCTATCTCGCCTCGGGGGTGCTGTTCATCCTGACGCTGCGCGGGCTCTCCAGCCCCAAGACCAGCCGTCGCGGCAACGTCCTGGGGATGGCGGGCATGGCGCTCGCGGTGGGCGTGACCTTGGCGACGCTGTGGCAGGAAGCGGCGCTCGACGCCCTCACCCTCGGCCTCATCGGCGGCGGCGTCGTCATCGGCGGCGGCGCGGGCGCGGTGATCGCGCGGCGCGTCCACATGACCGCCATGCCGCAGCTCGTGGCCGCCTTCCACTCGCTGGTGGGTCTGGCCGCCTGCTTCGTCGCCACCGCGGCCATCTATGCGCCGGCGGCCTACGGCATCGCCGACGGCGCGCACGTCAAGCTCGAAAGCCTGATCGAGCTCGCCATCGGCTTGGCGATCGGCGAGGTGACCTTCACCGGCTCGCTGATCGCCTTCGCCAAGCTCAACGGCAACATGTCGGGCGCGCCGATCCTGCTGCCGGGGCGCCACCTCCTCAACATCGCCCTCGCAGTGGCCGTCGTCGCCCTGATCGTGGTGCTGGTGGCGAGCGGCGGCGACGCGAAATGGGCGTTCTGGGCGGTCGCGGCCCTGGCGACCGTCGCCGGCGTCACCCTGATCATCCCCATCGGCGGCGCCGACATGCCGGTGGTGATCTCGATGCTGAACAGCTACTCCGGCTGGGCCGCGGCCGCGCTCGGCTTCACCCTCGCCAACACCACCCTCGTCATCACCGGCGCCCTCGTCGGCTCCTCCGGCGCGATCCTCAGCTACATCATGTGCAAGGGGATGAACCGTTCCTTCGTCTCGGTGATCCTGGGCGGGTTCGGCGGCGAGACGGCGACCGCCGCCGGCAAGGTGGAGACGCGGCCGGTCAAGCAGGGCTCGGCCGACGATGCGGCCTTCATCATGAAGAACGCCTCCAAGGTAATCATCGTCCCCGGCTACGGCATGGCCGTCGCCCAGGCCCAGCACGCGCTGCGCGAGATGGCCGACAAGCTGAAGGCCGGCGGCGTGGAGGTGAAGTACGCCATCCATCCGGTCGCCGGGCGGATGCCGGGGCACATGAACGTGCTGCTGGCCGAGGCCAACGTGCCCTATGACGAGGTGTTCGAACTCGACGACATCAATTCCGAGTTCGCCAGCGCCGACGTGGCCTTCGTCATCGGCGCCAACGACGTCACCAATCCCGCCGCCAAGACCGATCCGGCCTCGCCCATCTATGGCATGCCCATCCTCGACGTCGATAAGGCCCGCACCGTGCTCTTCGTCAAGCGCGGCATGGGCTCGGGCTACGCCGGCGTCGAGAACGAACTCTTCTTCCGCGACAACACCATGATGCTGTTCTCCGACGCCAAGAAGATGGTCGAGGGCATCGTCAAGGCGCTCTAGCCGCCAGGAGCCGGTCCCGCCCGTGCTCGCCGACGGCAAAGAGTTCGGGCTGACGAGACGCTCATCATCGCCGTCACCCCGGCCAAGCGAAGCGCGAGCCGGGGCCGGACGGGCCGCGGCCAGGCTGGAATTCGTCTTGGAAGCGGCGGGTCCGGCCCCGGATCGCCCT